>CAZRRN010000007.1:0-72562 GCA_964602475.1 uncultured Lachnospiraceae bacterium | reverse complement strand
TTTCCTCTGCAAACAAAATCCCCGGTTTGGCACCGGGGATTTGCTGTCTTCTATATAATATTTACTTTTTCCTTCTGAATCCCAGAAACAGCGCTGCCAGTGCAGCAATCACTGTAGCTCCGATTCCTGCTGTAATGACCATTTTCCGTCCGGTTAACCCGCCGAAGGTACTGCTGCCCGTTTCTTTTTCAGCTGTTTCGTCTTCCTTTTACGTTTCGTCTTCTTTGTCCGTTTCGTCAAGAGAAGAGTTAAGTGTGAGCATTTCACCCTCTTCAAAGCTTTGTTCTTCCTGTGACAGGATTGCTATTTTGATAAAAGTCATGTTAATAGCACTTCTGTCAGAGCGCACATTAATCGTCAGATTTTCGTCGGTTACCGTTACCTGTCCCTTTGCTGTATCTTCAAACTTCAGTTCTAGTTTCTCGGCAATCGTGACTTGATTATCTTTACCAAAGTTTCCGTAAACTGTCGGCTGATCAGAACAGTTCCATGGATCCGTAAAGCCGACTTCAATTTCATAGGTTCCGTTAGGAAGCTCAAAGGAATAATCCAGAAATCTTGGCGATACTCCGCTCTCAAGCTGATTCTTCGTATATCGGTTGGAAGCAGTCTTTGCAGTTCCGTCGGTTTTTTCGTATTCGTAAGCCCATGTATTCGCCGTATATACCGCATTACTGATTCCTGATCCGTTATACTGATCCTTCATGTCATCTACGATACCCCAATAATATCCTGTAACCGGGTCTGCACTATACGCCTGTTCTGTCACACTATTATATTTACCGTACCTGTCTCCGTCAGATATTGTCGAAGGCTCATGATCTCCGCAGTCAACAAAATAAGCAAGTGTTTCATCGGTTTCATAGAGAATCTTCCGTGTTCCTGTTCGTATAAAATCACATACTCTTGCTGATTCCTGCCCATCTGCTGCTTCAAAACAAAGCTGTACGGTGTATCGCTTCTGTCCATTGTATTCGACTGTCTGCAATGCATTTTTCAGCGCTTCAAACGGAAGCCTTATATAGATTTCATATTGTTCTTCCTCTCCGCTGTAATTCAGTGTTTCTTCATAGATAACTGTTGTGTTCGAAAGTTCATTGCTGCCTGCTGCTTCTTCTCTTCCGATTGTTATCTTCAGAGTCTTTCCGTTGTCCTCTTTACGCAGAACAACCGATAAAAAGGTGTCCTGCTCCATATCCACAGCCATCCGGTAAGTAAACGAGCCTCCGGCTTTTGCATACCGATAGGTACTGTCAGAGGTAACTCCGACAGTACCTGCTTCTGTCATTGCATGTAATATATCATTTTCATACTGCCCGTATCCCGGCTGAACCGTATCAATCACATCGAATTCAAATTTTGGAGCATCGTCATCTTTCACCAAACTGTCGTCATAGCTGGTAAAATACCAGTAGATTCCATAGCGTTCCTTATACTGGGTGTAGTGCGGAACAAAGGTTAACTGTGTTTCTGTCCCGGTCAATGTGAAGGTCATGGAATCATCGGCTTTCACAAGGTAAGAATTAATATCTGTGATAAAATCCGTAAGGCTTCCTGTTGTCTCCTTTAAGATCACTTCTTCGGTTTCCAGCAGAGTATCTCCTGGTACGGTAACATTGACACCGGTTGTTGTTGTGAACATCTCCTCTTCTCCAAGGCATGCAGACAGCACCAACGGTCCAAAACGAAAGGCAAATACATTGTCCGCGTCAGGCAGTCCCACAGCTTCCGCTTCCATGTGAAATTCCACTGCAACCCTGTCTCCGTTCGCAAAGGACCTTCTTAGAATCAGATAACCGTCCTGTTCTTCTGTTTCTACCGGAGTCTCATTCAGAGTGATTGCCGGAGTCTGTTTTTCCCAATCCGGAATCCGAACCGCAAGTGCGATCTGCACAGCTTCGCCGGAATCGGTCTTCACGGTAAACACGGTTCCGCCACCGGAAAGCACGTCAGACTCCTGATTCAAGGTAACACCTTTTTCAGACAGCCGCAGCGTTGAACTGATAAATAATGCCGTATAAACAGTATCGTCTTTCAGATAATACAGATTACTTCCAAGCTTTGTAAAATTCTCCATACCGCTTCCGGTACAGCACCAGAATTTATTGAACTTCTCCCCGTATACCTTAAAATATCCGCCTGCCATCGGCTGAAAATACGTTGTCATACCGGTGGTAGGATTCTGAGAGGATAAAATCGTGTTGATATATGCGGTTTCATAATACTCTGCGTATTTTGCTTCCCCTGTGACTGAGTACAGTATTCCTGCCAGCTTCAGCATATTGTAGGTGTTACAGGTCTCACAATTGCAGCTGGTCCGTTCCGAATCAAGAACATCATCCCGTCCGAAATGCTCCCATTCACTGTTCCCACCGGTGATATAGGTGTGATGTGTGATTACCATGTCAAAGAAATGCTTTGCATACTCAAGATAAACGGATGCATCGATCACCGCTCCCGAAGCATCGGTTGTTCCATGCAGAGTCACATAGCGGTTCAGAGCACCGATGAATTTTGGAATAGTAGTATTGGCATGCCGGTTATTCAGAACATCCGCCGCATCCGTCAGTACCTTTTCAAATAGTGCCGTCTCATCAAAGGAATGCGCCGCCTCTGCATGTTCTTGTTTCCCGGTAATAGCGTACAGAGAATAGAGACAGTCATTCATTCCGCCGTACTCAATTCCAAGAACCGTGTTTCTTGTTCCGGCGCTCCAAGAGGATGTTCGTTCGTAAATCCAGTCTCCAAGAGCCGAGGCCACAGCTTTCGCCGGTTCATAGTCGGTAAACCTGTATACGTCAATCAAACCCTGAAGAATTTTGTGTATCGTATACCACGGTACCCAGGCCTGTGTCATAATATTTGTCAATCCATTTTCAACATTGTCAAACTGCAACGCAACATTTTCCTTAGACAACAATACAGCACCAAAGAGAAATCCCGGTTTCTCTTTGCTGTTCTCCTGACATTCCTGCAGCCCGTCAATCAAGGTAACCAGCTTTTCATAAAGAGCAGCTTTATCTTCGGCAGAAGTATCCGCACTTATATAATCCTGTGCGCATGCGGTTAGGTAATGCCCAAGCGTATGTCCGCCAATCAGAGAATTTTCCCAGCCACTGTAGCGAACCGCACCCTTCATATCAAGTCCTGCAGTCTCCCGAAAGCCTGCGAGAAGTCTGTCACAGTCAAACTCAAGTAAATATGCCGTTTCAAGCTGCAATGCGTTTACACAGTACTCCTCTGTCAGCGTAACTGTATCAGGCGCTGCTGCCTCCCATTTCATTTCCACAGTTGTTACCTCCTTAGCCTCTGCCGGTAATGTTCTAAACCACGGAAGTATCATAATTGCCGCGAGAACAGTACACAGAATCCGAACCACCGGTTTCTTTCTGATATACCGCATTGTCTCACCTCTTAGATTCTTTCGGTCCGCGGTAAGAAGTACTGCTACGGCTCCTATACCGACAGTATACCATTGAAAAGCACAAAGCTTCAATTTGTCAAAGGTTCGATTAGGTTTAAAAAGGTTAGATATTTACCCCTGTTCCATCAAAGTCGGGAATGAAGCTTTCTTTTGCAGTTCCGCCTTCCTGTATAAATGCGTTACTCACACCAAGACGGATAGCATAGTCCACAACACGGTTATATTCCGATTGTTTTACCTTGTGCGTCAGCTCCGGATACTTTTCTGCCGGTGCACCGGTCAGCATCGGCGTATACTGGTTCATAATGCTGATATAAATGTGATCCCCATAGGTTTCATACAGGTACCGTAGTATTTTTTTGGAGTCTGCAACATGACCGGGAAGAACAAGATGACGTACAATTATCCCGCGTTTCATCAGACCCTGTTCCTGTTTGCCAGCCTGTTCCGGTTCATCAGCCTGTTCCGGCCCGCAACTCTGTCCCTGTTCATCAGCCTGTTCCGGCCCGCAACTCTGTCCCTGTTCACCAGCCTGTTCCGGCCCGCAACTCTGTCCCTGTTCGCCAGCCTGTTCCGGTCCGCAACTCTGTCCCTGTTCGCCAGCCTGTTCCGGCCCGTCATTCTGTTTCTGTTCATTTTCCGGTTCTTTTCCACCGAACTGTGCCGGTCCGGCCTGCCGGTACATCTCCTCGATTGCCTTTGCGGCTACGGAAAAATAATCCGGTGCAGCGGAATACCTTGCAGACAGCTCCGTATCATAGTATTTTAGATCAGGCAGCCAGATATCCACCAGTCCTTCCAGTCTGCGAAGCGTCTCTGCTTTTTCATAGCTTCCTGTATTATACACAATCGGAACAGTAAGACCTTTCTCCTTTGCATGCCGCAAAGCTTCGCAGATAATATCTGTATTATGAGAGGGAGTCACCAGATTGATGTTATTGGCTCCCTGCTTCTGAAGCTCAAGAAAAATCTCCGTCAGACGTTCCCTGCTGACCTCCGTTCCTCTCTGTGCCAGCGCTATCTCCCGATTCTGACAAAATACACAGCGCAGAGCACAGCCAGAAAAAAACACCGTTCCGGAACCTCTCGTTCCTGAAATGCAGGGTTCTTCCCAAAAATGAAGCGCTGCCCTCGCAACTCTCGGCAACGCTCCAACACCACAGGCTCCCGTTCCAGAGCTTCTGTCCGCGCCACATTCCCGCGGACAGTCTCTGCAGTTTTTTATTGAATCAATGATGGTTTTATTTTCCGACATTTTTCCCTCTTATCGGCTGAAAGGAAAGTGTATCTGTTTTTCTCAGCCTTATCTAGCCTCGCAGTGTAATCCGCTCTCCGTCCGTTATCTGACCTCTTGCTTTCGCCGTCTCAAGCCCGTTTTCCACGGCTGTCTGGATTACCGCTCCAATCCGTGTAAATCCAAATACTTTCGCTGTCTCACGGACAAGATCCTCCCGACTCAGACTGACCTGAGCAGTTAGAATGTCAATGATTGCATTGGAAATTTCTTCTGCTGCAATCTCGTCCATGTCCCGTCTGGAGTCCGGATCATCGGTCGGTGTTCTGTATTCCTGGTAGCATTCCGGCTCCTGACTCTTTTTCCAGTAAAAATAAGCTCCGTTTGACTTTGTAATACGATACTTTCCTTCTCTGATAATTCCGGAAAGCATCTGTTCAATCTTTGCTCCGCTCCGCGCGATTCCCCAGAAAGCAAGCTCCTTTCTGCAGAGACGTTTGTAGCAGACCGGTCCTTCCCGTTCGATAATATTCCCGATCTGCCTTCCGATCAGCTCCCGGCTTTTCGGCAGATAGAATTCTTCAGTCGGAAAGCAATGCTTTGCCGGCAGTGTTTCGTAGTCAGCTGCATGACAGACCGGTTTGACAACTGCTTCCTTTTCAAACATTTCGTGAGAATAAACCCCTGGTTTTTTTGCAGCTTCCGGTTCTCCGGCAGCTTTCCCGGAAAGCGGAACTCCGTTCAGTTCAGCAAGCTCTCTTGCAACCTCTTTTGCTTCCTTCTCCCTCTTGGCTTTTACAGCTGCAGTGATTGCTTCCTTTATCTTCGAAAGCTCCCGCTCCGGCGTATCAAGCCAGTCTAGGGTCCAAAGACGATACAGGCTCCATCCGAGTGATTTTAATACATCTGGCTGTAAAATGCTCCGATCGCGAGCCATCATCTCCATCCCAAGAGGATTTCCGTCACATAGAATTCCAAGCAGATACCGCTCCGGATCTTCCGGATCGACAATTCCAAGATCAATCTTATATTCAGAGCAGCCGATACTGCATTTAACTTCATATCCAAGCCCCCTCAGCGCCTCCGCAACGGATTCCTCCACCCCGGCACTGCGCTTTTTCGTTATACCCTGCCGGGCAACCAGAACGTTCTTTCCTCTCGACGCAAATTCCAGAAAGCCCTTCAGTCCAAGCACTCCATCTGCCATTGTCTTGCCGGCATCAATCTGTTCCGGACGCAGGGTGGAAAAGATCATCATCTGCTTTCTTGCGCGGGAAATGGCAACATTCAGTCTCCGCCAGCCTCCGTCCCTGTTCAGCGGTCCGAAATTCAGCGTAACCTTGCCGTCCTTATCCGGTCCGTAACCAATGGAGAATAAGATAACATCCCGTTCGTCACCCTGAACATTTTCCAGATTCTTTATAAATATCGGTTCTGCTGACTTCTGGTTTACCAGTTCGAGCTCCGGTTCTTTCCGAAAGGCTTCTTCCAGCAGATCCTCAATCAGATGCTGCTGCACTACACTGAACGTAACAACACCGATACTATCATTTTGCAGCTCGGGATCCCGCAGTCTGCGTACAATCTCTTCGACTATTTTATCACCTTCGGCCGGATTCTGTTTGGTTCTGCTCCGGTCGTATACGCCGTCTACAGGTACAAAGATGACCTCCGATACCAGATCGTTCGGCGACGGGAAGGTGTATAGTTTATTCTCATAATACTGCATGTTACTGTAAGCAATCAGGCTCTCATGACGTGAACGATAATGCCAGAGCAGGTGTTTCTGCGGCATTGACAGCGCAAGACAGTCATCCAGTACGCTTTCCAGATCCTCTTTTTCAAAGTTTTCCTCATCTACCCTGTTGGTTTCGAAGAACGAAGTCGGCGGCAGCTGTTTCGGATCTCCGACAACAATGACATTTTCTCCTCTTGCAATTGCTCCAACCGCTTCACAGGTCGGCAGCTGTGAGGCTTCATCAAATATTACCACATCAAACTTCGGAAATTTCGGATCAATATACTGAGCCACGGAAATCGGACTCATAAGCATGCAGGGACATAACATCCGAAGCAGTGTCGGGATACTGTCGAACAATTTCCGAATCGGCATCATTCTTCCGCCGCTCTTAATCGCACGCTGCAGAATTCCGATTTCAGAGGAGTTTGCAACATTTCCGGAAGAGGACGGTATCCGGGCAGATAACTTGGCTACGATTTCGTTGATTGTCAGTTCACGGAATTTTTCATCCGCAGAACGGAAGCGTTCAATTTTTTCATCAAACTGCGCACCATGAAACATGGAAAGTGCAGGTGTAGATTCAATAATTTCATTCGCACAGGAAAGACCGAGTGCACATTCGAATGCCGGAAGCAGGTGTTCCGGCAGCAGGGTTCCCGCCTTAACAAGCTCGGTGACAAAACCGATTCCGTTCTGTACCAGCTCGTCCTGTAAGTTCAGCATGATGCACCAGGCCTTCAGATTATCCATGGACAACAGCCATTGATTGATCTTTCCGTTAATCACGGAGAACCAGTTCTGCTCCTGATAAAGCTCATCCAGATAAATCTTATGATGCTCCCACAGCTGCTGCTCCGTAGCGCTGCATATTCCTGCTGCATTCCGGTATCCGCTGATTCCTGCTCCGGTCCCGGCAAGAAAGCTGTTCCGGTCAGCGCAGGCTGCTGCAATCTTTTCTTCCGCTTCCGGATTTCCGGCAGAAGCCTTCTGTAGTTTCAGGCAGGCAAAATATACATTTTCAATCATATCCCAGTTCGGGTGCTCAGAAGACCAGAGCATACCAAAAGGAGTCTTTACCTCCGCTCCCGCACTGCTTGCATTCTCGCTGTAACTGTAGTAGTTATTCATCTGTTCATAATAATCTTCTATCGTACTCTTTGTAATCTTCTCCGGTTGTTTTGCATACAGCTTAAGTTCTTTTAAGAGCCGCCCGGTCTTCATGGCTTTTGCCACAAACCATTCACCCTTTGCCTGCTTCCATTCAAGAGCAGCCTTACGGTAATCGTAGGAAAATACCTGAGAATCAAACATTCCCATCAGCTTCTTCTCAAGCTGTGCTGCTGCTTTTCCCGACGCCACGCAGAAGGTGACTCTTTCCTGAAGCTGTTCTGCTCCACGATAACGGAACAGCGTTTCCGGTATGTAATTCACTGTATCAAGAACCTCACAGACAGCTAACAGCCTTGTGAGGTCTGCACGCGATGGAGCCTCAGGAGCGGCAAGGCTTTCTCTAAGCTTATTGTAACAATCTCTCAGAGCAGTTTCTTCCTTCCGGTAGCGAAGCAGAATTTCCTGCAGCTCCTGCTTCCAGGATACAGAATAGTTTCTTGAACAAAACTCCTGCAGCGGATTGCCGCACAGTCCTCCACATTCGAGAATTGCTGCGCGGTATTTGTGCAGCAGCTCCATCCACAGACCGTAGGTCACCGGCTGCATTCCTAAGACCGTCTGCGCGTCAATGTGCAAAAGGCCACGGTTTCCGTCACTGCTGTTCTTTTCATACATTGCAATAGCTTCATACAGGCTGAAGCCAAAATGACGTTTTTCATGAAGCTCACGCATGATTGCATTCAGTTCATTTCGAAGCTCCCTGATTCGGTCTGCCGCCGCGTTGTATTCCTCCGGAGATTTCACCCGTCCGATCTGCAGGGTCTTATCCAACTGATCAAGAACATCCTTTTTCCGCGCTTTGTTGGAATGAAGCTCAAGACAGAAAGGATCCAGCCCGATTTTTTTCAGACGCTTCTGCACAACCGATAATGCCGCCATTTTTTCAGCGACAAAAAGTACTGACTTTCCCTGATACAGAGCATTGGCAATCATGTTCGTAATCGTCTGAGATTTCCCCGTTCCCGGCGGTCCGTGAAGAACAAAGCTCTGCCCCTTTGCAGCAGAACAGACAGCAAGCATCTGCGTAGAATCTGCGCTCATCGGAACTGCGTGTTCCGACGGGGATATTCGGTCATCTAATTCACCTGACCTAAGCTCTTCCTCCTCCGGCTGCCATTCAAGCTTTCCGGAAATAAGACTTGCCACTGTTTTATTCTTCTTCAATTCCTCCGAGCGGTTGCGAAGATCGTTCCACATAATGAACTGGCTGAAAGAAAAGAGCCCCAAAAATGCATACTCTTCCACATCCCAGCGTTTCTGACCCATCACCGCCTGACGAACCGTATTAAATATAACCTTCAGATTCAGACCGGTATCATCCGTCGGAAGCGGATCCAGACCCGTAATATTAATCTTATAATCCTGCCGCAGCAATTCCAGCAGTGTTATATTGATCTGCGGTTCCTCGTCACGGATCCGAAGCGCAAAGGAACGTTCCTGCAGCTTTCTCACCAGATCAACAGGAATCAGAACCAGCGGAGCCAGGCGTTCCTTCTGGCTGATATCCGATTCGTACCACTTAAGGAACCCAAGCCCAAGATACAGCGTATTGGTTCCGTTCTCTTCCAGACTAATCTTGGCTCGCCGGCTCAGATTCTTCAGTACATTCTCCAGATCTTGATCCTCCAGAAAGGTACGGATCCGCTTATTTTTAAACTCCGCCTGAGCAAATTCTCCCATTACCGAATCAGCATTTTCCAGTTCATAAATTCTGCTGTCCCGAAGTGTATTGGTCCAGTCGTCCGGACGCGGCATAACTCGGATATCGCTTCCGCCGGACAAAGCATCCTCCAGTTGATCGAGATTTACTGCCATCAGCTGCAGGGTATTCTGCGTCACACGAAAGCTGAGCAGCATATTCCGAAGGCTCAGATCAAGCAGCTTGCGTTCCCACAGCTTCTGTCTGGTGAGTCCGTCTTTTCCCTCCTCAGGGGAGATAAATGCATGCTCGACCTCCTGTGGACGTCCGGTAAGCTCAGCTCTTGTCTTCTTCCCGTAATCAACACTCCGGTAAACACCATTTTCCAAAATGCGCATCGGAATCGGACGAATTCCTCCGCTTCTGCTCCGCGCAATATCAATCAGCATAACAAAATCTTCCGGTGTATCCAGCTGATGTGCTCCGTGAGCAGATGCTTCATCAAAGGTTACACTTTTCCCGACCACAACATCGGTACATTCCACAAGGCACAGCTCCTCAATGCCCTCAGCAATCCTCTTCCTGATTCCTGCGGCATCATCCTGCACGGTTTCGGGAAAGTTAAGCTCCTCCAGCCAGCAGCCTGCAAACGCATGTCCCTTCATCAGAAGGATCACAGGGTTCAGTCCGGCAGCCTCCAGACAGGATGCATATACAAGAGAAAGATCGAGGCAGCTTCCAAGATGCTGTTCCAGTACTGCATCACAGAGACGTATCCGCTGTCCGACACTCTCAAAGCTCGCCGGCGGCACCGTATATGCGATATTTTCTTTCTGAAGCGCGGCATAAATTGCCGCCATCTGATGCTTTACTACAGTTGGGTTGTTGCTTTGATACCCGGTCATGGACGGACTGTTCGTCCACTGATTCAGTATTTCACCGGCTCGAAGAAGAACCTCCGTGATTCTTTGGTGATTCGGAAGGACAAATGCCGCAAGCAGCTCCGGCATCATATTGCTTCCTGTCCACTGGTCATATGCAAGTACCGAAATATTCCGGTCTTCATGGCAGACCGGCTCCTCTCCGCTGTAAATATGAAATGACAGATTTCCTGCAACCCGTTCCGTCACAGACAGCATAAATTCTGAAACCAGAACCACACGGATTGGAGCAAGCTCTATCGTCTGACCCGGTGCAAGCGGTTCGACAGGAAGTTCAAACGGCTGGATGAACCCGGGCTCTGACGTAATTGTCAGCCTCAGATCGGTTTGTTCCTCTTGCGAGGTGTTCGTGACCGTAATCTTTCGGACTGCCGGTACATAGTTCTGCTGCATAGCATAATTGATGCTCTCGGTGAGCACCGGTTCCATTGTCAGTTTTCCGTACATACTTTCCTCTGAGCCTTCAGCCCATACCTCCTCATAACTTGATAATCATTTATGCAGATTTGCTGCACAAAACCCCATCGGATATAGCTCCTCCAGTGTATAAATCCAGTAATCCTCTTCTGATTTTGCAAGAATAATATAAAAATCATCCGGAATGCAGAATTCCGCCATTACCTGACGACAGATACCACAGGGCGGACAAAGCTCTGTCACTGTTCCTTCTGAACCGCCGACGATTGCAATTGCAGCAAAATTCCTGACTCCTTCACTCACTGCCTTGAATATCGCTGTCCGTTCTGCACAGTTTGACGGTCCGTAAGCAGCATTTTCAATATTGCAGCCGGTAAACACGGTCTTGTTCTTTGCCAGCAGCGCTGCTCCGACCTTGAAGCCAGAATACGGTACATAGGCATTTTCCATTGCGCCGAATGCTGCATGAATCAGATTTCTACAGGTCAGGTCACTGATTGCTTCGCTGACCGGCGGTTTCTTTGTCCCTACAGGAACAACTTCGGAAGATTTTCTGCAGGCCGGAAGTGTCCTTTCTTTTTCTCTGTCCATGTTATACCTCCATCCATACCGGAAGCATTCATCTGCTTCCTATCAAAGCATTATATACTGTATTCAAGGGGATTTCAAGTAAGCACGGCGAATCCATCCCTGTGGATTTGCTCTGCTGTATCTCCGCTCATCTGCAATATTAATTTCCGACTTCCCGTTATTGACAGTTTTATTTTGCTCCGATATACTATTTAGTTGTTGTTACCACCAATTTATAATCTTTGTAAATTAAATGCCGTTATTATCGCATATGAGTTTTTGCCGACCCATCTGGGTTGAAAGCTGCCTAATCAATCACGGAGGAAATGTAATGATTTTATCCTGTTATAATATATCAAAGGCCTTTGGCGCAGAAGCTGTTCTTGAGCATGTCGGGTTTCTTGTCAATGAGCACGAAAAAGCTGCGATTGTCGGCATTAACGGTGCCGGAAAGTCCACCCTATTGAAAATTATTATCGGTGAGCTTACACCCGATGAGGGCGAGGTGGTGCTTGCCAAGGGAGCAAGCTTTGGATACCTGTCACAACATCAGGATCTTGTTTCACAGAAAACCGTTTATGACGAAATGCTTTCGGTAAAAGCAGAGCTTCTCCGAAAAGAGGAAGCGCTTCGCCGCCTGGAGCTTGATATGAAATCCGCCGAAGGAGATGCCCTCGAACAGATGCTTTCCTCTTATACGCGCCTTACCCATGAATTTGAACAGGAGGAAGGCTATGCCTATCGTAGTAAGGTGGTGGGTGTCTTAAAGGGACTCGGATTTAATGAGGAGGATTTTACTAAAAGTATCAGTACACTTTCCGGCGGGCAAAAAACGAGGCTTGCACTCGGTCGTCTTTTACTGCTGAATCCCGATGTTATATTACTTGACGAACCGATCAATCACCTTGATATGGAATCAATTGCCTGGCTGGAAACCTATCTTCTCAATTATCAGGGAGCAGTCATCATTGTTGCACACGACAGGTATTTTCTTGACCGAATTGTGACAAAGGTGATTGAACTGGAAAATAAAACCTCTCACACCTATGAGGGGAATTATTCCGCTTATGCCGAAAAGAAGGAGCAGCTCCGCTCAATCGAACTGCATCATTATCTGAATCAGCAGCGTGACATCAAGCATCAGGAGGAAGTCATTGCAAAGCTTCGTTCCTTTAATCGGGAGAAATCCATCAAACGTGCAGAAAGCCGTGAAAAACTGCTTGATAAAATCGATCGTATCGAACGTCCGGTTACTGTGGATTCCGAAATGAATCTGAGTCTCGAACCAAGTATCGTAAGCGGTAATGATGTCCTTGCCGGTGTGAATCTAAGCAAATCATACGGAGAGCTGACACTTTTCCGGAATGTTTCCTTTGAAATCAAGCGCGGAGAACGGGTCGCTCTTATCGGCGGCAACGGAACCGGAAAATCCACCCTGCTGAAAATCATCATGGGGCTTCTTACACCGGACAGCGGAGAACTTCGTCCCGGTGTTAAGGTGCACATCGGTTATTACGACCAGGAACAGCAGGTTCTTGACCCGGATAAAACCGTCTTTGAAGAGATTCAGGACAGCTATCCTGATATGAATAACACAAAGGTACGTAATACACTCGCTTCGTTTCTTTTTACCGGAGACGATGTATTTAAGCAGATTCGGGACTTGAGCGGCGGAGAACGCGGACGGGTTTCTCTTGCAAAGCTGATGCTCTCGGAAGCCAACTTTTTGATTCTTGATGAGCCGACCAATCATCTGGACATTGTCTCAAAGGAAATCTTAGAGCACGCACTGGTCAGCTATACAGGAACAATTCTGTTTGTATCTCACGACAGATATTTTATCAATAAAACGGCCACACGGATTCTTGACCTTACCCGGCAGACAATAGTAAACTATCCCGGTAATTATGATTTTTATCTGGAAAAAAAGGAACAGGTCGCTACGCCTGCAGAACAAAAAACAGAAAGTGGCTCCCCCTGTTCCACCATCCCTTGTACCCCAAGGAATGACTGGCAGCAGCAAAAAGAAGAACAGGCACGGGAACGCAAACGGAAAAGTGATCTTGCCCGTGTCGAAGAACAGATTCACCTTCTTGAAACCGAGGATGCTTCCATTGATGAAAAGCTGACTGACGAAGCATATTTTACAGATCCACACAAGCTGATGGAGTTAAATGCACGAAAAGAAGAAATTTCTTTACAGAATGAAGCACTGTTAGAACAGTGGGAACAGCTGATGAGCGGTGAATAAAAAAACAGAGTGATTTTTCTCACTCCGTTTTTTATAGTCCTCTTCGATTTAAGTTACTGATTGTCTGAATAATATGCTCATGTGCTAGGCGTTCCGCCTCTTCTTTGTCTCCGCTGCGGATAGCTTCCACAATGGATCGGTGTTCCTGATTGGATTTTTGAGCCCGTGATACATCCCCGAGCGAAATCATTCGGACACGCTGCACATAATGATGAAAATCACTCAGCATATGGTTCAGCCATTTGCTCTCTGAGGTTCGGTATAAAATCTCATGGAATCGGTTGTCCAGCTCGACAATCTGCTCCGTGTTTCCTTTTGTAATGAAATAATCTGTCAGGTCTACAACCTCTTCAAGCTCTTTTAGTCCTTCAGTTGACATCTTCTCGCATGCCCAGCGGGCGCATAAGCCTTCGAGGTAGGAACGAATCACATAGATATCATGAATATCCTTCTCCGATACTCCGGTTACATAGGCTCCTTTATTCGGAATAATATTGACCAGTCCTTCGAGTTCGAGCTGACGAAGGGCTTCGCGAACCGGTGTCCGGCTGACTCCCATTTCCTGACCGATTGTCACTTCCTTCAGTTCTTCGTTCTGTTCGTATTTCCCGGCAAGAATATCTTCACGAATCCGGTTGAACACTCGTCCACGCAGAGAATACTTCTCCGCCATATCCTGTTGTATCCCGTGCTCTTCCATATATATCCCCATTTCTGTGTGTGAAAGATCTCTCCTTCACACTACGCTTCTCTTTTAGCTTCCTGCCCCATAGCTGTAATGCTGCCTGTTCTCTGTTACAGTTCTGGGAAAGACAAACCGTATTCAGGCGCAAATTCGTGTATCATTGCAAACAGCTCGTTATCTGTCATGACCGTAATCCGGCCCTCATCATATTCCCTGTCAATGGCTTCTTTCAGTTTTCCAATCAACGGATGAGTTTTATCAAATGCCTTTTCGCCCTTCAGCTGATATGTATTATTGATCCAGAGAGCAATTCCGGCAAGCCCTGAGGTATTGGATACCGACACAATCGGAGGACGGTTAAGAAACTTGCCTGTATCAAAAATGTTATAGATTTCTACATTTTTCAGTAGACCGTCTGCATGGATTCCCGCTCTGGTTACGTTGAAGCTCTTACCGACAAACGGAGTTCTCGACGGTATCTTATAGCCAAGTTCATTTCTGAAATAATCTGCCAGCTCCGTAATTACCGTTGTATCCATGCCATCAAGTGATCCACGCAGCTGTGCATATTCAAATACCATCGCTTCAAGCGGAGTATTCCCGGTTCGTTCTCCGATACCGAACAGACTCGTATTAACGCCGCAGGCACCGTAAAGCCACGCTGTTGTTGAATTGCTGACTGCCTTATAAAAATCATTGTGTCCGTGCCACTCAAGCAGCTCCGAGGGCACTCCGGCATGAGTCATCAGCCCATAAATGATTCCCTGTACCGATCTTGGAATTACAGCTCCCGGATAATTAACCCCGTAGCCCATGGTATCACAGGCACGTATCTTAACCGGAATACCATATTCGATTCCAAGCTTGGTCAGCTCAAAACAGAACGGGATAACGAATCCATAGATATCCGAACGGGTGATGTCCTCAAGATGACAGCGCGGTGCAACTCCTGTCTCCAGACACTCACGTACCACATTGAGATAATGGTTCATCGCTTCCTTACGGCTCATCTTCATCTTATAGAAAATGTGATAGTCCGAACAGCTGACCAGAATACCGGTTTCTTTCATTCCGATCTCCTTGACCAGTTCAAAATCCTTCTTGCTTGCGCGAATCCAGGAGGTCACCTCCGGGAATTTGTAACCTCGTTCCATGCATTTATATACAGCATCCCTGTCCTTCTTGCTGTACAGGAAAAATTCGCTCTGTCGTATAATACCGCGCGGACCTCCAAGCTGATGCAAATAATCATATATAGTTACAATTTGTTCTGAAGTATAGGGTGCTCTCGACTGCTGTCCATCCCGAAAAGTCGTATCGGTAATCCAGATTTCCGAGGGCATGTTATGCGGAACAACTCTGTCGTTGAATGCAATCTTCGGAATCTCTGTATACGGAAAAAGATTGCGGAAAACGTTCGGCTCCTCGACTTCAACCAGAGGATACATATGTTCCTCTAAAGATAAAAGGTTATTGTGTTCGTTCATAAATACTTTTCGATCCTGCATAATTGCCTCCAACCAAAACAATTTACTTTGTGTTCGTGTATGATTGTATCATTGTATACAATCTTGCATATAAAGTCAACTTTTATTTTTATATTCAACTGACTTATTTCAGAATGGTTTCTTTCGTAAAGCTTCCGATAATCCGTACCTTTCCGGTACATTGCTTCAGCTGTTCGAGCATTTTTCTTCCGTTCTCGCTATCCGGATTGCCTTCCCCTTCTGCATAAAAATAATAATCCCACATTAATTTTTTTGTCGGCCGACTGCGGAGTGCCTTCAGATTAAAACCATTCTCACCGATAATTGAAGTTACCCGGCTCAATGCTCCTGCTTCATTATTTACCGTAAAAAACATAATAAAATGATTATCCTGCGCTGCCGGCTGGTTCTGCACTCTGGAAAATACCGCAAACCTGGTAAGATTTGTACTGCTTTCGTTTATTTCCCGAGCCAGAACAGACAATCCATACAATGCCGCTGTTTCTTCACTTGCAATGGCTGCAAGCTCGCGGCATCCTCTCTCTGCCACCTGCTGTGCCGCAACCGCAGTATTGGCGCATTCCTCCGACTCAAAACCCTTCTTCGAAATGTACTCTGCACATTGGGCGAGCGCCTGTGGATGACTGATGACCTTCTGGATTTCATCGATTCCTGCTCCCGGAAGTGCAAGAAGATTCTGATTTACCTCCAGCTGGTAAATGCCGTTGATGCAGAGCGGCCCAAAAAATGCCAGATCCATAACCTGTGCAACTTCACCTGCATAGCTGTTCTCAATCGGAAGTACGGCACAGTCACACTCTCCGCTGACAACCGCCTGATAAGCGCTTTTAAAATCCGGCCAGGGTATTACATTGCCCTGTGGGAAAATCCGGCTTGCGGCAATCTGTGCGAAAGCACCCGGCACCCCACTATATGCAATCTTCTGTCCGTTAAGAAGCCGCTGCTGGAACCGTCTCGACAGCTTCAGATTGTTCTCCATAAAGCTCATATAATAGGGAAGAAGCTCATTATTATCTACATAGGATGAATTTTTAAGCAGAAGCTCCTGTTCTCTGCTCTCATCATAAATCGGCATTCCGGTTTCTTTTTTATATTCGGCAACCTCACGAACCGCTTCCATGCGGCTGCAAAACAGTGCCGCCATTTCACGGTCTGTCCGGTTGATTTCGCTTCTGGCTTTCTCTAATTTGGTCATAACTTCCTCCGTACGGTACATTTAGAATAGCTGCATGTGTAAGATATTACTGTTTTTAATTGCATTTGTCAATTTTACTTTTATCTTACATTGATTTGTAACGCACCTAACACAGCCTGCAGTTTTTTATTACCAGTAACATTCTCTTGCTTTTGTAATAAGAATAGAGTAAAATCTGTTTTGTTCTGAAATAGTTTGCAGAAATGAGGCTAAAGCGAAAGACTAATCTTTCGCTTGCAGATTTGTGCCTGCGCAGCGCTTGTCACAAAGTCTGTTATGCTCTTAAAACCATGCAGAAATAATGAGGTATAGAATGCGTAAAAAATCACATATTTCCTTATCACGCTACCTGCTTTCCGATCTTGATTCCCGTGTATGCGAGCTAAAACAGCGGCGCGGCAGCTTTTATGTCGGTAGCCTTCTTCCCGACTGTATCCCCTCCTTTATCTACCGAAGACATGACATTGACAGTACCTTTGATATTCTGCAGACGCTTCTTGATAAATTGTCAGAGGAGCTGGCACAACATACGGAAGACCGTATCATGTTCTGGATACGGCTCGGAATCGTAACTCATTACCTTGCTGATTACTGTACCTATCCGCACAATGCCAGTTATCCGGGTACTATGAAGGAGCACTGTCGTTATGAAAAGGAGCTAAAATATGCACTCCGGGCTTATGTAAAGGGCGATGTCCCCGAAAAACTTTTTACAGGGGGTTCATCAGATTCCTCCGCAGATCTCAGTAAAATGATTACTGACATTCACAACGAATATCTTTGCACTGCAAAAAAACTCTCCTCGGACTGCTCTTACATTGTAGAGATATGCCGAAGTGTTCTAAGTGCATTATTACAACAGCAATATGAAATAGCCGGAATCGTCTGATCCCGGCTATCTTTTTTATTTGTTCGGATGCGTTGTACCGAATGCTTACTGAAGCAGCTTTTCAATACTTACCAGTTTGACACAGGTTACAAAAAGCTCCGTTGCAATTGCAAGCTCCCCCGGTGTTGGATAAGACGGGGCAATTCGAATATTACTGTCCTTCGGATCCTTTCCATAAGGGTAAGTCGCTCCTGCGCCTGTCAGCTTTACTCCCGCTTCCTTTGCCTTCTGCACAATTGCTTTTGCACAGCCCTCCATTGCATCAAAGGAAATAAAATATCCTCCCTTTGGCTTGGTCCACTCAGCGATTCCTGTTCCGCCAAGCTCTGTTTCGAGCGTATTCAGCACGGATTCGAATTTCGGACGGAGAATCTGTGCATGCTTCATCATATGTTCATGCACTCCGTCAAGGTTTTTAAAGAACCTGACATGCCGTAGCTGATTTACCTTATCGTGTCCGATTGTCTGAAGTGTCAGCTGCCCGAGAATTTCCTCCATATTTCTCTTTGAAGTCGCAACCGCAGCGACTCCGGAGCCCGGAAAGCTGATTTTTGAGGTTGACGTGAATTTATATACAATATCCGGATTCCCTGCTTTTTCACATTCCGTTAACAACTCCAGACAGAAATCCTGATCATCCGGATACAGATGATGTACACTGTATGCATTATCCCAGTAAATACGAAAATCCTCTGCTGCCGGCGAAAGTCTCGCAAACCTTCCTACAGTCTCTTCGGAATATGTAATTCCCTGCGGATTCGAATATTTTGGAACACACCAGATACCCTTGATTGCAGCGTCTTCACTGACCAGCTTTTCTACAACATCCATATCCGGTCCCGTCGCTGTCATCGGAACATTAATCATTTCGATTCCAAAATATTCTGTAATAGCAAAATGACGGTCATACCCCGGAACAGGGCAGAGAAACTTCACCTTGTCAAGCTTGCACCACGGAGTACTTCCAAGAACACCATGTGTCATCGAACGTGAAATGGTATCAAACATCACATTCAGGCTGGAATTTCCGTAAATGATTATATTCTCAGGCGGCACTTCACTGATTGCAGCAAGAAGCTCTCTCGCCTCTTTAATTCCCTGAAGAACGCCGTAATTCCGGCAGTCAAACCCTGCATCACAAATCAGTTCTGTATTGCTGTTCAGCACATCGAGCATTCCCATGGAAAGATCCAGCTGATCTGACGACGGCTTTCCTCTGGACATATCTAACGACAGTCCGCGGCTCTGAAAATCCCGGTATGTTTTCTCCAGTTCATCCTTTAAGGCCAACAGCTCACTGCGGCTCATCCTCTGATATGGCTTCATAGCTTCCTCCATTTTATAAAGAGTACACAAGCTTACCGATACACACGTGCAGTAACGTACTCTTTACTTAAAAATACTTCTTAACACCATACCACAATTGATTTTTTCTGTCTACAAATTTTCTCATAAAAGATGAATAAATTCTCAATTTCCGTACCGGACAGACATTTTTATTCTTGAGTTTCTAATCAGCGCACATAAGTGTTTTGGAAAATGACCAAAATGCAATTCGGGTTCTTTCCTTCCGTTTTTTTACCCTGATTCGGATCATCCCCTGCTTTGCTGTTATGTAGGAAATACAGCCCGTGGTATCCAAACGTTCCAGCAGCTCTGCATGCGGATGACCGTACCGGTTGTTGCGTCCGCAGGAAATTACGGCAACATCCGGCAGAAGTGCAGAAAGAAATTCCTGTGAACTTGCATTTTTCGATCCGTGATGTGCGACCTTTAGAATTCTGAAGGTAATCGGGTTAATGTTCAAAAAATTATCTTTTTCTGTTACAGAGCTCTGCACAGTGCGGAGCGAAAGGCTTTTTTGAACTGCCTCTTCACCTTCCCGCTCCGTATCTCCGGTCAGGTAGAACTCGACTCCCCCGTAACGTAGCAGAAGGATCATAGAAGCTGCATTTTGCGTGGTAAACTGTTGTCTTTTCTCCGGGAACAGACACTGCAGCAGCAGTTCCCCGTCCTGTATAAAATCCCCTGCAGCGATTGACAGCACCTCAATTCCTTTCCGTTCTGCCAGCAATTTCAATTCGCTGCAGGTATCCTCTTCATTTGCTGCCGCTGTAAAAATCAATTTACGAATCAGAACATCCCCGTGATAGGATTCCTGCTTTTTTACAAAGGTACCGGAGTACTCGGCAGGGCTGTCCGGTAAAGTTTCCATCAATTCCACCACCCCTTTCACATGATCTGCATCCATATGAGACAAAAATACCGCTTCAAGCTCTGAAATACCTTCGGATTTTAAAAATGGAGTCAGACGATATCTTCCGGTTTCATTAACATCCAGACTTCCGCAGTCCACCAGGTAGCTTCGCTGCTCCGGGCTTTGAATCACACAGCAGTCACCCTGTCCAACGGACAGAAAATCAATCTTCAGTTCCTTCAAAGGTATCTTTATCAGGACAACCGGGAGTAATAATAAAATCAGCACGCTGTATCTGCGGTAAATATGCTTTCTGTTTTTGTTTCGCTGGTATCTTTTTCCAAGCTGTGCCGCCAAAAGAAAGAATCCGACAATAACTGTGTAATACAGAAAAATGCGAACAGGCTCCGGCTTTCCATATAGAAAAACAGGTGCCGGAAGCTGTGCGGTTCGTTCGCAAAGCCATTCGTAGAATTCCAGAATGTAGTAAACCCCACCGGCAAGAAAGCGCCCCGTTCGAAATGACAGCAGAGCAATCGGACCTGCCGTCATTCCGAGCAGAACCAGCACCGACAGTAGCGGTACCACAAAAAGATTGACTGGCAGAGAACAGACAGGAAGTTCATAGTAGGTATTTAAGATAATCGGAATCGTAATCAGTTGAACCGAAACCCCCGACAGAATCACAGCCCGCAGCTTTCGAAGAGTCTCCCGGCAATCTTCCTTAAAACGAAGTTTCAAACTTAACGAAACTCCTGTGTATCGTGTTTTCTTTTCTCCCTTGATTCCGCCGTCCAGTTTCATTTTACGTAATTCACCTGCCGCATAGGAGATTCCAAAGGCGGCAGCATAGGATAGCAAAAAACCTGCCTGGTACAGCTGCATTGGCTGTATCAGCAGTACCCCGAATGCACATATGGCGGCGGCGGTCCGCGAATCATAGCTTCTTCCGAGCAACTTCGCAGCCATTGCAAGAATAAGCATCCCGACCGCCCGTGCTGTTGAGATTCCAAACTGCGTCAAAAACCCATAGAATACAAGAAGCAGAACCGTCAGCACCGCTGTAATAAGGAGCGGACTTCCGTAACGCCGCAGCAGTGTATACAACCCCATTCCGAGCAGCGAAATATGTAGTCCCGAGATTGCAAGAATATGTGCAATTCCGTTCCTGCTGTACAGCGTCTTCGTCTCATCCTCTAACAGTGTGCGGTTTCCAAGTAATATAGCGTCCAGAATTCCTGCATGTTTCTCCGGAAGAATCTGAAAATAAATCTCCTCAAGCCGGTTTCTGACTTCCATAAACCATTGTCTGATATAATGAACACGAACATCTGTGATTTCCAGTTTCTCACTTGTAAAACGGCAGGCAACCCACTCTGCACGCCGGTAAGTCCATTCATCGAATTGTCCTTTGTTCTCGGCTTTGTTAAGCGGACTTGCTTTTCCATATGAAGTAATCCGGTTTCCAAGCCTTACGCCTGCGGCGGATGATGTCCAAAGCAGAATCTTTCCTTCACAGTAAACCTCGTCACCTAGTTCCATTACTGCATCTTTCAGCAGAACGCGCTCTCCGTCTCCGGAACGCTCTATGGAAACAACCGTTCCATGAACGGTTGCATCCTGCCGTACAAGCAGTTTGCCGTCAATTTTATAGGGCTTCTGCTGATTCCATGCCAGTAGGCAGCCGAGCAACAGAGCAGCCAGAAGGTACACTAAAAAGCGGTTGTTCTTTCGCAGCAGCCGCCTAATTGAAGGTTTCTTATAATATAGAATTCCTCCCGTAAGGTAAATAAAAAAGACGGCCGTTGCTACGGGAAGCGGTCGTCCACTGAAACAAATTCCCGCACAATATGCGACCAGCATCCAAAGAAGCGGCCTTTTTATCATATTCTCCTCAATGAGCACTCCCGTGCTCGTTATCTCTATTCTTCGATGAGTTCCAGTTTTCGTTCCAACAGGCTGCTTATATCGATGCTCTGATATAAATGACGTTCCTTCCCATCAATAGTAATCTGTACCTGATTCACAGAAGAAAGCTCAACCAGCGAATTGACTACCGAATAAACGGCGACTTCTTCAGTTACGGAGCTAAGTTTACTCAGAAAAGAACTGTTCAGATCCACATAACAGATTCCGCTGCTTGTAGTGATTTTATTGACTGCAGTATTCTCCGACAATGTCGGGTACATTCCGGTAAGCTCCGGAATCGGACCATTGATCAGCTGTTCCATCACCAGCTGCTCCTGAGTTCGTGTTCCCTCAAACTCGATTCTTAAGTGGGCTTCCTTCAGTCTGTCGCCGCTCTCATTTGCGTAATATACACAAACATATGCAATCTGGCGGTAATTCGTCTCTGCGCCCGTATTGTCAATAAAGTCCTCCGCTGTCATAAACCCAATCGGCTGTTCCGTGGATTTCATCAGAGGCTGACCATTTACGTAAAATTCAATATAATCGATATCTTTAATCTGGCATAACGTCTTCACAATAGCAGCACGGCTTAAGATCTCTGCAATTCCACTCATTTCACTGTATTCCTGACTAAAAAACAATGTCAGCTGATGATCTACGCCAATGGAATAATCAAGAATCTGCACATTCTGCGGCTTTGCCATCCGGTATGCAGAATTGACCGGCTGTCTGTCAAGCTGGGCAATAAATTCTTCCACCAGCGCTTCCGTTGTCTCCTCCTGCGCATCGTACCCCTCGCTTACAACCCTTGTTTCGTCCACTGTAACATAATAAATCTGGCTGCTCAGTGTAACAGAAACATCCTGCGTAGTACAAGCAGTCAGAAAGCAGAAAAAAGTACAGAAAAGAAACTCTGCCGTAACCAAACGCAGCTGTCCGGTCATACCCTTATGCTTTTCCTTTCTGTTGAAAATCTGCACCTTCTGCCTCGATTCTTCGGTTGACTTTCCGTCTTATCCAGCAATAAAGCTGAGCGGTATTCTAAGTGTAAACATAGCACCCTCATTTTCACGGCTGAACAGCTTGATTGTTCCCTTATGCATCAACACAACCTCTCTTGTGATTGCAAGTCCGAGTCCGGTTCCTCCCGTGGTTCTTGCTCTCGTCTTGTCCACACGGTAAAACCGCTCGAATATATGGGCCTGTTCTTCCTCCGGTATTCCGATTCCTGAATCCGCGACGCGCAGGTAAAAATACTTATGGTCGGAATTCAGCGATACCTTAACCCAGCCGCCCGGAACATTATATTTAACGGCATTCTCAATCAGATTGGAAAGAGCAAGCGAAAGCTTAACCTCATCTACTTCTGCCAGTACGTTTCGAAAGCTTTCATAAATCATCTCGATGTTCTGTTTCTTGGCAATTGGTTTCAGCCGCTTCAAGATAATCTCAAGCAGATCGTTTATACTTACCTGGGCAATATGCATTACTCCCGCTTTCTGATCCAGCTTGACTAACGAAAGCAAGTCTGTAATGATTTTGTTCTCCCGTTCAATCTCTTCATTGATATCGGTTAAAAACTCCCGGTACAGAGGCTCCGGAACACTTTCCTGCATTAAAAGTGAATCCGCAAGCACCTTGATTGATGTCATCGGTGTCTTCAGCTCATGAGAAACATTCGCTACGAATTCCTGCCGCGATTCTTCAATCTTATTCAGCTGCTCCAGCATAATGTTAAAGGAATCAGAAATCTGTTCAATTTCATAATACCCATGAATGGATACCTTCTCTTCCATTGTGCCTTCCGTAACCTGCGCAATTGTCGAGGATATCTTCTTCAGCGGTTTTGTCAGATGTCTGGAATAAATCAGGATAAATACAAAAAGTACCACGCCAATAAAAGAAAGAAGCAGTCCGATTGTCCGATCAAGCGTATTCTGCAGTAAAGCAATATCCGTAAGGGAAATCCGTATCAAAAAAACACCAATCACAGTCCCCGATACACTTTCTGTAATTGGCAGGGAAAGCTCCATATATCGTTCCTTAAAACTTCGGTATGTACTGCTTTCTCCGCGTACCGAAAGTATCGCTTCCTCAGAGATCAGTGTCTTTCCAATCTCCATATCATAGGTATCCACAAGTACATTCAAAGAACTGTCAACAACAAGTATTCTGCCTTCATAGATCAGCGCAGCCTGATGCAGCTCCGTAATCATTGTGTCCGTTAATGCTGACTGCAGCCCCCCGATTGCTCCGATCTGATTCAAAACCGTACCGGCATAGGTTCTTACTTCCTGTTCTGTCCTTTCAATCTCGGTCTCTCTTACCTGCGCCCTGAGAACAAAGGCAACGAGAAACATTACTGCCATCAGTGTAAGATAAAATGCAAGAATGACATGAAGACGCATACTGGTCAGCAATTTGAATTTTTTCTTAATCCTGGAAATAATAACCTACCCCCCACTTTGTGTGTACATATCGCGGCTCGCTTGGATTCTCTTCAATCTTTTCCCGTAAGCGCCGTATATGTACATCCACGGTACGGACATCGCCCGGATAGTCATAACCCCAGACAATATTCAGCAGATTTTCACGGCTGTATACTTTATTTGGATTAAATATCAAAAGCTCAAGAACATCAAATTCCTTCGCTGTCAGACCGACTTCCCGTTCTTTCACATAGACCCTCCGGCTTTCGCAATTCAACTTCAGATCATTGCATTCGACCACACGATTTTCACTTCCGACATCTGCCTTTGTATTTCTCCGCAGAATTGCTTTAATTCTCGCCTTAACCTCCAGAATATTGAACGGCTTTGTAATATAATCATCTGCTCCGTATTCCAGCCCGAGAATCTTATCCATATCGTCCCCCTTGGCTGTCAGCATTATAATCGGCATGTTAGAAAACTCACGGATCTGCTGGCATACTTCAAATCCAGTCAGCTTTGGGAGCATAACATCCAGAAGAACCATGTCATATTCTTTCTGCTTTGCAGCTTCGACTGCCTCTTCTCCGTCATAAGCACAATCAACTTCCATCCCATCCTGCTCCAGGCTGAACCGGATTCCCTTTACAATCAATCGTTCATCATCGACTACCAGAACACATTTTCCCATATCTTCCTCCACGACGGAGCTTCTCTCCGACTTGATCTGCGTTGAAAGGCAAGCTCATCCCATGCTTTTCTCTTATTAATTATTTACCGTGATATCTTCACAAATCTTTTGAAAAGCGGCATTTTTAATTCCGCTTACCAGCATAATATCTTCTATACTTTTAAATTCTCCGTTCTCTTCCCTGTATCGGATGATATCCTGTGCGCGCTGAGCCCCGATTCCGCTCAGCTGCATCAGCTGCTCTGCTGTTGCTGTATTGATATTGATTGGAAGCCTTTCCTGCTGTTCTGTTGTCTGTCCTAATGTATACTGCTCTATTGTAAGCCCGGACAGTTCTGTATTGGAAGGAATATAAAGTCTCTCTCCGTCCGTTACCCGGCGCGCCTGATTGATATAATCACCATCCCCGGCTATGGTCAGACCTCCTGCAATCTGAATTGCCTCGCCAACTCTTGTTCCTTCCTCCACCCGGTATATCCCTGGATTTGCTACTTCTCCGCATATATGAATGTATATGGAAGAAGTTCCGGATTTCTGTCCTACTCCTGCTCCACCGGTCGGTTCCCCATCAGCTCCTGCTCCACCGGTCGGTTCCCGGCTGCTTCGTTCATCACCTTCGGGTTCTTCCTGTATCGCCTCTTCATATCCGGAATCCGCTTTGATATAATAAACCGCTTCTTCTTCCGAGTCCGAACAGAATACACAGTAACAAATCCCGGCTGTCAGGATACCTGCCGCCAGCGCGACGATACGAAGCCTGCTGTATCTTTTCATACGATCCCCCATTCTGAATGTCTATAAAGAATCCGTATTCTGATCAGCCCCCGTGTCCCTCAACACAATGCTATTGTATCGGAAACTTCCAGTAATTTCAAGAACAATCTGCATTTATCCTTCAAACCGATAATTCTCCTGTTCTACTTGTCTGATCAGCTGTTTTGGTTTCCCGACAACCGAAATACCGCGATTCCGGCAACCACCAGTGCAACCCCTATCAGCTTCTTCCAGTCAAAAGGTACCTTATCCGTGCCAAATAATCCAAACAGTTCAATTACATAGGATGTAATCAGCTGTGCCGCAAGAATTAACATGACCGCCATTGCGGGACCAAGTGCCTCCATGCTTTTGATAACAGTCATTGTGATGACTGCTCCGATAACACCTCCAAGAAGAAGGTATTTCGGTGTGACACGGAGCAGGGCGCTGAATTTTCCCTCCCGTCCTGTTACAAACCACGCAATAATACATACGAAAAGAGCAGATGCCTGAACAAACGAAGCCGTTGTCCACACACTGCTCTGCTTAGTAACCTCTGTATTAAAAACGCCCTGAATACTCATCAGTGCACCGGATAATACCGCTATCAGCCATGCTATCATTTCATACCGCCTTTCCAAACCGGTCCTGATTAATAGTATGCCTATACATGATGGAACTATTCTTTTATAAACAGATTTCAAGAATGGAAATCATTTCATCAATCTGTTCCTTTTCGATGACCAGTGCCGGTACAAACCGAATGACGTTGGTTCCTGCGTTGATGAGCAGCAGCTTATGCTCCATTGCCTTCAGAATGACATCCTTTACCGGAATCGACAGTTCAAGCCCCTGTATCAGTCCGATTCCGCGATGTGCCGTTACCACAGTATGTCTCTGCATTAATGCTTCCAGCTTCTCATACAGATATGCCCCTGCTTCGCCGACATGTTCAAGCAGATTCATCTTTTCATATAAATCAAGCACCGTCGAAACGGCTGCTGTTACCAGCGGATTTCCGCCATAGGTCGAGCCGTGATCTCCTGCCGTCATCGCGGCAGCTTTTTCCGTCATAAGAAAGGCACCTACCGGAACTCCGCAGCCAAGGGCTTTTGCCGTTGTAAGAACATCCGGTTTAATTCCGTAACGCTGAAATGCATACATGGTTCCGGTACGTCCCATTCCGCATTGTACCTCATCCAGAATCATCAGAATATCATGTTCGTCACAAAGCCTTCGGATTCCCGTCAGAAACTCTTCGGTTGCCGGACGGATTCCACCCTCGCCCTGTACAGTTTCAAGGATAATTGCACAGGTCTTTTTTGTTATTTTCGACTTCACATCTGCCAGATCATTATATTCTGCAAATACCACTCCGCCAATCAGCGGTTCAAAGGGTTCCCGGTATTTTTCCGTACCTGTTACCGATAAGGCGCCCATTGTTCTTCCATGGAAGGAATGGTTCATGGCAATAATCTCGCTGTCTGCCTTTTGATGCTTGTTAAAATAATATCGCCGTGCAGTCTTCAGTGCTCCCTCTACCGCTTCCGCTCCGCTGTTTGTAAAGAAAACCCGGTCCATACCGGAGACCTTGGTCAGTTTCTCCGCCGCTTCCGTCATCGGAACACTGTAATAATAATTCGAGGTATGCAAAAGCTTCTCTGCCTGCGAAAGCAATGCGGAATTATATTCCTTATTGTCATATCCCAAAGCAAATACCGCAATTCCTGCAACAAAGTCCAAATATTTTTCACCATTTACATCATATAGATAAGCACCCTCTCCGTGATCCCATACAATCGGATATCTTTGATAGGTATGAAGAAGTACATGCTCAGCGCGTTCCATAAAATTTTCTGCATTCATATTGAGTTCCTGATCCATTTCTGTACTGTTTGCAGTGTATCTTTCTTATATCAGGCAGTACTCTGACACAAGACTGTCATCTTTCTTTCCTGATCTGTCTATTTTATAATTGCTGTTCCGATTCCTTTGTTCGTGAAAAACTCAAGAAGCAGACAGTGTTCCATCCGGCCATCAAGAATATGAACCTTGGAGACACCGTTTTTTACGGCATCCACACAGTTTTTCAGTTTCGGAAGCATTCCTCCGCCGATAAATCCCTGCTGCATCAGCTGCTCTGCACGGGCAAGCGTCAGTTCGGAAATCAGCGAGTTTTTGTCATTGTAATCGGTATAGACTCCTTCGATATCCGTAAGAAATGCCAGCTTTTCTGCTCCTAGCGCAGTCGCGACCGCACATGCCGCATCATCCGCATTAATATTGTAATTGTTATATTCTCTGTCCAGTCCGATTGGAGCAATTACCGGAATAAAATCATTATCCAGCAGCGTATCAATCAGATCAGTATTGACTTTAACAATATTACCGACAAAACCGATATCCTGTCCGTTCACCAGCTTCTTCTCGACTACCATGGTATTGCCGTCCTTACCGCTGATACCGGCTGCCTTCATCCCAAGCTTTTCAATCATCTGTACAAGGTTTTTATTTACCTTTCCAAGAACCATCTCTGCAACTTCCATAGTCTCGGCGTCTGTTACCCTGAGTCCCTCGATAAACTTTGATTCATGACCGAGCAGACCGACCCATTTACTGATTTCTTTTCCGCCACCGTGTACAATCACCGGCTGCATACCGACCAGCTTCAGCAGAACTACATCCTTGATGACATTCGCCTGCAGTTCGGGATCCAGCATAGCGCTTCCGCCATATTTTACTACCACCCGTTTATCCTTAAATTTCTGTATATATGGAAGAGCCTCTATCAGTGTCTGTGCCTTAATCAGGAATTCGTTCATTCTTTCCATTTCTCACCTTTCTTGTCAAGTTTTTAGGAGCTTTCGACGTCGTATTGATCGATGTATCTGTCAGCGGAACGAGTGCCCGCCACCGCTCAGTAAACTGCTTAGGATCTGTAATCTGCATTGATCTTTATATAGTCAAAGGTAAGGTCACAGCCCCATGCGGTAGCTTCTGCATCTCCGCATTTTACATCCGCTGTCACTGTAACAATCCCGGCTGAAATGATTTTTGTTGCGGTCTCCTCCGAGTATCCCGCATCGGTTCCGTCCTTTGCCAACATCAGCGGTGCTCCCGATACTAGTTCTCCATCTTCTTTCTCTTGCCCCTGAATGGTGATATCTACTTTCTCAGGGTCGAACTCCGCTCCCGAATATCCAAGTGCACAGATGATTCGTCCCCAGTTTGCATCATTTCCAAAGACCATCGCTTTCGTCAGATTCGATGTGATGACCGATTTGGCAAGAAGCACTGCCTGTTCCTGATTCTTTGCATGCTGAATCCTGCATTCAATCAGTTTTGTTGCACCTTCTCCGTCTCCGGCCATCTTTTTGGCAAGACTGGTGAGAACGGTCAGAAGTCCCAGATAAAACTCTTCATAGTCTGCGCCGGCTTCTTTGATTTCCTGATTCCCTGCCTGTCCGTTAGCAAGCACTGCCAGCGTATCGTTTGTGGAAGTGTCGCGGTCAACTGAAATCATATTAAATGTCACTTTTACAATGTCACTGACCGCCTGCTGAAGCAGCTTCTGACTGATTGCTGCATCCGTCGTAACAATTCCGAGCATGGTTGCCATATTCGGATGAATCATCCCCGAACCCTTGCTCATTCCTCCGATTATTGCTTTTTTTCCACCGACGCAAATCTGAACTGCACATTCCTTTTCTATCGTGTCCGTTGTCATAATTGCCTTCGCTGCCGCAGTTCCTGATTCCAGAGACGCATTCAGTGCCGACGCAAGCTTTGGTGCTCCCATCTTTACCCTGTCCACCGGAAGCTGTCTTCCGATGATTCCGGTTGATGCTGTCATAACGCTTTTAACCGGTATCTGCAGTGCTTCTGCGACCGCTTCAGCCATCGCAAGGTTCGCCCTGTCACCTTCTTCTCCCGTACAGGCATTTGCAATTCCACTGTTTACAACAACGGCCTGAACCGGCTGCTTTTCCTGCAGCAGCTGCATATCCCAGCGTACTGGTGCCGCCTTAACCAGATTCGTTGTAAAGGTTGCTGCCATCACCGCCGGAGTGACACTGTATACCAGTGCCATGTCCGTCCGGTTTTCGTATTTAATTCCTGCCTGAGCCGAGCCGGCCATAAATCCTTTGGCTGCCGTTACCCCGCCTGCTGTCTTTTTCATATCAGTCTCCATTTCTGCATTTATTCTTAGTACAAAAGTTTTTATCATTGAAGTATACTGGTTCGTAACAGCTTTACTTATTAAAAACAGTGATATTGTCTTCATTAATTGACATATCATAATAATTCAAGTCTTCTCGCAGCGTCCAGCCAAGTCCTGTCCAGAATCCGTTTCCGAGACGATTCTTTTTAAAAGCTATGATGTTTACCTTATTAATACCTTCCTTTTTCAATGCTTCCAGTGCAAAGCTTACCATTTTTCTTGCAATCCCACGATTACGATATCTCTCATCTACACAAACATGATAAAAGCATCCGCGTCTTCCGTCCTGACCCGACAAAATGACCCCGACAATCTGATCATCTTCCACTGCTACGACACTCAGTCCCGGATTTCTTTTCAGAAAACGTTCAATCCCTTCCTGTGAATCATCCACGCTTCGCATTCCCAGTCCGCTGATTCTCATCCATAAATCATATACCTTATTATAATCCTCAGGAATCATTGCTCTTATCATATTCTTCTCTCTATTCCTTTTATAATCATTTCATTTTTCATCCGGCTCTCTAAACTTTGATTCTCCGCATGAAGTTTTATAATTATACATCTGAAATGCATAATATGCAAGTGTTATTTTATTTTTATTCAGTCAGATCTATTCCAAGTGCAGCCGCCTCACGAAATACAGCAGAAATCGGCAGTCCGACAATATTATAATAATCACCGCAAACGCTTTCAATGTATGGTGCAAACAGTCCCTGTACCGCATAGGCACCCGCTTTGTCCATCGGTTCTCCGGTATCAACATACCGGCGGATCTGTTCCATGGTCATCGCTGTTACCCGTACACGGGTTCCGACTGCAAAAGCCCTTTTTTTCACACTTCCGTCAAGTGAACGTGCAATCAGCGTGACACCGGTAAATACCTCGTGTTCATCATTCTGAAGTTCAGAAAGCATCTGTTCTGCTTCCTGACGGGTCTTTGGCTTTCCGAGTATACTTCCATGATGTGTCACTACGGTATCCGCACCGATAATCAACGCTTCTTTGTCAGTGCGTCCGGCTATTTCCTCTGCTTTATGGAGTGAAAGCTCTTTTACGAACTCCTCCGGCTTTGTTTCCTTCGATTGCTCATCACCTTCACTTGGCATTACGGTAAACTTCAGTCCGACCTGCGTCATAATCTCTTTTCTTCTCGGTGAAGCAGACGCCAGAATAATTTGGTTCATTGGATGCCTCCGTTCTTCATTGCGCAGTTTGTACTATAATTGTCCGGCTATATAAGATTACCTATTTTCGAACAAAATTTCAACTATATTTCGCAATAAATCTTCTTTCTTTTATTAAATTATATTGCATCTCCCAAAATAAAGTGGTACTCTAATTTACACGTTAAAATACTTTTTTGTAAAATGAAAAAAGTACTTGCATTTTGCAGAGCATTGTTGTATATTTATGAACATATTATGTATATTATACATGTGTTAAGGTCGTTTAGTTCATTTTAGTAGTTCTAACGGTCGAAAGAAAAAGAATGGAGGATTTTACTATGAAAGAAAAAGTAATTCTGGCGTATTCCGGTGGTCTTGACACTACCGCAATCATTCCCTGGTTAAAGGAAAACTACGATTATGATGTTGTCTGCTGCTGTATCGATGTCGGGCAGGGCAACGAACTTGATGGTCTGGAAGAACGTGCAAAGCTCTCCGGCGCAACCAAGCTGTACATTGAACATATGACCGATGAATTTGTTGATGAATATGTACTTCCCTGTGTTAAAGCAAATGCAGTCTATGAGCACAAATATCTGCTCGGCACCTCTATGGCACGTCCCTGCATCGCTAAGCGTCTTGTTGAGATTGCCAGAAAAGAAGGTGCTGTTGCAATCTGCCACGGTGCAACAGGAAAAGGAAATGATCAAGTACGTTTTGAACTCGGTATCAAAGCACTGGCTCCGGATTTGAAGATTATCGCTCCATGGAGATGCAATGATACCTGGAAGATGTCTTCCCGTGAGGAAGAAATTGAATACTGTAAGGCACACGGCATTGATCTTCCGTTTGATGCAAGCCATAGCTACAGCCGTGACCGTAATCTCTGGCATATCAGTCATGAAGGACTCGAGCTCGAGGATCCTGCCAATGCACCTGACTTTGATCACCTTCTTGTTCTTGGAGTTTCTCCGGAGAAGGCACCCGATGAAAGTGAAACACTTTCACTTACCTTTGAAAAAGGAGCTCCGGTTGCTTTGAACGGAAAACGGATGAAAGCTTCCGCTATTATTACCGAACTGAATGCTCTGGGCGGAAAACACGGAATCGGTATTGTCGACATTGTAGAAAACCGTGTAGTCGGTATGAAATCCCGCGGTGTTTATGAGACTCCAGGCGGAACAATTCTGCTGGAAGCACATATGCAGCTGGAGGAGCTCATTCTTGACCGTGCTACCATGACCTGCAAGAAAGAGATTGACAATAAATTTGCCGATGTTGTTTATGAAGGTAAATGGTTTACTCCGCTTCGCGAAGCTCTTCAGGCATTTATTGAATCCACGCAGCAGTACGTCACCGGTGAAGTAAAGTTAAAGCTCTATAAAGGAAATATCATCAAGCAGGGAACTACTTCCCCGTATTCGTTATACAGTGAAAGCCTTGCTTCTTTTACCACAGGCGAGCTTTACGATCACCATGACGCCGAAGGCTTCATTAATCTCTTTGGTCTGTCCTTAAAGGTACGGGCAATGAAGATGGCTGCACTCGAGCAGGACAAATAGAGTAAGTGCAAAAAAGGGTCTGCCGGTAAACATCAAATCATACGTTCTAATGAAAAAAAACCATGCCACTTTTTAGCGGCATGGTTTTTCTTCATTTATTGAGAAGCTTCTCCGATAAAGACATCGGTAATAATCGTTGTCGGTTACGGTACCAACGTCAATGCCGGTGTTGATATTTGTTTCAGTAGATTTTGATATATTTCTTCTCTATCCAGTTTGTTGTATTCATCTCCCGTTATATAACTATTTAGGATTTTCTCATCACCATCATCATAAACAGAAATGTTTTCAGACCATGTTAAATTAATCGTATCCTCAAGCTGATATTCAGCTGCCGCAACTATAACAACATCATTTCCTTCGAAGCGAAATACTTGGTACTTTGAATATGCTAATGATTCCACATGCGATGTTAATAATTGTTCTTTCTGCTTAATCTCAGGGTTTGCCAGTTCATTCAATTTTGAATTGGATTCAAATGTTTTTGTTTCGTCATTCCATAAATAGTTGATATATAGATTACCGGCATAAGTATTTAAGCTTACATGAACTCTTATATCAAGATTATCATCAAAGTTTATATCTATAAAATCCAACTCTCCCTTGCTGTTTAGGTAATCACCAATTTCATAATGAAAGGATTGTATTTTTTTATTGTCTTGATAATTATAAATTTCAATATAGTGTCTTTTTCCATTAACATCATCTGCAATGTACTCCTCAGATGTATGTACTATCCTTAGGATCTCTGATTCCTTTGATACGGATAATAAATAGCCTTCATCTGTATTAATGAACGCTCCGCTTTCGGAATTTGCAATTTGTTTCAGTAGTGCTTCATAATCAGTCTTTTCTTTCAGCGGCTCCTCTATATTATTTGTATCCAACGGTGATTTTGTTACAGATGATGTAACATTTTCTTGCGTACCAGTCGTACCACAAGAAATCAATGCCATCTGAATGATAATAATGCAAATAAATAATCTCATTTTCATTCCACTTACTCCTCCGTTCATCATCCTCTTCTTAACGCCAATCTATCAGTCAAAGTCCTTCTTGTCAATAGCTTTTGCATTAAAAGACGTTAGACAGCATATTCGTTAACATTACTGATATCTCTATCCGGTATTTCAATTCATTCAGTATTGATGAATTTGAGCATAACTGGATTATCATCACCACACTACTCTTTTATCTATCGAAAAGCTGCCGGCAGAAAAGCAGGCAGAAATACGCTCATTGCCATCACATACTGTCCTCCGTAATAGAATCCGAGCGATACGGTATCCATAATCGGCGTCACCTTAAACACCAGCATATATGCAAGCATATAATCACTGACTACCAGCATGACTGCTGCCATTGCAGGAAGAAGTCCATATTCACCAATGGATAACGGTAGAAAAATGCCGACAGAAATCGTAGTCAGAATAACAATTCCGTATAATAAGTAACATAGCGGATTTCCCTGTGCCTTGTTCCTGTATTTTGAGAAAAATGCAAAAACAAGCAGGACGGCAAGGAACAATACCGGAAGCGAAATCCATTGAAAGGAGCCTATGGTCAGAAAATAGACAATATAGCAGATGTGTCCGGCCAGAAATGCTAACATTCCCGTAACAAAGTGAATTCCAAGAAGGACATCCGCTGCCATACAGATTAAAAGCCCCACAAATATCCACCAGTTTGTCTCAAACCCCTGCGGAAGCTCCGCGGCTGTAAGCCTCTGTGCCCGAAGTACCCCCAAAAAACAAAATAATACTGCAACTCCGGTCGCAGATCCTTTCACCGTCAGTGACATCGCGTCGTACTTTTTGAGTTGTGCGTTCTTTGATTCATTGCGGAAGCGTTTACGTTTCATGTAAATATACAGCGGCATTAAAATGAACAGCATCAGTAAGCTTCCTGCAAGTGAAATAGCAATAATCTCCATAGAAATCTCCGTTTCATGTCAGAAACCTTCGTCAGTTTTGCAGCTGCAGTAAATCCCTTACTACCTGAGCTGCAATCATCAGACCGGCTGTACCCGGAACAAAAATCATACTGCCCGGGGTCGCCTGCCCGATTTCAATCGGCGGTTCCGTAGAATATAACACTGTCAGGGCTTCTACCCCTCTCTTCTTCAGCTCCTTCCTCATTACTCTCGCCAGAGGACAGCCAGAAGTTTCATATATGTCTGTAATAGTCAGCTTTCCGGGATCGGTTTTATTTCCGGTGCCCATACAGCTGATCACCTTTGTTCCGTTCATTCCTGCCTGTCGAATCAGTTCAAGCTTTGCAGTTACGGTATCCACGGCATCCACAATATAATCATATTTCGAAAAATCAAATTCTCCCGCAGTATCAGGAAGATAAAAACATTGTCTGCAGATCACCTCGGCAGACGGATTAATGTCCAGAATTCGTTCTCTCATTACATCGGTTTTCGCTCGTCCAATCGTTCTGTTCAAAGCAATAATCTGCCTGTTCAGATTGGATTCGTTCACAATGTCCCGATCAACCAGCGTCAGATGTCCAATGCCGCTCCTCGCCAGTGCTTCAACAGCAAATCCTCCAACACCGCCAATTCCAAACACTGCGACATGCGCTTTATTAAGGCGTGCAAGTCCGGAATCTCCAATCAGCAGTCTGGTTCGGCAAAAGCGGTCTTCCGGTCTCTGCACCGTTCTGTCCGTGCCGGTGAGTTCTTTTTCCTTGTTGTCCATCTGTTTACTCCTGCACCCTTGCACGTACAATCAGACGCTGCTTCCCGCTGTTCTCACAGGTTATCAGTGTCAGCATCCTGGTTCCGTCTCCGGTATTTTTAATCACCCAGACCTCATCCGGTTCGACAATAAAAGAATCGTAGACAACATAGTCAAAAACCTCTCCCATAATATTGGTCAGAGTTATTATGTCCCCATTGCCCAGCTTATCAATGTTTTTGAAATATTTTCCGGTTGTTCCTCCTCGATGCCCGGCTATTGCACAATTTCCGACTTCTCCGATATCCGCTGTCATCGTCATATGACCGATTCCTGCTGCCAGATTTTCCTTCGTTGTACCCTCCACGATTGCATAAAAGAGATTCATTGACGTAATCTCAATACTTCCGTACAGTGTCTGTCCCTCAAGAAGACTCTTGGTTTTATCGGTCGTTGCTTCTGCTATTTCTTCGTCATTATCTTCGTCAAGCGGGATTTCTGCGAACTCATATGCTGTCGGTGCCGGTGTTGCGGTTGTTCCCGGTTGTTGAGTGGGCTCCGGTTCTTCCGTAACCGCCGGGGTTGGTGTTGCATTGGCAAGCTCTTCTCTCGCCTGCTGCATATTTTCAAGTACAAGCTCCTTTAATTCCGCCTGTAGCTTATTCTGTTTATACTGATAATATGATTGGCTGATAATGGGATACATGAACAGGGCAATTCCGCTCAAAATAAAAACAAGAGACAATATGCTTAGAATCGTCCGAATACGTTTATTATGCTTCCGGTCTCTAGGACCCTCCAGCGACGCAGCAACTGCCTGTTTCCGAAGATATTCCAGTTTAGCCTGCTCCTCCCGCTGTCTATCATCTTCCGGTTGATCTGTATCAGCATATTTATTAATAATTTTCTGTATTTCCTCTTTTTCTTTTTTATTATCCCTCATTTATAATCTCCCTGCCGTTTAAGGTCAGTCAATCAAAAGCTCTACCGGGCAATGATCCGACCCTGTAATTTCTGTCAGAATCTCTGCCTGTCGGATTCTGTCTTTCAGAGACTCGGATACCAGAAAATAATCAATCCGCCATCCGACATTCTTCGCTCTTGCGTTCATACGATAAGACCACCAGGAATAGGTGATCTGTTCCGGATGAAGATACCGAAAGCTGTCCGTAAATCCCGCTTCGAGCAATGCCGAGAATTCCCCTCGCTCCTCATCGGTAAACCCCGGATTGGTATGATTGGTCTTCGGATTCTTCAGATCGATTTCCTGATGTGCTACATTCATATCTCCGCATACAACAACTGGCTTCTTCTCTGCCAGACCGCAAAGGAAGTTTCGAAAATCCCGTTCCCATTGAATCCTGTACTGCAGTCTTCGCAGTTCATCCTGCGAATTCGGGGTATATACCGTTACAATATAACAGCTGTCAAATTCCAGAGTGATGACCCGTCCTTCCTGATCATGCTCTTCAACACCGATTCCATAGCTGACCGAACACGGTTCCCGCTTGGAAAATACCGCCGTTCCCGAATACCCTTTCTTTACTGCGTCATTCCAGTACTGATAATATCCGGGCAGAGAAAGCTCAAGCTGACCTCTCTGCAGCTTTGTCTCCTGCAGGCAAAATATATCAGCGTCGGTTTCCTTAAAGAATTCCGGAAACCCTTTTAACATACAGGCACGCAGACCATTAACATTCCACGATATCAGTTTCATATTGCTCCTCACTTCTGTCTCCTCTGTCTTTGGCATGCTGTTTTCTACCGATGTGCTGTTCTTCAACGATATACTGTTTTTCAGCCGATGTGTTGTTCTTCAACGGCATGCTGTTTTCTGCCAATGTTGAAACTACGCCGGACGACAGAATCTTATAACAAACACATAGCATTTCTCTCTCATGGAAATCTCAAATTCCCGTTCAATACGAAATGGTTTGATTCCTCCGTATTTTCGTACCAATTCACGGTTATGGGAATACAGTACCATAATTCCGTCGTCTGCCAGATGTTCTTTGACTTTGACAAAAAACTTTCTGTACAGTGCCGCAATCTCGTCCTCTTCCTTCTTTCCGCGAATAACCGGCATATTGGTAATAATCTCTTCGAACAGATATTCATGCCGAAAATCAAAGAAGTCACGGTGAATATAGTTCACCGCCAAATCTGCAAGCTCGGTATTTCTCCGTGCCTTTTCAATTGCTTCTCCGAATATATCCAGTCCGTACATTGTTCCTGCAGGTAGTATCTTTGCCCGTTCAATAAGCATTGTTCCGACTCCGCAGAACGGATCAAGAATCTGAGCATCCTCCTTCAGATACTCACGAACAAGAGCCATGGTCAAGGCAGCATTTACCGGGCGAATACTGGCAGAAACCGATTCTCTGCGATATGCAAAGCGCTCCTCCGGCATCGTATACAGGCGTACAAGCAGATTGTATTTGTCTTCGCGGCTTTCAATCATTCGGATTTCAAATTCATAATCTCCCGTTGAATTCACAAGCCTGTACTTCGTCAGCCGTTCGATCTCATCTGCCATCAGCTTGGTAAATCGGCTCTTTTTTTCAAGATCCATGCTTCCCCTCTGTTCAATCCGGAAGCTGAAGGGGGGATCTTCGGAATGAGTCATTTTTAAGAATGTCATCAGCCCGCTTTCTGCAACGATTTTCGCAGCGGCAAGTGCGTCAATCGGACAAGACTCCATCCCGGGTATGACAAATAGAACTTCTTCATAGGTTCTGATCGGAAGTATATTTTTCAGTGACCGCGTTCGTAACTTAATTCCTGCATTGAACTCACGGAACTGTACTCCCTTTAATTGTTCCGTTGTAACATGCACATGATTCCGGTTGGTCAGCAGTACCAGTTCTGCAGGACGGTCATAACCGATAAAAGTATGCTTACTGCTTCCCTCTGTACTCTCGATGATTCCACGTAGCAGCTTTCGCTCCTCTGCACGGTGCTTTCGATTCTCTTCTGATGTTTCTTCTGCTTCCAGCTCGGCAAGAACCGGCTTCAGTCCCGGAACAATCACTGTGGCAAAGGTACCCTGAAGCCCTGCATCTGCCAGCTGCCGAATAGCTTCAAGATAAGATGCCCGTACAAAAAGCTGTTTTTCCGCTCTGTAGGCATCATATAAGGCACAGACTGCATCAGTGCAGACAGTTTCACCGAGAATCAGTGCACAGTTTTTGCGGACTTTGGCATCTTCATCCGACAGGAGCTCTGTCAGAAAGGTGTTGTCTTTACGAATCTCTTCTGCTGTTCTTCGTGATTCCGCGCTTTCCTGCTTCAACCCGGCACGAAGCGAAATCAAACCCTGTCTTATATCAATATGGTGCTTAATCTGCCGAAGCAGATCCTCTGTTTTTATCTCGTCTTTCATTCTGCGATCTCCAGTGCGACCTCCATCATATCCGTAAAGCTTGTCTGACGGTCTTCTGCAGACAGTGACTCGCCCCGAAAAATATGATCCGATACTGTGAAAATACCGAGTGCTTTCTTTCCTGCACGGGCTGCATTCATGTACAGCGCCGCTGTTTCCATCTCGATTGCCAGCACGCCCATCTTTTTCCACAGACTTCCGGCATCCGGATTGTCATCATAAAATGTATCACTGGAAAGAACATTTCCGACTACCACATGTAAGTTCTTCGCTTCTGCAGCAGCTGCTGCTTTACGAAGCAGGGAAAAATCTGCACAGGGCGCATAGGTTCCGGGAAGTTTATACTGTGCTGCATAGTTTGAATTAGTGGATGCTGCCATTGCCATAACGATATCCCGCAGATGTACCTGATCGGCAAGAGCTCCGGCAGACCCAATCCTGATAATGTTCTCTACTCCGTAAAAATGAAACAGTTCATAGGAATAGATTCCAATAGAAGGCATTCCCATCCCGCTTCCCATAACAGAAAGACGTTTTCCTTTGTATGTCCCCGTAAATCCCAACATGTTACGTACACGGTTAAAACAGGTTACATTCTCAAGATAAGTGTCAGCAATAAACTTTGCGCGCAGCGGATCTCCCGGCATCAGTACGGTCCGTGCGATTTCGCCCTCTGCTGCTTTATTGTGCGGTGTTGGTATATTTGCCATAAATACCTCCATGATTTTAATAGTTTTATTTTACTCTTTTTTCGTGTATAATGCAACTAATAAGAACCTTTTAGCCGATAGGAGCCACCATGATAAACTATGTCATTTCAAATCAGCCGGAAGCTGTCTGCGATTTTTCTTCTGTAAACGCGGCGTTGGAGCATCTTCCTTGGAACCCCAAGGAACCTGTTACCCTTTTAATTCGTGCCGGTATCTACCACGAGCTTATAACCGTCTCCAGACCAAATATTACATTTCAGGGAGACGGTGCCGGAAAGACCATCCTTTCCTATGACCGTTACGCCCTGCAGAAAATGGAGGACGGAACAAAGCGCGGAACGTTCCGGACGCAGACACTGTTTCTTGATGCCTGTAATCTGACTCTGCGTGACCTCACAGTAGAAAACACTGCCGGTTCCGGCCGTACACATGGTCAGGCACTGGCAGTCTATGCCGACGGCGACTGTATTGTCTTTGAAAACTGTCATCTTCTCGGGAACCAGGATACGCTTTTTACCGGTCCTCTTCCACCCACACCATATCAGCTGGGTGGTTTCACCGGACCCAAAGAATTCAGTCCCAGAATCAACGGAAGACAGCTGTATAAGAACTGTCTGATTCGAGGCAGTATCGATTTTATCTTTGGAAGTGCCACCGCCTACTTTGAAGACTGTGAAATTTTTTCTCAGAAAGACGTTTTGGTTCCTTCTGCCCAGCCGGAAGAAGCTCCAAAGATCCACGGCTACGTAACTGCTGCCTCCACCCCCGAAGGACAGACCTATGGTTATGTCTTTAACCGGTGCCGGCTGACCGGTGACTGTCCTCCGGCTTCCTGTTATCTTGGTCGTCCTTGGAGGAGCTTCGCAAAGACTGTATATTTAAATTGTACGCTGGGCGCACATATTCATCCGGAGGGGTGGAATGACTGGAATAAATCCGATGCACAGGATACCATTTATTATGCCGAATACAACAGTACCGGTCCGGGTGCAGAAGGAATCCGTGAAGGTCTTCGCGCTTCTTTCTCAAGACAGCTTAATGACAAACAGGCGGAACTGTTCCGTCGTGAAAATGTTCTTGGTTATTAAAGATTAATCATTTTCTAATTTGCAATTTTTACCGGATATGGTATGATAAATCAAAAAATACATATTTATAAGGAGGCTTTTATGTCAAAGAAATCTATTCCAGTTCCGTACGAAACAAACCTTCCTTCACCGGTCAAAAAATCCTGTGCAGGAAAGAAGTTTCTGACTGCTGTCGCAGTATTTGGCAGTATTGCTGCCATATCAACCGTTGTCCGCAGGGTTGTCACAGCAAAAAAGGAAGAATACAACCGCGGCAACCAGTACCGCAGCGTAAAAAAATATCTAAATGTTTTTAGTGGAGAAAAGCTTGATTTTACGGATAAGGAACTCGGTGACATGGATTTTGACACCGTTTTCGGCGGAGTTGATCTGGATTTATCAGGTGCCCGGATAGATAAGGATCTCCATATCAGGTGCCGGACAATCTTCGGAGGATTCAATCTTTACGTACCTTCTGATGTCAATGTGCAGATTGACTGTAAATCCGTTGCCGGAGGTTTTTGCAACCCGCTTGTTGTCAAGGCCGGAGTTCCTACTATCTTCATCAGCGGTCTCTGCGCATTTGGTGGAATCAATGTTCAAACCAAGCAGCAGTAAGCATTCTTTCTTGCGGAGAACAAGCCTTCTCATAAAATGAACACAGCCGTCTGCAATCGTTTCGATTGTGACGGCTGTTTATGTATTGTTATTGATAATCACTTTTCAAAGCTATATTCTGTGAATAAATAAACCGCTTCGAAGCTTTGGTTCAAACCATGTTGATTTTGGAGGCATCAGTCTGCCCGCATCCGATACGGCAAATAACTCAAGGATGGAGGTCGGGTACATGGAAAAAGCAACCTGCATGTCATGCGAACATCTGCGTTCAAGCTCAGATAATCCTCTGATTCCACCGATGAAATCAATTCGCTTGTCGGTTCTTGGGTCTTCAATTCCAAGCACCGGTTCAAGCAGATAGTCCTGAAGTACCGAAACATCCAGCGCATCAACAGGATCCGTCTGTGTACGGATCTTTTCGCAGGCCGTCAGGCAGTACCATTTGTGATTCAGATACATTCCAAACTCGGATTTTTTCCCGGGTGCAAATGCTTTCTCTCCAATTACAGTTACCGCAAATGACTTCTCAAGCTCCTTAAGAAACTGTTCTTCTGTTCTTCCGTTCAGATCCTTTACTACCCGGTTATACGGCATAATCATCAGCTGATCTTCCGGAAAAAGAACCGAAAGGAAATAATTGAATTCTTCTTTTCCGGTATATCCCGGATGTTCCTTCCGGCGTTTTAATCCAACCTTCACTGCAGATGCTGCACGATGATGCCCGTCTGCTATATAAATCCGGTCAATTGCTTCAAATGCATTTCGGATTATCTCTATCTTCCTTGGATTATCAATTTTCCATACAGTATGCCGGACTCCGTCATCTGCGGTAAATGCATACAGTGGTGTGGTCTCTTTTGTCTGTTTTACGATCTCGTTAATTACTGCATCAGAGCGGTATGCAAGAAAGATCGGGCCGGTCTGAGCTCCGCAGATATCCACATGGCAGATTCTGTCCTGTTCCTTCTCTTCCCGTGTATTTTCGTGTTTCTTGATAACATTATTCAGATAATCATCAATCGATGCACAGGCTACGATTCCGGTCTGTGTTCTTTTGTTCATAATAAGCTCGTATACATAATAGCACTCTGTCGGATCTGACAGTAGTGTTCCGTCATTAATCCGTTCTTCTAACAGTATTTTTGCCTTTTGATAGACCTTTTCATCATACATATCTACCTGATCATCAAACTGGGTTTCGGCACGGTCGATATTCAGAAAGCTGAGTGCATTTCCTTCTACTGCTTTCTTTGCCTCTTCCCGATTGTATACATCATACGGCAGGGCTGCTACCTTTTCTGCACAGCTTTGTTCCGGTCGAATACACGGAAACGGTCTTATGATTGCCATATTTTCCTCCATGAATACTCTTACAGTTTCTTTCTGGAACTCCGTTTTTCATCTTCGTATATTTTCAGCAGACGTTTCGATACCAATGAGTCCTTATTTAAGAACCTTACATCTGATCCAAAACGAACCTCCATCAGCTTGACATCGGAGTTGTCGTATACCTCGCCTTTGCCAAAATATTTATGAATAACAATGTCATGCTGCTTCAGCCTGTTAATTTCCGCCCGCAGAGCTTTCTTCTCCTCTGTCTCTCTGGATGCTTCCTCCACTGCATTCTCATCTGCCTGCAGCTCTTCGTTTCCATCCGTTTCAAACAACTCAGGCATGTCTTCATACTCTTCGTTATCATCCGGATTTACAACTCTGACTTCCGGTCGTTTTGTCCGGATAATCCGCTCGGAGTCAGTATCTTCATCCTTGCTCTCGGCCAGATTGATATTCTTCAGACGTTTGATTCTCTGCGACATCTCTTGCCCGCGGCCTCCAGAAAAAGCAGCTTTATTCTTAATAAATATGATAACAATGGCAACCACACCAATTACTGCGATTGCTGCAATACAGCCCCATACAAACTTAAAATCACCGCTGCTCGGGTCAATCGTCGGCGGCATCGTCGGAGTTGCAGGTACCGGAGTTGCTGTCGGACTCGGAGTCGGCTCCGGACTCGGAGTCGGGCTTGGAGTGATGGTAGGGGTGGCTGTCGGTTCCGGAGTCGGAGTGACCGTTCCTGTTTCCTCAATACGCGAACTGGTAACCCAGCCTGTCAGTTCATTTCCGTCAATATAGTAAATGATTTGATACCATACACGTCCGTTGGCCTGATAAATCTCGCTTCCGATGATAATAACTTCAGTTCCGGCCTCCAGTGTTACATTCTGACCGTTGTAAACAACCTGTCCGTACAGACCTTCTCCTGCACCCTCTCGGACGTTGACTGCCGTTGTTGTCCTTCCAAGTTTATAGCTCTGTCCTGCTTCCATTCCCGTTGCCGATACCGAAATACCGGGTGCTGCCAGAATTGAAATTACGATCAGACACAGAATCACCAGCATATACCTATGTATTTTCTTTACTTTATCCATTCTCCGTTCCTCGCCTTTCATCCTTCCGCCGAACCGTCTGTTCATTAATGACACAAATCAAATCCGATGTAGTTCCCCAAACATTTTTATTCTATCAATTATACTATGAAATGTCAAAATATAATCAATAAACAATTATTACAAATCTTTTAATTCTATGATGCGAAGCATCGGCTGCTTTGCAAATACCTGTTTTGCTTCGGAAGTAACACCTTTTTTTGTAAAGATATAAAGCTCCGCGGGTAAAACATTTGCCTGACTGACCAGTTCCTGTATTTTTTTGATACCATCTTCGGTCAGTCGTTCTTCACTCCAGTCACAGCAGGCTGCAAGTACTTTGCCGTCTGTATCCTTCGCCAGAATATCAATTCTCCCTGTCTTTCCATACCAGCTGTTCCAGAGTTCATAATCATTCCGCAGCCTTTTATGTTTTCCCATTAGTTTTAGATATTCTATACAAAGCTGAGAAAAGGATTCTCTCATATATGCAGGAAATACTGATCGGATTCTTTCATCATAAACCCAGTCTCCCTGCCCGACAGCAATCATAGACTGGTTCGGGAATACAAACCGATACCAGAAATTCAAGAAATTATCCTTTATCCGGTAAAGTCCCTTCTGAACATTTTCATTGCTGTCCGTATCCGCAGAAAAAACTTTTTCCACCAGATCCAGATGAATCAGGTTCTTCAGATAAACGCTGATTTTTGCTCGGCTGTAACCGGTTCTTGCATAAATATCATTCAGCTTGTATTTTCCGGCAGCAAGGGTGCGAAGAATCGTATTGTAAGCAGCCAGCTCTCTTAGTTCACACTTAAGCACCAGCTCTGCTTCCGGATACAGTGGTGAATTTCCCGAAAGGAACAGCCGTTTTATATTATACGCAGTTGATTTTCTTTCATCCCACAGCATGAGATACCGCGGTACTCCGCCAATCACAGCATTCACCGCAATACAGTCCTCCACAGGCATTCGCGGGAACCATTCTCCAAGCTCCATGAATGTGAGTTCTTTCAGTTTCATAAAGTTTGATATGTACTTGGCGGTTCTTCCAAGCTCCTGAACCATTTCGTTCTCAACCCAGTTGACCGAAGAACTGCACAGCAGTATCATGATCTTTCCGTTTTGTCCTTGCTCGATGAGAATTTGAAGAATTGCTTCCGACAGTTCTCCTTCTTTCATGGCAAGATGGAATTCATCCAGAACGATCAGTTGTTTTCCGGCTGCCTCTCCGCCAAGCTTAAGAATCCCAGACAGCACGATATCATATCCGGCACTTATGTCAAGCTCTTCCATCTGTCCGGGATATGCACTGTCCAGTTCCTCCTGCATGGATAGGAGCTGCTCACGTACGGAGCATTCGCGCATAAGATAATAATACGACGGCTTTTCTTTCAGAAATTCCGCAATCAACGCGGTCTTTCCGATTCCCGGTCTTCCGTATAATATGACAAGGCTGCTCCGGTCACCCGAATACATTTCTTCCAGAGTCTTTCGTTCCGCTGTTCTCCCCACGAACATGGATTTTACCTCCTCCTGTTACATCTTGTCCGGTGCTTCGATTCCAATCAAACCAATACAGGTGTCCAGAATCCGCAGAACAAGCACAATGAAAGCAATCCACTCCTTCTGCTTTTCTTTATCGCTTTCTGCAATAATTTTGTTTTCATGATAAAAAGTATTAAACTCATCGGCAAGTTCATAGATGTACTGACAAACCTTATGCGGTGCCATTTCTTCCGACGCATGCTCAATCATGTCGTTGAACCGGGCAGCAGTAAGCATCAGATTTCTCTCGGAAGAGCTGCGGTCGAGCCTGCTGCTTTTCGGAATTGTCTCAGGTATTGTTTCCCCAAGCTCCTTGTATTTCGCCAGAATTGATTTAATCCGAACCATGGTATAAAGGATATATGGACCCGTGTTTCCTTCAAATGCCGTAAATCGTTCAACATCAAAGATATAATCTTTTGTTGCCTGATTGGAAAGATCACCATATTTCAGCGCCGCCAGTCCAACCTTTTTTGCCACATCACGTGCTTCCCTTTCTTCCATCTCACGGTTTGACATGATTTTCTTATAGACTTCCTCGTCTACACTGTCGATCAGAAACTCCAGCCGCATCACGCCGCCTTCTCTTGTCTTAAAGGGTTTTCCGTCACTTCCGTTCATGGTACCGTTCCCGATAAACGTAAATTCCATTTCTTCATCCACAAGCTTTGTTTTTCTTGCACAACGGAAAATACGTTCAAAATACAAACCCTGACGCTTATCCACAACATATACGATATGATCCGGATGATAAAGCTTTACACGTTCTGCAATGGTTGCAAGATCTGTAGAATCGTATATTGTTGCTCCGTTTGATTTTAAGATCATGCACGGAGGCATTTCCTTCGTATCAGTTTCTTCTTTAACATCGACTACCAGTGCGCCTTCACTGATGTGCGCATAGCCGCCCTGCTTCAGATAGTCCACAAGCTCCGGAATATTTGGTCTTACATCGCTTTCCTTCCCCCAGACTTCAAAATGTACATTGAGTTCATCATAGATCCGTTTGATATCCGGTATCGATACATTAATGATCTGCTGCCAGAGGGCATAGTACCCACGGTTTCCGCTCTGAAGCTTAAATACAGCATCCTGAGCCTTCTTTAGGAATACCTCGTCCTCTTTTGAATGCTTACTGGCTGCCGGATAAATCACTTCCAGCTCTGCTGCAGTAAACGGTGCTTCCTTCGGATACTCTCCGGTAAAGCTTTCATCAAAATACGGAAGCTCCGGCTGTTTTTCCTTTATATATTCAATAATCAGACCCATCTGAAGACCCCAGTCCCCAAGATGCGCATCTCCAATCACCTTATGTCCCATAAAACAATACATTCTTTTAATGCTCTCTCCAATAATAGCCGGACGCATATGTCCGACATGAAGCGGTTTTGCAACATTTGCTCCGCCATAATCAATTACAATGGTTTTCTGCTGTGTTGCCGGATCAGAGCCAAGACGCTCGTCCTCCGACATCCTTTTTAAATAATCTGCCAGAAACTCCGGATTCAGATTCATATTGATAAATCCAGGCATAACCGCATTAACTTCGGTGAGCATGGTACAATTCTTCAGCTGTTCCGCTATCTCACCTGCAATCACGATGGGTGCTTTTTTGTATTGTTTTGCTGCTCCCATAGCTCCGTTACATTGGTACTGACACAGATCCGGGCGGTTGGAAATCGTAACTGTACCGAATTTCAGATCATACCCGCACCGTTCAAACACTGTTTTAATTTCAGAGGAAAGAAGCTCTGTTATTTTTTTCATATCTACCTGCCTGTGTGCTGCGACACACGAATCATTTTAGGACACGCATTTTTGTCCACCTATACATATTAATCCACAGATGTTCTTATCTGTCCGTTATCCTTAATTTATACTAATCCGCCGGATAAGCGCAATGTAAATTCAGGATTTAACATTTCTACTCTATCACAACTGTTGTTTGTTGTAAAGGAAAAATACCTGTTCTTTCCCTCAGAGCTTCTGTTTATAGACTTCTCTTGCACGGTCTGCAGATTCCTTTGCATCTTTACAGTAGTAATCTGCACCGATCTTCATCGCATGTTCATAGGTCAGGACTGCTCCACCAACCATGATTTTACAGTCCGGAACCTCCGCCCTCAGCTGTCTTATCGTTTCCTCCATAGAAACTACCGTCGTAGTCATCAGCGCAGAAAGACCCGCCAGTCTTGCTCCGCTTTTTTTTACAGCTTCCACGACAAGCTCAGGCGCAACATCTTTTCCGAGATCCTCAACCTGAAACCCGTAATTCTCAAGCAAAACCTTCACAATGTTTTTTCCGATATCATGAATGTCTCCTTTTACAGTCGCAAGTACAATGGTTCCTTTGTTCTCTTCTGTTCGTCCGCTTGCAAGCAGGTGCCTGCGGATCACTTCAAAACAGGCTTGGGAAGCCGCTGCTGCACGCATCAGCTGAGGAAGAAACAACGCTCCGCTTTCAAACTTCGCTCCGACCTCATCCAGTGCCGGAATCAGCACCGTATCTACGATTTCCATGGAATCACCGGTTTTTAAAAGCTCTTCCGTTGCCTGTGCTGCATCATTTCCAAGTCCCCGGAGGACTGCACTTTTCAGAATATCCCTTGTCTGTGGTCCGGCATCTTCCGCCGAAACCCTGCCGGAAGACTCCTGTATGGTAACTCCCTTATTCTTAAGCTCCTGTTCTGCATAGCTTTCTACGAACTGTACCGCACCCTTGTCAATGTTATACAGTAATTTATAAGCACGAACCGCACCTGTCATTGCTTCAGACTTCGGATTTATGATTGGAAGATCAAGTCCGTGTTCCAAAGCCATCGTTAAAAATGTTCGATTAATCAGCTCCCTGTTTGGCAGTCCAAAGGAAATATTGGATACCCCGAGTACTGTCTTTACCTGAAGCTGTTCCTTAACAGCCGTAACAGCACGCAGCGTTTCTGTTGCTCCCTCCTGCTCCGCAGATACGGTCAGTGTAAGACAATCGATAAAGACATCGGTTCTCGGAATTCCCTGTCGTTTTGCTTCCCGAACAATGTGTTCCGCTATCTTAACACGCTCCGCGGCTGTCTTTGGAATTCCTCGGCTGTCAAGCGTCAGTCCGACCACCGCAGCACCGTATTTTTTGACAATCGGGAGAATTCTGTCCAGAACCTCTTGTTCTCCGTTTACTGAATTAACAATCGGTTTTCCACGATAAACACGAAGTGCTGCTTCAAGCACACCGGGATCCGTCGAATCAATCTGAAGCGGTGCATCCGTCACGCTTTGCAGTTCTATCACGGCACGCACCATCATCGCCTTCTCATCGATGCCGGGAAGACCTACATTGACATCAAGAATTTCTGCTCCGGCCTTCGTCTGTTCTTCGGCTTCTGCAAGCAGATAATCCATATTGTTGTTACGGAGTGCTTCCTTCATCAGCTTTTTCCCGGTCGGATTGATCCGTTCTCCGATAATCCTTGGTTCAGACAGTGTAACGATTCTGCTTGCTGAGCAGAGCACCGGACACCGTGAGACATTCCTCCGGTAGATTTCTTTTGTCTTCTTTGCTTCCTCTTCAATGGTTTTTCTCATTGCAGAGATATGTTCCGGCAGTGTTCCGCAGCATCCTCCGTACAATCGTATCCCAATCTTAACAAAGGCTGACATATAACCGGCAAACTGCTCCGGAGACAGCGGAAATGTTCCTGTCTCCGGATCCGGTAAGCCGGCATTTGGCTTAATCACCAGCGGAAGATCTGTATGAGCAGCCATCCGCTCCATAATATCTGCCATTTCCTCCGGTCCAACCGAACAGTTTGCTCCCAGCGCATCCACTCCGAGTCCCGTCAGGGTCAGCGCTGCGGCTTCAGGGGTACATCCGGTAAAGGTTCTTCCGTTTGCTTCAAAGCTCATGGTAGCAATAACCGGAAGAGTACTATTTTCCTTGGCTGCCAGCACTGCCGCTTTAATTTCGAGAAGATCAGTCATGGTCTCAATTACGATGCAGTCCGCATCCTTACCTGCCAGAATCTGCTCACGAAACGCTTCATAAGCCTCTTCAAATGTAAACGATCCTGCCGGTTCCATCAGTTTTCCGACTGAACTGAGATCCAGAGCAATGTACCGTTCCTGACCTCCTGCTTCTTCAGCGGCCTTTTTCGCATTTTTGACTGCGGCTTTCACGACTTCTTCCACTGTATGTCCGGTTCGCTGCAGCTTATAACGGTTAGCGCCAAAGGTGTTGGTATAAAGCACCTCGGCTCCTGCCTTTGCAAACTGTCTGTGAATTTCCGTTATGATTTCCGGTTTTGTCAGGTTCCATAACTCCGGCAGTTCTCCGAGTCCCATTCCCTTCGCCTGAAGTCCGGTTCCCATGCCTCCGTCCAGAAAAATAATTCCTGCTTTGAGTCTTTCGCGAAATGTCATTCGTGCCCTCTCATTCTGTCGGCTTTCGACTATTTATTAACACCGAAAAACAGTGCCGGAACACCTCCCCTAAGAAAGATGTCTCGGCACCGTTATGCTTCCTTCCGCCCTGCATCTATACCCTACTGACAATTTTCCTGTCCGGAATCAGTCGGGCATTACAATCGCCATCGCAAGATACGCAACGATTCCGACTGAAGTAAATGCCAGTAATACAAAAAGCAGTCTTACAATCGTCGGATCCATGTTCAGATATTCGGCAATTCCACCGCAAACTCCGCAGATTTTACGATCGGTGCTTGATTTTGTCAGTTTTTTATCCATAACGGTCCTCCTTGTACGGCTCCCTGCCGTCTTCTAGTTAACAGGCACAGCACCGGTTAATGTTCATGGTTTCATTTTACCCGGAGAACACGATAAGTCAATATGATTAATCAAATTCTAATCATACCCTAAACAAATACACTATAACAGTTTTGGAGAAATAATCAAGCGAAACCTTATCATATAAAAGCAAACGATATCGAGTCTCATAGGTATCAGCTGCGGTTTAGAATTCTCTTCTGCAGTTCTACAACAAGTAATGGCATGAGCGAAAGGATTCCCGTTATGCTCCATTGCCGTAAAGTCATCGGTACCGTATGAAAAATATCCGCAAGTGACGGTACCGTGATAACAATAATCTGGAGGACCAGACCGATGATAAATGCCAGGTTCATTTTATGGTTTTTCAACAGTCCTTCACGAAATACCGACCGGCTGCTTCGTACATTGTACGCATGAACCAACTGAGTCAGGCTAAGTACAGCAAAGGTCATGGTCTGCCCGCCAAGCGCATACGCAATTAATGCAAGTATTCCAATCATACATCCTTCAAGCAGGATTGTGGTTCCCATTCCGTCAGAAAATATTCCTTTTTTCAACGGTACCGGAGACCGCTTCATGATATCCTTTTCCGGAGGTTCTACTCCGAGAGCGATTGCCGGAAGTGAATCCGTTACCAGATTCACCCAAAGAAGCTGAACTGCTGCAAGAGGTGCCGGAAGCCTGCAGATAATTGCCACAAGGATTGTAAGTATTTCACCAATATTACTGGAAAGCAGAAAATGAATTGATTTGATAATATTATCATAAATACTGCGTCCCTCGCGGACAGCTTCTACGATTGTTGCAAAATTATCATCCGTAAGAATCATGTCTGCCGAATTTTTTGCCACATCGGTTCCTGCTTTCCCCATTGCGCAGCCGATATTGGCAGCTTTCAGTGCCGGTGCGTCATTAATTCCGTCGCCCGTCATCGCAACTACTTCACCGTTACTCTGGAACGCTCTCACAATCCTAACTTTATGTTCCGGAGAAACGCGTGCGAATACACGGCATTTTTTGACTTCTTCTGTCAGCTCTTCATCTGACATTTTCTGCAGCATTGTTCCGGTCAGAACCTTCCCGCAGCCTTACAGATTTCCACTGCGTGGATTGCTTCTTCTCTTGGCGGATCCTGCATACCAAGCAGCCCCAGGAAGATAAAATTCTGTTCTCCAATACTGCCTTCTTGTAAAGTACCTTCTGCTCGGATTTCTTTATAGATCACTGCCGTAATACGAAGCGCAGCACCAGCCATTTGTGTATGCAGTCTGTTTAGCTGACTTCGCATCATATAATCCAGAGGATATTCCCGGCCGTCACGATATGCAGTACACATCGGAAGCAGATAATCAAAGGCTCCTTTTATAATGATCCGTCGGCTGCCATCCGGACATTTATGTACTGTGGTCATTCGTTTTCGTGTTGAGTCGAACGGGATTTCACCGATTCTCTCATAACGCCCTCGCACCTGTTCCGTCGATATCCCGTGCAGTCGTGCTGCACGTAATAATGCCAGCTCCAGTGGTTCTCCAAACTGTCTGCCGCCTGGCTCCTCTTCCGCATTGCTGCATAGAACTGCCTGTTCCAGCATAAAATGAATTCCGTTCTCTTTTCTTCCACGATTGATTCCTTCGTGTATCACTCCTTCCGGGAGTGCATACTCCGTAACAGTCAGCCGGTTCTTCGTCAGCGTTCCTGTTTTATCAGAACAGATTACCGTTGCGCTGCCAAGTGTTTCAACCGCAGCCAGTTTCCTTATTACTGCACGTTTTTTTGCCATACGCTGTACCCCAAGAGACAGCATAATCGTCACAATGGCAGGAAGCCCTTCCGGAATTGCCGCAACAGCAAGGCTGACTGCAGTCATAAACATTTGAAATAACGGTCGTTTCTGCCATACACCGATTAAAAATATGACAATACATATTACGACTGACATAATTCCGAGAAAAGTACCGATTTTTTCAAGCCTAAGTTGAAGTGGCGTCATTTTCTCGCGGTTCTCACGTATTAAGCCAGCGATTCTTCCTGCTTCGGTTTGAAGACCGGTTGCGGTTACTACACCGACTCCTCGTCCTTTCGTTACTGCAGTCATTGCATATGCCATATTTTTACGATCGCCTGCAAGGCTCCCCGGTTCTGGACGATGTTCGACATTTTTTCGTACAGGAGCTGATTCTCCGGTCAGCGCCGATTCGTCTATTCTAAGCTCCTCGGCCTCTAACAGCCGCACATCGGCCGGCACATAATTTCCTGTCTGAAGAAATACGATATCACCGCGTACCAGTTCTCTTGCCGGAATCTGTTTTCTTTTTCCCGAACGTAAAACAATCGCATTTGGAGCAGCAAGTTTCTGTAACGCCTCCAGCGAGCGCTCGGCTTTCGCTTCCTGTATCACTCCGAGCACCGCATTCAGTACCACGATCAGAAGAATCATCACACTGTCCGTATAACTGTTCTCACCCTCCCACATGGATACCATAAAAGAAAGAATTGCAGCAGCCAGAAGTATAATAATCATAAAGTCCTTAAACTGCAGAAGAAAGCGGCGGACCAGCCCTGTTTTTGCTTCCGGCGGTACTTCATTCCAGCCATCGTGTTTCAGCCTTGCGGACGCATCCTCCTCGCCAAGTCCTGTTTTTGCCGTTTCGAGTTCTGACAATATCTCCGGTATTGTCATATTGTGGTAATCCTTCTCTGTTTTCACCTGTCACCCTTTAATTCACACTCTGTTAAGCATATGAATGATATCTGATTTATAAGACAGGTTTTAAGTAATTTAATGATTCACAGTCAGGATAGACATTTTTCGTTTTTTGTGATAGTATTGTAAGTAATTAATACAAAGAACACTGTCTGAAAGGATAATTAACCATGGAGAACAAAAAACCAGTCGTTACTATTGAGATGGAAAACGGGGATATTATGAAAGCAGAGTTATATCCCGAGCTTGCCCCGAATACCGTTCGTAATTTTATTTCACTGATCAACAAAGGATTTTATAATGGGCTGATTTTTCACAGAGTCATTCCTGGATTTATGATACAGGGCGGCTGCCCGGACGGAACAGGAACCGGTGGTCCCGGATATGCAATCCGCGGCGAATTCGATATCAACGGCTTTCATAATCCGCTGAAACACACGGCAGGCGTTCTGTCTATGGCACGTGCCCAGATGCCGGATTCGGCGGGCTCCCAGTTCTTTATCATGCATAAGGATTCCCCGCATTTGGACGGTTCCTATGCTGCCTTCGGCAAGGTGATTGAGGGAATGCCGGTTGTTGATTTGATTGCCGGTACCGATACAGACTGGTCGGATCACCCTACTCTGACACAGCGTATGAAGATCGTAACAGTTGATACGTTCGGCGTGGATTATCCGGAACCCGAGACAAAAAAAGATCGCCGGTAACCCGAACGTCAAAAGGAGGGTACCTATGGATCACAACGATAAATTATCCTTCACCCCGATACTTCCCTTTGATGTTACCTATGGGGAACAGTTCGCGATGTATGATCATCAGGCTTATATTAAAAACAACGAAATGTGCAATCAGAATACAGTAAAATTAGAAAGCGGAAATGTCACCAGATTTTACCGCTGTTCGATGCAGCAGCCGGTAAAAATCGGTGGAGATTGATATACGATCCTATATGCAGATTGTTACACTGATCTGTTCTATCTGTTTATCTTACCCTACTTCGACTTTTTGCAAAGAAGAACCGGTCGGCTGACCGGTTCTTCTTTTTCGTTATATTTCTCGTTCTTTTCCATAATCAAAAGACAGTTCGTCCTCAATTTTCAAAATCCGGTTATATTTGGCCGTCCGTTCCGCTCTACAGGGTGCTCCGGTTTTAATCTGCCCGGTATTCAGTGCAACAGAAAGATCTGCGATTGTGGTATCCTCCGATTCTCCGGAACGGTGCGACAGTACCGCATGCCACCCGTTCCTCTGTGTCATTCGGACGGCTTCCATTGTTTCTGACAGCGTTCCGATCTGGTTCGGTTTGATTAGTACTGCATTGGAGGCTCTTTCAAGAATTCCTGTTCGGATTCGCGACGGATTGGTAACATACAAGTCATCTCCGACCAGCTGGACACTATCTCCAAGTCTTTCATTTAACTGTTTCCATCCGTTCCAGTCTTCTTCTGCCAGTCCGTCCTCAATTGAACTAATCGGATAGCATTTGCAAAGACCAGCCCAGTAATCAATCATTTCCCCCGTAGTACGGAGTATCCCTGATTTCCAGAACAGGTACTGCGATTCGTTTGTTTTTCCGTCAACGTGATTACCCTTGGCCTGTACTGCCTCATCGTACATTTCCGTTGCTGCAGCATCCAAAGCAATAGTAAAATCTTGTCCCGGCAAAAATCCGGCTTCCGAAATCGCACGTACAAGAAAATCGAGAGCCTGTTCATCGGTTTTCAAATTAGGTGCAAAGCCTCCTTCATCTCCGACCGCCGTAGATAATCCCTCTGCTTTCAAAAGCTTCTTTAGTGTATGATAAACAGTTACCGATTTTTCCAGTGCCGCACGAAATGCTGTTCCACCGGCAGGAACAATCATAAATTCCTGAATACTCATGCCGGAATCTGCATGCTTTCCGCCATTTAATATATTCATCATCGGAATCGGAAGAATCTCAGCATTGACACCTCCGATATAGCGGTACAAGGGCTGTCTGCAGAACGCTGCAGCTGCCTTTGCTGTTGCAAGGGATACCGCAAGAATCGCATTAGCTCCAAGCTTTGATTTATCCGCTGTTCCATCAAGACAGATCAGCCGCCGGTCTACTTCTTTCTGTTGAAACGGGTTCATACCGATCAGTGCTCTTGCAATCTCTCTGTTGATATGACCTACCGCTTTCTCTACACCTTTTCCGAGATACCGTGACAAATCACAATCCCGGAGTTCATGCGCTTCATAAGCTCCTGTGGAAGCTCCGGACGGAACGATTGCAGTTCCGATGCTGCCGTCATTTAAGATTACTTCCGCTTCCACCGTAGGATTTCCTCTGGAATCAAGTACTTCCCTTCCGTTTATTTCTGTAATCACGCTGCGAATAAACAATGCCACCACACTCCTTTCGTATGATGGCATATTGTAACCTTATTTTTTTATTTTATTCCCGAACAGGCGGTCACCAGTGTCGTGCATAGAAGCAGTGTCCGCCAAGTATATAGTATTTATAATACTTATCATAGTCTGCTTTTCTAAGTGAGATAAAAAACAGATAATTACCAATGTTATTATTGCCTGCCGCCGCTTCAACCGCTGCACGTTTGCAATCCTCTGTTACAAGATTCCAGTAAGCCTCTACCCGTCCCTCATTGGCTCCCGAAAACTGTCCCTCTGCATAAATAACTTCATTCAGTGTAGTTCCCCAGTATCCGTCCTTCATCCGGTTAATAATGACATTGGCAACTGCAAGCTTACCTTCATAGCTTTCCGACAGCGCTTCCATGGCAATCACAACCGACATGAGGTACAGTTCTTCATCCGTCAGCTCTGTAGCTTCCCTATTCACCTTTGTCGGAGGATTCTTTTTGGATTGTTCCAATGCCTTTGCATATTTTTCCGCACGTATTCTGGCATTTTCTTCTTCCATTGTAATGGCAGTATTAAGCTCTACTGATGTCTCTGTATATTTTGCAGATAAATATGCAACCGTATTCTCATCATACTGAATCGCAATCCAATCCTGATCCGATTCTCCGGGAATCCATGAAAATACCTGTCCTGCAGCAGCTTTTCCGATAATATCGCAGTCGGTGTTCTTTTCCGATCGAATATTCAATGTATTCGCCATTACTTTTGCCTGGAATGCATCCCACTCTTCAAAAAGTTCAAGCGCTTCTTCGTCCATATACAGATAATTGTTATTCACATACCCAATCACCTTGCCGGATTCGATTTTCGTCCACTCGTCCCCGCGTTCCAGAATCTTTGCATAACACTTCACTTTTAATTTCCCAAGTATCTCAGAATCCGTACTTGGTTCTTTCCTAATATTCAGTGCAGCATTTACCTTGGCAATTACGTAATCACAGGTAACCGGAAAATTAATTTCTTTATACCACTCTGCATATGAAAAAAGTCCTATCGTTCTCTCTGCCAGATACTCCTCAGGATCTTCTTCTATCGTATCATCACCGGTATCCTCCTGTTTTGCAGTGTCCAGTTCCTGATTTTCACCTAAATTGCTTTCTCCCACTGTATAAAATCCCCCGGTTGCTTTGGCAACCGCAACAAACTTCATTTCGTCTGTAACCTGCGGTGCTTCTGTTGCCTGCGGTGCTTCTGTTGCTTGCGGTGCTTCTGTTGCCTTTTCAGACAAAGCAACAGCCTCTTCTGTCAGAGCTGCGTCTTGTACAGTTAGCGGCTGCAGAACAGCACTTTCTGTCTGTTTCTCACCTTCACTCTGAATACCATCCTGTGCTGTACTCTCCGTTCCGATGCTTCGCCCTTCGGCCTGTTGTACGGCAGGATTGCCGGCGTGGGGCAGACCGTCTATCATTGTTGTCAAAATAAAACAAACAATAAATGTTACCGTTATTGTTCCGATAATTACAATTCTTTTTTTCATTTTACCTGCGCTGCCCTCCCGTACGGACATTTCAGCTTGTTGAAATGAAGTCTTTTTAACAAAAATATTACGAAAGTATTAACAGTATGATTTTATCAAAGAACATCTATTCTGTCAAGCTTACGGTAATTTTTTCTTGCAGAATACAAGGAAACAGAGTATCATATTTTCAGCATACTGTGACGTGGGCATGGAAAAATCTTTCCTCTCACGGATGAAGATAAATTGCTTCATCACAGAACTGTGTCGGTTGTGCTGCCCGATACAGGCTCTGTTCTGAAACGACAGCACAGAAAAGGGGATTTGTATGAAGCTCTGGGGAGGCCGTTTTACAAAAGAGACCGATCAACTGGTTCATAATTTTAATGCATCTATCTCATTTGACCGTAAATTCTACCGTCAGGACATCCGTGGCAGTATCGCACATGTCACCATGCTTGCAAAGCAGGGTATCCTGACATATGACGAATGCAGTTCCATTACACAGACACTGGAAGAGATTCGAAGTGATATCGACAACGGAGTGCTTCCGATTGATGAGACTTGTGAAGACATTCACAGTTTTGTCGAAGCAACCTTAATTGAGCGAATTGGTGATACAGGAAAGAAGCTTCACACCGGACGAAGCCGTAACGATCAGGTGGCGCTTGATATGCGGCTTTATACGCGCGATGAGATTCATGAGCTGCAGACGCTTCTTTTCCGTCTTCTGACGACTCTGGAAAAGCTGATTTGTGAGCATACCGACACCTGTATGCCCGGCTTTACCCATCTGCAGAAGGCTCAGCCGGTGACTCTGGCTCATCACCTCGGAGCTTATTTTGAGATGTTCAGACGTGACGAATCCCGCCTTTTTGATATTCTTGCACGAATGAATTATTGTCCACTCGGCTCCGGCGCGCTTGCCGGAACCACCTATCCTTTAGACCGGGAATATACCGCTTCTCTTCTTGATTTTACCGGTGCAACACGAAACAGTATGGATTCGGTTTCCGACCGTGATTATCTGATTGAGCTTCTAAGTGCGCTTTCTACGATTATGATGCATCTGAGCCGTTTCTGTGAAGAAATGATTTTATGGAATTCCAATGAATACCGTTTCATTGAACTAGATGACACCTATTCTACCGGAAGCAGCATCATGCCGCAAAAAAAGAACCCTGATATTGCCGAACTGATTCGTGGAAAGACCGGACGTGTCTACGGTGCCCTCATTTCTCTTCTTACTACAATGAAAGGACTTCCTCTCGCTTATAATAAGGATATGCAGGAGGACAAAGAATTATCCTTTGATGCCATTGACACGGTAAAGGGCTGTCTTGAACTTTTCCGTGGTATGCTCGCCGCTACACGGTTTAACAAAGCTGTTATGGCTTCCAGCGCTTCCGGCGGCTTCACCAATGCAACCGATGCCGCAGATTACCTGGTAAATAAAGGGGTACCGTTCCGGGATGCACATGGAATTATAGGACAGCTTGTTCTGCTGTGCATTCAGGAAAACAAAGCATTGGACGATCTGACTCTTGAGCAGTTCCGTTCTGTATCTCCCGTATTTTCAGAAGATATATATAATGCCATCTCCTTGAAGAACTGTATTGAAAAGCGAAATACAAAAGGAGCACCCGGAACTTCCGCCATGGCGGAGTTTATTTCAGAAAATGAGAATTATTTAAAAGAACTTTCCAATAAATTGTTGAAATAGCTTTCTGAAAATGATATACTCGATTAATAAGAACATTTTTCCGAATGTACCTACACACTATTTCCTATATTGTGAAGCTATCCGGAGGCGGTCATGACATTACGCGATTCTACAACTTCATTAAAAAAAGACGTACAGGTCTTCATTACCGAAGACCGTATGAATGCGTATGTCACTTTGGCATCTCCACCATTAGACCAGACCTACACCGTTCAGGAAGTAACCAATGCGCTGCAGCTGAATCGGGTTGTAAGCGGAATCGATCAGGCGACTGTCAAAGCCCTTGTGGAGAAAGAAAGCTATAATATCCGTACCTTGGTTGCTTGTGGTATCCCCTGCGTCAATGGTGAAAACGGATTTTTTGAATTCTTTTTTCGCCGGGAAATATCCCATGGACCAAAGATGCTTCCTGACGGTTCCATTGATTACCGTTCTATGGAGCTTGCCGAAATGGTGAACGCTGGAGACCGTCTTGTACAATACCACCCTGCAGTAGAAGGTATTTCCGGAAGCAATGTCCTTGGTAACATACTTAATCCCTACCGTGGAAAAGACCTTCCTCCGTTAAAGGGTTCCGGTTTTACCATGACTCCTGATTATCTGGTTTATACTGCTCTTGTTTCCGGAAAGGTTGAATTGCTCAACAACAATCTCTTTGTAACCAATCTCCTGCTAATCGAAGGTGATACCGATAATTCTACCGGAGATATTCGTTTTAACGGTGATGTGGTTATTAAGGGCAGCGTTAATTACGGTTATTCAATTTATGCAGATGGTAATGTTACTGTCTGTGGTTGTGTAGAAGCCGCTAAGATTGTCGCCGGCGGAAATGTCATTCTTCAGAACGGGATGCAGGGTGGCGGTAAGGGTTACATTGAATGCACAGGGAACGTATCCGGTAAATTCTTCGAACAGGTTCATATTGTCTGTGGCGGCAGTCTTTCAGCCAATTCCATTATGCATTGTAATATCAAAGCCGAGGAACAGGTGATTCTAGCCGGCCGTCACGGAATTATTGTCGGAGGCGTTACCGAAGCTGTCGGAGGAATAAACGCAACCGTTCTTGGTAATATCGCAGAAGTAAAAACAAAAATCACTGTTGGCTCAACATTTTCCGTCAAAGATTTGAGCACAGCAATCGAAGAAATCAATAATCTGACAGAAATGCTGAGTAAAATTGATTTCGGATTAAGTAAACTGGAAGAGATGATAACTGTTACAAACAGTGTATCGCTCAAACAAAAACAGATGGATCTGATGCAGGCTCGTGAATCAAAGCAGACTCAGCTGGAAGAACAGAAAAGCCTGCTGAGCCAGCTCCAGAATTCAATAGAGCTTTCAAAGCAGGCGGTTGTTCGTGTTTCAAAGTACTTCTATCCTGGCGTTACCGTTACCATTAACGGAATCAGCTATAAAAATGAAGATACCTTTAATGGTGTTACTATAAAACTGGTGAATAACGAAATAAAGATTTTTGCAAACCGGCCTCTCTGACCGGAATACAAATGATTAACGTTCCGAAATATCAACATAATTACGTTCCGGCATAACATTTCTATATGCCGGTCGTATTATTTTTCCGACATTGATGAGCTCTTCAATTCGATGAGCACTCCAGCCTGATACCCGTGCAATCGCAAAGATTGGGGTATACAGTTCCGGAGGAAGTCCAAGAAGCCAATATGCAAGACCACTGTAAAAATCCACATTTGCACTGACCCCTTTGTAGATATTCCGCTTTCTTCCGATAACTTCGGGAGCAAGCCGTTCCACTTTCTCATACAGGGCAAATTCCTCTTTACAGTTTTTATCTTCTGCAAGTGTCTGAACAAAGCCGCGGAACAAAATCGCTCTCGGATCCGAAATAGAATACACTGCATGCCCCATTCCGTAAATCAGCCCCGCATGATCAAAGGCTTCCTTATCTAAAAGTGCTTCCAGATAAACTTCAATTTTTTCTTCATCTTCCCAGTTTTTAACATGTTTTTTCATATCACGGAACATCTCAACCACCTTAATATTGGCTCCTCCGTGTTTTGGTCCCTTTAAGGAGCACAGCGCCGCAGTAATCGCTGAGTAGGTATCGGTTCCGGAGGACGTTACAACATGAGTTGTAAAGGTCGAGTTGTTTCCACCTCCGTGTTCTGCATGCAGAACCAGTGCCATATCAAGCACATGTGCTTCCAGCTCTGTAAACTGCCCATCCGGACGAAGGAGATGTAGCAGGTTCTCAGCCGCCGAAAGTTCCGGCTTGGAAGGATGGATAATAAGGCTCTGACCTTTTTCATAATGGTTAAAGGCCTGATAACCGTATACCGCAAGCATCGGAAATAAAGCGATCAGCTGAAGACACTGGCGCAGCACATTGTCGAGTGAAATATCATTTGCATATTTATCATAGGAATGCAGTGTCAGCACGCTTCGCGACAGACCATTCATCATATCCGCAGAAGGTGCTTTCAGAATAACATCACGTACAAAATTCTTCGGAAGCGTCCGGTAGCTTGACAGCAGCTGTTTGAATTCAGCCAATTCGTCCGGTGTCGGAAGCTCCGCAAACAGTAAAAGATAGGTAACCTCCTCAAAGCCAAAGCGCTTCGTCTCCTTCAAATCCCGTATTATATCCTCTACATTGTATCCACGATAGAACAGCTTTCCGTCACAAGGAACGCTTTCGCCATCTATCATAACACTGGAACGAATCTCCGAAATCTCAGTCAGTCCGGTCAATACACCCTTTCCGTTCAGATCACGCAATCCTCGTTTCACATCATATGTACGATATAATTCAAGATTGATTCTTTCCCGTTCCAGACACAGTTCAGCCAGATTCTTCACTTCCTGTGTCACCGCAGAATAATTTGTCCTTTTCTCCATGCATCCTCTCTTTCCGAAAACTCAGATCAACCTCAGTAACCCCCAAAGCAGTAATGTATATATATTAATATTTTATAAATTTTTATTATTCATTATGCCATTCGCCGTCTATATAATCAAAACTTATTTTTTTGATTATACTCGATAAACAAACAGATTGTCAACATTATTCCTTCTTCCGCATATAGTATAAAATACTTCTGTTCACTCTCCTGAAAAAAAGGAGGATTTATGCAAATCTATACGATTCAAAACGGAGACTCGCTGACTTCTATCGGAGCAGCTTATGGACTAACTCCCACCTATCTTGAATATACAAATGAACTGACCAATCCGGATCGTTTGGTTACCGGTCAGGATTTAATTATTGCTCCCCCCGCAGCGCTGCATACCGTTGCTGCAGGCGACACACTTTCTTCTATTGCCGAGCTCTACCTTGTCCCACTGCTCACACTTCTGCGTAACAATCCGCAGCTGTCTATGACCGACACACTGGTTCCCGGAAGTACGGTAATTGTTCAGTTTTCCGACGAAGTTTCAACCGAACGTCGTCCGATTTCTACCATTGGATATACTTATCCAAATATAAACCGCGATACTTTAAAAAAAACGCTCCCGTTTCTCACTTATCTTTCTATCTTTACTTATGGCTTTACAACTGAGGGTGAACTGATTACCATAGACGATCAGGAGCTCATTTCTCTCGCACGTTCCTACGGAGTTGCCCCTATTCTTTTATTTTCCACCCTCGGTTCCTCCGGCACCTTTAGTAATGAGCTCTCCTCAGCTCTGCTTTCAAATCCCGAGCTGCAGGATCGTCTGATTGACAACCTGATTCTTACGATGAAGGAAAAACAATATTATGGGCTGGATATCGACTTTGAATATGTATTTTCAAATGAACGCGAAGCATATGTCACATTTGTGGAAACACTGACCAAGCGCTGTAACGAAGAAGGACTTACTGTACTGGTCGCTCTTGCGCCGAAAATATCTGCAGATCAGCCCGGACTGCTATATGAAGCACACGACTATCAAGGGCTTGGTGCTGCAGCAAATTCCGTACTGCTGATGACTTATGAATGGGGCTATACCTACGGCCCTCCTATGGCTGTCGCTCCGATTCCAAGTGTCAGACGTGTACTTGATTATGCCATCACGGAGATACCTCCCGAAAAAATATATATGGGAATTCCAAATTACGGTTATGACTGGTCTCTACCCTACGTTCGTGGTACCACTAAGGCAAAGTCTCTTGGAAATGTTGCTGCTATCGAGCTTGCTCTTAAAACCGGGTCAGATATTCTATATGACGAAAAAGCACAATCACCGTTCTTCTATTACACGGATGATGAGAACGTTCCGCATGTTGTCTGGTTTGAAAATGCACATAGTATCGAAGCCAAGCTCGGGCTGGTCTCGGAATACGGTTTTCTCGGAGCAGGATACTGGAATGTCATGCGTTGGTTTCCACAGAACTGGTTACTGGCAAACCTTTTATTTGAAATAACTACCCTGCTTCCTTTTACAATCACAGAAGAGTAAATTGCTGCAGACATTGAAGAGTCAAACGTCGGAAGAAGTATTACTCTGTGAACACAAACTAGTACGTATTTTATAACACAAAGTTATATTTGACATTTAACGGAAAAAATATATAATGGTGAATAGAGCTGATGCAACTACAGCTTATTGAATGAAATTACAGAAATGAGGTACCTATGAAACCCTATCAGATTTCCGAGCTCTATGACCTGACACATACCATTGCTGCCGAGCTGTTCTCTCAGGCAGAATATCCATGGGAGCTGCTTCCTGAAATCAGTTCCTACATTCTCGAACTGGGAGCTACGCTTTCCAGAGATGAATATGACTGCAGAGAAGATAATATCTGGATTCATAAGACTGCCAAAATTGCTCCTACCGCCTACATCCACGGTCCTGCAATTATCTGCCGCGATGCGGAAGTTCGCCACTGCGCCTTTATCCGTGGTAATGCAATCGTTGGCGAAGGTGCCGTAGTCGGTAATTCCACAGAACTAAAAAATGTTATCCTGTTCGATAAAGTACAGGTACCGCATTACAATTATGTCGGTGACTCCATTCTCGGCTTCAAATCTCATATGGGTGCCGGTTCAATCACCTCCAACGTAAAGTCCGACAAGACTCTCGTTAAGATAAGTGCCGGTGATGAGCGAATTGAAACCGGTCTGAAAAAATTCGGTGCTATGCTTGGAGACAACGTCGAAGTCGGCTGTGGCTCTGTATTAAATCCCGGAACCATCATTGGGCGTAACTCAAATATTTATCCGCTTTCCATGGTTCGCGGCTTTATTCCTGCCGGCAGTATCTACAAAAAGCAAGGAGAAATCGTTGAGAAGTATTAACCTTTTCTTCCAAGCCTTCCTTCCAAAGTATTCACTTATTGTGAAAGGAACAGCCGGTATCTTAAATGATATCGGCTGTTCCTTATTATGCAGGCATTTACCAAATGAATCGATTGGCATATATGCCGGTTTCTTTTGTTATTACCGGAGAAATCCACTGATTATCTTTGCTTCCGCTTCGGCTTCGGTAAGTCCTAAGGTCATCAGCTTCGTAATCTGCTCTCCTGCAATCTTTCCGATTGCAGCTTCATGAATCAGGCTGGCTTCAAGATGATTCGCAGTAATCTCCGGAATTGCGCTGACACTTCCGTGATCCATTAGAATTGCATCACATTCTGTATGCCCCATGCAGCGGTTGTTCCCGTTTATTTTTGACAGAAACATCTGATGTGAATTATCCTTGGCAACCGAACGGGATATCACATTTGTCTTACAGTCTGTACCATTGAGATTAACTTCAAAATCGGTTTTGGCTGTCTGAGTACCGTGCGTCATAATTTTCTCGCGGATAATAAGCGTAGCCCCGTCCCCAAGTTCTGCCTTTGTAGTTCGCACTGTGGAATCAACGCCCTTCAGCTGTACGGTGTCCATTTCCATATAGCCCTTCTCTTCAATAAATACAACCGTCTGCGGATTAAGAATCCGTTCCCCCATGCCATCGCCATTTCCATAATGCTTTTCAATGTATTTGACCTTTGCATTTCTTCCTATGTGAAAAGTATGAATTCCGTCATGTTCGGATTTGCGGTCGCCGTCATTGTGGATACCACAGCCTGCCACAATCGTCACATCTGCGCCTTCTCCGACATAAAAATCATTATAGACCAGTTCTTCAATTCCTGTCTGGCTTAAAAGAACCGGAATGTGTACACTTTCGTTTTTGGTTCCCGGCTTTATTATTATATCAATACCTGATTTATCAGTTTTAGAAACAATATCAATATGCTCTGTGGTATTCCGTCCTGCACCTTCTCCATTGATTCGAAAATTATATGCACCCTGCGGAACTTCATGTATATCTGCGACTGCCTGCAGCAGATCCAGTTGTATCTGATCCATCGTGTCTCCAATCTTTTGACGATACGGTTCTTTACGTATCCTTTTGCAGTATAACTTACAGCCGAATCCTCGGCCGGATTTCTCCGCTATGCTTCTTGACGGTAATACTTACAGGAAAGCTCCGTAGATGAAAGAAGTCCCGGTAGAATATCTTCCTTCTTGCCTTCCTCTGCAAGCCGTCCCTCTGCCAGTATGATAATTCGATCTGAAATATTCAGAATGCGTTCCTGGTGGGAAATGATAACAATTGAACCTTTTATATCAGAATGCATTTTTTCAAATACTCTAATCAGATTACTGAAGCTCCAGAGATCAATTCCTGCTTCCGGTTCATCAAAGACGGAGAGTGTTGACTTTCTGGCAATAATTGTGGCTATTTCAATACGCTTCAGTTCTCCTCCTGACAGACTTGCATTCACTTCGCGGTCAATATAATCTCTTGCGCATAATCCAACTTCAGATAAATACTCACAGGCTTTCGCTGTACTGATATTCTGTTCGGAGGCAATTGTAATCAAATCCTTCACGGTGATTCCCTTAAACCGTACCGGCTGCTGAAACGCAAAACCAATACCAAGCTTCGCACGTTCTGTGATTGATACTGAGGTGATATCTGTTCCGTTGTAAATAATACTTCCCGAAGTTGGAGCCAGAATTCCGACAATCAGCTTCGCCAGTGTAGATTTACCTCCCCCGTTCGGTCCGGTGATCGCAACGAACTCGTTATCTTTTATAGTCAGAGAAACATCTTTGATAATCTCCTTTGAGGAACTGTGATCCGATACCTCGTATGATATATTTTTTAATTCAAGCATAAGTCTCTCCCATCTGCTTTCTTACATAATGCTCTCTGCATCCGCTTGACCTGTCGGTAAGCTGACTGCTGAGTGAATATTATACTTCATTTCGCTGATTTCAGCAACAGTTATTTCACGCGTTGTTGATTTCGTATATGCACATGCTCCGCAGTTTCTTTCTATACATACGCTCCGCTGCTTCTTCCTGTCTTGACATTTAATGTAACTATATGCTATATTAATATACATCATTTTATTAAAGGAGTTGAATTCATTTTGTTAGATGACCCTGGCGCCGTCGCCCGATTGTTCATTCTATTATTTCTTTTGATTCTTTCCGGTCTCTTTTCATCGGCAGAAACCGCTTTGACCACAGTTAACAAGCTTCGTATCCGTTCCATGGTAGAGGATAAGGTAAAAGGAGCTGCTACCGTCAGTAAGCTGATTGAAAATCCGAGCCGTATGCTGAGCACAATTTTGATTGGCAACAATATTGTCAATCTTTCCGCTTCCTCTCTCGCTACCAGTCTTGCAATCAAATACTTTGATTCTTTAGGTGCAGGTATCGCAACCGGTATCCTGACTTTGTTAATTCTTATTTTTGGTGAGATTACTCCAAAAAGCCTTGCCACTGTTTATGCTGAAAAACTTGCTTTTTTTTATGCACCGTTTGTTTCTGCGCTGACATTTATCCTGACACCTGTTATTTTTATACTCAATAAAATATCGCGTGGTCTCCTTTTTCTTCTTAGAATTAATCCGGATGCCAAAGGAAACACGGTAACGGAGAGCGAATTCCGTACCATGGTGGATGTAAGTCATGAAGATGGTGTTATCGAACGTGAAGAACGTGAAATGATAACAAATGTGGTTGACTTCGGTGATTCTTTTGCAAAGGATGTCATGATTCCAAGAATTGATATGGCTTTCGCAAGTGATGATATGACATATGCCGAGCTTTGTTCTCTGTTTCGTGAAGAACAATACAGCCGTATGCCGGTATATTCCGGCAGCCGGGACAACATCATTGGCATTATTCATCTGAAGGATGTTTTCTTTTATCAGGGAAAAGTATCTTCGTTCAATATAACTAATTTTATGCGAAAGCCGTTTTTTACTTATGAATATAAAAAGACCTCAGAGCTTCTGAACGAAATGCGAAGTGAATCTATCAGTATTGCCATTGTCCTTGACGAATACGGTGCCGTTGCCGGTCTTGTATCTATGGAGGATCTTCTGGAAGAAATCGTCGGTGAAATCCGTGACGAATATGACTACGATGAAGAAGATGATATACGAAAGCTGTCTGAGAATGAATATGAAGCAGACGGATCGGCAAAGCTTGACGAAATCAATGAAATTTTCGGACTGGATCTTGATTCTGATGATTATGATTCCATTGCTGGACATATCATCTGCCGTCTCGAACACCTTCCTGCACGCGGAGAACAAATCACAGAAGGCAATGTTACCTTTACAGTAGCGGATCTTGATAAAAAAAGAATTGATAAGGTAAAAATCACTGTAAATGATTCAAATCAGGACAAAGGAAAAAAAGTTGAGCCTGTCGGCTGAATCACATAAGATCGGTTTACCGGACACATATAAAATTTCATAAAGAAAGCAGACGCGGAATTCTCTCGTCTGCTTTCTTTCTCTATAAATGTAACAGCATTGTTGCCATCCGAAAATACACAAGAAGCGATAAAGCATCAACAATAGTCGTAATAAACGGACTAGCCATTACCGCAGGATCAAAGCCGATTCTCTTTGCCAGAATCGGCAAAGTGCAGCCGACAATCTTTGCAATCAGAACTACAACAACAAGTGTCAGACATACTACCAATGCAACTGCGACCTCAACGCGGTCAATCAGCATCAGTTTAACAAAATTGGCACATGCAAGCGTGACACCACAACAGAGTGCAACGCGAAATTCCTTCCAGATAATGCGAAAAACATCCCGGTATTCGATTTCATCCAGAGAAAGTCCACGGATGATCGTAACCGATGCCTGCCCGCCGGCATTTCCTCCTGTGTCCATCAGCATCGGGATAAATGCTGTCAGAACCACCTGAGCAGCAAGTGCATCCTCAAATCCTGTAATAATACTGCCGGTAAAGGTCGCCGAAATCATCAGAAGCAGCAGCCATGGAATCCTCTTCTTCCACGTCTCGAATACGCCCGTTCGCATATATGACTTATCGGTAGGCGTAATAGCAGCCATCTTTTCAATATCCTCAGTCGCTTCCTGCTCGATGATATCGACGATATCATCGATAGTAACAATCCCGACTAGCCTGTTCTCACTGTCTACAACAGGCATAGAGGTAAAGTCATATTTCTTGAAGGTTCTGGCAACCTCCTCCTGGTCGGTGAGCGTTTTTACTTTGATTACATATTCATTCATAATATCCGAAATCAATTCTCCGGGATCACTCAGAATAAGTTTTCTTAATGTTACCGTTCCAATCAGGCAGCGTGCCTGATCAAGAACATAACAGTTTTCAATATTTTCTTTGTCCACTCCGATTCTTCTGATTCGAAGCAACGCCTGATCTACTGTTGTATTCTCCTTCAAATCAACAAACTCGACAGTCATGATACTTCCCGCAGAATCCTCCGGATACTGTAGAAGATGATTAATATCGCGTCGTGTCTCCGGACTGGTATTCTCCAGAATTCTCTTTACAACATTCGCCGGCATTTCTTCCATCAGGTCCGCAGCATCATCAGAATAAAGATTTTCAATAATCCCGCTTGCTTCACGCTCTGACAGCGATGTTATAATTGTCTGCTCCAATTCAATCGGAAGATAAGAAAAGACATCCGCCGCGATGGATTTTGGCAGAATCCGAAACACCTTAACCTGCTCCTGTTGAGAGAGTCCCTCCAGAATCGATGCAATATCGGCTTCGTTCAGTTCAACGACTTCTTTACGAAATTCAGCATACTGTTTCTGTTCGATCAGCTCTTTCATTCTCTGAATCATAATTGTAATCCTCCATATTTGGTTTTAGTGTCCGTTCGGGATAGGGAACGTCTGAATTACTTGCTATTGACTTCACTAAAACCACCTGCCTTTCATGGACGAAGATTACAGTTCTTCATCAAATTATAAATCTTTTTCAATCACCTTAGCTGCCTCTGCAAGCCAGAGACCGGTAAGATTTTCAACATTGCCACCATCAATCGCTGCTGCTATTTCAGGTGCAATCGGAACCCTTGCAAGCAGCGGAATCGTAAATTTATCAGCGACCTCCTCCGCATGGCTTTCACCGAATACAGCAATCTTTTTCCCACAGTCAGGACACTCAAGATAGCTGTAATTTTCAACCATACCAAGAATCGGTATATTCATGGCACGAGCCATGTTAACCGCTTTCGCAACCACCATGGAAACCAGATCCTGTGGACTTGTTACAATAATAAGTCCATCTACCGGAATCGACTGGAATACAGTCAAGGGAACATCTCCGGTTCCCGGCGGCATATCGACAAACATATAATCAACATCACTCCAAAGCACATCCGACCAGAATTGTTTTACAGTTCCGGCAATAATCGGTCCTCTCCAGACCACCGGCGTTTCTTCATTCTCAAGAAGCAGGTTGACAGACATGATACTGATACCGTCACGCGATGTCTTTGGAAGAATACCTATTTCACTCGCTTCTGCATTGTCTTTAATTCCAAATGCTTTCGGAATCGAAGGACCTGTAATATCCGCATCTAAAATGGCTGTCTTGAAACCCTTTCTGTTCATCAACACAGCAAGATAGGAGGTAACAAAGGATTTCCCGACACCGCCCTTCCCACTGACAACCCCGATTACATGCTGTACATTACTGTATTCGTTGAGCGGTGCATAGAAATCTTCTTTGGACGCTGTCTTGCTGCTGCAGTTTGCTTCGCATGACGAGCAGTCATGGGTACAGTTTTCTTCTGTTACTTCTTTGTTTTGTTCATTTTCACTCATAATTGTTCTCCATATATTATTATATACCGCTTATTCCTCATCGGAATGCGTTACATTATCATAGCTTTCCAGACATCCAGCACCACGTCCAAGGCCGGTAATACCGGTACGGACAAATTCCATAATTGTAAAATCATCCAAAAGTCTGATAAAAGCATCCAGTTTTGCCTGATTCCCAGTCAATTCGATCATAAGGGATTCTTTGGCCACATCAACAATCTTTGCGCGGAAAATGTCGGCAACAGCTACAACTGCCTGCCGTTCATTCCCGTCAGCTTTGACCCGTACCAAAACCAGTTCCCGACATACAGAGGTCTCCGGAGGCAGCTCCTGAATCTCAACGACATCCTCCAGCTTCTGTAGCTGATTACGAATCTGTTCCAGTATCTGTGTATCTCCATTCACTACAACTGTCATCCTTGAAAGTCTCGGATTCTCCGTGACCCCCACCGTCAGGCTGTCAATATTATATCCCCGACGACTGAATAATCCGGCTACACGGCTCAGCACACCGGAAGTATTTTCAACAAGAAGTGATAACACAACTTTTTTCATACTGCTCTCCATATCAAAGCATATTTCGCGTTACCCTGCGATGAGAAGATTATAAATATTGTTCCCGAATCTCGTTCTATTATAAACTCGAATGAACAAAAAGTAAACCTAAAAACGAGTCTGACAATTTCAAAAATCTTCAAAAGTATTTTCACACTTTTTCTTTCAAACGTGAACTCGCGCTTGCAATCAACAAACAAGATTCTTCGTTACATTTCTATCGTTGTATTTTTTAAGTATAATACTTTCTAAAAGAGAAAATTTGACATTTGTCACGATTTGTGATATATTGAAAAAAGGATGATCATTGTGACATCCATAATGATGTTTTGGGAGGCTTAAAATGAAGGAAGGTACAGTTAAGTGGTTCAACGCAAAAAAGGGATTCGGCTTTATCTCTGACAGTGAAGGAAATGATGTATTCGTACATTTTTCAGCACTGAAGATGGACGGCTTCAAAGTTCTGGAAGAAGGAGATAAAGTGGAATACGAAGTAGTGAACGGCGAGAAAGGACCGCAGGCAGCGAATGTAAGAAAGCTGTAAAAAGCTGTTATAATCACAGGTCCGAGCGCATCAGTTAGATACACTGCTGCGAATTACTTATCGGTAAAATCATATATTATAGCAGTATAAACATGATTGAAGTGTGAGATGTAACAACAAAAAGGTATCCTAACGGTAATCCGTAGTGATACCTTTTTTATGTAGGATAAATGCTTTCCGCTTCTATGCTAACGTCTTTTCGTAGTTATCAAATATATAAGATAATACCGGTGCCAGTCCGATCATTTCACATCCGTACATAATCTTGCCGTCGTCAAGATCCTCCTTGCGAATAATCTTTACAACACAGTACAGAGATGCATTATCATCTCCCAATTGAATATCCGCGTTAAAATAAAAGCCAAGAGGAAGTGTGCTCTCTGTAATAAAACCGATTCCGCCCTTCGATATGTCAATAACCTGTATCGGTGCATCAATATTCCCAACCAGAACATTGTCCTGTTTGAACAAGGAAGAAATTCTTAGATTTAATTCAGCTTTCAGCCTTTTTTCCCGTCTTTTCTCTATCACATCAGTCCCCCCGAATCTATAATATTCAAAAATATCGAAAACTTTATTTATTAATTATATCCTATCTTTCAGATTATTTCAATAAAAACGTTAGATTTGTAAGCAGTTTCTATTCTATTTCACCGTTTTTCTATGATAGATATTGAAAAAACATATATTTTGCACTATAATAAAAAAGGACAGTATGTCTGAGCGTTGCCTGACACAAAGTCTATTATGCAAAAAGGAAGCGCCGAATAAAGATTGTTATGCGCAAAAAGCCGCGCAGAAATGGAGATTCATATGAAAAAGAAAAAATCAAAAGGCATTTCAATTAGAATCCGACTTCTCGCCATTGGAGTTCTACCTATCTTAATTTATAGTATTATCATCTGCAGTTTTATTTCGATTAGCTCTACCGATCAATCCACCATTGGCAAGATTATTCCTCTTTCCGTAATTCTTGTTCTTTTCTCTGCTACGACAAGCTTTATTGCAGCACGAAGCCTTTCCGGAGCGATAAAAGCGGTCGATTCAAAAATCGATTTGATTGCTTCCGGTAACCTTACTCAGTCTGTTTTCGATAAGCAAACCAAACGATCCGATGAAGTCGGGAGTCTGTCAAGATCTGCTGTCAGTCTGAACGAAAAACTGCATTCCATTATCGGACAGGTTGGATCGGCAATCAATGAGGTTTCCGAATCTGCAGACAATGTCAGCAGTATGTCCGATCAAATCAATAAAACCACAGATGATGTAGGACGCGCCATAGAAGAAATTGCTACGGGCGCAAATTCTCAGGCTGATGATACCCAGCACGCAACCACTGATATCCAGGCAATCGGCATTTTAATTGACGGTATTGTCGGCGATGCAGACCATCTGGATCTCAATGCCAAGGATATGCGTGAAGCAGAGCAGTCTGCTTCTGTTATTGTTACACAGCTCAGCGACAGTACAACAAAGACATCAGAGGCAGTTGATGCTATCGCTGCACAGACAAAAGCGACCAATGATTCTGCCCAGCAGATTCGGGAAGCCGTTGATCTGATTACTGCTATTGCAAGCCAGACCAATCTTCTTTCTCTGAATGCGAGCATAGAAGCCGCCCGGGCAGGTGACGCAGGAAAAGGCTTTGCAGTTGTCGCAACCGAGATACAGAAGCTGGCAGAACAGTCGAATGATTCTGCGGTAAAAATCCAACAGAATATCGAACAGCTTCTGAATGATTCCGGAAAGACAATGGATATTATGTCAAAGGTTAAGACCATTGTTGTTGAGCAGGATGAAAAGCTTGATGAAACCGTCAAAGTCTTCGGAAGAGTTAAAAACGGAATCAATGCTTCTCTTGAGAATATCAATACGATTCGTGACCGCAGTTTCGAGCTTAATAAGGCGAGGAACGAAATTATTGAAGTAATTCAGAATCTTTCCGCTATTTCAGAGGAAAATGCTGCTGCAACCGAAGAAACCATGGCCTCTACAGAAGAACTTGGTGCAACTATGACAGAGCTTGCAAAAGCCGCAGATCGTCTGAGCGAGATTTCAAGAGAAGTTAAGAAGACTTTGGAAATCTTCCAGTTATAAAGCTTCAAAATAAAAAAATAAAGTCTTGACAAACCTGCTCTCCGTAAATATAATAGTTATTGTTCCGCTTGGAGCGGTTCATGGGATCTTAGCTCAGCTGGGAGAGCATCTGCCTTACAAGCAGAGGGTCATAGGTTCGAGCCCTATAGGTCCCATTTTA
>CAZRRN010000006.1:4505-75602 GCA_964602475.1 uncultured Lachnospiraceae bacterium | reverse complement strand
CTTTTATATCGTTTCGTTGTCCATTAAGAAACTCATAACGCTCCGCAGTTTCTCTATATTCTTCAATTGCATTAACATTTACATCACCAAGCCCTTTAATACAATTCTTTAATTCATAGATTTGTTTTTTGTTTTTTGTAGGAACTGTATACTCCTCATTTTTTAAAATAGCAGCAGTGGTCGGGGTCAGTTCGTATTCCTCCCACATATAGGATACTCCGTTGTTTAATTGTTCTTCTAACTTTTCTGACTGGTTCTGAAGCCTGAAAGCCTCTTTGTCAAGAGCAGAGATTCGTCCCATCAATTCTTCACTTCTGGTAAAGAAATTATTGTGTGCTTTCGATATTTCTTCCTTACGTGCCGTAAGACCATGTATATTGTCATTACAGATAAGAAGCCGTTCCTGACATTTTATTTTGTTGTTTCTGTTCTGTTCTGCATCCTGTTCACGCAGCTTTTTCTGATTTTCAAAATCAGCTGCGTTGGAAATTAGCTGCTCCATTTCTTTTTTCATTCTATCCAGATCATTATTTGTTCTATTTATATTTTCCTTAATAAATTCAGCTGCACTTGTATAGTTGCTTGCTTCTATTCTAAGAGCAGCGACCTGTTCTGTCAGAGTATGCTCCGCTTCCTGTTCCTGTTCTAGAAGCTTTGTATAGCTTTCTATTTTCTTTTCATTTTCCTTGCTTCTGTTTTGATTTTCATTAAGCTCTGTCTGTTTCATCTGAATATCGGACAAATACTGTTCTGCTGTATGTTCAACATCGTGTAGCAAAACAGCCATGTTATGGTACTCATCTTGAATTTCACAGAGCTTTTCCTGCTCCTGATTCAGATTCATTTTCGCTGTATTCTGCTTTACATAAAGCTCCTGCAGTGTATGCTGGTAATTCTCCAGAATTTCGCGTTCTGTCGCACGTTTCGTCCGAAGTGCTTCTTTATCGCTTATGAGCTTGTCCGTCTCATTTTTCAGTCTTTCAAGCGTTTCTTCAAGTTCCTCTATCTCTCTCCTGCGTCCTAAAAGATTACTTGAATTTTTATATGCTCCACCGGAAATCGATCCACCGGGAGTCAGATACTCGCCTTCGAGAGTTACTATACGCAGTGAATATCTATACTTTTTCTGAATCGCAATAGCATGATCAATATGATCAACGACCAGTATTCTTCCAAGAAGATATTGAACCAGCGCTTTGTAGCAGGATTCTGTCTGTACAAGCTTCCCCGCATAATCAATTACGCCCGGCTCCCTGGCGCTGTCTTCATTTTTATCCTTTTTTTGTTCTTCAAGCCCTGTCAACGGAAGAAATGTCGCACGACCATATTTATTCTTCTTTAGAAATTCAATCAGCTTCTTGGCTGTCTCTTCATCTTCTGTAACGACGTTCTGAATATTATTTCCTAATGCTGTCTCGATTGCTGTCTCATATTTTTCTTCTACAGAAATGATATCCGCAACTACACCATGGATTCCCGAAACTGATTTTTTTTGTTCCATAATCTTTCGGATGCTTCCGCCGTAGCCCTCATATCGTTCTGCCAGGTTCTTCAAAGCCTCTAATTTAGAACCTTCTGCAGTATATTTTTGATTCTTTTCCGCATATTCGGCTTCTGCTGTTCTTACAGCATCCTGCAAATTACTGATACGTGCTTCTGTTTCTTCTATTTCACTTGTCTTAGCTATAATCTCATCTGCAGCCTTTTTTAATGCCTCTGTCTTTTCCTGAACTGCTTTTCCAACAATTGCTTCTTCATTCTTATTGTTAAGCATGTTTTGGTTGACTTCTGCTTTTTTAATCATGGTTTGTTCTTTTAAGGTTTCAAGACGCTGTATTTCCGACTTAATCTCCGAATTCATATTAAGGAAACGAAATACATCCCCATTCAGACCTTCCATATTTCTGAGACGTTCAGCGATTCGATCCTTCAGTTTTCTTTGTTCTTCGGCAACCTCCTGCTGACATTCGTCCATTCTGTTCAGCTTTTCATTGTTCTCATCAAGCTTTGTCTGATGTTCTTTCAGTTCTGTTGTTTTAACATCAATAGACTTCTGTACAGCATCAATTCGGTCATTATAATTAGCTTCATTTTGAAGGATTCCTGAAAGCTGTTCACCTAACAGTTTAATTTCACCTTCGGATTTTTCTATTAATACCTGAAGCTCACTGCATTCTCTTCTGTTCTCCTCAAGTCCGTTTTCACATTGTGACAGCTGTTCTGCAAGCTCTTCATATTCACCTTTGACTCCGGAATACGCTTCATTTGCTTCTTTAAGATCATTTCTAACTATGTTCAGTTTTTCTTCCTGTTGTAATTTAACTGTCTTATTATTCTCATAGTCCAGAAGAAACTGATTCACTTCAACTGTTTTCAGCTCGTCTTTAAGCTTCAGGTATTCTTTTGCAACACCCGCTTGTTTCTCAAGTGGTCCGATTCTTCGTTCTATTTCTGTCAGAATATCGATTACTCTGGAAAGATTTAATCGTTCTTCCTCAAGGTTCTTCTCTGTAATTGCCTTTCTTTTTTTAAACTTAACAATTCCTGCCGCTTCATCAAACAGTTCTCTGCGGTCTTCCGGTTTTCCACTTAAGATTTTATCAATCTGTCCCTGTCCGATAATTGAATATCCTTCTTTTCCGACTCCGGTATCCATAAATAAATCCTGAACATCACGAAGACGGCAGACGGCATTATTGATCAAATATTCACTTTCTCCTGACCGGTATACTCTTCTTGCTACCGTCACCTCATCAAATTCAATTGGCAGTTTATGATCGCTGTTATCCATTGTAATAGCAACATAAGCGAACCCAAGCGGCTTTCTTGCTTCGGTTCCTGCAAAAATAATATCCTGCATATTGCTTCCACGCAGCTGTTTGGCACTTTGTTCCCCAAGTACCCAGCGTACTGCATCTGCAACATTACTTTTCCCGCTCCCATTTGGTCCGACAATTCCGGTAATTCCATCATGAAACTCAAGTATTATCTTGTTTGCAAATGACTTAAACCCATGTATTTCAATACTTTTAAGGTACATCTGTTCCCCCTTGGACCTTCCATTCTTTATCAAGCTTCAACAGCGAACGATATGCCGCATCCTGAGCTGCATTTTTTTTTGATTTTCCCGTTCCTGTTTCCAGTGGTATTTTATCCATCATTGCCAATACCGTAAATTGTTTATCATGATCCGGACCTTCTTCTGATACTGTTTCATAATGGAGCTGACGCTTATAACGGTTTTGAACCATCTCCTGAAGCTTTGTCTTACTGTCTATGAACAGTTTGGTATGTTCTAAATCGTTCAGAATAAATTTAAGTATAAAGCTTTTTGCAGCTTCATAGGTGCCGTCCAGATATATTGCACCAATTATTGATTCCAGCGCATCAGATAAAATAGAATTACGGTTTCTTCCTCCGGTTGTATCCTCACCCTTTCCAAGAAAAACCGCATTTCCAAGTTCAAGGTTTCTCGCACATACCGATAAGGTCTGTTCACATACAAGACTGGCACGCAGCTTGGACAACTCTCCTTCTTCCATTTCGGGGTTGTTTGAATACAGAAAATCACTTGTTACCAGCTCAAGCACTGCATCTCCAAGAAATTCAAGACGTTCATTATGCTTGCAGTGCTTATCCCTTATCTCATTCACATAGGAGCGATGAGTCAGGGCCTGATGAAGCAGGCTTTTATTCTGAAACTGATATTGAAGTATTTCCTCCATTTCCTTTGGTGACCGTTCCGGCATTCCGTTTCCAGTCATAAATTTGCTCCTTTTATCAATAATGACGTGCTATCCGCAATGATAACACGCCATTAGGATGTTTATTCTATTCTGCCTTCCGGCATATCATCCGGCGGCTTTTATTACTGTTGGCTCTGCGCATTTTTAATCTGCTCTACCGCATCATTTACCGTTACAATATTTTCTGCATCTTCATTTGCAATTTCAATATCAAACTCTTCTTCAATCCCCATAATTATCTGGAAAATATCCAGTGAATCAGCACCGAGATCATCTACAAACGTCGTCTCCAGTGTGATTTCTTCTGCTTCAACATTCAGTACTTCCGCAATAATTTTCTGTAATTTTTCGAACTCCATAATGCTCACCTTTCTTACTTAAATTTTTAACAGATTATCTTGTATTATTTTATTAATATTCTTCTCCTGGAATGTGATACACTGAAGGATAGAATTCTTAATTTCATTACTTTTTGAGCTTCCGTGTGTCTTAACCACCAAACCATTCAGTCCAAGCATCGGTGCTCCGCCATATTCCGATAAATCAAATCCTTTTAATGATTTTTTCAGAGCCGGCTTAATTAATAATGCTCCGATTTTACTTCGAGTCGTACTCATCAGACCTTTTTTAATAATTCCGATCAGCGTAGCTCCAAGACCTTCATAAAGTTTTAAAATAACATTTCCAACGAATGCTTCACATACAATTACATCTGCAGCACCTGCTGGAATTTCTCTCGCTTCAATACTTCCGATAAAATTAATATCGTTACAGTTCTTTAGCAAAGGGAATGTTTCTTTTACAAGCATATTTCCTTTTTCTTCTTCTGCTCCGATATTAACAATTGCCACTCTTGGATTCTTTATTCCCATTACATGTTCCATATAGATAGAACCCATTCTTGCAAACTGTACCAAATGAGAGGATCTTGCATCGACATTCGCTCCGCAGTCAACCAGCAGAGATACTCCGGTTTTCGTCGGAATCAGCGGTGCAAGAGGCGGACGCTCCACTCCTTTGATTCGCCCTGCAATCAGTTGGGCTCCTACAAGAACTGCTCCTGTACTCCCTGCCGACACAAACGCATCTGCTTTTTTCTCTTTTACAAGGTTAAGCGCAACAACAACAGAAGATTCTTTTTTTCTACGTATTGCAAGAACCGGTGCTTCGTCATTTGTAATGGTATCAGGTGCATGAATAATCTCAACCTGTTCTTGATTATATGTGTATTTACTTAGTTCATTACGTATTGTTTCTTCTTGTCCGACAAGTATTACTTTGAGATTGTCCTTTTCGTTGGCAGCCTCTACTGCACCCTTGATAATCTCCAACGGGGCATTGTCGCCGCCCATTGCATCCACCGCAACTGTAACCGTACTTTGCATTCTGTCTTCCTTTCCGAACATTACCTATTTATCAATATAACCGATTGTATATAAAAAATCAACTATTAAATTGTTCAAATAATTAATTGGTTTTTCTTATTAATTTTGCCTTTTCGGATTTGCTTTTTATCGCTTTTTTTCGGGTTTACTTCTTAAAATATAGGAATCATTCATTTTATAGAAAAGAAATCCCCGGTCATACATCCTTTTGAAATGTATGATCGAGGATTTCTCTTCTCATTAATTACGTTTTCTATAAAAGAATGATTTCATTGATTCATATCCCAAAGACACAGGCTGAATAATCTGTTCTGTACTCCCCACAAACAGAATTCCGTTCGTGCAAAGAGACTGGTTGAATTTTTTATAGACTTCAGTTTTGGCTTCCTCAGTAAAATAAATAACAACGTTCCTGCATACAATTAAATCACATTGTCTCGGATACTCGTCCTTCAGAAGATTATGCTGTTTGAATTCCACGCAGCGCTTAATTTCTTCTTTGATTTGCATTGACTGATCATTGATTCTTGTAAAATATCGTCTTTCAAATTCCTCGGGCAATCCTTTCAGACTTTTGACATTATATATTCCGGTTTTTGCCTTTAACAATACCTGCTTATCAATATCAGTAGCCAGAATTTTGATTCCGCAAAGAGGCATAAAACGGCTTAACAACATCACTAAGGAATACGGTTCATCACCGGTGGAACATGCAGCACTCCAAATCTTCGGAGATTTGTTCTGCTTCAGAACAAGCGGCAATATTGTCTTTTCCAAGAGCTCCCATTGTTCCGGATTCCGATAGAATTCCGATACATTAATCGTCAGGTAATTGACAAATTCATCAAAACATTCTTTATCCTTTGAGATTTTATCAACATATGCACTGTAAGAGGATACACCGTTCCTGTCAATCAGAGAATCAATTCTTCGTCTCATCTGACGTTCTTTGTATGCGCTCAAGTCAATCTGGGTCAATAGAAAAATCCGTTTTTGAAATTCTTCATAACTGCCGGTGATCATATCCGAGATCCATTCTTATGCATATTTTATTGATAATTGTTATTCTTCTGTCTTTTCTACCGGAGCAGCCTGTTCTTCTTGAACTTCAGCTATTGTTGTATCTGCTTCTGCTACAGACTCTTCTTCCGGTGCAAGCAACGCTTTCATGCTGAGACTTATTTTTTTATCTTCAGGATTAAATTCTACAACCATCGCTGTGATTTCCTGTCCGATTTTTAATACAGACGAAGGCTTTTCAATATGCTCTCTGGCAATCTGGGATACATGAAGTAATGCATCAACACCAGGCTCAAGTTCTATAAATGCTCCAAAATCGGTCATTCTGGCAACCTTTCCGGTTACGATGCTGCCTTTTCCGAACTTTTCTTCTGCATCAGCCCATGGATTCTCATCCGGGAATTTCATACTGAGTGCAATCTTGTCGCCTGAAATATCTTTAATAAATGCACGAACTTCATCGCCGACCTTAAAAACCTTCTTAGGATTTTCAATTCTTCCCCATGACATCTCGGAAATATGAAGAAGTCCATCAGCACCGCCAAGATCAATGAACACACCAAAATCGGTAACATTCTTGATTACACCGGAAATAATATCTCCGACGCTGATTTTGGAAAAAAGTTCAGCCTGTAATTCTTTCTTCTTTGCAACTAACAGCTGCTTTCTGTCACCGATAATTCTTCTTCTCTTCGGATTGAACTCGGTAATAACAAACTGAATTTCCTGATCCTTGTATTTATCAAGATTTTTCTCATATACATCTGAAACCAGACTTGCCGGAATAAATACTCTTGACTCATCATATACAACACTGAGACCACCCTCCAGCACTGCTGCAACCTTAGCTGTAAGTACCTCCTTGTTGTTAAACGCTTCTTCAAGTTTCTTGCTTCCACGTTCCGCCGCCAGTCTTTTATAGGTCAGCAGAACCTGACCGTCGCCGTCGTTAACCTTTAATACCTTAACCTGCATCTTGTCGCCTTCTTTAACGACTTCTCTGAGATCGACATTCGGAGTATTTGTATACTCACTTCTTGTGATAATGCCGTCAGCCTTGTAGCCGATATTAAGAGCAATTTCGTCTTCTTTCACACGTATAACAGTGCCTTCGACCACCTCTCCGTTGTGTATTGTCACCAACGACTCCTCCAATAATTGTTCAAAACTTGTTTCTGACATTCTCGTTAGAACCTCCTCGATAATATTATTTGGTGTGGAAGCGCCTGCTGTAATACCTACGCTGCGAAAGGATTCGAACTGTTCCAAATCCAGGTCACTGAGTTGCTCTATATAGTAAGTATCTGCACATTCCTTTTTGCATATCTCAAAAAGCTTTCTTGTATTCGAGCTATGCTTTCCGCCGATTACAATAACGGCATCATTCTGCTTCGCCAATTCATAGGCTTCAGACTGACGAACCTCTGTCGCATTGCATATCGTATCTAAAACAATACTATCATACCCCTTTTTTAAAATAATTTCAACAAATTGTTGAAAGTTCTTGTAATTATATGTTGTTTGAGCTACGATACAGAGTTTTTCCTCCGATTCTGCCGTAAATTCTTCTGCATCCTTCTGTGTTCCAAGCACAACAAACCGTCCGTTACACCATCCCGTGATTCCCTGAACCTCAGGATGACTGACATCTCCGAAGATTACTATGGTCCGTCCGTTCTCACTTTGTTCAGAAACAATGTCATGTATTTTTTTAACGAACGGACAAGTCGCATCTACGAGCTTCAGACGCGGTTTCCCATCCTCATCTTCCACAAACATTGCTTCCTGCAGCTTACGTGACACCCCATGAGCACGAATGATGATTGTACCTCTTTTCAGCTGTCTGATTTGTTCCGGTGTATCAAGAACCTTGACACCCTTTTCTTCCAGTTCCTTAATTACTGTGTCATTATGAGTAATCGGACCAAAGGTGTAAACCGGCTCCCCGAAATGCAGCTGTTCATAGACAGTATCAACCGCACGCTGTACTCCAAAACAAAATCCTGCTGTTTTAGCCAGATGAACTTCCATAGAACCTCCGATTGCAGATTATATCAGGCGATAAACCGCTTCTGCCGCTTCTTCTATTGTCATATCCGATGTGTCAAGAAAAACCGCATCTTCCGCCTGTCTTAGCGGTGCAAATTCCCTATGAGTATCCCTGTAGTCTCTCTCTTCAATGTCTTTTTCGATTGCTTTTAGATTGCACGTCGTTCCCTTAGCCGTAAGTTCCGTAAAACGGCGTTGTGCCCTTTCTGTAATTCCTGCCGTCATATAAATCTTCACTCTGGCATTTGGAAGTACATAGGTTCCGATATCCCTTCCATCCATAACGACATCATTTTCCTTTGCAAGTTTCCGTTGAAGTTCTACAAGCTTCAGACGCACCTTCGGATATACAGAGCTTGCTGAAGCCATTCTCCCAACCTCTTCCGAGCGAAGTCTTAATGTAACATTTTCGTCATTTAAAAAAACCTGTTGTTCGTCATTTTCATATTGTATCTTTACTGATACTCCGTCTACCGCTGCTTCAATCCGTTCTTTATCCTCTGCCGGTATTCCGCATCCAATAAAATACAATGCCATTGCACGGTACATTGCTCCTGTATCCACATAAATAAACCCCTTTTTTTTAGCAACTAGTCTTGCTATTGTACTTTTCCCTGCACCTGCAGGTCCATCGATTGCCACTGCTGTGCAGTTTCTCTGTTCTTCCATTTCTTCCCCATTTCTGCGTCACATTGATATAAAATAATCTGTCTCGTGTCACGCTCTGGTAATTATTTACTCTTCTTTTCCCGCCGACGATCCTGCCGCATATCCGGTAGTCCATGCAATCTGAAGATTGTAGCCTCCTGTAAGAGCATCGACATCCAGTACTTCTCCGGCAAAATAAAGTCCCTTCACCAGCTTTGATTCCATCGTAGCCGGATTTATTTCTTTCACCTGAACTCCTCCACAGGTAATTACAGCTTCATTATAGCCTCCTGCCCTTTCAAAATGAAACGGCAGCTTTTTTAACAATCCGCATAATCTCTTCCGCTCCGTCTGTGTGATACTGTTTACCTGACAAAAAGGATCGATTTTTGAATGCTTTATGATATAGTCTGCCATACGTCCCGGAAGAAGTTCACCAAGAGAATTTCTGAACTGTTTGTTAATATTCTCAGTAAAATCTCTTTTTACCCGCGCTTCCAGTACTTCCTCCGTAAGACCAGGCTTCAAATCAATATAGAGTTCAACCTCTTCAAATCCGCCTGGTGCCAAAATACTGCTTGCACTGAGCACAAGAGGTCCGCTGATCCCGTTTTTGGTAAACAGCATCTCACCAAGTTCACGAAAAAGAACCTTTCTGCTTTTCTTTTCCTTTTTGGTAACGGTTCCTTCGACAGTCAGTTCAACGTTTTTTAGTGACAAGCCTTCCAGCTCGCAGATATCCTGTTCCTTCATAACAAGTGCAACCAGAGACGGCGCCAGCTCCGTAACGGAATGTCCTAGTGCTTTTGCAATACGATAGCCGTCTCCGGTAGATCCGGTAGATGCATAAGAAAGTCCTCCGGTAGCAATAATACAAGCGTCGGCTTTTAAATTCCCTTGGTTTAGAGTCACTCCGGTTACCGTTCCTTTTTCAGTCAGAATTGATTTAACAGTGGTATTATATCTGATTTCAACCCCTTTAGCTTTCAGTTTCTCCTCTAGTACACGGATAACATCAGATGATTTATCAGATACCGGAAAGACTCTGTTTCCGCGCTCTGTCTTAATCTTCAATCCGATTTGCCTGAAATAATCCATTGTTTCTCTGCTTCCAAACGCCGAATAAGCACTGTATAAAAATCTTGAATTTCGTTTTACATTTTTGAAAAAATCTTCTTCTTCGCAGTCATTTGTCAGATTACATCGTCCTTTTCCGGTAATGTATAATTTCTTTCCGGGTTTGTCGTTCTTTTCAAGTAGAATAACCTGATTTTCATTTTCTGAAGCAGCAATTGCAGCCATCATTCCGGCTGCACCGGCTCCTGTGATTATTATTTTTTTCATTTTTTCTCATGAAAGAAAATGCCTTTTTTCTTTCACCTTTCACACTTTTCTCATTTCAACAATTGAATACAATTACGTCCAAATATAAAGCCATTCATCTGTAAAATATTTAAAAAGCTGCAACATTTCTGTTGCAGCAGTTAATACAATCACGTTCAGTCCTTCATATAAACATCATCTGTTTGAAACGAATAATTATCGGATTGATACTCTGCTCCCATGATGCGAAATACAACCTTATTATAATCTCCCGAATTATCAAGAAGGCTTTGCGCAATTGCATCAAGAATTGCCTTTTCTTCGGCTTTCGAAAGTCCAACAGCGGGTGCAGTATCTGCAAGAAAGCTAACAATTACTTTATTCCCTTCCACACTGACCTCATCGATTCCGATCTCATATCCGTTATCTTCCATACTGTCTTTAACAAGCTGCAGTAATTCCTTCGGTTCAGGCATAAAGCCCGCTTCAACCATAGATGAAACTGCTTCTGTCTCAAGCGTATCCGGGTTTACGGTATAATAAAAAATTTCTTTTTTATCTTCCATATTGAACGGTACGGAATTACTAATGGCAGATGTCAGAGCTTCAGTTGGCGTGACCGGTGCAGGAACAGTGGTCGGTGTTGCGGTCGGAGTAGTCACATTTACTGTATCTCCACATGCCATAATCACTGCTGCAGTCATAATGATAAGCAGAAAAATACCGAACCTTTCAAGTATCGGTTTTAAAAGAAAACGATGTTTTTCAGTTGACTTTTTTTCCCTACTCTGCATGATATTCACCTTCAGCTAAAACAATAGACCTCTCCAGATGATGATTATAAAATGCAAGTATGTCATTTTTATGTTAAATCTATGTTATTTTCAGTTGTTATTTTCCTTCTTCCATAAGAACACTTCGATTTTTATAAACACATTCCGCAAGAGATAATACAGTCAATACCAGTGACAGGTAAATAAATATCTGTTCTAAAATATATGCAGGTTGCCAGTCAATATTCGCAATCAGTAGAATGCACATAATCATCTGTGACGTCGTCTTAAATTTACCCCATACACTTGCTGCAATCACAGCACCTTTGTTTGCTGCAACAAGCCGGAAGCCACTAATAATGAATTCTCTTGCTATGATAACAATAACAATCCATGATTCGATCTGATCCTGTTCTATAAAACAAATCAATGCCGAACATACCAAAAGCTTGTCTGCAAGCGGATCCATGAATTTTCCAAAATCCGTAATTAGGTTATTCTTTCTGGCAAGATATCCATCCAATGCATCCGAAATACACGCTACTGAAAATACAATCAAAGCAAGCAATTCATTATAAGGTATTCTGTGAACCAGCATGAGAATAATGAATAACGGTATCAGACAAATTCTGAAAATTGTAATTTTATTCGGCAGATTCATCTTATCTCCAATCCTGTGCAATTATCTAACACATTATGTTTCAAAAACTAAATTTCATTTATAATTTGTCCGTAAAGATCGTAACCTCTTGCCTCTGTAATCACCGTTTCAACAAACTCACCGCTTAGTCTTCCTGAAGCTGCTTTTACAAAAACATAACCGTCAACATTAGGAGCATCCATATAGCTGCGCCCAACATAGATCTCTTCCTCGGGTAGCCAGCCTTCTATTTGAACACGAAGCGTTGTTCCGATTTTCTTCCCGGCTTCTTCAAAAGCAATCTCCTGCTGTAATCTCATCAGAGCGTCTCGTCTTTCTTTTTTAACCTTCTGCGGAATCTGTTGACGCATCCTTGCTGCAGGAGTTCCTTCCTCTTTTGAATATGTGAATACCCCAAGACGATCAAAGCGAACCTTCCTTACAAAATCCCGCAGCTCTTCAAAGTCGCCCTCTGTCTCACCAGGGAATCCTGTAATCAGACTGGTGCGTAGTACCACTCCGGGAATTCTATTACGAATATCGGAAATCCGCTGTTCGATTTCTTTTCTTGTTGTCTTTCGCCCCATTTTCTTTAATATGGAATCGGATGCATGCTGAATCGGAATATCAAGATATTTAACAATCCGGTCTTCCTTTGCAATAACCTGAATCAGCTCATTCTCTATCTCTTCCGGATAACAGTATAACAATCGAATCCATTCTATGCCTTCAATACAACATAGCTTTTTTAACAACTCCGGCAGCATCTTTTTTCCGTACAAATCCAATCCATAAATGGTTGTTTCCTGAGCAACCAGAATCAGTTCCCTGATACCTTCTTCTGCCAGTTGTTTAGCCTCTGTCAGTATACGTTCCATCGGAACGCTTCGGTAATTTCCGCGTATCTTTGGAATAATACAGTAGGTACAGCATTTGTCACAGCCTTCGGCAATCTTCAGATAAGCATATGTGCTGCCGGTAAAATGCTTTCGTTTTACCTGCAGGTCAGGTAAATATCCAAGATCCCGGAACTGGTCTTTCGATCCTTTTTTATATTCAATTCTATCTACAGCTTCAACAATATCTGCATAAGCACTGGTTCCGACCAGAATATCTGCTTCCGGAATCTCCTGATGAATCTCATCATGGTATCGCTGGGCAAGGCATCCTGTAACAATCATTGCTTTTACATTTCCGTTTTTCTTGTATTCCGCCGTTTCCAGAATTGTATTAATGCTTTCTTCCTTCGCATCATGTATAAAGCAACAGGTATTAATGATTACAACCTCAGCTTCTTCTTCGGTCTCAACAATCTGATGTCCCTTCTCACAAAGAAGTGACAGCATAATTTCACTATCTACCAGATTTTTATCACATCCAAGTGATATCAGGCATATTTTCATATTCTACACCGTTTCTCTATATACTTTATTGCACTGTTAACAATTACTGTATTGTCTCCAGACAGTTATTCATCAGCATGGCGATTGTCATCGGTCCTACTCCACCCGGAACAGGCGTAATCGCGGAAGCTTTTTCGCTGACTTCATCAAATTTCACATCCCCGTTTAACTTTCCGAGTGCATTCCGGTGCATTCCGACATCAATTACGACAGCACCTTCTTTCACATAATCGCCAGTAATGAACTGTGATTTTCCGATGGCAACAATCAGAATATCCGCACGTTTTGTAATCTCAGGCAGATTTTTAGTTTTTGAATGACAAACAGTTACCGTTGCATTTTCACGAAGCATTAATAGTGACATCGGTTTTCCGACAATATTACTTCTACCTACGATAACACATTCTTTACCTTCAATTTCAATCCCGGAACGTTTCAGCAGTTGGATAATGCCGGCAGGCGTACATGAAACAAACCCTTTTCGACCGATGCAAAGATTCCCGACACTCTGCGGATGAAATCCGTCTACATCCTTCAACGGAGAAATTGCAGCAATAACCTTATCCTCATCAATTTGTTTCGGAAGCGGAAGCTGTACCAGAATTCCGTTTACCGAATCATCCCTGTTCAGCTTTTCAACAAGCTCCAGCAGTTCCTTCTCCGAAGTTTCTTCCGGAAGTTCATAGGAAAGAGACCGTATTCCTACGTACTCACAGGCTTTTTTCTTATTGCTTACATAAATCGCCGATGCCGGATCAGATCCGACTAAAATGACGGCAAGTGCAGCTTCTTTCCCTTGTTCTTTCATAGTTGCTGCTTTCTTCCTCAGTTCGTCTTTAATTTCAAGTGATATTTTTTTTCCGTCAATCAGCTTCGTCATCTCTGCTCCTTCAATCTGGTTATCTTTGGCTTCTCTTATACTAATATGAAGTTCATCATCTTTCAAGATGCTGGAACTTAATTTTATAAAAATATAATTAATTGTCCTCTTTTTTCTGTTCTTCCAGCTTATTTTCTTCCTCTGACTTTAGTGCATGAATCTTTTTCAGCGTTACAAAAAAAAGCAGGCTGGTCACACCTGCTCCGACAGCAGCTTCTGTAATTGCAAGATCCGGAGATTCCAGAATCATCCAGATAACTGACATAATCAGGCTGTACGACATAAAAATAATTATAGAAGCCATCAGGTTTTTAGTCAGACTAACCGTTGCCGCACAGATAATCAGAAATCCAAGTAAAATAATTGAAAACAGTTCCATGCTCTTCTCCTTATCGCAGCTCGTAATGTTCTTCTTTTGTTTCTCCAAGCAGTCGCTCGTGCTCATCAACCGTTACCTGCATTTTGGCAATCATATGGCTTGACACGGGACTTGTAAACCACATAAGTAAAACAACCATAAGCATCTTGAAAGTAACAAACCCGATACCGCTCCGGATCATCAGACCAATCAATACAAGAAGCAAACCAAGGGTATCATTCATTGCGGTCGCATGCATCCTGTTCAGCGCAAAGCGAAATCGGTAAAGACCAAAAACCGCACTGATTGAAACGATCAGTCCCGCTGATATAAAAAATACAGAAATACTAAAAACGATCCATTCACTCATTACTTTATCCTCTGTCTGTCTGTTTTTCCTCCGCCTGTTGGAGTTCTTTCTGTGTTATATTATCCGAAATCTGTTCTGTTTCTTTTTGCTTTTTTCTTCGTTCGGTCCGTTCAAGATAGACACCTATGTATATTTTGGTCAGTACAACAACTGCCAAGAAACTTATCATTGCATATAGTAATGCAACATCCAGAAGATAGCCTTCATTCAATGCGAGTGAAAGAATACAAATCATCAGAATGGTCAATGTTCCTATCGTATTGACTCCGACAATCCTGTCTGCCACATTCGGACCCTTCAATACCCTGATAAAGGTCAGAAGAATAAGAACAGCAAGAACAATCAAAGCTCCGATATAAACATTTTCATATGCCTGCTGTACCGTAAGTATTGTAATCATTCAGGCCTCCAGTTTTCTGAGATATCGAATAAAGCTCGAATTCTCAATTCCCTCAGCAAGGGATTTATCAAGACAGTGTACACAGTATTCGTTCTCATCTAAAGATACCGTAATCGTTCCCGGCGTCAGTGTAATGGAATTGGCAAGTGCAACTCTTGCTGCCTCCGTCTTCAAATCGGTTTTAAAATGTATCAGTACCGGTTCCGGCTTTTTTTTAACACAGTACAGGATCCGAAACACACTAAAGTTGGCTTTCAGTATCTCAAGCAGGACAAGTCCCACATATAAAAGCATCCCTCCTGCTTTTTTATACAGCTTTAGTTCTTTTTTCAGACTGTATTTCAAAAAACGGCAGGAGAAGAAATATACGGCGATTGAGATTGCAATCCCGAAGACTGCAATCTCAATCGTAAGTTTTCCGTTCAGTATGATCCAAAATAAAAAAAATATAATCAGCATCTTTCGTTCCTCAATCCCAGTAAGCCTTTGTTCGAGAGTATATCACAAATTATTTCTTTCAACAAGTATTCTGTTATAAATATATGCACTACCTGGTATCAAGGTGCACACGCATATATTTAAGTGCATTCTTTTCCAGACGGCTGACCTGCGCCTGAGATATATGAATTTCCTCCGCCACCTCCATCTGCGTCTTTCCCTGAAAAAAGCGAAGCTGTATTACCCTGTTTTCACGGTCGGAGAGCTTGCTCATTGCTTCACGTAAGGCAATCTCCTCCACCCAGTTTTCTTCCTTGTTTTTTTTATCTGATACCTGATCCATGATATACAGAGAATCTCCGCCCTCTGAATATACCGGATCGTATAACGAAACCGGCGTCTGAATCGCATCAAGTGCCATCACAATATCTTCCTGCGGAATGTTAATCTCTGCCGCAAGCTCTTGAAGCGAGGGTTCCCTGTTATTGACACGCAGAAAATTTTCCTTTGCATAAATCGCCTTATATGCAGTATCTTTAAGCGATCTGGCAACCCGAATCGCATTATTATCACGAAGATACCGGCGAATTTCTCCGATAATCATCGGTACCGCGTAGGTTGAAAACCGTACTCCTTGTGAAAGATCAAAATTATCAATTGCTTTCATCAAACCAATACAGCCAATCTGAAACAGATCATCAACATTCTCATTACTGTTACAGAATCTTTGTATAATACTAAGTACAAGCCGCAGATTCCCCTTAATATACAGTTCTCTTGCTTCCTTATCGCCTTCATTGATACGGCGAAAAAGTTCTGTCTTGTCTTCCTGTTTCAACAGCGGAAGCTTTGATGTATTCACTCCGCATATTTCAACTTTGTATCCACTCATGCCCGCCTCCGAAATCAATCTTTCTAAAAGTAATGATTTACGGAAAACGGTTCAATTATTCAATTTAAGGGAAGCAATTTATCCCAGTTTACTCAGAATGTATTAGCGATCCCATTTGTCGCAGAGTGAATTTATCTGATCAGCAAATTTTCCTAAATCCTTATTCGCTCCGCCCTCATTATGCTGAATCACAGACATCAGTCGCTGTCCTGCAGCAATCAGCCTTGCGAATACTCCGCTGACTATCTTTGTTCCAATCCTCTTCTGTGCAGGTACCGCGTTTCCTTCGCTGATCATTCTATTCTCAAGAAGATCCCAGCTGGCACCGGAATATGGAGCTGTCGTACACTGTCCGTATTTCTCGTGAAGCAGCTCTGCAAATCCTTCACATACAGAATCCTCTCCATGTACCACAAAGATTCTCTGTGGTTTATTCTCAAAAGCCTGTACCCAACGGATCAGTCCTTCTCTGTCTGCATGACCGCTGAAGCCTTCCAGCTTCTCGATATGAGCTTTTACTTCAATTGTTTCGCCAAACAGCCGTACTTCATTGACTCCTTCTATCAGTGACCTGCCAAGGGTTCGATTTGCCTGATAACCGACAAAAAGTATCGTACTATTTTCTCTCCAAAGATTATGCTTCAGATGATGTCGGATACGTCCTGCTTCGCACATTCCGGATGCTGAAATAATAACCTTCGGAGTGTCATCAAAATTAATCAGCTTCGATTCGTCACTGGTAATTGCATAGCTTAGTCCCGGAAATGAGATCGGATTAATTCCCCTGCGAACCAAAGCCATTGCTTCTTCCGAAAAACAGGCTTCCATATTTCTGCTGAAGATCGTAGTCGCTTCAATCGCAAGTGGGCTGTCCATATATACTTGAAAATCCCTGTGCCCTTTCACCAGATTATCCTGTTTGATCTTTCGGAAATAAAAAAGCATTTCCTGCGTTCTTCCAACAGCGAATGCCGGAATTACAAGATTTCCTCCACGGTCTAAGGTCTCCTGCGTAATTCTGGCAAGCTCGCTGATATAATCTTTACGTTCTCCGCGACTTCGGTCGCCATAGGTGGATTCCATTACAATATAATCCGCTTCCTCAATATAGGACGGATCCTTAATCAGCGGCAGATCTTCGTTCCCGATATCTCCGGAAAAAACGATTTTTTTATTTATTCCGTCTTCGTTGATATCCAGTGCGATACTGGAGGAACCAAGCAAATGTCCGACATCCACAAAACGCAGCCGGATTCCCTCACAGAGATCAATTTCAGTATTATAAGGATAGCCCTTAAACAGCTTTATTACACCTAGTGCATCCTTCATTTCATAAAGCGGTTCTATCGCTTTTTTACCGGAACGTTTCCCTTTTCTGTTTGCCCATTCTGCTTCACTCATCTGTATGTGCGCACTGTCACGAAGCATAATATCACAAAGCTCGCAGGTCGGTGTTGTTGCAAGAATCGTACCTCGAAATCCTCTTGCGTACAGCCACGGAAGCAGCCCGGAATGATCAATATGCGCATGTGTAATCAAGACATAATCTATATCTGCCGCGGTGATCGGAAGGCTCTGGTTTTCATAGACATCTTCTCCCTGTTCCATTCCACAGTCGATCAAAATATTCTTTCCGCATGCTTCAAGATAATGACAGCTTCCCGTCACTTCATGGTCGGCACCTATAAATGTCAGCTTCATATGCTTGTTTCCTCCCTGCTGTACATAATATCTTTCTTATGATTAGTTTACTCATTTCTAATCTCACTGTCAACCAGCATCAGGGTTCCGTCCGAAATATTTCCTTTTTCAATCTTCGAATGATTTTCTTTTCCAGCCGTGAAATATACGACTGAGAAATCCCCAACATATCCGCCACCTCTTTTTGTGTCCGTTCACTGCCGTTTCTGCTGTTCAGTCCGAATCGCATAAAAATTATCCTTCTATCTCGCTCATCTAATTTATTAATTGCTTTACGAAGAAGCTTTCGTTCCATTTCATCCTCTAAGCTTTTATAAATAGTATCCTCTTCCGTTCCGAGTATATCCGACAAGAGAAGCTCATTCCCATCCCAGTCAACATTCAAAGGCTCATCAATCGAAACTTCCATTTTGATTTTATTATTTCTTCTTAGATACATCAGTATTTCATTTTCAATGCATCTTGATGCATACGTTGCAAGCTTTATATTTTTCCCCGGATTGTATGTATTAATTGATTTAATCAGGCCAATGGTTCCGATTGAAATCAGATCTTCCACTCCGACACCCGTATTATCAAACTTTTTAGCTATGTAAACAACAAGTCTCAGGTTATGCTCCACAAGCACCGATCTTGCTTCATCTTCCTTCTCGGTTCCAAGCCGGCTGATTTCTTCCGTTTCTCTTTCTGTAGACAATGGAGCCGGAAGTACTTCTGCACCCCCGATATAATGGATTTCACGTCTTCCTCCGAAGAGAAAATCTTTGAGCCCTGCAAAAATCTTAATCTGAAACTTACTAGGTACCGATATTTTAATCAGCATATATTACCCTCATTTCTGCATAAATTCTATTATTTTCTAAGGAACAGATCCGGATGCAGGACTGCTCTGTATCTTCCGTGTCCGTCCTCCACAAGCTCTGCGGCAGCGACATATACATCATCTGTTTTTATTATTTTTCTTTCTCCATATATGGTCAGTCTATCTATTCGGTATGCATTAAGAAGACCGTTCTTCTTTCCTACAGAGGAGTACGGTACGACACGGAATCCGTCAGAATCCGGATTCAACTGTTCGATAGCTTTATCCGAAAGCAATATAACCGGTTTTCCTGAAATCGGTTCATACAAATGATTTCCACTGTCAAGTAAAGCTATGGCTTTTATACTCTTCTTTTTATATACAACCTCAATTTGATATAAATACCGGTTTCTCAAAAAATTTCCTCTCATGTACCTAGTAATGTATGTAACGAGCGTTACAACAAATGTAATTGTTAACAGCCAGGGAAGCTTATTAATACTTTTGTCTCCAACCATATTCAACAGTCCTCCCATACAGGCTGAGACTGCATAAAATATCGCTGTATTGCAAAGCCATGTCCCCAATGGTATAAATGAAAAGGTAAAACCGTTAATCAGCAGTGCGCTGACAAATCTGTAGGTAATGCCCGGCAAAACCCCACCGACTGAAATCCATAGCGGAATCAACGTCAGTGCTGCCCCTGTGGCACTACCGATTACGATTCGTTTTGTTCGAACGTTGATTCCGTTCAAGACAGATACCATGGAAAGTATCATAAAATCAAGCAGCAGGTTCACAAGAAAAAGAAAATCTGCATATACTGTAAGCTTCACATTTTCCTCCGTTTTTTTTATTATAACCAAGTTCATCTGCGAAGTCTGTCAAACTGTATCCACGGAGAGCAGGGATGGAAATATTTTTAATATTTTCATTCGACAAGAGTATCCGTTTTATGCGAAACAGTACCATACAGAAGCAGGAATAAATAAAATACAGGGCTTATCGCACTTTCTGCAATAAGCCCTGTCTCTTCTTTTGTAATTTATTTATTTTTATTCTTTTGTAAAAACTCAGGAATCATGATTCCGCTGCCGGAAGAGGAAGAACCGGAAGGCGGATTCAAGTTTACCGGCTGAGCAGGCGCTGCCGGCTTCACCGGTGTCTGCTGCGGCGGCTGGTTCATCGTATTATGGAACGGCACAAAACCACCGGTACTTCCTGTAGCTGTCTTTGTGTTGATACTTCCGTTCAAAAAAGTCGGAGTTTTGATTCCGAATTTATTCGTTTCCAGACCCGTTGCAATTACGGTAATAGAACAATAGTCCGGAGTCGTTTCATCATAAACAGCACCAATAATTATATTGGCTGACTCACCTGCCATTTCCTGAACATAGGTTGCTGCATCATTAACTTCCATCATACTGACATCCCCGGAAATATTGAAAATAACATTGCTTGCACCTTCAATCGTAGTCTCAAGTAAAGGACTTGAAATCGCCTTCTGTACTGCCTGGGTACACTTGTCATCTCCTGTTGCACTGCCGATTCCGATATGTGCAACTCCCTTGTCCTTCATAACTGTCTGTACATCAGCAAAATCAAGGTTAATCAGACCAGGAACATTAATCAGGTCAGTTATTCCCTGAACACCCTGTTGAAGAACTTCATCCGCCTTCTTTAATGCATCCGGCATAGAGGTTCTTCGGTCAACAAGAGTAATCAGCTTATCATTTGGTATTACAATCAGAGTATCCACTACTTCCTTAAGCTTTTCAATGCCGGAAATTGCATTGTTCATTCTCTGTTTTGCTTCAAAGCGAAATGGCTTCGTTACAATTCCAACTGTAAGAATTCCCATACTTTTGGAAATTGATGCAATCACAGGCGCTGCACCTGTTCCTGTTCCGCCACCCATACCGCAGGTAACAAACAGCATATCAACTCCCTTAATCAGCTCTGTCAGTTCTTCGCGGCTCTCTTCTGCAGCCTTTTCACCGATTTCCGGCTGTGCACCTGCTCCGAGTCCCTTCGTAAGCTTCTCACCAATCTGTATATTCGTCGGTGCTTTACATGTTTTTAGGTGCTGCTTGTCCGTATTGACACAGACAAAATCAACTCCCTTTATATTTTCCTCAATCATTCGGTTTACTGCGTTATTCCCGGCGCCGCCGACACCAATAACCATAATTTTGGCAGCAGATTCAGTATCATTCATTCTAATCTCAAGCACTGTAATTCCTCCTTAATCCCACTCGAAATAGTCCGCATAGTAAAATTCCATATGTTACTACATCTTGTGCTTGTCCTTTTACCCCTATACAATATCATATATATCTTTCTAAAAAATATCAAGCATTATTTGCATTAATTTATATCTTTTTTTTCGGTGATTGGTTTTGCTGTAACATTCCTGTTATTTTCACTGTAATTCTCCATAAATAAGGTTACCCTTCTGTTCTCAAGTGACTCCAGTATTTCGCCAAGAGATGCCAGCGAAACATCATATGTATCATGTTTGCCAAGTCTGACAATTGTATCTTCACAGCACAGCATCACGGAATCATCATATAAAAAACGAATTTCTCCGACCTTGATTTTATAGATTTCGATCAGCTTCACCAGATTCATAATTGTTTCAAACATGGATTGTTTCTGGACAGAAAATGTCCGGTGCAGAACAATGTCATTAAATTCCAAACCTGTAATAAGAGGAATATCCGATAATCTGGTCGGAGAGCTTTCTACAACCAATCCGTCCCGATCAAAGTAAAGATACTGTCCCATAACCTCCACACATCCGATTACACGCTTCTCATATACTGTGAGTACCACGGAGTTCTTATCTGTAAGCTTTGCTTCGATTTTTTCTATAAACGGCAGCCCTTCTCCCTTTTTTATATTCCATCTCAGCCAGAACAGTACAGCATATCGATCTGTCGGTTCCGTAATGGTCATTTCACTGATTTCCTGATCAGTATAATGCTCCGAATTGTTCACCGTCAGTGAAGTCAGCTGACAGTTTGCATGAAAGACTGCGGCAATAACAAGAAGCAGAATTAATACTGCCAGAATTCGGAGTATATCTGTACTGATTCCTCTTTCTTCCACGCGTTCCTCCATTCCCTCTCCGGTATATTTCATCCTGTTCAGTCAGTTAGTCCCGGTGTATCAATCAGGCATAAATCAGCCCCGAGACAGTTCATATCTCCTATCATATCCTGATATCCCCGGAACAGATACTGCGTCTGATTTACTATTGTAGTACCCTCTGCCAGCATCCCGGCAATCAAAAGAGCCGCCGCTCCCCGCAGTTCATTCGCCGTTACCGTCGTTCCAAGCAGTCCGCTTCGTCCTTCTATGATCATCATATCGTCCGATACTTCGATGCTCGCGCCCATTCTTGTAAGCTCTGATATTATTCTGAAACGTCTTTCAAATATCGTTTCTCGGATTACACTAATTCCTTCTGCCACAGTCATTGCAACCGCAAGCTGTGACTGCATATCGGTCGGAAAACCCGGATATGCCGCTGTCTCAAGATAAAGTACAGGCTTTAGTCTTGTCGGTGCCTTCATCAGAATCGTCTTTGGTTCGGTTTCGATTCTGCAACCGCTGTTCTTTAATACCTCAAGAACTTCATACATTTCATCCGGATTAACAGAATTCAACCGGATACATCCGCCTACAGCCGCCGCTGCCATTAGGTAGGTTCCGGCAACAATACGGTCAGTCGGAATGGTGAATTCGCATGGCGACAGTTTTTCAACACCTGTAATCTGCAGTATTCTTGTTCCTTCTCCGGATATTTTAGCTCCGCATTTTCGTAAGAATTTACACAATGCTACAATCTCCGGTTCCGTCGCCGCATTTTTTAAAACGGTTGTTCCCTCTGCAAGAACAGAAGCAAGAACAGAATTTTCAGTCGCACCGACGCTGATTTTTTGAAACGTAATGTTTGCTCCTGTCAGCCGTTCTGCGTTACAATAGAACATATTATTCTGTTCCTCTATCTCTACCCCAAGCTGCTGCAATGCCGCCATATGCATGTCAATCGGTCTGTTTCCAATTGTACATCCGCCCGGATGACACACTACAGCTTTTCTGCACCGTCCAATCAGAGCACCTAGAAACATAACAGAGGATCTCATTTCTCCTGCTTCCTCGTCCTGCACCTCATGTGTCAGAAGCTGCGAACTGTCAATCAGCAGTGCATCTTTCTCCTCTTTTATGATGCACCCGAGATGGCGGAGTATCAGAAGAGTATCTTTGACATCGGAAATTTTGGGACAATTGTGCAATATTGTAGTACCCCTGCAAAGAAGTACCCCTGCCAAAATAGGAAGAGACGCATTCTTAGAACCCTGTATTGTAAGCTCTCCGTATAACCGACGTCCGCCGTTTATTTTAATATATGACATTTTTAACCTCAGCAGCAGCTATACAGCCATTATATGCTGATAAGATAAAAATGTGCCGAAAGCATTGCTCTCCTTACCTCTCCCTCTTTATCTGGTTGGAAACGCTCAGTACAATTCCCATTTCAACCATCAGAACCATCAGGGAACTACCTCCATAGCTTATAAAGGGAAGCGGAATCCCAGTCGAAGGTATACTGTTTGTTACCACTGCAACATTGATCAGTACCTGTACAGCTATATGTGTCATAACACCTACTGCAATCAGTCCGCCGTAAAGATCCGCAGAATTAACGGCAATGGTAAACAGTCTCCACAGTAAGAGAACATATAGAAGCAACACTGCAATTGCACCAAACAGTCCAAGCTCCTCACATATGACAGAAAAAATCATATCATTATGTGCTTCCGGGATATAGCCAAGCTTCTGCATACTGTTTCCGAGTCCCGTTCCGAACAGACCTCCTGAAGCGATGGCGTATAATCCCTGCAGAATCTGAAATCCTTTCGGATGTGTTTCAATATTCAGCCATATGTCAAATCGTTCTCCTCTGTAGTCAACTCCGAAAATAAGAAATAAACCGAGAATCAGAAATATACCTGCAAATACAAAATAATAGGTCTTTTTTTTACTGGCCACAAAACAGATGACCACCATGATTGCAAGCAGTATAAGCGCTGTACTGAAATTCTCGACAACTACCAGACCAATCAGCGGAGAGGTCAAAATAACAATGGCCAGAAATCCAAGAAAGCTATCGAGTTTTTTCGGCGCCTGCTGAACCAGAAAAGCAACAAATAAAATAATACAGATTTTGGTAAGCTCCGATGGCTGAAATTTAATGATTGATCCGATCGCTATCCAGCGTTGTGAACCGTTCGTAACCTTACCGAATGCAAGAACCGCTATCTGCAGTCCGATGCAGAGCAGATAGAGCAGATAAATCGGTCTGATCGGAGAACCGAACAATTTCATAATATACAAGCGATAATCGATTTTGGAAACCAGAAGCATGACCGGAATTCCGAGCAAAGCCGATTTCACCTGTTTCATCAAATAAAGTGTCGGATTATTGTAATACTTCATCGCATTATAGGAGCTCGTGCTGTAAATCATAATCAGACCGAAAGCAATTAAAAAGCAGGTCAAGAATAAAAGGCTGTAATCATAGTACCCCTTTTCTCTTTTATGCTTTGTATTCTGCTGCTTTACCTCAGATACCATGCTTCCCCCATACTCTGTAATGAATTATATCGAGACTCTGTTATTATCATGTCAGAAGCTTTCTGTTTATAACTCTTACGGAAGCCGGTTCACCAACTCCTTAAAGATTCTTCCACGTTCTTCATAATTTTGAAACATGCCCCAGCTGGCACAACACGGAGAAAGCAGAACACATTCACCCGGTTCTGCATGCGCCTTGGAGAAATCAACTGCTTCTTCCATGCTTTCCACAAATACGATATTATCGAAACCATGCTTTCGTGCACAGTTCGCTATTTTTTCACGAGTCTGCCCCATCAGTACCAGATATTTGATTTTGTTACCGAAGGATTCGATCCATTCGTCGTATTCCGATCCTTTATCGTATCCGCCACCGATTAGAACCGTTCTTGAACTCATTGCCCGGACCGCTTGGATAGAAGCATCCGGATTGGTTCCCTTTGAATCATTGTAATAGGTAACACCGTTTTTCATTGCCACAAATTCAATACGGTGCTCTACCGCGGTAAAGGTCTTCAGAGCTGTCCTGATTTCTTCAAGCGGAACATTCAGTGCATGAGCACAGGCTATTGCCGCCATCGCATTCTCATAATTATGCCTGCCGATAATATTCAGCTGATGAACATTGATTACCATGCTTTCAACTCCATTCTCACGAAGAATAATATGGTCAGCTTCAACAAAAAGTCCTTCTTCAAGCCTTTGCCGGCTCGAGAACCATATAATACGGCAGTTCAGTTGTCTGCTAATTCTGCGTAATTCTCTGTCTTCATAATTCAATACGCATGTATCATCTTTAGTCTGCATTCTTGTAATATTACATTTTGCTTCAATGTACTTTTCCATGGTATGATGCCGGTTCAGATGATCCGGTGTTATATTCAATATTGCGCTGACCTGTGGACGAAACTCCTCAACAGATTCCAGTTGAAAGCTGCTCATTTCCGCCACTGTAACTGACTCATCGGTTGTTTCCTTCACAAGCTGTGTATAGGGAATTCCAATATTGCCGACAACAAATACGTGCGGATATACGGTTTTCATGATTTCTCCGGTAAGTGCTGTCGTTGTAGTCTTACCGTTGGTTCCCGTAATCGCAATCAGTTTTCCCTTCTCATAGCGATATGCCAGTTCCACTTCGCCCCATACAGGAACCCCAAGCTTTTTCAGGCGTTCTACCGGTAAAAGATCCGTCGGCACCCCGGGACTGATAATTAAAAGCTCTGCTTTATCATATAATTCGTCCGGGAAATCACCCAATACCACTGTACAGTCCATGCCTTTATGTAGTCGTTTCATTATTTCATTCCTGTCCAGTTTACTGTTTGAGTCATACAGAGTGATTACCGCATTTACCTCACTCAACAGATTAGCTGCGGAAATTCCGCTGATACCGGTTCCGAAAATAATGACATTTTTATTTACCAGATTCATGACCTTCCTCACTTTATGTTTATTGAAAGCTTACATTCAATACCTTACCATATTGCAAATGCTATTTACCTGAACTTTCATGCGTGATTATATTCTATTCCATATATAAAATCAAGATGCTGTTTTTGTTCACAAGCTCGCCGGCAGCCGGAAACTGCTCTGTAACAGTATCACCTTCTCCAAGATAACGTACATCGTCAAAATAATATGCTTTCACCTTATTTTTAGCTTCCACCGCTTTCATTCCGGTAAAATCAGGCACCTCAAACTGTCCGATTTCATCTGTCTTTTGTTCTTCTTCTGTATATTCGGCTTCAATTCCAAGATACGGAAGTATATTGGCAAACACCTCGGCTGCAACCGGGGCTGCTATCGTTCCTCCGTAATATATCCCCTGAGGTTCATCAATCAAAATCAGGATCATCACCTTCGGGTCTTCTGCGGGTGCAAAGCCCAGAAAAGATGCAATATACCGGTTTTCACTTCTTGGCAGCTTCTCAGAGGTTGCTGTCTTTCCGCCAACCCGATATCCTGCAAGATATGCCCGGTGTCCGGTTCCGTCAGCAACAACCTTCTCCAGCAGATACCGCATCATTTCAACCGTTTCATACGAAATACCGGAATCGGTTTCTTTGTATTCCAGAATCTGAACTGCTGTCTTATCTGCGTTTTCTGTTTTGATTCCAAAATGCGGTGTAACAAGTGTTCCTCCATTTACAGCGGCTGATGCAGTAACCATAAGCTGGAGCGGTGTAATCTGAAAAGACTGTCCGAAGGACATAGTCGCCAGCTCGACTTCACCTACATTTTCTATATCATGTATGATTGAGTTTGCTTCTCCGGGAAGATCAATTCCCGTTAAATCATTCAGTCCGAGCATATCAAAATACTGGTAGAATCTTGCTGTTCCGATTCGCGCTCCGATTTCCATAAACACAGGATTGCAGGAATTCATTATGCCTTCCAGAAAGCTCTCGCTTCCATGTCCCGTCACTTTATGACAGTGAATCTTTCGATCTGCCACAATCCGGTAGCCCGGACAGTAAAAGCGGTCCGACAGAGACACTACTCCGCATTCCAGCGCTGCCGTTGCCGTAAATATCTTAAATGCGGATCCCGGCTCATAGGTATTACTGATACAGGTATTACGCCACATTGTATTAAGCAGGCTACTCTTTTCTTCTTTGGTCAGATTATCGGTATTATACAGCTGTTGAAAGCTTTTCGTAAAAGAATACGGTTCGTTCAGGTCGAATTCGGGAACATTGGTCATTGCATATAATTCACCGTTTTGCGGATTCATTACAATAATACTGACATTTTTTGCTTGCTTTGCTTCCATTGTCTTTTCTGCCAGCTGTTCACAATAAAGTTGGATATTTATGTCAATACTGGTATATAAGCTATTTCCCTGTACCGGTTCAATCCTGTTTTCGGCTGCTCCGTCGATTTCAATTCCGTGTGCTGTCGTTAATGTAAGAATGGTTCCGTTTATTCCTTGAAGAATTGAATCGTAGATTACCTCCAGCCCGATAATTCCCTGATTATCACTCCCTGTAAATCCAAGTACCTTGGAAGCCATCTGACCATAAGGATAATAACGTTTATAATCTTCATCCACCATAACTCCATCAAGCTTCAGATTTCTGATTTCGTCAGCAGTTTCCTTGTCAACATTTGATTTAATCCGTTCCAGGGAACTGACCTTTTCAACTCGTTTTCTGACTGCCTCTTCCGCCAGACAAAGACGTTCTGCTAATTCCTTAATTACTGTTTCCGGATCGGTAATCTGGTTATGAATAACAGAAATCGTGCATACCGGCTTGTTGATTGCTATCTCTATTCCGTTTCTGTCGTAAATAATGCCGCGGGCTGCTTTAATACTTCGTTCTCTTTCATGAAGTGCCTGAGCTCTGGCTGCATACTCTTCTGTGTTTATTACCATCAGATAATAAAGACGTCCAATCAGAAAAAGGCAAAGTATAATAATAACTGATAGTACAATAAAAAGATTTTTTTTACGAAATGACCGATATCGTTGCATACAGCACTCTGCACATGGTGTCATTTTATTGTATTATTCCGGCATCCAATCTATTCGTTGATTATCTCCGGAACTGCGTCTGTATTTTCTTCCTCTTCCGGAATTTCATCTTTCTCCTGAGGGTATTCAATGTGGTAATCAATTTCGCCTTCCGGATAAAGTCCAAAAAACGGCAGAATTTCCTTTAGCAGTGCGCTGGTCATTGTTGTTGCATAATAACTGCTGTTATAATAATCCTCATCCTGAGGCTCGTCGATTACAATATAGGTTACCACCTCCGGTGAATCAGCCGGCGTACATGAAATAAAGGAAATCACATATTTTTTATCTGCACGAGGTAATTTCTGCGCAGTTCCTGTCTTTCCTCCTACAAGATATCCTTCCACCGCTGCCTTGGTAGCGGTTCCGGCTTCTACTGTTTGATACAAAGCTTCTAGCAGGAACTCTGAGGTTTCTTTTGAAATAGTATTACGAACAAGTTCCGGTTCCTTTTCTTCAACGACCACCCCTTCATCGTTTATAACAGCTGCAAGAATATGCGGTTTATAATAGTATCCTCCGTTGACCAGTGAACAAAAGGCAGCCGCCATCTGTATCATTGACACATTAAAGGACTGTCCGAAGCTTGCCGTAGCCAGCTCAGTTACATTTAATTCTGCTTCGGACATAATGATTCCGTTCGTTTCTCCCGGAAGATCAATTCCGGTTAATGCCCCGAATCCATAGCTTTGCTGATATTCGTGATATACTGTTCTGCCCTCCCGTGCCACAATATTCATTAAAGCGCAGTTGCAGGATTTCATAATTGCCTGTGTCAGTGTCACTGTTCCGTGACCACTTCTTCTTGCACAGTAAATGTCCCATCCACCGATTGTTTCATACCCTTTACAGACAAACTCATCATCGTAATCAATCAGATCTTCTTCCAATGCCGCAGCAATCGTAAACGGTTTATAAGTCGAACCCGGTTCATAGCTGTCACTGATACAGAAATTTCTCCAAATCCGGTTCAGCGCCGTATACTGCTCTTCAGTGGACATACTGTCCAAAGCTTCATTTGTATACCACTGTGTCAGATCCCTCGGATTGTTCAGATCATATTCGTTGTTTGAGGCCATAGCGTAGATACTGCCATCCTTTGGATTCATTACAATAATCCCGATATTACTGCACCCTACAGTACTCAGAAAATTACTGATATACCGCTGAACTATCGTCTGGATATTGGCATCTACCGTAAGCTGCAGTGAATTTCCGTTAACAGCTTCCTTTACCGTACGCTGCAGATTCAGTTCAGAATCATAGTAGCCGAATATTCTGCCGTTTGTTCCGTTCAATACGGTGTTATAATACTGCTCCACACCCCAGATTCCTTGATTGCCGGAAGCAGTAAAGCCAAGCAGATGAGACGCCAGAGTATGATATGGATAGCTTCTTACATAGCTTTCTTCAAACCACACTCCTTTTATCTTGCTGTTACTGCCCTGTAATGCTTCGAATTCTTGAACTTTCAAAACGCTGACCTGCTTTTCAAGAATATAATACTGGCTTGATGGGTTTTCATCCAGAATCTTCTGAATGTCTTCAACAGAGTATCCAAATACAAGATTTAAAGCATCTTTCGTTGGTTCAACATACATGTCATATGTCAAAACGACCTTCGGGTCAAGGATCACCGTATAAATCTTCTCGCTTCTGGCAAGCACCAGCCCGTTTCTGTCATAGATTGCTCCTCTCATATACGGAAGCTCTGAAGAAACATAGGACTGCTGTTCAAGAACTTTTTTCTTATAACGCTCTCCGTCAGAATTTCCAATGTAGGCAACTCTGATTCCAAGAAGAAGAATCATTCCCAGAATAACGCAAAATACAAGCAACAGACTTGCTTGCATTTTACTGGTAAGTTTTTTATTATTAGAGGAGTTTTGGGCTTTTTTCACGCGCTTTCTGTCCTGCACTTTCTCATTTGAGCAGTTGTTTCAGAAGATTCATTTTTTCCGATTCAGGTATTTCATCAAATTGTCTTACATAGCCTTCATAACCACTTTTATAATAATATGTTGTATTATTGTTCGGAAATACCATTCCAAGATCCCTAACCGCTATCTGGTAAACCTCATCAAGATTAACCTGACTCAGTACTTCATTGTAGGCTGCTTCATTCATGTTTTGAAGATTAGTCAGTTGCTGTTCCAGCTGACGTATATTCTTCGTGATGACAACCGTATCCGACTGTACCTTAAGATATGAAATACAGGTATACAGGGTCAGACCAATCGCAGCAACTAAAATACATAATGACAAAAAATTAATATTCTGTTCGATTCTCGGTTTCGGCATCCGATGCTCTCTCGGAGCTTTTTCGGGTGCCCTTTCCGGACGCTGAACCGGCTGCTGTTCCGGTATCGGAAAATCATACGGTTCTTCATTTCTTCGAACTGCGTTCCCATCTTCTGTTGTATATATCGGTCTTTTTTCTTCTGGGCGTAATACACGGGCAGAACTTCCGTCAGTCCAATATGCTGCATTTGTCTGTCTGTAGTATTTTTTGTCTGCTTCCATGCATACTCCCATCTGTACCGATCCACAGTACGTTTATAATTTTTCCATGACCCGAAGCTTTGCACTTCTGGCTCTGCTGTTCTTCTCCTGTTCCTCTTCGCAAGGAAGAATCGGACGTTTTGTAATCACCTTAGCTCTGGGAGCCCTCCCGCAGACGCATACCGGGAATTCCGGTGGACAGATACAGGGAGATTCCTCTCTTCGAAATACTGTTTTTACAATCCTGTCTTCCAGAGAATGAAATGTAATAATACATAGTCTTCCTCCGGGAACAAGCAGTCCGGTCATATCCTCAAGTGCTTTTTTCAGTTCATCCAGCTCTTCATTCAGTTCAATTCTAATTGCCTGATAGGTTCTCTTTGAAGGGTGTCCAAGCGTCTTCTGAATCTTCATTGGAATGGCAGCACGTATCACTTCATTCAATTCCGTAGTCGTTTCAATTGGTTTTATTTCTCTTGCCGCAACAATGTGTTTAGCAATATTCTGTGCAAACCGATCCTCGCCATAATCTCTGATTACGGTTGCAAGCTCACGCTCGGTGTATTCATTGACAATATCTCTTGCGGTTTTAATCTGACGCCTGTCCATTCTCATATCAAGCGGTGCATCCGCCATATAGGAAAAGCCCCGTTCTGCAACATCTAACTGGTGAGACGATACCCCCAAATCAAGGAGAATACCATTCACTTTATCAACTCCAATCTGAGAAAGAGCCTGTTTCATATTGGAATAATTGTCTCTTAAGATTACCGCACGGTCAGCAAATTCTGCCAGCCGCCGCTGTCCTGCTTTAATTGCATCTTCATCCCGGTCAATTCCGATATATCTTCCTTGACCAAGGAGTCGTTTACAAATCTCGTATCCGTGACCTGCTCCGCCCATGGTTCCGTCGACGTAAACTCCGTCCGGTCTGATACTTAAATTATCAACTGTTTCCTTCAGAAGCACGGAAACATGTCTGAAATCATTCGTGTCCATCTTCTCTCCGTCTCAGTTTGAAGCCCAACCATGAATGAATGTCATCGTTGTCTGCTTAAAAGCTGATTCCGTACTCAGCCATTTTTTCAGCTACTTCATCCATATTATTAAAGGTTCCGTCAATGTTCTCCCAGCGTTCCTTGCTCCAAAGCTCGATTTTGTTAATATTACCGGAAAATACGACCTCTTTATCCAATGCTGCTTCCTTACACAGTTCCACCGGAATCAGAAATCTTCCCTGCTTGTCCGTTTCACAGTCAGTCGCGTATGACATAAACTTTCTTCTTAAGTCTCTGGCGTCCTTATGACCGGGAAGCTCCTTCAGCCTGGCAGCAAACTCATCCCATTCATTGTTCGGGTAAATATATAAGCAGCCTTCCAGTCCAACCGTAATCACGAAGGTGTCACCAAGCTCATCTCTAAGCTTGGCAGGAATTATCGTTCTGTTCTTGGAGTCAAGTGTATGATTGTATCTGCCCTTGAACATAATCCCATTCCTTTCAAATATCAGTAAAGTAAATTTCACCACTTCGTGTCATCTTCCACCACTGTTCACCATTTACAAGGATATTTTAACCCCTGCAAAGCAAAAAATCAAGTGTTTTTCAAAACTAGTATCTACGCTATTTTTTTATACTTCATCTTGTGTTTTCTTTGTAATAAAAGAAAAAAGCTTCGGAACATTCTGTGTTCCGAAGCTTTTTTCTTGTTCTGTTATTATGTGTTTTGTTTTTCTTTTCTTCCCTTAAAATGAGCGGCGCCGATTACTGCAGTACCTACGACAATCATTATAATCGATACCAGTTGCGATATCGGGATATCACTGTTCCACAGAAAAAGCTGATCCGTTCTGAGACCTTCGATAAAAAAACGTCCTAAACCATACAGAATAAAATACCACATCAGCAGTTCTCCGCCAAATTTCTTATGCTTTGCATAAATCAGAATAAAAATCAGGACACCCAGATTCCATACAGATTCATACAAAAAGGTCGGGTGAGCCTGAATGTATGATGTTCCCTCCACGATCTTAATATTATTAATCTGTTCCAGTATATTTGCCAGCGTTTCCGGCTTATCCGCATACTTTGCCGACAAAGCTGCTTCATTCATCCGGTAATCCGAACCGACCGCCGACAGATCCATCTGCATCGCGAACAAATTATCGGTATACTTTCCGAACGCTTCACGATTAAAGAAGTTTGCCCATCGTCCGATAATCTGTCCAATCAACAGACCCGGCACACAGACATCTGCAAATGCTCCGAAATGTATTTTTTTAATTTTACAGAAAATAACCGTGGTAATTATTGCGGCAATTACTCCGCCGTAAATTGCAAGACCACCCGCTCTGATGTTAAATATCTGAATCGGTTCATCACGAAAGCTGTCCCAGTGAAATACAACATAATAGATACGCGCGCCGATTACAGAAAAAATAATTGCAAACAGGGCGAAGTCCATAATATGCTCCGGTTTCTGGTCATAAAGTTTCGCCTGCTTTTCTGCCAGAAAATATCCAGCCATCATTCCGATTGCAATCGTTATGCCATAAAAAGCGATTCGAAAGCCAAACACACTAATTCCTGTCGGTAAACTGTTGATTTCAATACCAAGATTCGGAAAAATTATATCCGTAATTCCGTAAAAAGACATATTGCCTCGATTCTGCACTGCACTTTTGCTCTGCTTCTCATATTCTGCCAGTCATTCGTTTCAGACGTTAAAACGGAAGAGGACAACATCGCCATCCTGAAAGATGTATTCTTTCCCTTCGGAGCGAATCAAACCCTTTTCTTTCGCAGCAGTAAAGCTTCCGCATTCAACAAGCTTATCATACCCGATTACCTCCGCACGTATAAATCCACGTTCGAAATCCGAATGGATTTTTCCGGCAGCCTGCGGTGCCTTGGTTCCGCGTTCAATTGTCCATGCTCTTGTTTCAGTAGGACCTGATGTAAGGTAGCTGATTAACCCAAGGATATGATAGCTGGCTTGGATCAGCTTTTCAAGACCGGATTCTTTAATACCAAGTTCTTCTAGAAACATTTTCCGTTCCTCTTCGTCAAGCTCGGAAATTTCCTGTTCTATCTGTGCACAGACGACAAATACTTCAAAATTATGCTCCTTCGCATACTCACGAACCTTCTTAACATGTTCATTTGAATTTCCGTCATCTGTCAGATCATCCTCTTTGACATTTGCAGCAAAAATAACCGGTTTGTTTGTCAGTAACTGAAGTGACTTAAGCAGCTCTGCGTCCTCCTCATCAGTGACTTTCATAGATCCGGCAAGTTCTCCGGTCTCAAGGTGTTCCTTCAGACGGGAAAGCAAAGCGTTTTCCTTTTGCATTGCCTCTGTCTTCATGCCTTTCATTCCTTTTGCAAGGCGACGGTCAATCAGCTCAAGATCCGAAAAAATCAGTTCCAGATTAATTGTCTCGATATCACGAAGAGGATCCACACTTCCTTCTACATGAATAATATTAGTATCTTCAAAGCAGCGAACTACATGTACAATTGCATCAACCTCACGAATATACGAGAGAAACTGGTTTCCAAGACCCTCTCCTTTTGACGCACCCTTTACCAATCCGGCAATATCCACAAATTCAACTACCGCCGGTACTTCCTTTACCGACTGGTTCATCTTTGACAAAACCTGAATTCTCGAATCCGGTACAGATACAACACCGACATTTGGATCAATGGTACAAAACGGATAATTTGCAGATTCTGCACCTGCTTTTGTCAATGAATTAAACAATGTGCTTTTGCCGACATTCGGCATCCCAACAATTCCTAATTTCATGTTTCTCCTTCATGTTAGGTGAAAAATAGTATTGTCTTCTTCCACCCTTTTCATCATTATTTCTTGATTTATTTTCTTCGAATCGTACTGTTAGCGTTCTGAAGCTGCAGACGCTGCTGTTCATAAAGGTATTTTGTCAGATTTCTTGTTGTCTCTATAAACCGGCAGCCATAGTAATTATGAAACGATCCGCTGACATGCTCTTTCATCCGTACAACAGATGCCCTGCATTCAATCGGTCCAAATTCCGATTCGATTTGAAAACTGATCTCGTCCTCCGGCATAAAACGCTCATTGGAATAAATGCCGACACCGATTTCACTGATATCCCGCAGGAAAGCTTTGCATTCCACCCATCGAAAACATTCCTCCATGAGTCCGTCTGCATCCTTATCATAATTATAAACAGTCTGGCTGGCCAGTGCTTCTTCTTCCTGCATATTTTTGAGTTTTTGTTTTTCACGTACCATATACTGAATCGTCAGTTCTTTTCCAAGATACATACGAAATGCATTTCTTCGGTTATAATTTTCTCCGGGTGCATCAGAAAAGAAACCATGCATACGTTCGCCCTCAACATTCACTACCGCGCCGCGTACTGCAGACCATTTCCACATTTTATCCTGTTCCTGATAAACAATATCAATCACATCGTCTTCAAGGAATTGAAACACACGCTTTCCGCTGGCGATTAACGTTACACATACGCAGCCATCTTCAGCATACTCAATTCTGCTCAGCACACGGTAATGAAACCCCTCACGCGTGATATAGATTTCGAGTGGTCTTCCGAGACGAACCTCACTTAGAAGCATGTGCAAATACCTCCTTGAATTCTGATACATTTTTTACAATATTACCGTGAAATACAGAGCTTCCTGATACAATGACCTGTGCACCTGCAAGTAGAATCTGGTTAACATTGGTTAAAGTCACACCGCCGTCAACTTCGACCTCTGCTCTGCTGCCCAGATCCAGGATCATGCTCTGCAGCTTACAAAGCTTCTGCAGTGTTAACGGTATAAATTTCTGTCCTCCAAACCCCGGATTAACCGACATCAGAAGCACCAGATCAAGCTCCGGTAAAATATATTCCAGTTCATTCAGCGGTGTTGAAGGATTTAACGCAACTCCGGCACGAAGTCCGACTTCCTTAACAGCCATAACGGTTCTATGAAGGTGCGTACAGGCCTCAGCATGCACTGTAATAAGATTGGCTCCTGCTTTTGCATAATCAGCGATATAGCGGATTGGCTCGTCAACCATTAAATGTACGTCAAAAAACAGACCGGACTCCTTCCTGATGGATTCAATGACCGGAATTCCGAACGATATACTCGGAACAAAGCTGCCATCCATCACATCAATATGAAGATAATCTGCTCCTGCCTGTTCCACTAGGGCAATCTGTTCTCCAAGCCGGTTGAAATCAGCAGCAAGAATGGAGGGTGCGATTTTGAACATACTTCCTTCTCCTTCATGGTAAATCAGTATTTTTTCTGGTTTTGAAGCTCCTTATACATCTGCCGGTAATTTTCGTAGCGTGCTTTGGATATTTTACTCTCAAAAACCGCTGCTTTCACTGCACATCCTGCTTCCTCCATATGAACACAGTCTGCAAAACGGCATTCTTCCGCATATGGTAGAAATTCCAGAAAATAATTCTTTAACTCATTTTTTTCTATATCAGTTATATACAGAGAGCTGAACCCAGGAGTATCCATAAGAAATGTATGCGGCGCAAGATAAACAAGTTCAGAATGCCTGGTTGTCTGCTTCCCACGCTTTATTCTTTCACTGATGCTTCCGGTCTGCATAACTGCCTGCTGTGACATCAGATTTGTAATCGTTGATTTACCCACACCGGACGGTCCAGCAAGCACCGTTGTCTTTTTATTCAACAGCTCGCGTATCATTTCAAGCCGTTCCTGCCGCGCAGCGCTGACAAATACCAGACTTGATCCGCATTCGCAATAATGCTCTTTCAGCTCCTCAAGCCTTGCATCTTTGGTTAAATCCGTCTTATTAAAGCAGATTGTTGTATCAATTCCCTGCTTAGTCATCATAACAAGAAAACGATCCAGAAGGTTCAGGTTCGGTTCCGGTTCTGCTGAAGCAAAAATCACCATTGCCTGATCCACATTGGCAACCGCAGGACGAATCAGTTCATTCTTCCTTGGCAGAATATCAACAATACTGCCGGTTTTGTCCATTTCACTTAAAAGCAGCAGCTCAACATCATCACCAACCAAGGGCTTTATCTTCTTGTTTCTGAAAATACCCTTTGCTTTACACTCAACAATTCCGGCATTTTCAACATACACATAATAAAATCCGGCAATTCCTTTGATTATCTTTCCCGTCATTCGTAAAATGCCTCAAGAGATACCGCATAAGTTGTAGATACCGGAACAAGGTTAACATACATCTTGACCAGTGCACTTCCTTCCGTCAGATTCGTATCATCTGAACTGAACGTAAACATTGACAGCTCCGTAGCAAAGATTTCCGATGTCACCTCGTATCTGTCATAAATCGTGATTTCTTCGTTGTCCCCTTGAATTAACTCTAAAGTAATATCAGCCACAGTAACATCATCTGTAAACGGACTATCTGTAATTGCCACACTTCCGCGATATTTCAGAGTGCCTGTCTCTGCCTCCGGTGTCGGTGTTGGTTCCGGCTCGTCCGGGATAGAGGTAGGATCTGCTGTATCCGGAACCGGAGTTGACGTTACTCCGTCTGTACTTGTTTCTGTCGTGGAATCATCCGGTTCAGTAGTCGGCGTCGGCTCCGGAGTCGGCGTGGGATCAGGATTGATTCCAAGACTGATGGTGAGATCAATTGCAGAACCTTCCGTAGCCTGTGTATCGCTTCCTGCACTCTGCAGGCATACAAGCCCTTTCTCATATTCACTGCTGTAATCTTCGGAGACTGTCCCGCAAAGCAGCTTACCTGCTGTCAATTCAGTGGTAGCCTCATCCAGCGTCTTTCCAAGGACATTCGGTACCTGTACAAGAACATTGCTCGGTCCAAGACTCACATAAAGAACAATCCTGCTCCCCTGGTCAACTGTTTCAAAGCGTTCCGGAAGTGTCCTGATAATATTGCCGTCCGCTACCGTTGTACTGTATTCGTATTCTACTTCTGTAGAGTATCCTTTTGAGCTTAAGGTTTCTTTTGCTTCGGAAACAGATAAATTGTAAACATTCGGAAGCTTTACCGGTTCCTTGCCGGTACTGACCGTAAGAGTTATTGTCATTGATTTGCTGATACCTGCACCGCTGTTTGGATATTGTTTGATAATAAAGCCTTCGTCATATTCCTCAGAGTAGTCTTCATCATATACAATCGTAAACTTACCGGAAACTGTCGTCAATGAATCAACTGCATCTTCTGCTTTCAATCCGATAACATATGGCATCTGGACAAGCTCCGGTGTCGGAGTCGGCGAGATGGTCGGAGTCGGAGCATCTGTTGCTACCGGTGCTGAAGTCGGGAGAAGACTCTCATTTCCGTTCGGATTCAAAAAGTCAAACAATCCGAAGAAATTGGCAATTACATATAATACAACAATTCCGACAATAATAACCGCAATCACAGTACCCACAGTCAGCGCTTTCTCCAGCCGTGAGTCCATACTGTCAATGTCTTCCTCTTCTTCTTTTTGTATCTTTTTTACCTTGTTCAGATCACTGTTCGAATAATAAGTCACCGGTGTTCTTGCAGCAGTCTCAATCTCTTTCATCTGTCCGTCGGTCATCTTTATTGTCGGTGAATCCGTAACAACTCCGGAATTCAGTTTTACAAAATCACCATCCGGATTTGTAATGCAGCGTTTCAAATCTGTAATCAGTTCCGATGCAGACTGGTGCCGGCGTTCCTGCTTTTTCTGCATACATTTCTGTACAATACGATCCAGACTGACCGGTACAGACGGATTCAGTTCCCGAACAGGAGTCGCTTCCCCCTGAATATGAAGCAGGGCAACCGAAACCGTATTGTCTCCTGCAAAAGGAACCTTTCCGGTCAGCATTTCATACAAGGTAACACCCAGCGAATAAATATCGCTGCGTTCATCACTGTAGCCTCCGCGTGCCTGCTCCGGAGACAGGTAATGTACCGAACCGATTGCATTCTGTGTCACAGTATTTGAAGTGGCTGCTTTGGCAATTCCGAAGTCGGTAACCTTAACTTTTCCTTCTCTGGAAATAATGATATTCTGTGGCTTTATATCGCGATGGATAATATGGTTGGCATGTGCTGCTTCCATTCCCTGTGCAATCTGAATACCGATTCCGACTGCTTCCTTAACCTCCAGATGACCCTTGCGCTCAATAAAACGCTTCAGCGTAATCCCTTCTACCAGCTCCATAACTATGTAATAAAGACCGTTGTCTTCACCGACATCATAGACATTTACAATGTTCGGATGTGACAGACCTGCAGCCGACTGTGCTTCACCACGAAATTTCGTTACAAAATTCTTATCGGAGGAATATTCCGGTTTTAATATTTTGATTGCGACATAACGGTTCAGTCTATGGCATTTCGCCTTATAGACATCTGCCATCCCGCCGGAACCAACCTTGTCAATAATCTCATATCTGTCACTGATATACATTCCAACTTTAATCATTCCCTGTACCTTAACCTTTCTGATTTGGTTCTGAGCTTATTACGATTCGCCAATCAGTATCACGGAAATATTATCTTTTCCTCCGTATTCGTTCGCCCGTTTGATCAGTTCGCTGCAAGCTTCCTCAAGATGATCCCCGTATTGCTTGACAATACTGAATATCTCGCTGTTCTCCAGCATTGTAAATAATCCGTCAGAGCATAATAATACAATATCCTCGGGCGAAATATCAACTTCAAAAAAATCAGGAACTACCACACCATTGGTGCTAAGAGCCCTTGTTACAATATTCTTGTTCGGATGAAATCTGGCTTCTTCTTCGTTCAGATCTCCGTTCCGAACCATTTCGGCAACCAGAGAGTGATCCATCGTAATCTGCTTTATCTCAGACCCGATTATGTATAGCCGGCTGTCTCCGATATTCGCCACATAAAGATGCCGTTCAAAGATTGATACCAGGACAAATGTGGTTCCCATCCCATCCAGATCAGCATGTTCCTTCGCCTGCAAAATCAACTGTTCGTTTGTTTCGCGGATTGCATGTTCAATGGTGCTGATTACTGTTTTTTCTTTGCTTTCACTTATTCTTCTGGTAAAATCCTCGACGCAGAAACGGGAGGCATAATCACCTGCATTGTGCCCTCCCATTCCGTCTGCTACAATAAATAGATTCGGGAACATACCGACCGGTTCTTCGTTGCGGTAGATGTAATCCTGATTGCATTCTCTCTTTTGTCCGACATCTGTCAGCGCAAACGACTTCACTGTTCCGGTCCTCCCTTCTGTCCTTCCATTGCATAGCTCTTCCTTAGCTGCCCACAGGCAGCATTGATATCTGAGCCCATTTCTCTTCTTATAGTAACATTTATTCTGTATTTTTCAAGTATATTTTTGAAATTGGCAACATTGGTCATTGTAGCAGAACAGAAATCACGTTCTGCAATCGGATTGATCGGAATCAGATTCACATGACAGCTACGGTTTTTCAGCTTCTGTGCCAGTTCCTCCGCATGTTCCGTCCGATCATTGACTCCTTTAATCAGACTATATTCAAAGGTTACACGACGCCCTGTTTTCTTAAAAAATTCATCCGTTGCCGCCAGAATCTCCTGTATTGTATATTTGTTTGCAACCGGCATAATGGTCTTTCTCAATTCATCGTTTGGCGCATGCAAAGACAATGCAAGCGTTACCTGCGGTATTTCCTCAGCAAGCTTTCGTATGCCCTCTGTCAGTCCGCAGGTCGATACCGTAATGTTGCGCCTGCTGATATTCAGACCCTGTTTCTCGGAAACCAGACGTATAAAGCGAACCAGATTGTCAAAGTTATCCATGGGCTCACCGGTTCCCATAACAACGATGCTGTCAACACGCTCCCCTGATATTTTCCGAATCCGGTAAACCTGATCGAGCATCTCGGCAGCGGTCAGATTCCGTTCCAGGCCGCCAAGAGTGGAGGCGCAGAATCGACAGCCCATCCGGCAGCCGACCTGTGAAGAAATGCAGACTGAATTTCCGTGATGATATTTCATCAGAACACTTTCTATTACATTGTTCTTCAGTTTCTGGTCTTCTTCCGGTAAACGGAAAAGGAATTTACAGGTACCGTCAAGCTCTGAGCGCAATATTTCAACCGGCTCCAGTACGGTCAACAGACACATTTCTTCCAGTTTACAGCGAAATTCAGCCGGAAGATTACTCATCTCATCAAAAGAAGTCGCCAGTGCTCCATGCATCCATTCGTAAAGCTGCTTTGTGCGAAAGGACGGCTCATTCATCTGTGCTGTCACTTCGGAGAGTTCTTCAAAATACATGGATTTAATTTCTGTTCTTCCCATACATCCCCCAGTTAGTAATAAAGTAAACGGTTTTCTTTTAAGACCGTGGTTTTTGAAAACGAGAAAGATAAAAACCATCTGTTCCGTGAATTCCAGGTACCAGCTGTAAATACCCCTCGGAAAGCGTCGGTTCCTTCAGCACTTCCCCAAGGTATGGTACAAGACTGCCCGGTTTCATTCCGAGCTTCATCAGGAACTCCCTTCCTCCATCATTTTCTTCCTTATTCAAAGTACAGGTGCTAAATATCAGCGTTCCGCCCGGTTTAACATAACAGACTGCATTTTTCAGTATTTCATGCTGTAATGCAATCAAAGCTTTTTGCTTTTCCTCTGACATGTTATATTTGATATCCGGTTTTCTTCCAATGACTCCCGTCCCGGAACAGGGAACATCGGCAATGACAACATCCGCAGCGTCCTGCCACTTCGGTGTTAGTACTGTTGCATCTGCCAAAACCACTGATACCTGTCCAAGCCTGCTTCGCTTCAGATTATCCTTTATAAGAGAAAGCTTCTGCTCGGAGACATCTCTTGCTTCGATAAACCCCGGATTCTTTCCATCGGAGTAAAAAGCCAGAAGATCGGCAAGATGCAGAGTTTTTCCGCCGGGAGCAGCACAGAGATCTAAAATGCATTCACCGCCCTTAATTCCGGCTGATATACCGACAAGAACCGAGCTGATATCCTGAATTTGAAACAATCCCTCCCTAAAGGAGGAAAGCTCTGTAAGCTTTCCGCAGCCCTTCAGATAAAAAGCATACGGACAGTATTTCGCAGGTTCAGCTTCTGCTCCGTCTGCTGTTAAACGATTTAAGAGCTCTTCCGGTGTTATTCTGCTTAGATTACAGCGTACCGTAAGTGGATTTTCATCAAACTGCGCCCTGCTTATCCTTTCGGCCGTATCTTTCCCATAGTCTCTTGCCCATTGTTTCAGCAGCCAGACAGGAGTTGAGGTTTCAAGCTCGAGTGCTGCCAGATCATCATTGTCTGAAGCAGTTTCCGGCTTTGAATCCTTTAATTTCCGATCCCTGCTGCGTGCCGCATTCCGAAGAACTGCATTTACAAATCCACCAAGTCCTGATAACCCGTTCTTTTTTACAAGCTTAACCGCCTCATTGCATACAGCAGAATCAGGAACCGCTTCCATATAATAAAGCTGATATACTCCGCAGCGGAGAATGTTTCGAACCAAAGGCTTCATTTTCGTAAGCTTTGTACTTGATACCTCCGACAAAACCGCATCTAATGCAAAAAGCCGTTCTACTGTACCTTCTGTAAGTCTTTTTGCAAAAGCACGTTCCTCCGGTTTCCATTCCGGATTCCGTTCCAGCATATCTGCTACAACAATATGTGCCGGTTTTTGCCGATCAATAATTTCTGTTACAGCCTTCGCTGCTGCCTCTCTCTGGTTCATATCTGTCCTCGCTCATAGTTCTTTTGGTGCAGCATTTCGTTATCTTTCTCTCTTCAGTATGGTTCCCGGCTTTATTGTATAACCCCGCAGGAACTCCTCTGCATTCATTTTTTTCTTTCCCTCCAGCTGAAGCTTTGTCAGAATCAGAATCCCATCGCCTGTCTGTATCTGCAGGTTTTTATTCTCTGCTGAAATGATAGTTCCCGGTACGGTATGTAAAAGCTTCTCTGCTTCCGAGGATTGCTCCTGCATCACATTGGCTTTCCAAAGTTTCAGCATTTTTCCGTCAAGATAGGTATACGCACATGGCCAAGGATTAAGACCGCGGATATAACGTTCCAGCTCTTCTGCCGGTCTTGTAAAGTCAAGACAGCCGAGGGTTTTCTCTATTACAGAAAAGTACCTGCCCTTATTAGGATCCTGCGGCTGACGTCCAGCACGTCCTTCCTTCAGCTCACATAATGTTTCGGTCAGAAGCTTCGATCCTTCGCAGGCAAGCCGTTTAGTCAGGCTTTCTCCGGTATCCTCCGGCAATATTTCTACTTCCTTTGCACTGATAATATCGCCTGTATCACATCCCTCATTCATATACATGATCGTAACTCCGGTCTTCTTTTCGCCGTTTAGGATGACCCATTGAATCGGAGCTGCACCCTTGTAATCCGGTAACAGCGAGGTATGAACATTGATACATCCGTATTTTGGGAGCGTTAGAATTTCGTTCGGAAGAATTTTCCCGTAAGCAGCTACAACGATTACATCCGGAGTAAGTTTTCTTATCTCTTCAATAAACTCCGGATTTCTGGCACGTTCCGGCTGCAGCACGGGGATTCCATATTGTGTGCAAAGCTCCTTCACCGGAGAACAGGTAACCGTGTTTCCCCGGCCCTTTGGCCGATCCGGCTGTGTTACTGCAGCAATAATGTTGTATTTTTCATCGATCAATGCCTGCAGAACCGTTGCAGCAAGCTCCGGAGTTCCCATAAATATCATCCGTTTCATTCTTCGTCCTCACAGTCTGCGAGCTCTCCTGTCATACGTTCGGTATAAAGAATTCCATCCAGATGGTCTATCTCATGGCAGAAAGCTCTTGCTAACAACCCGGTTCCTGTAAGCAGCTGTTCCTGCAGTGTCTCGTCCAGAGCCTTCACCCTTACGAAATCCGGTCGAGAAACGGTTCCGACCTTTCCCGGCAGACTAAGGCACCCCTCTCCTCCCGTCTGCTCGCCCGACATTTCAATGATTTCCGGATTAATCAGTACAATCGGCTGATCCTGTTCCGGAGATACATCAATCACAACCAGACGTTTCAGTATTCCTACCTGAACCGCTGCAAGCCCGACTCCGTTCATATCATACATGGTTTCCAACATATCGTTTACCAGCTCAACTGTTTTTTCATTCACCTCGGTAAGCGGTTTTGAAACCTTTTCAAGTACCGGATCTCCAAATTTTCTGATATTTCTGAGTGCCATCGTATTTCCTCCATTTTATTTATTTCCGTCAGTATGATGTCAACGGATTAAAATCAAACTGAACCGTACATTCGGAAAATGCCGGATTATCCTTGACCGTCTGTTCCATTGCATCCCTGCAGCGCGTCAGTATTCCTGCATCACTGTGCTTGATATAAATGACCTTTCGGTAAATATCCCGCAGCTTTGAAATTCCTGCCGGCGCAGGTCCTATGATCGTCCCTGTTTCGGTCAGATCATATTCCTCCATCCATGCGCGAATCCCGTCTGCCAGAACATCAGCCGATTCTGTTACAATTTTTTCGTTTTCTGCTCCAAGAAGAATTGATGCCAGACAGGAAACAGGCGGATAACCCAATGCTTTTCGGTACATCATCTCACTATGGTAAAATGTCAGATAATCCTCTGATGCCGCTGCTGTAATACTGTAATGCTCGGGCTGATAGGTCTGTATCACCACCTCCCCGGCATCTTTTGCACGTCCGGAACGCCCTGCTGCCTGTGTAAGAAGCTGAAAGGTTCGCTCACCCGCCCTGTAATCAGCAGTCTGAAGTGAAAGATCTGCTGCAATAATTCCCATTAGTGTTACTCTTTCAAAATCATGACCCTTCACAATCATCTGAGTACCAACCAGAATATCCGCTTCCTCATTTGCAAATGCAGAAAGAATCTGTTCGTGCCCTTCCTTCTGTCTTGTTGTGTCGGCATCCATTCTTAACACCCTTGCTCCTGGAAATTCTCTTTGAATGATTGTTTCCACCTTCTGAGTTCCCGTACCGAACAGCGCTATGTACTTCGAACCGCAAGACGGACAGTTCTTTGGCATCTGTCGTTCAAATCCGCAGTAATGGCAGATCAACCGGCCGTTATTGTGTGCTGTCAGTGATACCTCACAGTGCGGACACCGAAGTGCTTCTCCGCAGCTTCTGCAGGATACAAACCCGGCAAACCCCCTACGGTTGATAAAAATCATAATCTGCTGCTTTTTTTTAAGCCGGTCTTCCATCAGAGCCCGGAGCTGCCGGCTGAAGACTGATACGTTATGCGCCTTCAGTTCTTCTCTCATATCAACGATATGTACCGCAGGAAGTTCTGCCTTTCCGGCACGCCTTGTCAGTCGTAAGAGTCTGTATTCGCCACGCTCTGCCCGATAGTAGGATTCTAAGGATGGTGTCGCAGAGCCAAGAAGTACAGAGGCACCAAGCATTGCTGCATATTCCACGGCAAGCTCTCTTGCATGGTATTTTGGTACCTGTTCACTTTTATAGCTGGCTTCGTGTTCTTCATCAATAATAATCAGTCCGGGATCCCGAAACGGTGTAAATAATGCAGAACGCGGACCAATCATTATATCGATATCCCCTTCTGCCGCACGTACATACTGATCATACCGTTCTCCGTCAGACAAACGGGAATGCATAAAAGAAACTCTGTTTCCGAATCGTTGCCGGAAACGAATCATTGTCTGATAGGTCAGTGCGATTTCAGGAATCAGCATGATAACCTGCCGTCCAGCTTCAACAACCTGTCGTATGAGTTCCAGATAAACCTCTGTTTTTCCGCTTCCTGTTACGCCGTAAAGGAGGTAGGTTCCATATCTTCCGTCCCGGTAATCTTTCATTACCTCATCTGCTGCCGACTGCTGCTCCTCGTTTAATTTTGTTATGTTTTTCCACGGATTTCCTTCTTCTTTTCCATCTGTTTTGAAAAGCTCTGTACTGCCCGGGTTGCGATAAGCCCGGCTTTCTTCCACCGAAACTATCCCTTCCGATGCAAACTCCAATATTGTTTTTCTGTTTATGTTCAGCTTATGTATCACAAGCTCATAATCAAGCTCTTTTTCCTTCAAAAGCTCACGAAGCAGACGTTCTCTGGCCGTATGATGTTTTTTAACCGCAATATCAAGCAGCTTTTCAATCTCTTCCTTTGAGATATTCCGTCTGATTGTTTTTTGATTTACAGCGCGAATGGTTCTCTTCACCGGTGTTACTGTCCTCAGGGCATCATTCATGGTTCCGCCATACAATTCCCTCATCTTGGAAGCCAGAGCAATCATTCTGCTTTCTATCACAATACCGTTCTGTTCTGCCTTTTTAATATATTTAATTTTTTCAGGGTTGATTTTGGGTTCGTCACTCAAACCTATAATATACCCCCTAATAATACGTCCGCCGTTCCCAAAGGGAATTTCAACCGGCGTTCCGACAACCGCCGAAGAAATCATTTCCTCCGGAACAGCATACTGGTAAGTCCGGTCCAGATTCTCATGTGAAATATCGACAATGATATCAGCATACAGCATGCCGTTTCCTCTTTCTAAACAGTGTATTGCTCGCGGATTTTCTTTGCTGTCTGGTCAAGGTGCATCCCACGTGACCCCTTGAGATATATGATGTCTCCCGGTTTCAGGCTGTTCAGCATAGTATTGTATGCTTCCTCCTGTTCTGTAAAATAATACACCTCCGGCAAAGAACCATTCCGCTTTTCTCTTGCTCCCTTTGCGATTTGTGCTGCTTCTGTTCCGATTGCTATCAGAATATCCGGGTGTTTCAATGCTGCATATGCCCCGACTTCATAATGACAGGCTGCCGAATAATCTCCAAGCTCCAGAATATCTGCAAGAACAGCTATTTTTCTTCCCGTATTTGTAATTCCTCCAAGCATATCGAGACCACTTTTCATGGAATCCGGGCTGGCATTATAGGTATCATCAATTAAGATAATTCCATTGATATTTTCTGTTCTTCCACGCATGGACATCGGACGATAAAGCTCAAGTCCTTTCTTTGCAATATCTGCGGACAGTCCTTCACCGTCTGCAACAGCAAGTGCAGATACCGCATCAATAACATTATGCATCCCGATGACCGGAAGCAGCACCGGCTCTCTGACCGAGCCTTCTCTGCTGCAGAACACAAATTCTGTATATTCTCCCGCCGTTTCTATCTTCTCCGCATAATAATCACAGCCGGAATTAAGCCCGAAGGTTTTTACCGTTATCTTTTTATCAGGCATCAGCTTTTGTATGTCTTTCAGCAGAGGATCCTCTCCATTGACGTATAATGTTCCTCCCTGCTCCTGAAACCGGCTGCAGATCTGCAGCTTTTCCCGTCTGATATTCTCCTGTGTTCCAAGCTGTCCGATATGTGCAACTCCGATGTTCGTCAGTACAGCTGCAGACGGGCGGACAATATCCGCAAGTTTTTTCATTTCACCTTCAAGACTCATCCCCATCTCAATGACAGCATAACGGTATTTATCTTCAAGCTCAAGCATCATCAGCGGTACGCCGATCTGACTGTTTTTATTTCCATAGGTCTTCAGCACTGTGTATTGGGATTCCAGAGCGGCAGCCACCATTTCTTTTGTTGTTGATTTTCCGACACTTCCGGTAATTCCGATCACTGTACCTCGAAAGTCATTACGCAATCCGGTTCCAAGCTGCTGCAAAGCCAGCAGTGTATTCTCAACACAGATATAGACCATGTCGGGAGTCTTAGACAGCATTTCGTTCCTTGAGGTCAGCGTCACTCTGGTTCCACGGCTGTATGCATCCGGAATATAGTCATGCGCATCGGTATTTTCACCGATAATCGGAATAAACAGACTGCCTTCTTTCCCCTCTCTTGAATTGATAATAACGGAAGACACTCTGATTTCTCCGGGATTTTCTGATTTCTTTGCGAAAAGCAGGGTACCGCCTGTTATCTTGCAGATTTCATTAACAGAGATGGATTTCATGTGCCGCCTCCTGTATCATTATTCTATCGTCCATCGGGTATTTCACCCCGCGGATTTCCTGATAATCCTCGTGTCCCTTTCCTGCGATAACAATCAGATCCCCATCCTGCGCATTGGAGAGACAGTATCTGATTGCTTCACGCCGATCGATAATCGTAATATATTTTCCCGGTCCCCGTTTCACACCGGTCAATATATCGCTGATAATATCCTCCGGTTCTTCGTATCTCGGATTATCGGAAGTAATCACTGTCAGATCAGCCAGATTTGATGAAATCTCTCCCATTTCAAAGCGACGGTCCTTTGAACGGTTCCCGCCGCAGCCAAACATGCAGACCAGCCGTTTTGGATGATATTCCTTCAATGTCGACAGCAGACTTCTGAGACTCATAGCATTATGTGCATAATCCAGTAAAATGGAAAAGCGTTCGCATACCTTTACCGGTTCTACTCTTCCCTTTACCTTAATCAAAGACAATGCCTTTTTTATGATACCGGAATCAAGTCCAAGTTCATGACAGACCGCAATAGCCGCAAGTGAATTATATACATTGAATCTTCCCGGAATATCTACTATGGCGTGAAGAATAAGTCTTCCGCCGACATCAAATTCTATTCCAGCAGATCCCTTTTCCTGATGCAAATTGATGTTCTCCGCATAATAATCTGCCTCACTTGATAACCCATAGGTAACCGTGCTGCAGGTTGACAGTCGGAACATCTCACGGAAATGTTCGTCGTCCAGATTTGCAATTCCAAGTCTGCATTGCCGGAACAGCAGACTCTTGCAATACAGATAATCATCAAAGTTCGGATGTTCGTTCGGTGAAATATGATCCGGCTCCAGATTGGTAAACACTCCGATATCAAATATAATCCCGGCAACCCGGTTCAGTTTAAGTCCCTGTGAAGAAACCTCCATCACTGCATATTCGGTTCCTTCATTTACCATTTTTGCAAAATACTCCTGTAAAATATAGGACTCCGGAGTGGAGTGGGATGCCGGAATATGCTCTTCGCCGATAATATTTTCAATTGTTCCGATCAATCCGGTCTTATGCCCAGTCAGGCACAGTGCTTCTCTGATCATATTTGCGGTTGTTGTCTTCCCCTTGGTTCCGGTGATTCCGACCAGCTTCAGTTTTTCTGCCGGATAGTCAAAGAAGGCAGCCGAGATCAGTGCCAGTGCAATCCTTGAATTATCAACCACCACCACGGATACCGTATCCGGTACCTGAATCTCATGTTCCGCTATAATCGCCACTGCACCCTGTTCCGCAGCTGTCGCAGCATACTCATGTCCGTCAAACACAGCACCGGCGATACAGATAAAGCAGGCTCCCGGTTCGATTTCTTTTCTTGTATCATATACCACCGAACTCACTTCGGTTTCCAACGAGCCCTGCTGCAGCCTGTATTTCATTCGTTCTAAAAGAACCTTCAGTTTCATGATAATCTCCATTTCCTTTTCACCCGAAATTCCCACGGAGATATCCCCGTGGGAATTAAATATTATAATCTTTTATAAACTTCCTCGTATCTTCTAGCAGAGGTATTCCATGAATAGTCCTTTGCCATGCCCCGGTCAATCAGCTTGTTCCATTCGCGTTTCTTTTCATAATAAATATGCTTTGCATACCGGATTGTGTTCAGCATCTCATGAGCATTATAATTACTGAAGCTGAAACCGATTCCACTGCTTTCAAATTCATTGTATGGCTGAACAGTGTCCTTCAGTCCACCGGTTTCTCTCACAATCGGTACAGTTCCGTACCGCAGTGACATCAGCTGGCTTAGTCCGCAGGGTTCAAACAGAGACGGCATCAGAAATGCATCGCAGGCTGCATAGATCCGGTGGGAGCGTTCATTATTATAATAAATATTTGCAGATACCCTGTCTTTATACTTCCATTCATAATGACGGAACAGATTCTCGTACTTTGGATCTCCGGTGCCGAGAACAACCAGCTGGTTATCCTGCGCACAGATTTCTTCAATCACATAATCAATCAGATCAAAGCCCTTCTGATCCGTCAGCCGTGATACAATACCAATCATAAAAACCTTATCATTGACTGTCATTCCAAGTTCCTTCTGAAGTGCAGTCTTATTCTTGTACTTTTCTTTCCGGAACGTAACCGCGTTATAATTCCGAATAATTAATGGATCCGTCTCCGGATTATATTCATCATAGTCAATTCCGTTTACAATTCCACAGAGAGAATTCGACCGTGCCCGCATCAGACCGTCAAGCCCTTCTCCGTAAAACGGAAGCTTGATTTCCTGAGCATAGGATTCACTGACTGTCGTTACATAATCTGCATAAACAATTCCTGCTTTCAGGTAGTTCGCATCCCCGTATGCTTCCAGTTTATCCGGTGAAAAATAAAAATCCGGCAGACCGGTAATATCCTTAATTGTCTTCTTGTCCCATACCCCCTGAAACTTCAGGTTATGTATCGTCATAATTGATTTAATGCCTCGAAACATCTCATTCTGTTGAAAACGTTCATGAAGATACACCGGAATCAGTCCCGTCTGCCAGTCATGGCAATGTATAATATCCGGTCTAAAATCAATCAACGGAATCGCCGAAAGGACTGCCTTACAGAAAAATGCGAACTTCTCAATATCCTCATAAATATTCCCGTAAGGTTTTAAGCCTGAAAAATAGTATTCGTTATCAATAAAGTAAAATCTAACCCCTTCGTATTCAGCCTCCAGAATACCAACATACTGTTGTCTCCATGCTAGATCCATATAAAAATGAGTTTTATACTGCATCATTGCTTTATAATTATCCGGTATTGCCATGTATTTCGGCAATATGACCCGTACATCATATTCATCCTTATTCAGGTACTTTGGGAGTGACCCTACAACATCAGCCAGACCGCCTGTTTTTATAAACGGAACACATTCGGATGCTGCAAACAGTATCTTTTTCATAATCTACCTCTTTCGAATAGCGTTTGGATATCCATATATTATACTATAAAACTTTTTTATATGAAAGAGGAAAGATTGCTTTTTTTACTGTAAACGAAATTTATATTCCAGCCGGATTTTGTCAGCAAGCAAAGCCACGAACTCTGAATTTGTCGGCTTTCCTTTTCCGTTGCTTACCGTATAACCGAACAGTGAATCAATCGTATCCATCTTTCCTCGGCTCCAGGCTACTTCAATTGCATGCCGGATTGCGCGTTCCACGCGGCTTGGCGTTGTCTTATGGCGTTTAGCGATAGACGGATACAGCATTTTGGTAATTGAATTCAGCATTTCACTGTCATCTACCGACATCATAATGGCATCGCGCAGATACTGGTAACCCTTAATGTGCGCAGGCACACCGATTTCATGAATGATTTCTGTTACATCCGTCTCGAGATTTCTCTCTCGGTACGCTGTTCTGTTATTTTCAAAAACTGCTGATTTTGCCGTCGAAATCCCGTTGTCGTCTGTCTCCCTTTTCAGCTGTTTGATTCTGCTGATTACCGCAGAATTGTCAAACGGTTTCATGATATAGTACTTTGCGCCGAGCAGAAAAGCATTTTCTGTCACAAGTTCCTGTCCGATTGCAGAAATTACAATAAATTCAGGAATTTTCTTTCCCTCCTGCGCTTCCTTTTTCACATGTTCCAGAACGCCAAGTCCGTCCAGCTTCGGCATAATCAGATCCAAAAATACGACATCCGGCTTTTTTTCCCTGATCATCTCAAGAGCTTCAACACCGTTCTCCGCTTTTCCGACCAGTTCGATCTCGTTATCTGCTTTCAGAACATCCTCCAGCATTCCTGCAATTCTTGCATTGTCATCCGCTACCATTACACTAATTTTGTTACCCATTGTCTTTCCCTCCGCAAATATATTGTCTGGTAATTTTTACCACTCATTCAGCATAACCATTTATTACCATATTTTCAACTGAAATTTACCGCAATTTTTGACATTCGGGTACAACATTTTGCGTTTACTTCTAAAGCTGAATTGTAAATATCGTCATCTTTTCTCCAATAATCGACGTTATTGCTGTCCATAAATTATTGATTATAATTGTCCACGACATGACAGAGAGGAAAAAATGATTATTGAACATTCTTATGAGCCGGAAAACAGGCCCGATACCGAAAAACTTTTATAGAAAAAATAATTTGATGTGCGAACAATTGTTTGGTATACTTGGCTCAGACAGTAATTACTTCAGATAATTGGAGAATCCTATGAAATCCTCACTCAATCAGTTTCATTCCTTTACTTCAACCTGGTTTACAGAACAGCTCGGAACACCAACTCCGGTACAGGAAAAAGCCTGGTCCGCAATTGCCTCCGGTCAAAATACCCTTGTTTCAGCACCAACCGGAACCGGAAAAACGCTTTCTGCTTTCCTTGTTTTTATCGACCGTCTTAAAGACCAGACTCGAAAGGGTATCTTAAAACCGGAGCTTCAGCTGATTTACATCTCTCCACTGAAATCTCTGGCCGGAGATATCCGCGAAAACCTGCGGCGTCCGTTGCAGGGAATCTATCAGGTGGAAAGCCGGGAGTTTTCTGACCGGACAGACAATCCCTACGACATTCGGATTGCAATCCGAACCGGAGATACGACTGCCAAAGAACGCAGGCAGATGCTGAAAACACCGCCTCATATTCTTATCACAACGCCGGAATCTCTTTATCTTCTGCTTACCTCCGGAAAAGGAAAAGAAATGCTCCGGACAGCAAAGGCAGTGATTGTTGATGAGCTTCATGCCCTGATTGATTCCAAGCGAGGCTCACACCTAATGTTCAGCCTTGCCCGTCTTGACCGGTTATGTGAGCATCCTCTGCAACGAATCGGACTTTCCGCTACAATACAGCCCTTATCTCTAGCTGCAGAATATCTTTCACCCGACCCAGTCACCGTTATTGCTCCAGCGATGACTAAACAGCTTCATATTGATGTAGTCGGAAGATCAGCCGGATGCGATACTCATACAAAGGATTCTGTCTGGAAGGATCTTGCTTCCACCGTATATTCCTATTGTCTCGGTGCCCGCAGTGTTATTGCATTCTGCGACGGACGTATGTATTCCGAGAAGCTTGCTTTTTATGTCAATCAGATTGCCGGAGACGGCTTTGCCAGAACACATCACGGAAGCCTTTCAAAAGAACAGCGGTTCGAAGTTGAGGAAAGTCTTCGCGACGGCCAGCTCCGTCTTCTCTGTGCCACCTCCTCCATGGAATTAGGTATTGACGTTGGTGAAATCGATCTTGTTCTCCAGATTGGCTGTCCGCGCTCCGTTTCCGGTGCTCTCCAGCGCCTAGGACGTGCCGGTCATAATCCCGGACGTACCAGCTCCATGACTATTTTTCCAAAGACCCCTTCGGAGGGGCTTTACTGCGGCATGACCGCTCAGCTGGTTCGTGAAGGCCGTATTGAACCATCCCGTCCCCCGGAAGGCTGCTATGATATACTTGCTCAGCATCTGGTATCCATGGCTGCATCAGGCTCCTACTCTGTCGATGACGTCATGGAACTTCTTCCACGTGCTTATCCATTCAGAATGCTTACCCGAACGGAAGTTAACAATATTCTCTGTATGCTCTCCGGAGACTACGAGCACGAGCATGATCTTCCGGTCCGCCCACGTATCCTGTATGACCGCATTCACGAAACAGTCGAAGGAGATACCTACAGCCGGATGCTTGCTGTTTCTGCCGGAGGAACCATACCGGATAAAGGAATGTACGCAGCACGTACTTCAAGTGGTGTTAAGATAGGTGAACTAGACGAAGAGTACGTCTATGAAGCCAGAGTCGGTGACCGGTTTTTGCTTGGTACCTTTGCCTGGAAAATTACCGATATCCGCCGGGATGAGGTATGCGTAGAACAGACCGGTGCAGCAGGTGCCCGCCTTCCCTTCTGGAAGGGGGATGTTCGCGGACGCAACTACCAGACCGGCCTGCAGTTTGGCCGTATGCTGCGTCAGTTTAATTCGCTTTCGGAGCAGTCCTCCGAAAAACTGTACTCTGCACTGGAAGAACTGGGTCTTGACAGCAGACTCACCGAAGAGACTGCCGGTCTTCTTTCCCGCCAGATTAAGCAGACAGGAGTTCTTCCGGATGACCGGACAATGATTGCAGAACACTTTCGCGACGAAACCGGATGCTGCCAGCTAATGATACATTCCTGTTTCGGACGGCAGATCAATGCCCCTCTGGCACTTCTGCTTCAGAATGCCGCAGCACAGTCAATGAACACAAACGTCAACTTTGTGGACGACGATGATGGCTTTCTTTTGTTTCCTTACAATGAAAGCCCTGTTCCACAGGGGCTTCTGCAGACTCTTGATCCTGACTCTTCCGAGAGGATTCTGGAGGCTGTTCTTCCTACCACTCCGCTCTTTAACATTACCTTCCGCTATAATACTGCACATGCACTTATGATGGGAGTTCGAAAAACCGGACGTCAGCCGCTTTGGGTACAACGTCTTCGAAGTGCCCAGATTCTTGATACCCTGATTCAATACCCGGAGCATCCGCTCATTCAGGAAACAAAACGCGAATGTCTTCAATACTGCTGGGATCTTCCCAGTCTTTCTCAGGTTCTGCAGCAGATTCGTTCCGGGCAGATCCGGGTTCATGAGATTTACACTGACATTCCCTCTTCCCTTTCCCTTCCGCTGAGACGTCAGACAGAGGCTGCCATGATGTATGATTATTCTCCGACCCCGAAACACGTTATTTCGGTTTCCGAACAGGCTCTTATGCAGGCTGTTTCGGAGGGAAAGGCTTTATTGCCCGACCCAGAACTGCTCGCAAAATCAGGGCTGCCTGCAAAACTTCCGGAGGATGAGCTGCATCTTCATTCTTTTCTTATGACGGAGGGCGACCTGGTTGCCGGAGAACTTGACATTCCTCTTCAATGGTTGGAATCCCTTGTGCATCAGGAACGTGTCTGCTACATTGAACCCGGTCTTTGGATTGCTGCCGAACAGTCTCCGGAATACGAAGCCGCTCTGATATTAAAAGATCATCAGGCTCTGCTTCGGATTGTCCGGCGTGTACTCCGTTATCGTGGCGCACATACCAGCGAACAGCTGGCAGAACGCTATCTTATTTCAAATACCGAAAGCAACCTGATTTTAGCGGAACTATGCGAGCAGCAGCTTGCCGTGGAATGTGACGGACGTTACTATCATGCCGCTCTTTTTAAGACTGCCCAGCTAGAGACCGTGCGTTCCAGACGATTCGAATACCATACCCAGCCCGCCTCCCGCTATACCCAGCTGCAGATTCTTCAAAGCCGAACCGTTGGTTCCTCAGCTGACCAGCTTGAAGAAACAATAAAATCTCTTCTCGGTTATTCCTTTGCTCCGGCGGTCTGGGAATCTGTTCTTCTTCCTGCAAGAGTGAACGGATATTGTCCGGCTCTACTTGACGCGCTGCTCTCTCAGGGCGAATACTACTGGCAGTTTACCACGGAGCAAAAACTGATGTTCTTAAAAACCGCGGACATCGATTGGAATGCTCCTGCATTATTTGAAACTGTTTCAGACTCAGAACTGGTGCCTTTCTCCCTTTCTGTCTCTGTCCAACCGGATTCTTCTGTTGGTGAGGCTTCCGTAAGCGAGCTTCAGTCAAAGCTCCTGAATACACTGAAGCAGCGTGGTGCCAGCTTTATGAAAACATTGTCCGGATTGTTCGACACACCTGCTCTTCACCTGTCTCTCCTCGAGCTTGCAGCAAACGGACTGATTCATGCAGACAGTTTTGTTCCGGTTCGTCAATATATTAATAAAGAAAAAATTATCTCCGGATCTACAAGACAGCTGATCAATTCGCGTGTTCTTGCATTGACCACCGGCCGTTTTGAACTTTCAAGACCATCTTTAATAAAAAAACCAGATGACTTACTGAAATCCGAATTTGACCGTTCCATTCTTCTCTGCCGTGAAACAGTTCGTGACATTTCCTGGCCTGAGGCTCTGACTGCTCTTCGTGTACTCGAATACACGGGGCAGGTACGCCGCGGATACTTCATTGAAGGACTTTCCGGCATTCAGTTTATCAGAGAATCTGATTTTATGAATGTTCTTCCTGTTCTTGAAAATGATCAGCCCGGAGCTTTCTGGCTTCCTGCTGCCGATCCGGCCCTGCCCTACGGGAAATCACTTCCGCATGAAACAGACCGTTCATTTCTCACGGTTTCAGGTACGCTTGTCGGTTTATACGCCGGTCATGTCGAAGTGTTATTTGAACGCAGCGGTCATTTAATGCGCGTCTTTGAATATATGCACCTCGCCGAGCTGCTGCAGAACTTCTGCGATGGGTTTCAGAAAAAACGCTTCTATTCTTCCGGCCGTCTGGTAATCAAACAGTATCCTGCGGAAGCCGAACCGTATCTTACAGAAGCCGGATTTCTTCACGAAATGCATGACTATGTACTTTACCGAAAATAACAGATTATTTACTTTGAACGGATTGAAGAATAGAAATAATTATGCTAATATAAGTCCGTTGGTCATTTCTTTATACTATGCTTTACAGGAGGATTACACATAGATGAAGGTCATATTGCAGAATCTGACAAAAGTTTTTCCGGGACGCGGAAAAAACGCCAGAAAGGTCACTGCAGTCGATGATTTTTCTTTCGAAATTCCCGATGGAAAACTGATTGGACTGCTCGGTCCCTCCGGTTGTGGGAAAAGTACGACTCTATACCTGATCTGCGGTCTGCAAAAGCCGACCGGCGGAAAGATTTTCTTTGGAGAGGATGATGTTACCGAACTTCCTCCGGAAAACCGCGGTGTCGGGCTTGTCTTTCAGAACTATGCCCTGTATCCTCATCTGACCGTTTTGAAGAACATTCTTTTTCCTTTACAAAACCTAAAAGGAAATGAAAAACTCACGAAACCGGAAATGCGAAAGCGTGCTCATGAAGCTGCACGTCTTGTTCAGATCGATGATTTGCTGGATCGAAAGCCTAGCGAGCTCTCCGGAGGACAGCAACAGCGGGTTGCCATTGCCCGGGCACTGGTTAAAATACCGCGTGTTCTTCTTCTTGATGAACCTCTATCTAATCTGGATGCCCGTCTTCGGCTTCAGACCAGAGAAGAAATTCGCAGAATACAGAGAGAAACAAAGATTACAACCGTTTTCGTAACACATGATCAGGAAGAGGCCATGAGCATTTCCGACATGATTGTAGTGATGAAGCAGGGAGTAATCCAACAGATCGGACAGCCACAGCAGGTTTATGATGACCCGGTCAATCTTTTTGTTGCAAAGTTTCTCGGCACCCCACCAATCAATATGTTTCAGGGTCGTATCGAAGATCAACGGCTTTATATCGGAAATGAAGCTGTACTGGAGCTTAACACCGAGTCTGCGTTTAGCGGAGAAGTATTTGTAGGAATCCGTCCGGAAGGATTTGTTCTGAATGAAAGCGGTCCGCTCTCCTGCACACTTTTGAGAGTCGAAGTTATGGGTCGTGATATCAGTGTGATTTCAACCAATGATGCATTTCTCGGACAGAATATCCGTTCCATTATCGATGCCGACAATAAACTGTCTTTAAATACCGAAGCTGTACGTTTTTCTTTAAAACCGAATAAGGTTCTTCTGTTCCATAAGGAAACCGAAGAACGGATTCGTTTTACGATATAGAAAGAAGGTTCCTATGGAAACTAACAATTATAAAGCCTGGCTGTATCTTCTGCCGGCCATTCTGTTTTTAGGCTTCTTCATGGTATACCCTCTGGTTGATGTATTGGTTTATTCTCTGGAAGAAGGCTATAATTCTGCCTCTCAGACCTTTTTTGGCGTTGGATTATATAATTACTCCTATGTACTGCACGATCCATATTTTTTACAGGCTGTAAAAAATACGATTTTTCTTGTTGCAATCACAGTTCCTCTGTCCACCTGCTTTGCACTTCTGATTTCGGTTGCTCTCAGCTCAATTCGCCCGCTCCGCGAACTGTTTCAGACTATTTATTTTCTTCCGTATGTCACCAATACACTGGCAGTCGGTCTGGTATTCATGATACTATTTAAAAAAACAGCTTATTCGGACGGACTCATTAATCTGTTGATCAGGCTGTTCGGCGGTGAAGCTGTTGATTTCATCAGCGGACCTTACTGGGCGAAGATGTTTGTGCTTTGCTTCTACACTGTTTGGATTGTTCTTCCGTTTAAGGTTCTTATTCTTACCTCTGCACTTGCCTCGGTTAAACAGGATTACTACAATGCCGCCAGAGTCGACGGAACCTCGCGTTTTCGGATTTTTACAAAGATTACGCTTCCTATGATTTCCTCTATGATCTTTTATCTTGTCATTACCGGTTTCATTGGAGCCTTCAAAGCCTACAGTGATGCAGTTGCGCTCTTCGGAACAGACCTGAACGCCGCCGAAATGAACACCATTGTCGGTTACGTTTATGATATGCTGTACGGAGACAGCGGAGGATACCCTTCGTTTGCTTCGGCTGCAGCAATAATTTTATTTTCCATTGTGCTTACGATTACATGTATCAATCTTTTGGTCAGTAAAAAACACGTATATCATTATTAATCGCGAACCTAAAAGAGCGGTTGATACTGACACTAAAACATATTTTTTCTGCTAAGAACGCTTTGGAATGGAGAATTAAAGTGAAACAACAGACTGATTACACACGGATTGAACGCGCCTTTCAGGTCCGAAAAACAATTTCAAATATTCTGATTTATCTGCTTCTTTCTATCTGGGCGGTTATGGTTTTATTTCCGTTTTACTGGATGATTCTTACTTCACTGAAAAAATACGGTTCTTACAATTCGGAATATATACCGAAATTTTTTACTCTTTCCCCGACACTGCAGAATTATGTCGATGCATTTACCATGGTTCCGCTTAGCCGTTATTTTACCAATACCTTATTGTTTACTCTTATTACAACAGCTGTCATGCTGGTTGTTACAACACTTGCAGCATATGCCTTTGCAAGACTTGAATTTCGCGGGAAAAATATTCTTTTCACTCTGTTTCTGTCACTGATGATGATTCCGAGCGAACTGGTTGTTATTACTAATTTTGTTACTATTACAGATTTAAATCTGCGCAATACCTTTACCGGCCTGATCCTCCCGTCGGTAACCTCAGTGTTCTATATCTATCTTCTGAAAGAAAATTTTGAACAGGTTCCGGATGAGCTTTATTATGCTGCAAAGGTTGACGGAACGTCCGACTTAAAATATCTGCTGAAGGTAATGATTCCGATTTGTAAACCAACGATGATTACGATTACCATTCTTAAGATTATTGAATGCTGGAACTCCTATATCTGGCCTCGTCTGATTACCGATAACGAAGAGTACTATCTTGTTTCCAATGGAATTCAAGAGATCAGAGAGAACGGCTTTGGCAGAGAAAATATCCCTGCTATGATGGCGGCAGTTGTCGTTATCTCTGTTCCGTTAATCGTTCTCTTTCTGGTGTTTCGCCAAAAAATAATGAGCGGTATTTCGCGCGGAGGGACAAAAGGATGAAAGGTAATCTTCATTTAAAACCTTGCAGAATTTCATATCGTGTTTTATTTACTATTATGGTTTTCTTCGAGTGTTCCTTTATACTGACCGGATGTCACGGGTCACGCAGCCTTGAAGCCTTTAAACTCCCTGAAGAGTTTGACACCTCCAGGAACTATGAAATCACTTTTTGGGCCAAAAATGATACAAATAAAACCCAGACAATGATTTACGAGCAGGCAATCAACGATTTTGAAGCGCTCTATCCGAATATCAGTATTTCACTCCGTCTCTATACTGATTACGGACGAATCTATAATGATGTAATTACCAACATGTCAACCGGTACAACACCGAATGTCTGTATCAGCTATCCGGATCATATTGCTACCTATCTGACCGGAACCAATGTATTGGTTCCTCTCGAGGAGCTGTTCTCTGATGAATCGTATGGTCTTGGTGGGGATCGGATTCTTTTCGACTCTCCCACACAGGAAGAACTCATTCCGAAGTTTCTTTCGGAATGCGCCCTGGAGGATCATTATTATGCAGTTCCGTTTATGCGTTCCTCAGAAGTCTGTTATATCAACCGAACCTACGTGGAGGCTCTCGGTTATACCCTTCCCGAACAGCTTACCTGGGATTTTATCTGGGAGGTGTCCGACGCTGCCGCTGTTACCGATTCGGAAGGGAACTATCCGGTTAACGGTCAGAAGATTATGATTCCGTTCATTTATAAATCCACGGATAATATGATGATCCAGATGCTTCGGCAAAATAATGCCGGCTATTCCGACAGCCTTGGTGAAATACTCATTTTTAACGATACCACAAAAGAACTCCTATATACCATCGCTGAGCAAACAAAAGCCGGAGCATTTTCGACCTTTAAGATATCAAGCTACCCGGCTAATTTTTTGAATGCAGGGCAATGTCTCTTTGCAATTGATTCCACCGCCGGCTCTACCTGGATGGGCACCAATGCTCCGCTGTCCGATATCAGTGAAGAAAGTTATGTGAATTTTGAAACCGAGGTGATGATTATTCCTCAGTTTGATACAGATAATCCTCAAATGATTTCACAGGGACCATCCATCTGCCTGTTTAATAAAAGTGATTCCCAGGAGGTGCTGGCCTCTTGGCTATTTACCCAATATCTGTTAACCAACGACGTCCAGATTGCATATTCACAAACAGAAGGCTATGTTCCTGTTACCACAAAAGCTCAGAATTCCGAAGAATACCAGGCTTATCTTTCACATCCTGCCGAAGATAATTCTTTATATTATGACATCAAAATAAAAGCAACAAAGCTTTTGCTCGATAACATTGACAATACCTTTGTCACACCGGTATTTAACGGTTCTGCTTCACTTCGAGATGCGGCGGGACAGATGATCGAAAATGTTACAAAGTCGGTCAAGCGAAAGGAAATTATAGATGAAACCTATATGTCAAAATTATTCGACAGCATTACTTCACTTTACCGTCTGGATCAAATAAACAGCCGCGCTTCTTTAGATGCAGAAGACCTTGGTCCGCTCCCATTGACTTCCGTTCTGCTTCTATCCACACTTGTACTTATCTGGCTAGCTATTCTGGTCTATGTCATCACCGGTATGCTGCGCAAACAAAAAAGACAACAAAAACACAAACCTTGAATTTGTTCAAAGTCACAAGAAGATGTAAAATGATACTGTAAAAACAAGTCATAATAACTATTGATTTATCCTTGATTTTCAGTATAATGAAACTGTTCCAGAGATTTTGCCGCAATAGCGGCGAGGGTATTATGATTGTATCTCAATACATAATAAAAGGAGAAGACAAATGAAAAAGATTATTGCACTTGTATTAATGCTGACTCTGGTCTGCGGTCTTGCAGGCTGTGGCTCCAGTGACACCGATACCAAGTCTGAGGGTGTTATGACTTATGCAGAGTACAACACAGCAGCACTCGATACACAGGTCGTTGTTGAAACCTATGTACAGGCAAAGCAGTCCTGGTGGGACAATAAGGCTACCGTTTACACTCAGGATAAGGATGGCGCATATTTTCTGTATAATATGGCATGTTCCGAGGATGATTACGCAAAGCTTACGACAGGAACCAAGATTAAGGTTACCGGATATAAATCTGAGTGGTCCGGCGAAGTTGAAATCACTGACGCAACCTTTGTAATCGAAACCGGAAGCTATATTGCAAAAGCTGAGGACGTAACATCCTTACTTGGCAGCGATGATTTAATTAAAAGCCAGAATAAATTAGTTGCTTTTAAGGGTATGACTGTAGCTGCATCCAAGGATGCAGACGGCAATGATGTCGCTTTTCTTTATAACTGGGACGGTTCCGGACAGGACGGCAGCGATCTGTACTTCAATGTATCCAGCAACGGAGCTACCTATTGCTTTACCGTAGAATCCTATCTGTGTGACAAAACCACTGATGTATATACTGCTATTAAAAACATAAAGATCGGTGACACGATTGATATGGAAGGTTTCCTGTACTGGTATAACGGTGTCAATCCGCATATCACTTCCGTTACTGTAAAATAATCCGCATCATTAGAAAACGCTCAGAATAACTGCTTATAGGCGGTTATTCCGGGCGTTTTTTTAATTCGCGCATGCTTCAGCACATCTAAAAATGTCAGCTTTATTGCAGTCAACACTGTATGATTATTTTATCACACAATGCTTATTTTATAATACCCGGAATAGGTACGGAAGGTATCAATAAATTCCCACCCGCACGAAATCAGTGCTTTTCTGCGCTCTGTTGCACTCTCAACCGCTTTTGTCACCAATTCCTTATTTCCGAATATTTCATAAAAATTCTGCCTTGCAAATACAAATATCTCTGACAGAAGGTCTTCCTTCTCATAATCATGATTGATATCAACTCTTAGTACTCCGGTATCTCCGCCAAAACCCTCTACAGTTCCCACTGCCAATCCGGTCACCTGATCAATTATGGAAAACCGGATAAAATATCCTTTTTTGTAGAAGTCAATCCAATATTTGATTGTCGTTGCCATCTGTTCCGGGGTCTCTATATAAAACCCAAAGTCACAGTTATCATCATTCATGAAAGCAACTGCAGACCGATCATGATAACATTGAAATAAAGACGGACCGTCACTTTCCTCAATTAGACGTAATTTAAAATGTTCTGTTGTAATTGTCGGACATGTTACATATGCATTTTCCATCGGCATTCCTTCTATAAGCTTTTCTCTCCAGATTTTTGTCAGCCGTTCTGTAGAATATGCAGCATTTGCCGGACTGGTTGACGGAAGAAGATCTGCCGCAAGCTCCGTCTGCTTGCCAAAGATATGTTGGTCATACAGCGTCTTCGCTTTTGAACCATTGGTAAAAACTTTACATATACTGCTGTTATTAATCAGTGCCCGGATATCATTTGCCGTAACACTTTGAATACTGCTGTCCTCAGAGCCGGTGAGTTCGCAGCTTGCAATCACATCCCAGACCGCAATCCGGTGCGAAAACAGCAGACTCTTTTTTTCTTCAACAGACTCCGGTATCGGTTCCAGAAAAATAGCCGACAGTACCTTCCAGAAACGATTTTGCGGATGTGCATAAAAAAAGCCTGCTTGTCTTGATTTGACTGAAGGGAATGAACCAAGAATCAAGATACGCGAATCCGCTGCCCAGACCGGCAAAATCTCATGAATCTGCAGCTTCTGCTTCTGGCTGTTGCTTTGGATTGAACCAATGCTTCTCTGTTCTCTCATACAGTTTCCTTCTTAACTTCACAGGCTTTATTAATTCTCTACAGCAATCTGAAATCATATTTCTATCATACTTAATTCAAGTAAATAATGCAATACGGTTTTACTCTGAGTAAGCGTTCGGTTTTATCTTTTTTTAAGGATTATTCCGTTATACCTACGGAAAGCGCCAGATTGTCAAAAAGCAGTTCGTACTTACCGTGATAGCTATTGTAGGATGCTGAAATATAATTCATATTGTCAGGACCAAAGCGCGCTATGTAAAGACCTTCGCTCTTTGAAAACAAGGTTGGGTTTTCCGCCATGTAATCAAAATCCGCTTTTGTAAGATGCAGTTTTTTGCATATGTCGTCAAGTTCCTTCTGTGTGAGATCCGGCATGATTCCTGCGACAACGCACCGCGCAAAATTTGCAAGCTGCTTATTTTCATCGCCTTCAGAGCTCATCCCATGTATCCCATACCACGGCAGATACAAAGTCAAGCCGGAAACGCCTGTATCAAAAGAAAAATCTGTGCTTGATACGATAAGCTTCGCCGTCGCACCGCTGTAGACCATGTACTGCTCGAAATTGAACTCATTCACATCTTTAGAATCCCAGAGTGCATATGTGCGGTAATACAATCCCATATCCTCGTCACAGCTTACCGTTTCTACAATGACATTGTACTTCTCAGAGCTGTCGTTAAAAGCAACTATACTATTGTGCAGCTGCCCAATTGTTCCTGTTCTGGTCGTGATATTGAAATCTACATATTCATCTGCTGCCTGCAAAACCGGGGCATCATTGTAAAATGCTCCTACTGCGTTCACCGCACTTATCACAAGAGAAAAAATCAGCAGTCCCGCACCAAAGCCTGCCATATATTTACGTGCTTCTTTCCGGTTAAAATTCTTCTTTGTAAGGCTTCCTCCTGCTCCATCAGCAACGCGTAAACAAAGTGATCTTTCACTTCTCGACGAAATAAGAATACACAGTCCCAGCGCGATACCGCTGTCATTCCAATTTTCCATCAGCAACGCTATGGCAAGAGGAATCGCAGTTGTCGAGAGAATAATCAATATGCGCTCCTTTCCCGATGTTGACTTTCCAAAAGCAGCCGTTAAATATGCTTTACCGGATGAGCCCATATCTCCGAAGGCGATACCCTTCATCAAGTCCGATATCAATGAATAAAAGGTTAGTGTGATAACCACTCCGCAGATGATTCCGCCAATGATTCTGTAGACCAGGCAATTAAAAATGATTAAAAGCAGCATTACGCCAAAAAGAATACAGGACTTTATAATATTACTCTTTCCTTCAAAGCGCTTTTTAACTTCTGAAGAAATTTCTCTGCCAAACGAGGCAAGTGTGTAAACATGTTCAGCTTCAGTATTCATATGTTCCTCCATATAATTAATATAATATATCAGTCACGTCTGATTCCAGTATGCTCTTCAAGGTATTTCTGTACCGCATGCTTTGGTTCCTCATCTTCCGGCATCGGGACATCAACGGTGTGGTTTCCAGTGACATTTCCATTTTCGTCATAGGTTACGTATGTCACAGTCCTTATACTTTTTGTTCTTGCGTCACCGGCTGTCCCGCTGATCATTTCCTCGCGAGAGCTGACAATGGTTTCGTTGTTCGGAGATCCGTTTTCGTTGTACTCAGTGCGGCGAATAAGCATACCCTGAGCATCGCGGCACTCAGAATCGGTTTTCACATAGTTCTGCTTACCATCTCGGATGGTCGTTTCGTAATGCGCCGTTGTCCGCATTTCATCCGAGTATTCTGTTATTGCCTGATCGATTAGTTTTCCATCTTTATCGTACAGTTTATCGATTGACATGATGGCATTTCCATTTTCGTCGGTTTTATATTCTATTTCCTTGTATGAAAAATCGTTATACAAAGTACTTCCGCCAATGAGCAGACCGGTATCGTCATAGGTTAAGGTACTTGTTGCTCCATCAACTCGGCTTGCGATACTCCGATCCCATGTACCGTCAGAATTCTTCGTGTATCCCAATGCACTCAAGTCAAGCTTCTCACGTTCATGCCAGCTCAGCGAATGAGAGGCTTCACCAAAACCATTCATAAACAAATAAGTCGGTGATTGACCCTCTTCACTGTTCTCAGAGGAAATATCAATCGGTACATAAGGATTCTCATTATTGTAGTATTTTGTTGTGTAGTCAGGGGTAATTGTAATCTCGTATTCCGGCAGGCATTCAGGAATTCTATATGGCTCAAAAAATCCGTTTATTACCGCATCGTTATAATAAACAGGAACGAGCAGCGGATAGTACACACCCATAACTTCTTCAGGCGACCCATGCTCTTTAACGCGATATGTCGGTACGATTTCATTTCCACCACAGCTAATAAGTACTCCCACTCTGCCTTCTTTTTTTTCTGCATCATAGTTGCTGAAAGCATGCACATCAAGATAGGAATCGCTGAAACCGTATCTTGCCTCGTCCTGAATCGTAACAAAATAATTCAAAAAATCAGGTCTGGTAATTTGTTTTTTCATATAAACCTGTTGTTTAAAATATTCAAGACATTGATCGAACTTGTAAAGATTTTTCTCCGTACCGCTTGCTAATATATCCGCAAGGCGTTCACTGTTTGTATTACAATAGGGCTGAAGAATCTCCATAAGTTCAAGCAGCAGCTCATTCTGCCGATCGTTGCTTAAAATTCCTTCGTTTGAAATCGTAACACAAATATCCTGAATGTAAAATTCTCGTTCAAAGCGTGCGCGTGCTTCAGCAAGCTCTTCAAGCGTAACGGCAGCATCGGTTCGCGGCTCAACTGTGAATGCATCCTCCGGAATCGTCTCCCAGTTATAAAAATAATCGTTTATTATACCAAACTGGTTATATCTCGGACAGATAAAGCTTAACGCAATCTCGCTTCCGTCAGCATTCTGGAAGAAATAACAGTCGCCGTACCAATCGTTGATGTATTCTATGTACTGAAGAGCTTCGGATTCTGTTTTTAGTTCTTTTAGCTTTTCGGTCCTATTTTCCTTCGTTAATTGTCCACTATAGTCTTCATTAAAGAGAAAGCCGTTATTCTCGGCAAGCGTCCGTATCTGTTCTAAAATGACATCCGGATCAGGAAGCATACGCGTATACATATCCTGCGCCATTTTCTTGTATATATTGCCGTAGGTATAATCCTCCGGAAGATAGTTCATACTCTGATTCTGCTTTTTAAACCATTCTGATGACACTGTGTCTTTCTTGGCTATATGCTGTTCCTTAGCAAGCTGCTTAAGATACGGAAGATAAAATTTGTTGAAATAATGATTTGTGACTGCCGTCAGCTGACCGCTTGTTGTTGCATTCCTTTCATAAGCACGCAGCTCATTCAGACCCATATTAGTCATACTGATTGCTTCTGTTACGGATGAGTAAGATAGATTACTGATGATTTCTTCGGATTCTTCTCCTCCGTGTGTGGATTTAGTTCCGTCTTGTGAACTGTCTAACAGCTCGCTTTCATTTTTCCCTTTCTCATTGCCTGATGATTTTGTATCATCTCCCGCAGCGCACGAAGCAAAAGATAAAAGAATAAATACCGCGAGTAAAACAGCTGTTGTTCTTCTCATGGGTTCCTCCGTTTACCTGATTCCATTTTCATCATTTCGGTTATCATCGTTATCTATTGTTTTCTTATGTTTTCCGTTTAACAGCTGTCGGATTATAATTAAAACGATACCGATAACCAGAGTTATTCCTCCAAATAATATCAGTCGGTTCTGAAACGCAGCCAGATAATTTTTATACCATATCCAGTCCACATCAGGAGCCACTTCAGTCAGTAAATCACATAATAACCGGAGCATCAGTCCAATGATCACGATCAGACCGCCAACAGCGGCAGCCGGAATCGCTATGTACAAAAAGCTTTTTTTAATCTGCATTGCGATAATTCCGGCAATAGCCAGCATAATTATTCCGATACAGATACAAACGAGACGGTCTTCAGAGGATGCATTGACCAGCTTCATCGTCATTTCGAATATATAACCTCCGTTGTATGCTTGCCATTCTGCTGCATCATCTGAAATACGCGTCTGTGCCGGAACATCGAGACTCGCGCCAAAGCTTCCGAACAGCAGTGCAACTGTCAGTACAACAGTGAGAATGACAGAAAAAACCAGGGAAGTTCCTTTTAATAAACCGGACATTCGATTTACATGTGAATTCATAAATTTCATTCCTTTCATATTAAAAAATTAATTAAGAAATAAACCGGGGTTCTTTGCTACCGGTCTGAAAATAATTATAAATAATTTTATTATTAGTAGCCTTATTTGTATAGGTCACATTTGTGCCAACTAAAAAAAATACCGCTTTTCGTCTGAAAATCGGTATATTGAAATAATTATTTAATTATCTGCTACTAAATTCATGAAAACTCTGGTAAAGCCCAATACGGTTTTTTGTTGCTGTTTTTTCATGAATGGAAGCAATAAACCTTTGCAGTACGCGACGTGATATATATAGGCTGTCAGCTATTGTCTGAGTACCGTCATCAGAGGTTATCAGTTTTTCAAAAACTTCTGTTTCTCTCGGTGTAAGATCATAATATCTGGAATAGCTTGAAATTACTTTCTCCCTTGCAACAGTTTCTTTTTGAGCTTTCTCTTTAGTCTCCACTAGCCCGGTTTTCTCCTTATTTGATGTAAACACAAGACTGATGTCACGAAGCAGAATAAGCATAAGAATAATCGACAATACACAGCTTCCTAAGACTAGCGAAATATTACCGAAGGTTTTGCAAAGCAATGCGGTCGGTATCGTTGAAATAGCGACAGTCAGGCTGCGAACAATTCTTCCCATACTGGCTAAAAGTGCAGGGTTCTTTGATTCCGGCGCTAGCTTAAGAAAACGTACTGTCAGCAGAATCACATAAAAACCGCTGTATATGTAAATAAATACCGTACCGATCCAGAGAGAAGCATCACTTGCAAAAAATGCACCAGATACAGTAGAAAGAAACATCAGACAAACAGTGACGAGAGAAAGATATCTTCCATTATTCATTTCAGCGACAAAACCAGCCACTACAAGACTCGCTGCATAAAACAGTCGGCTGTAGTCAGACACACTGGTCTGTCCGGATGCGTGAGCCGGAACAACAATTCCGTCGAGCAGTGCGCAGATAACCGACATCAGTGCCACTGCAGTGACCAATATCCAGACTGTTCTTCCTTCGGATTTTTTCTCGAAGGAATATGACAGCGGATTTTCAAGCATCCAGTCATGCGGCGGATAAACAACGAAATAAATCAACACCAAAACACTTGCCGCAATGCTTATAATCAATACTGTTTTTTCAAACAAAATATTCTGTATGACAAATTGCAGCAGCACTGCAAAGGGCATACCGATACCGATGATCTGTCCGGTATGACCTTTATTCTGAAAGGTCATAGCACAGTTATAGTAAACACAGCCGCCAATATTTCCAAATGAGAACAACGCAAGTAATGCACTCATGATAAAAAGAGCGGGCTGTTCTGTAATTAAGACAAGAACGGCAGAGATAACAGCAATGACACCGATAACACAGAGCACCGCCTTTCTTGCTCCCTCATGGTGAAATATCTGACGTAATAATGAAAAAGAAAGAAACCCCAGCGCTGTGCACAAAATTCCAGCAGAATATACAATGATAACCTTATCTGTACAAAGGAGAACCTCTGCTCGATCGTTTACCGTGAATTCAGTCAGTTGAAAAATAAAAAAACAGAGTGCAAAACAAATGCCCTGTAACAGCATCGGTTTTGTTAATGTTTGATTCAATGGGGATATTAATCCGTTCATTACAATGCCCATTCCTTAATTTTATGTGCCATTATTGTATGACGGCACTTAGCTTTTGTCAACCGTCGTTGATTTTTTCACAGGCATGTGATTATAAAAATAAAATGTTAAAAACATCAGAATAGACTTTATTAATTTCGTAACTGATCAAATTGAAACTCCCTCATTCCTCTCCGAAGTAATACATATATACATCATCAAGAGTTGGCCATGCTTCTTCGCATTCCATACCTAAAGGCTGTTTACCAATCACTCGAACAAGGTAACTGTCTTGGTTCAACTTTTCCACATTACTTAACAGACTTGTTCTTTCTAAGCGGTTGAGCTCTTCAGTATTTACCCTGACTGCATACACGGAGGAAGAAATTTTTTCCTTTAATGCCTCCGGTGTTCCGTGCTCTACAATTGCACCTTCTTTTAGCATAATAATTTCAGAGGCAATAATATCCACATCGGTTACAACATGTGTTGCCAGAAGAACAATCCGATGACTACTTTCCTTTGCAATCAGATTACGAATTCTGACCCTTTCCTTTGGATCGAGTCCTGCCGTTGGTTCATCAAGTACCAGAATCTGCGGGTCCCCGAGCAGTGCCTGTGCAATGAGCAACCTTTGTTTCATTCCCCCGGAATATGATTTAATACATTTATTAATATACTCACCCATATTAAGCTTTTCAACCAGACTTACGATTTGTTCTTTTGTCTTGCTCTTCTCGAGACCCTTTAACGAACTCATGAAGAATAAAAACTGCATGCCAGTAAATGTTGGATATAGATTCTGTTGCTGTGGCATATAACCACTCTTCTGTTCTTCTTTCGAATCATGTCAATACATACATTTCGGATGATACATACATATAAATGAAGTGTTTTTTGACATAATTCAGCGTCAGTCCTATAGAAGCTTTTTGCTATATGTAAAAATGCTTCTTGTACTGCATCCTCTGCCAATAAATCATCTCTTAGATATTGTCTGGCAATAAAATATAAACGATCCCGGTATTCATAATAGGCCTGTTCAAACAAAGCCCTGTTTTCTTCTCCATCAATCATGTCAAAAAATAAAACCAACATTAGTAACTGCTCCCCGTGTATTTGTAAAATATTTCATTTACGAGTATAATATAGCATACTATAAATATCAAGCTTTTCATTTAGCGAAGCCATGGGGTTCACCCATGGCTTAGTATTGTTTTTTACTCTGCAAGGAGCTTGAGCATATTCTCAATAAATATCCCATACCCTCTGGTACTGTCCCTTACAAACACATGTGTAACTGCACCAATGAGTTTTCCGTTCTGTATAATTGGGCTTCCGCTCATTCCCTGTACTATTCCTCCTGTCTTTTCAATCAGACGTTCATCAGTTATATGGATAATCATTCCTTTGCTCAGTGATTCACCGTTTGGTTCCACCTTTTCAATTTCAATAGAATATTCCCCCGGCTGATCGTCTACGGTACAGATAATACTCGCGGCTCCAACCTTAATTTCATTCCAAAATGCAATTTCGTAAGGCTCCGTATTTTTCAGCATCAGAACTTTTTTTAGCTGGTCAATATGCATGAGTAGCGTTCCACAGATTCCCTGCGAAGTATTCTGCAGCATGAGACCGACCTTTGCACGGTCTCCCTGATGAATCACCCCGGTAAGCTCACCGGGTTCGCCTTCCTGACCTTTTTTTATTGCGTTAATCTCCGCTGTATAGATTTCGCCCGTGACAAATTCCATCAAAATTCCGGTGTCAACATCCGTAATTCCATGTCCAAGTGCACAGAACTCTCCGTCAGATGTAATAAAAGTCAATGTTCCGATTCCTTGTGTATCATCCCTGACCCAGACCCCAAGCTTTCTCTCTCCGGTGGTTGATGCAACAACTGGAACAAAAACTTCCATTTCATTTCCCTTTCTACGAATTGTAAGACAAACGGATGCTCCGTCACTTTCCTGTACCATTTCGATCAATTTTTCTTTTGACTCCACCTTATGACCATTTAAACCAATTATATAATCTCCGGACAGCAAAAGGGTTTTCTCAGGTTCATACTGACCGCCTGATTTCATCGTCACTGTACCAGTTCCGAGAACAAGTACTCCATCCGTATCTGCAATAATCCCGATCGGTACACCACACGGAATGATTTCTGTTGACTCAATTACATCAATCACGACCTGTTTCAGGCGAAACAAGCCAAACAAACGTATTGATGCAGGATAGCTTCCTGTTTCGTCTGCTTTCACAGTAAATGCTTCATTAAAATTCAATTTCAGCTGTTCCGAAGACAATGGTTCCTGATTAATAAAAAAAGTGCCGGCATCTTCTGCTTCAATCTCTGCTTCCAGCGGAAGTGAAAAGTCAAACAGCTCTTCACGTTCTTTTAAAATTGTAATTCTTTCCGGAATGCTTTCATCAAGTTTCCGGTATCCAAGACCAAGAAGCAATGATATTGCGGCAACAAGTGCAATAACCAATGCTTTTCTGTAACGTCTTCTTTTTATTCTTACTATCGTTTTCTCCGATAAATCACATTTAACCAAGCTTATGTCCTCCATATTGTTCTTATCCTGTTACAAAATAAAAAGAAAAGACCGCATCAACCAGCCTTTTCTTATTA
>CAZRRN010000006.1:0-4495 GCA_964602475.1 uncultured Lachnospiraceae bacterium | reverse complement strand
AATAAATCAAAAAAAGAAAAAGCTGTACGTTTCAGCCTTTTCTTATTATGTATCTTTCACGTTATTTCAAATCATAATTTTATTGTTAATTTTATATTGATAGAGACAATTATAGTTATAATTAGTTTCTAGCTCTCAGTCTCTGTCTGGTCTCTTCTGCCAACTGTTTCATTTCTTTCGCATTGCTCAGTACTGAATCCGTGATTTTAACACCGCCAAGCAGCCTTCCGATTTCTTCAATGCTGTCGGTCTCTCCGATCTGCATGATCTCAGTTCGCGTTCGCTGCCCATCTGTAAGCTTTTCGATTCGATAATGATGATCTGCCATTGCAGCGATCTGCGGCAGATGTGAAATACAGATGACCTGATGGTGCTCTGCTATCACTGCCAGTCTCTCCGCTACCTTCTGAGCAGTCCGACCGCTGATTCCGGTATCAATTTCATCAAAAATCAATGTGTCGATTTCATCTTTATCTGCAAGTACAGACTTGATTCCAAGCATAATCCGTGATAATTCACCACCGGATGCAACCTTCGCCAGCGGCTGCAACGGTTCTCCGGGATTAAGGGAAATAAGGAACTCCGCTTCTTCTGTTCCGCTTGCACTGTATATTCCTGTATTCGTGATTCGAATACAAAACTCAACCTGCATAAAATTCAGTTCTAACAGTGCTTCTTTAATTTCTATCTCAAGCTTTTTTGCTTCCCCTCTGCGAATTACTCCAAGCTGTTCGCTATAAACAATCAACTCGGATTCGGCTTCTGAAAGCTTTTGCTTCAGTTTCGTGAGATAGCTGTCGAAATTCATCAGCTTATCAAGCTTCTCTTCCGCATTCTGAAGATACGATAAAATCTGTTCTTCTCCGTTTCCATACTTAGCTTCCAAACGATGAATCAAATCCAGACGCTCTGTTATCATTGCCAGATTTTCTTCACTGTCTTCTTCTGAATCGCCCATATACCCACTTAATGCACGATTAAAGTCATTTACCATACTCTCAATATCAGTCAGCTGTATATGAAGCTGTTCCAGCTGTTCATCCAGTACGGAAACCTTTGATAAATTACGTACTGCGTACTCGACATTTGCAGAAACAGACGACTCATCCTCCTCCATCAGGCGATAACAGGATCCAAGCGCTTCCTGTATCTGCTTTTGGTTCGATAATACCTTGTATCTCTGAGTCAGCCCCTCTTTCTCACCTGATTTGAGCTGCGCTGCCCGAATTTCATTGCACTCATAATCCAACAGCGAAATTTCTCGTTGTCTTCCCTCCGCATCGACGGAAGCATCCTCAAGCTCCTTTTTGCATGCCATATAAACTGTAAAACATCGTTTTACTTCCGAAAGAGCACGGTCTTCCTTTGACTTTGCATACCGGTCAAGAATCAGTAAATGATTCTTCTTATACAACAGCGACTGGTGTTCATGCTGTCCATGAATATCGAGCAGTACTTCTGCAAGCTCCTTTACTGCCGCCTGTGTGCTTGTCTCGCCGTTCACCTTTACAATGCTACGTCCATTCGCCATTATCCGCCGCGAAATAATTATCTGTTCCTCCTCCATCGGAAGTTCATACTTATCGAAAATTGCATTTACCTCACAACGAAAAGCTTCATTATGTACTCCGGCTTCATCACATCCCCAGCTTCCATAATCAAACACTAATTCGACATAGGCGTATTCCGCATCCTGCCGGATCATCTCTCTGGATATCTTACCTCCGAGCGCACTGTTTATCGACCCAATCAAGATCGACTTACCGGAACCCGTCTCACCGGTCATCACATTCAGGTTCGGCTGGAATTCAATCTCCGTTTCATCTATAATTGCAAAATTCTTTACATGTAAGCTAAGCAACATAAAAAGCAATCCCCCTATACCGTAATCTTACAGTATATCTTTCTGTCATACCTTTTCACTGTTATCCCTCAATGCATATACTACCACAAGATTTAATTTGCCACAAGTAGGAACCGATATCCGAGGAAATATGTGAAGAACTGCGGTCTTACTGACAACGGTCAGCACTCACTCCGGTTAATCTGTGTACTAACACAAAAACCGGAAAGCTTTCAGCCTTCCGGTTTTTGTAAACCAGCTATAAAAGTTAATACAGCAAATTTCTCGTTCCCGCCTCATCGAACAAATGCATCGCCTTGCTCTCAAACGTAATATAAACTGTCTTTCCAAACGAAAGGCTGTGCCTCTGCTCCTCGGAAAGATTAATCGTCTGTGTTCTTACGATCAGCTTATCGCCGTTCTCCGCGACCACATGAAGATGAAGCTCGCTGCCCATCATTTCATTCACTTCCACCTTACAGGCAATCTTATTCGGATGCTTCTCATCAACAATGGTTATATGCTCCGGACGAATTCCGAATACGATTGTCCCCGCGGAAACTGCTTTCTTCTTCAGCAGCTCGCCTTTGCTTCCGTCAACCTCGATCTTCGTATGATACGGCGTAATATAATACTTTCCGCCCTCGTACAGAAGCTCGGTCTTTAACGTATTCATCTTCGGTGCTCCGACGAATTCCGCAACAAACAGATTGCCCGGCCGGTCGAACACCTCCTCCGGTGTACCGACCTGCTGAATCAGACCGTCCTTCATGACAACAATCCGGTCACCAAGAGTCATAGCTTCGGTCTGGTCATGCGTTACATAAATAAAGGTCGTATCGATTTTCTGGCGAAGAAGAATAATCTCCGCACGCATCTGATTACGCAGCTTTGCATCCAGATTGGACAGCGGTTCATCCATCAGGAACACCTTGGAATCACGCACCATGGCACGACCTATAGCAACCCGTTGTCTCTGACCTCCGCTGAGTTCCCTCGGTTTTCTTGTCAGAAAATCTGTAATACCAAGAATTTCAGCAGCTTCAGTGATACGTTTATATACTTCATCCTGCTTTACTTTCCTTAATCTAAGACTGAATGCCATATTTTCAAACACCGTTAAATGCGGATATAGCGCATAATTCTGAAAGACCATCGCAATATCACGGTCCTTTGGCTGCAAATCATTCACCACAACTCCGTCAATTTCAATTGTTCCTTCAGTAATCTCCTCCAGACCTGCAATCATACGAAGAGTAGTTGACTTTCCGCAGCCGGACGGACCTACGAATACAACAAATTCCTTATCTGCTATCTCAAGATTAAAATCCTTCACAGCAACGACATTTCTGCCGTATACTTTTTTAACGTTTGTAAGCTTTACTGTTGCCATAATCCGTTATCCTTTCACCGCGCCGCCGGTAACTCCCTCGACGTAATATTTTTGTAAAAGCATGAATAAAACCGTTACCGGTATTGCCACAATCACACCTGCCGCACAGAACTGCGTATAATTCGCTGCAAGCGAAGCTGCTGTTCCGATCATTCCCTGCATTCCGACTGCAACATTCATACCAAGGCTGGTATTATGTGCGATATACTTCGCGAACATGAAATCTCCCCAGGGTGCCATGAAGGCGGTCAGAATCGTATAAATAACAATCGGCTTAGCTAATGGCATCGTAATCTTTCGAAATACCTGGAACCGTGTTGCTCCGTCCACCCGGGCAACTTCATCGAGCGATTTTGGTATCGTATCGAAGAAACCTTTGGAAATATAATAACCCATTCCACTGCTTGCACTGTAAACAAGAATCAATCCCCATTTAGCTCCTTCTCCGGTCATTCCGAGTCCGCTTAAGACCTTGAACAAAACGATCATTGTAATGAAACCTGGGAACATTCCAAGAATCAGCATAAAGTTCATCAGTCCCCGTCGTCCCTTGAATCTCATTCGGGATAACACATAACTCATACTGAGTACCATGATTGTCTGGATAACTGCTACACACAATCCGATCAGGAATGTATTCCTGAACCAGACCACGAAATCGGTTTTTTTGATCAGGTTGACATAATTGTCAAAGCCCCACTGCTTCGGTATAATATAACCAACCTGCCACGTTGACTCGACACGGAAGGATTCCAGCAGAATACAGACAAATGGAATCAGCCAGATTACCGTCATCAATATCAAAATAATATAGATTATGGTGTTTGAAATTCTTGAGCTCGTCTTCATGCCCATATGCTTACTTTTTTTTGTCTGTTCTGTCATGAATAGTCCTCCTCATTTCTCGTGGAAGGAATTACGTTGTATACGATCAGGGAAAGTGCCGCAACAACAACAAATATCATGATTCCAATCACGGCCGCCAGTTTATAATTACTGTCCGCACCGGTCGTAATCTTGAATAACCACGTAATCAACAGATCAACTCCGGTTGCTCCGGTTCCACCGACTGTCAATTTCGGGTCGTTGACTGCCTGCCCCCACGTCAGGAGATAGATAACATTGAAGTTGTTGATGTTATTGATAAAGCTGGTCAGCAGGTAAGGTCCTGTAACAAACAGCATATACGGCAGAGTGATTTTCATGTACTGCTGGTATACACTTGCTCCGTCGATTTTCGAGGATTCATAGAGATCCTG
>CAZRRN010000005.1:46267-75626 GCA_964602475.1 uncultured Lachnospiraceae bacterium | reverse complement strand
CATTGCTTTTATTTTGCATATTCTTCTGCCAGCTTTTTGAAGCCCGGCAGCGCACGCTGTATCATATCATAATCCACACAGTATGCAATTCTGACATAACCCGGACATCCGAACGCACTTCCCGGTACAATCAGAATATTATACTTTTTTGCAGCTGCTGCAAAAGCGCTGTCATCCGGCTCCATAGTCTTAACAAAAAGGTAAAAAGCACCCTGCGGCTTGATGCATTCATATCCGTAGGAAATAAGACTGTTGTACAGAAGCTCACGGTTTCGGTTATATACTTCAAGCTCCACACCGGCGTCAACGCAGCGTGCAACCACCCGCTGCATCAAAGAAGGCGCATTGACATATCCAAGAATCCTATTCGCAACTCCCGCTGCAGCAATCACATTCTCTGCATCATCAAGCTCATCCGGCATAACCAGATAACCGATCCGTTCTCCCGGAAGAGAAAGTGATTTACTAAAAGAATAGCCTACAACCGTATTGTGGTAATATTTTGTAAGATATGGAACCTCCGCTCCGTCATAAGCAAGCTCGCGGTATGGTTCGTCAGCAATCAGATAAATAGAAGTCCCAAACTCCTTTTCTTTCTTTACCATGATACCTGCAAGCTGTTTTATTGTATCTTCCGAATAAATGACACCGGTTGGGTTATTCGGGGTATTAACAATAACAGCTTTTGTTTTTGCCGTTATCATCTGCTCAAAAGCAGGCAGATTCGGCTGAAAACTTGCAGTATCCGGCGCAACGGCAAGCAGCACTCCGTCATAATTTCCGACATAATTTTTATATTCACCGAAATACGGCGCAAACGTCAGTACTTCATCCAAAGGATTCAATAGCGCCTTCAGAATAACATTCATTCCGCCTGCGGCTCCGACGGTCATCAGCAAATTCTTTTTCGTAAATGAAGTACCGAAACGATGATTCAGAGACTGTGCAATTGTCTCACGGACATCCTCAAACCCCGCATTGCTCATGTAACCATGAATAAGATTTGCTTTTTCATGCTCGACAATATCAATAATCGCCTTATTAATCTCCTTCGGCGGCTCAACGCTCGGATTACCAAGGCTGAAATCATATACATTTTCAGCGCCGTAGACTGCTGCCATTTTCTTTCCTTCTTCAAACATTGCCCGGATGACAGAGCTCCCCTTCACCAGACCAACCATTTTCTGCGCTATCATTTTAACCTCCATATGGTGACTAATTTTTAGGAACCGCGAACGGCAGCAGGTCTGGCACCACACAAACCTGTCGGGTGTAGGATTTGAAATCTATTACACGTTTCCTTTTCTTTCAGTGACTACAGTTCTTTCCCACAGCGGTTACAGCGTTCCACACCTTCAAATGTGACATTGCCGCACTCCGGACACACAATTCGTTCCGGAAAAATGTCTCTTTCCAGTATCGGATATTCCCCGTTTACTTTTCCGTCCGGGTCCTCTTCCGGCAGGTTTTCCTGCTCCGCAAGTCCCAGCGCTGCGTTCTCAGCGGCAATCCGCCGACGTTCACGTTCCTTTTCCCATTCCACCTCCGAGATATCAATCTTCTTTCTCGGAAGAAGCTTTCTGATCCAGCTCATTGCTTACTCCAGTATTACTTTTCTTCCGACATCTGCCGGAGAATATCAGCCAAGGTTTCCCTAATCCTGTGCAGTACTTTGCAGGCTTCTGTGATTAAGAGATTCTGGTGTTGTACAGGATTTTTGTGCCTGCAAAATCAGTGCTTTGCAAGCTTTAGTGCTTTTACAAGCTCCATTACCGGAACCGGTACCAGCGCAAGTCCAAACGCAATCAGATACTGTGCCGCATTTAACTGCCCAAGCCCGAAAAGTGTCGCAGCCGGCGGAATGAATACCACAGCCAGAGTAACGACTGCAGATACCAGTGCCGCCAGATTCATCGATTTATTTGTAAACGGTCCGATGTGAAACAGTGAACCGGAGGATCGCATGTTAAATGCATGCACCACCTGAGAGCATGCAAGCACAATAAATGCCATGGTTCGGCTGGTTTCCGTCTGCGCTGCGGTTGCATCTGCTGATGTCCCTCCACCGAGTACAAACGCAAACAGCGTCAGTCCTGCAAACATAATTCCCATCAGTACCACCTGAATGCCAAGTCCATGAGCGAAGATGCTCTCGTTCTTCGGCTTTGGTTTACTGTCCATTACATCATCTTCCGGTTTTTCCACTCCGATGGCAATCGCGGGAAGACTGTCTGTTACCATATTAATCAACAGAAGCTGCATGGCAAGAAACGGGCTTTTCTTCCAGAATACCATTGCAAGAAATACCGTAAGAACCTCCCCAATATTGGTTCCAAGCAGGAATGCCACCGCTTTCTTAATGTTACTGTAAATGCTTCTTCCTTCTTTGACCGCTTCCACAATCGTTGCGAAGTTGTCGTCTGTCAGAGTCATGTCTGCCGCGCCCTTTGCAACATCGGTTCCGGTAATTCCCATTGCGCATCCGATATCCGCTGCTTTCAGCGCCGGAGCATCATTTACTCCGTCACCAGTCATGGAAACAATTTCACCCTGCTTCTGCCATGCACGGACAATTCTGATCTTGTCCTCCGGTGAAACACGGGCATAAACCGAAATATTTCTTACCTCACGATCCAGCTCTTCTTCGCTCATCGCCGCAAGCTCTGTTCCGGTAATTGCCCGCATACCGTCTTCCAGTATACCGAGCTGCCGGGCAATTGCTGCTGCCGTTACCACATGGTCTCCGGTAATCATAATCGGACGAATTCCTGCTTTTTTACAAAGCTTTACCGCTTCCTTCGCTTCTTCTCTGGGTGGATCGATCATAGCAACAAGTCCAAGGAAGTTCAGACCACATTCCAGTGTCTCACTGCTGATTTCTTCCGGAAGCTCCTTGATTTCTTTATATGCAACAGCAATGACACGAAGTGCCTCTGCGCTCATTTTCTCCGTATAAGTCTTCGACTCCGCCAGTCTGCCGGAAGAACAGCATACAGACAGCATATCAAAGGCGCCTTTGGTAATAACAATCTTTCTCCCGTCGATCTCACAAACCGTCGTCATCAGCTTCCGGTCAGAATCAAACGGCAGCTCCGCAATCCGCGGATAGTATTTATTCAAATCTTCCTTAACATATCCGTTACGGTTTGCCGCCAGTACGATAGAGGTCTCGGTCGGATCACCGATATGTTTCTCTTTTCCGTCTTCAAACGCTACCGTTCCGTCGCAGCATAGTGTCGCATACATCAGAAGCTTCTGAATAGCTTCGCTGTTCTTTACCGAAATGTTCTCCATCCGGTCTTCTTCTGCACTATACGCACGTACCAGCGTCATACGGTTCTGGGTAAGCGTACCGGTCTTATCGGAACAGATTACGGATGCACTTCCAAGAGTTTCGACTGCCGGAAGACTCTTTATGATTGCATTCTGTTTCACCATCCGCTGTACTCCAAGTGAAAGTACAATCGTAACAATTGCAGGAAGTCCCTCCGGTATTGCAGACACTGCAAGAGATACTGAAATCATAAAGATATCCAGAATATCCATCCCATTCAGTATCCCAATAACAAAGATTACAGCACAAATTCCAAGTGCCAGAAATCCGATATATTTACCAAGCTGAGCAAGTGTTCTCTGCAGCGGCGTCTGCTGATCCTTTGCACCTTCCAGCAGATTCGCTATTCGTCCCATCTCTGTATCCATTCCGGCCGCAACCACGACACCACGGCACCGCCCGTAGGTGATGCTGGTTCCGGAATAAACCATATTAATGCGGTCTCCAATCGGTGCATCATCAGCAATGACCGCTTCGGAATCCTTTTCCGAAGGAACGGATTCGCCGGTCAGTGCCGATTCTTCCGCCTTCAGGCTTGCGCTTTCCAGAAGCCTGCAGTCCGCAGGAACAAAATCTCCCGCTTCCAGAAGAACGATATCTCCGGTCACAACCTGCGCCGCTTCGATTACGATCTCCTGACCGTCACGAAGCACACGCGCATGCGGCGCTGACATTTTTTTCAGAGCCTCCAGTGCCTTTTCCGCTTTGCTTTCCTGCGCTACTCCAAGACAGGCATTCAGCAATATAATAATTACAATTAGTAGAGGCTCAAAAAATTCACTGCTGTCCTCTCCCTGAAATGCCACAATGAAAGAAATCAAGGCGGCAATCAAAAGAATAATGATCATTACATCTTTAAACTGATCCAGAAAGCGCACCAAAATGGATTTTCTTTTTGCGGCCTTCAGTTGGTTTAATCCGTTCTGGTCCAGACGCTCCTTTGCCTGTTCAGTACAAAGACCGGATACCTTGCTTGTCTCTAAGCGTTTAAGTATAGCTTCTCTTGCTTCGCTGTGTATCATTTTTTCCTTTCACATCCGCAGTGATTCGTGATGAATGCCGTATTCTGTTGCCAAAATGAGTAACTCTCACAAGTATATCAAATTCACTGCTTTTGTCAAGGATGGGAACATATTCCGCGCTCTGTATAAAGATCAACCTGTTCTATGCAAGTGCGATGATAAGTGGTATAATAAGTAAGTAATTCATTTAGACTGGCGCTGTGAAGATTGGATACAGATGAACTTGGTTGATAAATATAATCAGTGGATAATGGAGGATAAAACAATTCTTAGAAAAATCAATGCAATAGCAGCGGTTATTACATCTGTTCTCATGATGGTGCATGTTACTATCATGGCACTTTTGCTGGGGGGATTCGTTCACTTTGCCCCGTGGTACAAAATAGTCGGTTATTCTTTTACAGGAGTATTTATGATTCATGTACTTCTGTCTATTATTGTTTTGTTCTTTTGCAGCGAGCAAGGTATGACGTGGCGATACGCTTCGTTCCAGATACGGACGATTTTCCAGCGATTGATGGCTATTCTGATAGTGATTTTATTTCATTTTCATTCTAATCATTATTCTGTTATAGTGACAGATGGTTCTGTAACCATTGCTGCACCCACAATGGTGATGTTTATGTTAGAAGCGTTGCTGATGCTGGCAGTTATTCTGCATGTGGCGGTCTCTGTGCCTAAGGCGTTGATTACCCTGGGTATAACAACAAGTGCTAAATCAATCGGCTGCACAGCAAAGATCTGCGATATTGCAGGCATTATGCTGGCAGTATTCGCATTTGTCTGCCTTTGCTTGTACTGCTTCTAAGGAGGAGCTAAGGGTGAAAGATTTTTCTAACGAACAAATCTTTTGCCCACCAAGTTTGTGACGGAGCACAAACCTGAATCGCAGTCTCAAATCTGACATTTGAGACGCGTAACTCCGCAAATTACGCTCCGTCATGGAGAAAAGCATATGAAAAAAGTTCTGATTATCGGCAGTGGAATTTCCGGGCTTTCATCGGCAATATCCTGTGCAGAAGCCGGAGCTCAGGTTATTTTAGCTTCACCTTATCCTTCAGAACGTTCCCAGTCCGTGATGGCAGCCGGTGGAATCAATGGTGCCCTTGATTATCAGGAAGAACATGATTCAGTTGCTATTCATGTGGCTGACACAATGAAGGGCGGTGTTTTTATTGGGGATGAGCAGGCAATTTATGGAATGTGCAAAGCGGCACCTGATATCCTGCACTGGCTGGAGCAGCTTGGGGTGGAATTTGCCCGAAATAAAAACGGTGATATTGATCAACGGGCATTTGGCGGACAAAGCAAACGACGAACAGCATACTGTGGCTCCTTAACCGGAAAACAAATTGTAACTGCACTCACACGGCGATGCAGAAAGCTGGAGGCTGAGGGTAAGGTTGAGCGCAGACTGAATCAATTCTTTATGGAATTGCTGGCAGAGAACGGAAGCTGCGGCGGAGCGGTCTTATGGGATAAGCTTGATGATACGGTCTACGCTGAAACTGCCGACGCAGTGATTTTGGCAACAGGAGGGCAGAATCTGCTGTTCGGAAAAACTACCGGCTCTATGCTATGTGATGGAAGTGCAGTTGCTCAGGCATTTCGTCAGGGAGCTGATTTAAAAAATCTGGAGATGATCCAATACCATCCCACCACCATTGAAACAACACAAAAAAGGATGCTGATTACCGAGGCGGCTCGAGGAGAGGGTGGCCGACTGTTCTATGTAGAAGACGGCAAACGCATTTATTTTATGGAGGAGAAATACGGCGAAAAGGGCAATCTGATGCCCCGTGATGTGGTAGCTCGGGAAATTTATGCAACAAAAAAACAGGTGTTTTTGGATATAACTTTTTTAGGTGAACAACAGATACACAAGAAATTAGCTGAGGTTTTTGATTTATGTAAGCTGTACATCAATCTGGATGTCACGAAGGAGCCGATTCCGGTTGCTCCTTCTGTGCATTTTTTTATGGGCGGTTTGTTCGTCTACCGTACCCACGAAACAACAATAAAGAATCTGTTTGCTGTTGGTGAATGTGCTTCCATCTACCACGGTGCAAATCGATTGGGGGGGAATTCCTTGCTTGCTGCCTGTTATTCCGGGATGGTTGCGGCAAAAAACGCCGTTGAACGAAATGGTGCCGTTTTTCCTGCAACAGCCGGAGCTGTTGCTCGGTGTAAAAAACAGATGGAAACACTGATATCTTCGTCAAGTAAATTTCCCTTCGAATTCATGATGAATCAGGTAGTAGAAACAATGAACCGGGATCTTGGTATCGTGCGAAGCGGTACATTGCTGAAAGAAGGAATCAAGGATATTGATTTCTTTCTTGATGTAGTTAAAAAGATAAATTTTGATCCTTTTTCCGATATATACCGTACCTATATGGCTGAGAATCAGCTGATTCTGGCAAAAGCAATTCTGAAATCTGCGTTGAGCCGAGAGGAAAGCCGGGGAGCACATTATCGGATTGATTTTCCCCAGACTCGAGATGAATTTAAAAAGGCGAGCATCGTCCGATGGAATGAAGGAAGCATGGACGTTTCCTTTGTAATGGAGGGGAAATCTATATGATTGTGAAGATCAAACGGCAGCGGTATGGTGGAAAACCCTATTACGAGAGTTTTTTATATGATGGGGGGTTCAATAAAACGGTAGCTTATGTGTTGGATACCTTGAATTTTAAAGATGATCTCAAGGATATAGATGGTAAAAGCTGCGAAAGAATAGCCTGGGAATGTTCATGTATGCAAAAAGTTTGCGGTGCATGCGGCATGATCATTAACGGTAAACCATCGCTGGCCTGTTGTTCTTTTTTAGAGAAAGGGGATTTGCTCACGATTGAGCCTCTCACTAAATTTCCTGTTATAGAGGATCTGATTTTGGATAAATCTATCATTTTTGAGAATCTTAAAAACATCCAAGCCTGGCTGGAGGATGATGTAGAAATTGGCACGGAGCAGCATTGGCAAATGCGGTACGATTGTGCAAAATGTATGAAATGCGGTCTATGTTTGGAGGTTTGCCCGAACTATGAAATAGGGAACCGCTTTTTTGGGGCTGTTGTAGCTCCTGAGGCATATCTGGTTCGAGAACACGGGAATACCCAAATCCAAAAGGCGTTTCGTACCCATTTTTCAGCCGGCTGTTCTAAATCCGGTGCTTGCGAGCTGGTTTGCCCGGCGGGCATCAAGACTATGAGTGCTATTGCTTCAATGAGCGGGATTAAAAGATCGGTCAGACACCCCCTTAACCGGCATTCATTAGACTGATTCTGTTGTCAGTCGCTACTGCTGCAATTACTTTTTTATCGGAGAAAGCACGAAACTCGGTATAGCCACTTTCACGACTATACCGAGTTTTTAAAACTATGATTCCCATGTCAGGATGCCTCAGGTCTTTTTTGATTTATGGCGCTAAGGTCTTATTTCAGTACCGCTACCGCGTCGGAAATAGTTTTTTCCAGCGCTTCCCTTCCGTATTTGTCAACCTCTGCTTTGTTCTTTTCACCATGAGTCAGACACCCTGCTCCGCCGATACAGCCCCCGACACATGCCATACCTTCGATGAAGTTTGCATCAAGCGCATTTTTACTCTTTTTAAGCAGTGCCAGTCTGCATTCTTCAATTCCGTCACAGACACAGGCTTTTAATTCAAACTCCGTCAGGTTCTGTTCCTTCAGCCCTTCGGCAACTGCGTCGGATAAACCGCCGGAACGCGCAAAAATTCGTCCGAAATATGAAGCATTATCGAGTACATCCTCTTCCAGATCCGTAATCTCCATATCAAGGCTGTCAAACAATGACTGCAGCTCTTCAAATGTGATTACCGCATCAATGAAGGGTTTTACTGTGTCTTTCTGTGCTTCTGCCTTTTTTGCTGTGCAGGGACCGATAAACACTACTTTGCATTTTGAATCGTTCTCTTTGATATATCTTGCTATGGCTGCCATCGGAGACAGATTGTGGGAAACATAGGGCAGCAGCTCCGGGAAATTAATCCTGATGTATTCAACAAATGCAGGACAGCAGGAGCTTGTTAGAAACCCTTTCTCCGCAAGTTCTAAAGATTCCGCTTCTGCAACCATATCCGCTCCAAGTGCAGCTTCAATCACAGTATGGAACCCTATTCTTTTCAGTCCGGTGATGACCTGTCCAAGCTTTGCGTAGGAAAACTGGCTGGAGATGGATGGGGCAACTACTGCGTAAATCTTGTATTTCTCGTTGTTTCCACTCTTTTTAATCATATCAATTACATTAAGAATAAATGACTTATCCGTGATTGCACCAAATGGACATTGATATACACAGGCTCCGCAGGAAATACATTTTTCATTATCAATAGAGGCTGCCATATCATCATTGATAGAAATGGCCTTCACCTTACATGCATTCTGACAAGGACGTTTGCGATTAACAATTGCCGAGAACGGACAGACCTTTGCACATTGACCACACTCTACGCATTTGGATTTATCGATATGAGCCACATGGTTGTGGTCAAAGGAAATTGCTCCGCGTTTACAGACATCCTCACAGCGGTGAGCGAGACAGCCACGGCAGGAATCCGTTACATCATAACCTGCAGCAGGACATTCGTCACAGGCTATATCGATTACCTCGATTACATTTGGATTTTTCTTATCTCCGCCCATTGCAAGCTTCACGCGCTCTGCAAGAATCGCGCGTTCCTTATATACACAGCATCGCATGGTTGGGATTTTCCCCGGTACGATGGTCTTCGGAATATCAATTGCAGACTCGGGAAGGCGGTCATTCCACGCCTCTCTTGCAACCTCGCGAAGAACCTTGTATTTTAAATGCTGAACCTTAGTATCAAATTTTCGCATGTTTTTCCGTTTCTGCACTGCTTTCTGTGTATACGAACCCTGCATCGGGCAGCGCGCCGATAAAACTCTGTATGTGATAATGTCCTGTTACCAAGTGCAGTTACGCAATGTAATACTGACTAAAAATAGCTCACTTTTATTCTCTTTCCCATCTTCTTTAGGCACTCCGACAGTTCCTGTACCAGATTCATTTTAATACTGAAATTAATCGGAAGATCAGGATTCTGATGTGCCGGATTGATTGCACGCCCCACATAGAAATTGATATCAGTCGCTTCCTCAAACAGAAGTCGGCAGATTAGTGAAGCACCGTCATGCTTCTTTACACTCCAGTCCTCATACAGTGCATTGGCATCCAGATAATCCTTTGCATAGGTGAGTACCTTGTTCACGGTAATAACACCCTCGGTTACCAGATCGACACCGTCGATTTCAGCAATCGGAGGAACATCCGCGGATTCAAATTTCAGGCTTGCTTTTACGGTCTTTCCAAGATATCTTGCCGCAATTGAAGCGGTCGTCCCGCCGCAGACAATGTGCTTTCCTTCCTTTGAAAAGAACAAAGACATCATGCGGTCACAGTCATCACGGTTGGAGGGCGGTCCAAAAAGAATATTCATCGGCTCGCGTTTTCGGATTTTCACCACACAGGCAGTAGCATCATCTCCAGGTTCCCCTCCGTACAACCGATTACATTCATCCACAAGAATCGTAGAAAGTGTCTTTGCCGTATATCCGACATCGGAAAGTGTTTCCATGAATGCAGCGATATCTTCACGCTTCCAGCCAAAGTTATAGGCAATTCCAAGTCCTGCGTGGGGACAGCCATCGCTCATGGCAACGAACAAATCCTTTTCGCAGAGACTGATTTCGGATTTGTATATTTTCTTGCCGCCAATCAGCATTTCGGTCTTAGGATAATCGTAATTTTCACCGTTCCGGATCAGTATGACCTGCGGATTATCATACTGGATGATTTCCGCTTCCGAATTATCTACCAGACGGAGAATGGTGAATGTAGAATATGCGACTCCGCGCACTGAGCAGATTGGAAGTGTTGCCGCAATTGTCGATACACAATCCTCAATTGTCAGACCGGCTGCCATCATGGTGGAAATAATCTTTGAAGTCAGAGTTGACAATATATTTGCCTTTACTCCGCTTCCCAAACCATCCGCAAGGACGATGACAGTTGAATTCTCATTTTGTTCAACAATATCCACACAGTCTCCGCAGAGCTGCTCTCCGTAATGGTTTATGCTCTTATAGCCGATGTCGGCGCATAAATCATTAATCCTTATATTCATCAACAATCGACTCCTTCAGTTTTGTCAGTGCAATCTTGGTTTCTGCTGCAGTTTCACCGAGTAATGATGCAATTTCCTGTACAATTCTCATCTGCTTGTCAACTACCTTATCTGCGGTTTCCAAGGTCTGCTGACTTAAGGATTCACGCATACGGCGCTCATTTTCTTCTTCGGTCACGTCACGGATAATACAGATCAGAAGATGAAATTCTGCATCATATACCACCGTCTGTTCAACGAATTTTTTATAGTCTGCCAGATAAATTCTCTGGTCACGTATACTGGTTTTACTCTCCAGAACCTTGATAAATATCGACGGATCCATCACACGGACAATCTGTTCTCCAAGCACATCGGATTCAGATCGGATATTCAGAATTCTTCTGGCTGATGCATTAACCTGCTGAACCTCCAGTTTATCGTTCAGAACAATAAGTCCGTTCGGCGTATTGTTTACAATACTGTTGGAAAAGCTTTCTGCTTTGTCCTTCAGATATGGCAGACACATCGAGATTTCTGCTTTACCCTGAAGGATTGCCACCGCCTTTTCACGGCAGGTATTATAACCGCAGGAACCACAGTTCAGCTCATCGGATGGTTTTGTCTTCCCCATCTGTTTCAGTGCTTCACCGATTTCGTATTCGGACGGCATAGGAAGGCGCTTTTCAATTGCAGTAAAATACTTTTTGATATTTACATCATCCTCTTTGTCTACCGGAAAATCTTTTTTTCCGGCATAGCCTGCCACCGCGATATAATCCTGAACAGGAGAACGGTGGTATTTTTCCATAACCGGACCGCCGATACAGCTTCCGATACAAGCGGACATTTCGATAAAGCATCTGTGAATCTTTCCGCTTTCAATATCATGCAGCGCCGCAATGCAGTTCTCCATCCCGTCAACGGAAATGTAGGTATACGAAAGATTTTCTTTTTTCATTGTTTTTAGGATTCCTCCGGTTGTCGGGAAGAATCTGGCACGGCTTTCATTATTGCAGTCCGCATTCTGCTTCAGCTCAATCTGCTGTTCTTTCAGCCAGCCGGTCAGCTCCTCATAGGTGAGTACCGCGTCAACGAGGCCGGAATAATACTCTGCTTCATCCTTTTTTGCCACGCAGGGTCCGATAAACACTGTCTTGGCCTGTGGGTACCTGCGCTTGATATCACTGCAGTGAGCTTGCATCGGAGACATCACATCAGCCAGATACGGAAGCTCTGCCGGAAAATACTTCTGAATCAGCAGGTTGACGGAGTGACAGCAGGAGGTAATGATAATGTCACGATTGTCTTCCTCAAGCATCCGGTCGTATTCGTTCTTGACCAGCGTTGCACCGATTGCTGTTTCCTCTGCATCTGCAAACCCAAGCTTTTTCAATGCTTCACGCATTGATTCTATTCCGACACCGTCATAGTTGGCGATAAAGGAAGGAGCAAGACTGACATAAACCGGATCCCCACTTTGAATCATCACCTTTACCTTTTCGATTTCGCTTGTTATTTCTTTGGCATTCTGCGGACAGACAACAAAACAGTGACCACACAGAACACATTCGTTTCCGATGATATGTGCCTGGTTTCCGGAAAACCGAATGGATTTCACCGGACAGAACCGGATGCATTTATAGCAGTTCTTACAGTTTGATTTTTTGAGTGTGAGACAATCCGACACCTTGTTCAGCCCCTTTCGATACGTTTCTCAATTTCTTCTTTCCAGAATTCCCGTAAAGTTACCGGCGTAATTCCGGTGAATACTTCGTTCTCTACGGTAACGGTTACACCGACACGGTTGCATTTGCCCGTACAAAAGCTTCCGGAGAGAACCACCTGCTTTTCCAGATGGTTCTCAGCCACAAGCTGCTGAAGTATTTCCACAATCTCCTGTGAGCCGCGCAGGCAGCAGGAGCTTCCGACACAAACCTGAATCGTTGTCATATTATTTTACCTTTGCAAGAATCTCTTTTTCGAAAAATGTTTTTACACCCTCCGGGCTTACCGAGTGAAATTCCTCGTCTACCGTCACACATACACCCTGTTGGCATTTACCCATACAGAAGGTTCCGGATAGCTCCACCTTATCCTTCAGTTCATTCTCGGCAATCAGATATTGCAGCTGTTCTACTACCTGACGTGAGCCTTTGATGTGACATGAGGAACCGATACATACCATAACTTTCATTCTAATCTCCATTTCTGCGCAGCTTTTTTGCGCATAACAGACTTTGTGTCAAGCAACGCGCAGGCACAAATCTGCGTGCAAAAGGTTCATCTTTCGCACTAATCTCCATTTCTGCGCGGCTTTTTGCGTATAACAGACTTTGTGTCAAGCACCGCGCAGGCACAAATCTGCGTGTGAAAGGTTCATCTTTCGCACTATTTCCTCATCTGTGCGCAGCAACGCACCTGAACATGTCGTTGAATACGCTTTTTATTCAACCGGTCTTTCTCTGTGCCTTTTCATTTTATTCGTAATCTACTACATTGACCCATGACAGCAGGAACTGACGTTCCTTTTCATTTCCCTTTACAGACTGGGAGGCAGCCACAATCGGCATCCATTTCTGTACATATTGTTTTGCCGTATCACTCTTTTTGCAAAACAGATCGAGATACTGATCTGCTCCGTCAATGTCACCCGCAAGCCAGAAAAGAAGATATGTTCTTGCAACATCGGCAGAAGCATTTCCCTGAGTCGCATGTGCCCAGTCAATAATGTATTTCTTTCCGTCATCTGTAATAATGATGTTCGAAGGATTGAAATCTCCGTGACAGAGCTTGCTGTGTTTTGGCATACCCTCAAGACGGGTATGCAGGTCATAGCGTGTTGTCGCATCCAGATCGGTCTGACTGATCTTTGCATTCATCTTATCCTTCAGGCGGTTCAGCTTCGGACAGGATTTTGACTGAACATCCATCTGCAGATCAACCAGCAGATTCAGGTATTCCTCCTTTTTCTCCGGCTCCTCCTGCATCATCTGGGCCAGTGTTTTTCCTTTAATAAATTCTGTCACGATTGCCCATTTTCCGTCAATCGTTGTAACCTCCTTCAGTTCCGGTACACAAAGTCCTGTTTCCTCGACTCTTGCATGGTTGAGTGCTTCATTTAAGACATCCGCCTTGGAATAATCTTTATCAAATACCTTAATACAGTCATCTCCGTCACGATAGACGGTTTTACTTGTTCTTACGGCAATAATTCTGTCAAGCTTCATCATGTTCGCCTCCTAATTATTCTTTGTTTTCCGGTAATTTTTCTTCACGGGATCCAGTTTTACAGCTGCTTCCGGATGAGGAAGCTCAGTTTCTGCAAAGGTCTTTCCGTAATATGCATTCAAATACATCTGCTTGATCTCGCTCATCAGCGGATAACGTGGATTTGCGCCGGTGCATTGATCATCAAAGGCCTGCTCGGTCATTGCATCTAAACGATTGATAAAATCTGTTTCGTCCTGAACGTAATCCTGAATGGTCGGTTTGATTCCGACTCTTGCTTTCAGAGCATCAATTGCTTTGATCAGGTTATCTACCTTCTCCTGGTCGTTCTCTCCCTGTACTCCGAGATATTCTGCAACCTCTGCATAACGAGCCAGTGTATGAGGATGATCGTACTGTGAGAAGGTTCCCATCTTTGCCGGTACCTCCGCCGAGTTGAAACGGATTACCTCATCGATCATCAGGGCGTTTGCTACTCCGTGAGGAAGGTGGTGAAATGCTCCGAGCTTGTGTGCCATGGAGTGACAGACTCCAAGGAATGCATTTGCAAATGCCATACCCGCCATCGTCGCTGCATTTGCCATCTTTTCTCGTGCTACCGGATCATTTGCTCCGTCATCATAGGCTCTGGGCAGATATTCGAAGATAACCTTTAATGCCCGGAGTGCAAGTCCATCGGTATAATCGGTTGCCATCATGGAAGCATAAGCTTCCAGTGCATGGGTTACCGCATCAATTCCGGATGCTGCGGTCAGTCCGCGCGGAGCTGTCATATGGAAGTCCGCATCAATGATTGCCATTTTCGGAAGAAGCTCATAGTCGGCAAGAGGATATTTCACTCCGGTCTTCTCATCCGTAATAACCGCGAACGGTGTCACCTCCGAGCCTGTACCTGCTGAAGTCGGAATTGCAATGAAATATGCCTTTTCTCCCATTTTCGGGAAGGTATAAATACGCTTGCGGATATCCATGAAACGCATAGCCATATCCATGAAGTCAACCTCCGGATGCTCGTACAGTACCCACATAATCTTTCCGGCATCCATTGCAGAACCACCGCCGAGAGCGATGATTACATCCGGCTGGAATGCCTTCATCTGCTCTGCTCCAGCTTTTGCACAGGCAAGTGTCGGATCCGGAGCCACCTCAAAGAAGGTTGTGTGCTCAATCCCCATCTCGTCAAGCTTAGCTGTAATTGATTTTGTATTTCCGTTATGATATAAGAAGCTGTCAGTAACAATAAATGCTTTTTTCTTTCCCATCACGGTCTTCAGCTCATCAAGAGCAACCGGAAGACAGCCTTTCTTCAGATATACCTTTTCAGGTGCACGGAACCACAGCATATTTTCTCTCCTTTCAGCTACGGTTTTTATATTGATCAAATGCTTGATTCCGACATTTTCGGACACACTGTTGCCGCCCCAGCTTCCACAGCCAAGTGTCAGCGAAGGTGCAAGCTTAAAGTTGTAAAGATCACCGATTCCGCCGTGAGAAGAAGGTGTGTTCACCAGAATACGACAGGTCTTCATTCTCGCTGCAAAGCGGTCGATTTTTCCCTGTTCAGTGGTTGCATTCAGATAAATCGAGGAGGTATGTCCATAACCGCCGTCAGCTATCAGATGTTCTGCCTTCTCAAATGCATCGTCAATATTCTTTGCTCGGTACATTGCAAGTACCGGAGATAATTTTTCATGGGCAAACTCTTCTGATAGATCCACGCTTTCGACCTCACCGATCAATATCTTAGAGCCCTCCGGAATGGTGAGCCCTGCCAGTGCGGCGATAGTTACCGCCTTCTGTCCTACGATTTTGGCATTTAATGCACCGTTGATCAGAATTGTCTTACGAACCTTTTCTTTTTCATCCTCGTTCAGGAAATAACAGCCTCTGGCAGCAAATTCGTGTCTGGCTTCCTCATATACGCTGTCCAGTACAATCACGGATTGTTCGGAGGCACAGATCATGCCGTTGTCAAAGGTCTTGGAATGGATGATGGAGCTTACAGAGAGAACAATATCTGCCGTGTCATCAATGATTGCCGGAGTATTTCCCGCACCTACGCCAAGCGCCGGTTTTCCTGATGAATAAGCTGCTTTCACCATACCCGGACCTCCGGTCGCAAGAATAATATCCGCTTCTTTCATCAAAAGATTCGTCATTTCAAGGCTCGGAACATCAATCCAGCTGATGATTTCCTCCGGAGCACCGGCAGCAACCGCTGCTTCAAGCACTGTCTTAGCCGCTGCAATCGTAGAGTTCTTTGCACGGGGATGTGGACTAATGATGATTCCGTTTCTGGTCTTTAATGCAATCAGCGTCTTAAAGATCGCTGTCGAAGTCGGGTTGGTTGTCGGAATTACCGCTGCTATAACACCGATTGGTTCCGCAATCTTCTTGATTCCGAATTCCTTATCTTCTTCAATCACACCGCAGGTCTTTGCATCCCTGTACTTATTGTAAATATATTCGGATGCATAATGGTTCTTTATGACCTTGTCCTCTACAATTCCCATTCCTGTTTCTTCCACTGCCAGTTTTGCTAGCGGGATTCTCACCTTGTTGGCAGCTAAGGATGCAGCAAGAAAGATTTTATCAACCTGCTCCTGTGTGTAAACAGAGAATTCCTTTTGCGCCGCTTTTACACGTGCAATCGCTGTTTCCAGTTTTTCTACGCTGTCAACGAGTTCCATGCTTTTCTCTTTCATAATGTTCATTTCCTCCTATATAGCTAGATTTGTTTTACGTTGTCTGACCTTATCGGCAAGCAGTGCCAGAGAAGATGCGAGATTCTCGTTTCTTATCTGTACATTGTCCGGAACAATAAGCCGCCTCGGTGCGAAATTCCAGACTGCCCGGATTCCGGCAGCAACCACCTTGTCGCATACCTGCTGCGCCTGATCTTCGGGAACCGTAAGTATTGCGATGCTTACATCATGATACAGGCAGTAATCCTTAAGCTCCGACATCGGATATACCGCTTTTTCCGTCCCCATCGTATTGATTTTTCCTGCATCGTTGTCAAAGGCTGCAATAATCCTGATTCGGTACTCTGCGAATCCGTCATAATCACGAATTGCATTTCCAAGCTTTCCTGCACCGATCAAAACCGCCGTTACTGTATTTCCTGAATCCAGCAGTTTCTCCAGCTGCTCTGTCAACGTACCGATCTCATAACCAACCTTTGGTCGTCCGGCTCCGCTTACCATTCCAAGATCCTTTCTAACCTGTACTTCTCCGAGTCCGAGTGCTCTCGACAACACCGTGGCTGAAATCGTCTCGTTCTGTTCCTGCGGCAGAGTCTTCAGATACTTCAGATAAGCCGGCAGCCGTTCGAGCAGCGGTTTTGAAAGTTTAATCTGTCTCATCGGCTTCTCCTTTAGAATGCTCTTTTTTGGTTCTGGTTATTATATATCATATTTTTCTTCGAAAAAGAATAATGAAAAAAGTATATCGATATATATGTATCGATATAGCTTTTTTTATTTGGATTAATTAAAAAAGACGGACATTTTCCGTCCGCCGTTACATTATTATTAAAGGTATTTTCGTTTTGAATTGCAAAGCTCCGTGATAAATGCATTATCCAGCTTGGAGAGATGATAATTATTCTTATAGATCAGCACATCCTTATAGACTCTGTTATTATCCTCGCATTTTTTCTGTACCAGCTGATAACGTTCAAGCAGATCATTCGGAATCGGTGACACCCACATAAAGGTTTCAGGATTCACGGTCAGCAGTTCGAACTGGCTTGCCCGTTCAAATACAAAAATTCTGCGCATAACGTCATTTGGCAACTCACTTTTTCGTACTTCGGCAAGCGGCAGTGACGGAACAAACGGATCCGCATGAGCAATCTCGATGTATGGATGCAGATCCTTATATTTGATTACCGCTCTTTCAGAAAGAGGGTTCTCCTTTCCCATCAGTAAAATATAGCTGAATTCCGTAACTGTCTCATACTGCAGTCCCTTTTCCTCCAGCATTTCTCTGAAGTAATGATCATACTGTGCCGCATAGCGGATAATTCCAAGCTTGTAATCGCCCTGCAGAATGTTATTGACAGCTCTCATGGAATTGGTTTCATTATAAAAAATTTCCGTTCGTTTTTCCGGCTCAATGCTTCTCGAAAAGTTTGCAAAGGCTTTGGCAATATAACTGGCACGCGGTACAGAAATTGAAAATGTCTGGCGGTCATTCCGGCTTTCATCAAACAATGCTTCTACTTCATCTACCTGACGAAGAATATTGGTTGCATATTGCAGCAGCTTTTCTCCTTCGGGTGTTGGCGTCATTCCTTTCGAGGTTCTGTCAAATAATGTCACGCCAAGCGATGCTTCGAGCTCCTTCACCGCCCTGCTCATATTGGGCTGGGCAATGAAAAGATTCTCAGCAGCTTTATTAATTGATCCGGTTTTAGCTATTTCGACAACGTATTTTAAATATAAGATATTCATTTGGATAATCACAACCTTCCCAGTATCATTCGAACCCTTGGTGCACAGGTACAAAAATATATATATGCGAAAATAATTATACAGCTTGGTTTCTTTAGCAAAATACTAATTGAACAGTTTATACTATAATTAACACTGCCCGTTTCCTAATGTCAAGTAATTTTAACAAAACAATCAGCAGACTTCGCTCATTGTGTAGAAATGAGCTTCACGTTTCACACACTATAATATTTTCACATAATCATTGATAGCTGCATAAGATGGTGAAATACCAAAATACGGCGAACCCTATGAAAGAAAACTGTCGTGATTCTATTGTTTCAGAATCGGTCGTAGATTATTTTGCACAGTTCAACGGTGATGTGGAACAGTTAAAGCAAGACACTCTGGCAGATTGCTACCAGCTCATTGACGACCGTTATGCTGTTGTTTACTATAAAATAGAAAATACCGACCTTGTTCAAACAGCAAGATCGGATTACAGTGCGATACCAAAGCTGTACGGTCTTCTTGATACCGGAAGCAGCGAAGCTTCGGGTGTAGGAAAGATTCGCAGGCAGGGAGAACTCGGATTATTTGGACAGGGCTGTATCATCGGATTAATTGATACCGGAATCGATTATACCAATCCTGTATTTCTAAATGCCGACGGTACTACACGTATTATCTCCATCTGGGATCAGACCGTAAATGACGGTCCTCTTCCTGATGGATTCGGGTATGGAACTGAGTTTACGGAAGGATTGTTAAATCAAGCCTTAACAAGCAAAAATCCGTTAGAAATAGCTAATACTACTGATGTAGATGGACACGGTACATTTCTTGCAGGAGTTGCTGCGGGCAACATAATTTTAAATGAAGATTTTACAGGCTACGCTCCTTTGGCTAAAATAGTTATGGTAAAGCTGAAACCGGCTAAAAAATATCTAAAAAAATACTTTTGTGTCTCTGAGGATCTTCTCTGCTTTCAGGAAAATGACATTGCTATGGCGATTCGTTACCTTCATCTGCTCTCGCGCAGAGAAAACCGTCCGCTTTCTATCTGTCTTGGGCTTGGAACAAATCAGGAAAGTCACGAAGGACGCGGTATCATTGAAGAACTGCTGGACAGCATGTCTAACAGGTACGGAATCTGCGCTGTGACGGCAGCCGGTAATCAGGGAAATGCCGCCGCTCATTATCGCGGAGGAGTACGAAAAAAAGGTGTTGTTGCAAAGGAGTCCGGATTGATTCCCGGTCTTGCTCCTTCGCAGGGCTTCGAAGATATGGAGATTCGTGTCGGTGAAAAAGAAGCAGGTTTCACAGTCTCTTTATGGGGAACGGCTCCAGGTCTTATTTCAGCAGCGGTTCTTTCCCCGAGTGGGGAGTATTCATCAAGGTTTCCTGCCCGAGTTAACTTTAGTACCGTTGTGACCTTTACCTTTGAAAAAACAATTGTTTATGTAGATTATGAAATCGTAGAGCAGCGGTCAGGCGATCAGCTCATTCTGTTTAGATTCCATGCTCCGACTTCCGGAATCTGGACGATCCGTGTCTTTTACGATTCCGAGTACTCTCAGTTTGATGCCTGGCTTCCGCTTCGTCCGTTTATCGGAAAAGACACCGGCTTTCTACAGCCGGATCCGAACATTACCCTCTGTGATCCGGGCAACGGAGTACAAACCATGACGGTCGCCGGATATGATGACCGTACCGGCGGTGTATTCATCGAATCCGGGCGCGGCTATACACGCAGCAATGTAATAAAGCCCGATTTTGCAGCCCCCTGTGTACAGATCAAAGGGCCGGTTCCGGGCGGTAGTTTTACTCTGCGTTCCGGTACCAGCATCTCCGCTGCAGAAGCCGCCGGAGCCACTGCCCTGATCTTTGAGTATGCATTAATTCACGGACGCCGGCTTTACATGAATGGAATAGAAATGAAAAAGCTTCTGATTAAAGGCGCCACACGGGACGGTTCCGTTTATCCGAACCGCGAAACAGGCTGGGGACTTTTAAATGTGTATGATGCTCTTGCAAGTCTTCGGGAAACCTTATAATTTCCATATTATTTATTAGAAATAAGAGATAAAATGTATTATAATATCCCTTACAGCGATATTTTATACGGAGGGATACTTATGGCTCTTAAAATCATTACCGATTCTGCAACTGATCTGCCACGCGATTATATTAAGGCTCATAATCTTCATGTAATACCGACCCCTGTAGTTATTAATGAAAAGGATTTTTTCGACGGTGACACCATTTTACCGGAAAATTTTTATGATATTCTTCGTTCCGGTACACATGTAACAACCTATCACATCAACGAATATATGTTTACTACCAATTTTGAACCATATGCCAAGAACGGTGACACCCTGATATATTTCTGCTTTTCCACCGGGATTGCCGGAACCTTTAATGCTGCCAACCTTGCAAAGCGTGATCTGCTTGAAAAATATCCGGATTTTGATCTGACCATCATTGATTCAAGATGCGCATCGCTTGGTTTTGGCGTTGCAGTCATGTATCTTGTTAATCTTTATGAAAACGGTGCTTCCAAGGAGACAATCATACGGGCTGCTGATTTTTACTTCAATCATATGGAACATATTTTCACGGTTGAGACCCTCGATTATCTTTACAAAGGCGGACGAATCAAGCGTTCCACTGCAATTGCCGGTAATCTGCTGGATTTAAAACCAATAATTGAAGTGACTGATGAGGGCGCATTATCTTCCTTTGAGAATGTCCGCGGACGTCAGAAGTCCCTAAAGCGTGTTGTAGAAATTGTCGGTGAACGTGGGACAGCACTGGATCACCAGACTATCGGACTGGTTCACGGAGACTGCATTGATACTCTTCATCAGGTAAAGGAAATGTTAAAAGAAAAGTATAGCTGTACCAGTTTTATGGAAAGCTATGTCGGCTGCGCAATCGGTGCCCACACCGGTCCCGGAATCATCGGAATTACGTTCTTAAGTGAACCGGCTCCGGATTTTATATAAAAACATCCTGGGAGTGAGACTTTTCGTCTCACTCCTATTTTTCATTCAGTAATGACATAATATCCATCGTCTCAAGCTTTTTAATAAATGTTTTTCTTGTATTGTTAAGTACAAAATGCTCCTTCTGCGCTCCGGTCATAAGCTCTGTTTTTTGTTCTTTTTGCAGAACAAAGCTGCTGCTGCATTCAGAAATCAGCTGTCTGCCAAATTCATTTGCTGTACTCAGAATAAACATCCCTTCATACCTGTCCTCAGTAGTAAAGCTGTCTCCGAGATAAGGTCCGATGACTAGATCCGCATAGTTCTCTACATTTTCAAAATAACTGCAGGTATAACAGGATGGACGATTAAACCGATGCTTTACAAACTGTTTATAATACAGATTTCTCCATGCCGGTTCCAGAAGAACCTCTCCGGAAGAAAATTCCGCACATAAATGAGGTATTTTCCAGCCTCGTATCAGATTGGACGCGCTGATACTTTTCAATTCGGATTCATATAAGGTCTCAAGAGATTTCCGATAAAGACCAAACACCTTTTCCGAAGTAATTCCCTTACACAGAAAACCGATTGTAAACAGCCTTCCTTCCTGATGCGGGAAGGCTTCCCGCATCGCTGCAGTTTCACAGGGATTACCGATAAATAGAACCCTTTCTCCCTGCTTCAGTAGTTCTCCAATCAGCTTTCTACCCACACTTAAATCTGCCTCCGGTATGATTCCACCGCTGATCCGAACCAGCTCGTCCTCCGATTCAATTATACGGTAGACCGGCTGTAGCTTCTCATCAAAACTGCGTGAAATGACTTTGCCTTGTTTCTGTATACAGCTCCTGTAAAAAGGAAGCAGTGCAGATTCGGTAAAGCTCAGCATAGGAAGACTATCAGGACGATACTTTGCACAATAGCTGTCCGTCGCTGCTTCTTTTGCTTCTTCTTTTGCTTCTTCTTTTGCTTCTTCTTTTGCTTTTTCTTTTGCTTTTTCTTTTGCTTTTTCTGTTTCTTCTTTTTCCTCTGATTTTGCTGCTGCTTTATCCTTCCCGATTTTGGTTTCACAGGCGATAATACAGCTTCCGCAGTCCATACAAAGTTCTTTCTGGATTACCGGATATAAAAATCCCTCATCATCGTACTCCATCTTAATCGCATGCTGCGAACAAGTCTCTGCACAGATTCCACAGCCAAAGCAGCCAAAACGATCTCCTGTCCTCAGAAAGCTTCCTTCTTCTGCAGACAACTTTACGGTTGTCTTTGGACCGTTCAGCGCGTTCTTCAGGAATTCGTGCGATTTTTCTGTCAGTGCAGTGCGTTTTTGGTCAACCTCTGTATAATCTATGGAAAGCTTCTCAAGGGAAGCAGGAACCTGCCCTGCTGTTTCCATCAGATGATTCGATAAATCAAGGCTTTCCAGCAGATGCTTCATTCGCTCCGGATTGGCTGTTGCCGGTATAGTAATAAAATTGCGATGATAAATCAATGCAAATACCGTTGCATGAAAAGAATTAGTCACCACATATTCCGCAGACGCAATCCACCCCAAAAACTCCTCCGGACTATTATCCAGAGCTGCAGGAAGCTCGTTTGAAAAGCTGTATCCGCTCCGGTTGTAAACAACCGGCAGACCGCTTCGTCCGGACAGCTCTTCCGCAACCGCAAGCAGCCTGTCATCCTGTTTTTTTAAGTGGACATTATGGACATAAATATAGCATTTCTTAATGCTCGGATTACGACGAATCGTATCAAAATGTTCCCTTGGGATCAAAAACGTCGGATCAACCGTTATTGCCACCGGCTGATTCGTCAGTTTTTCGATTTCGTCCTTTCCCTTTTGTTCCCGAACCGACAGATAATCAAATCTCTGGAGATTCTGACGAAAGCTTTCCTGCTCTTCTACCGGAATTCTATCCTTTCCGATGCTGGCTGCATAAGATATCCTTTTTGCACAAGCAGGTCCAAAGGCCAGAAAAAATCCCGGATTTACACCCTTCGTATAGGCTCCGTTCCATATCTGGTCACTTCCTGCAATCAAAATATCAAATTCTGGTTTTGCTGCTTTCAGCTCTTTAAACGAATAATATGGACACGTTGTATTCAGACGTTTCCGAATAAATCGTTCAAATTTACGATAGGTGTGTACAAGCTTCGGGCTGTTGCGTAAAACTTTAAGGTACTGCCTTTTCTGATGTAAACGGTTCATTATACTCAACCGGTACGGTGTTTCCGGTGTAAAAAGCCGGTATACGTTATCGATCTGTGGGAGCCGGTAATTGATTATACCTACCTCGTACCCCTGCCCAGTCAGATATTCCTGTAGCGCCCATGCCTGCAAAACCGCTCCATAGTTGTGCGCACTGTTAAATGTAATGATACCAATCTTCATTCCAATCCCCATTCTTTAGCGTCTTGTACACTCTTATTCTTTATTTCTGTCTGCAACGCTTTCACTGCTTACCTGCAATACTCCGTTCTATATCAGTCCTGACCTTCAGTCATCCGTTTAATAGCGTTTCTGACCTTCAGTCGTCCGTTCAGTATCAGTCCTAGCAGTTTACTGCAATAATCCATTCAGCATCTGCTCGAACTGTTCCACTGCGTACCGGTTATATTCTTCATAATCTACATTCAGAGGTTTTACCTTGCCTTCTATACACGCCTGCATGGCCTGATACATCCCGTTTTCATCCGGCGGAACCAGCATTCCTCCGTATTTCTGCATGAAGCCCTGTGGTCCCGGTATGTCGGTAGAGACCACCGGAATTCCAAGTGTATCCGCCTCCAGAAGCACAAGTCCAAGACCTTCATGGTACGATGACAGCAGGAAGAAGTCACATTGCTTCAGAACAGGCATCGGATTTTTCATTGTACGGATAACAACTATATCCGCAGTTGATTTCTGTGCCAGTCCCCGAATCTCCCAATAAAGTGTTCCATATCCTCCGATAATAATCAGACAGGATTCCGGATGCTCTGCACTGAATCGTTCAAATGCAGAAATCAGCATTTTATGCCCTTTTTCGGCAGAAAAGCGTCCAATCGTTATAAAACGGATTTTATTACCTTCTAATCTGGCTTTCAAAGATGCCAGTGAAACATTGCTGGTTGTCTCCTTGTCAAAAAAGACCGGTGCTTCGCCCTTTTCCAGCACCTCTTGATAAGCATGACAGTTATTGACTGTAACAATGTTGTCCCTGCGCCCTCCGATTTCCACTGTCGGCGTCATCATATCTTCTGATACCACAGCGACACAATCGTAATTCCGGTAGGCTGAGGCCAGTGCAACAAGGTTCTGATTTTCTTTGCTTCTCAACTCTTCCACCATGTTATTATGCACAAAAATAACTCTTTTTCCACGAAAGGCTTCAAATAAAGAAACCATTTTTATTCCATAACCGGTATATTCAATTACGCAGTCAAGTGCCGCGCCACCAAAATGCTTACTGAATTCTCTCTCATACAGACGATCCTTATAACGTTTCGCGGATGCATGTCCGGTTCGTCCCTTAAAATATTCATGACAGCAGAGCATTTCCATAAAGGTTGGATCAAGATCACTGCTGATTGGCAGAAATCCTATCCCCTCGGGAAGCTGTCGTACTGACATCGGATCCTTCTTGGCAGATGCTTCCTGAAAACTGATATAATAATTCCGCTCATTCTTGTCTAGACTTTTCAGCAGGCTGAACAGCGCTGTTGTCATCCCGTTCTTGGCAACAAAAGACGCATAAATCAGGACATTTTTCTTTCCATTTGGTATTACCTTTTCTTCCTTACAGCTTGGAATTCCTTTCACTACATGACGGCAGATACGTTCTGCAGCACCTGCTGCATCATATGTACAGCATTTTTTAAGAAAATCGGTATCATCATAGTTCTTGGGGCAACACATTTCCCTAAAAAGCTGCTCCGAGGTTCTGACCGTAGGAAAAGGAAGCTCGGACGGCTGAATATACATCCCGCGTTCTCTGCGGTACTGTGTTTCATCATAGGCGAATAATATAATTTTTTTTCGCGTGTTGGCAAAATCGAAAAAAACGCTGGAATAGTCCGTAATCAGGATGTCACAGATATTTAAGAATTCATAGGTATCATAGCGGTTTGGAAACGGAAGGATGTGTTTGTAGCCGCACAGATTCAGCTGTTTATTGACAAACGGATGCAGCTTAATATACAGAATCTGGTTGTCCTGCATCATACGATCCAGCGGAATAAAAAAATACTCCAGCATAAGAAGCAGCTGATCCGATGCTTTATTTGTCAGGGTTCCGCGCCATGTCGGCATATAGACAGAAACCTGTTTTCCTTCAAGCTCCAGCTCGCTGCGGATATTTTTTCCGCAGTCCGGATCAAAAAAGCAGGAATTGCGCGGATAGCCTTCACACAGAATCGTTCCGCGGTAGAGGTTGTTCAGCAGATATGCATTTACCATGATCTCCTTCATAAAATCGTTGGGGTAAACAAGATAATCTGCGTATAGGAGATTTCGCTGAACGTTTCCCATTGCATAAATCCGGTCAGTAACATCAACTCCCATATATTTCATCGGTGTTCCGTGCCAGGTGTTGGTAATCGTCTGACCCTCGCGCTTTACATAATTTCTCAGGAAAGAAGTGTCAGTAAAAAGATACTTTGCTGTGGCAAGCAGACAAAAGTATCTTCTTGATCTGATTCGAACAGGATGAATTCCTTGTATTCCGTATTGTTTCGGACGCTCAAGCACTGCGTCCTTCTTTTTGGCCGAGTATGCAAGCCAGATACTGTACTCACTGTATTCCGGACCAGTCAGTTCAAGCAGAATCTGAAACATATTTCCTGCAAGATCCGAGCCGTTCTTGGATTCAATCAGAATATATTTTTCACGGATCGGCTTCTTGTAATATGCTCTGAAATAGCAGGTATTCGTAATCAGATCTCTTAACATTCCCCGGATTTCTTTCAATTTCATTCTTATCTCCTACCGGATATTTTTTTCTTCACCGGTATCCTTTCTGTCTTGCCGGTTTTTTCCTTCTTACCTGTTCTGCTCAATCACCGCAACAGGTATTGTCCGGTCAGTTGCACGCAGATCAATGACCGGCGCGCCCTTTTTGTTGATATAATCACCGGTAATTGTAACTCTTCCGATATTATCGTCCTTCGGAATCTCATACATAATGTCCATCATGAATTCCTCAATAATAGCGCGCAGGGCTCTTGCTCCGGTTTTTCGCTCAATTGCCTTGTCTGCAATGGCTTCCAACGCACTGTCATCAAATATCAGGTCAACCTCATCCATTCCAAGCAATTTTTTATACTGTTTAATTATAGCATTCTTTGGCTCGGTCAATATTCTGATATACATCTCTCTTGTCAGACTTTGAAGTGCATAAACTACCGGAAGCCGTCCAAGAAACTCCGGAATCATTCCGTATTCTCTCAGATCCTCCAGCGATACCTTCTGTAACAGATCCGGATCGTTATCGTATTTGTCTTTTAAATCAGCATCAAAGCCCATAGAGGACTTCTTGTTCAGACGTGTTTTTATTATCTCGTCCAAGTCCGGAAATGCTCCGCCGCAGATAAACAGAATATTGGTCGTATCCATGGTTGTCATCGGAACCATTGCATTTTTACTGCTTGCTCCAACCGGAACTTCTACCTTGCTCCCTTCCAGGAGCTTCAGAAGTCCCTGCTGTACTGACTCTCCACTGACGTCACGGCTGTTTGTATTCCTTTTCTTGGCAATTTTGTCAATCTCATCAATAAACACAATTCCATGCTCAGCACGCTCTACATCATTGTCTGCTGCCAAAAGAAGCTTGGAAAGAACGCTTTCTACATCATCGCCGATATAGCCGGCCTCCGTTAATGAGGTCGCGTCCGTGATTGCCAGCGGTACATTAAGAATTTTAGCAAGCGTTTTTACCAGATAGGTCTTTCCGCAACCTGTCGGACCAATCATCAGCATATTGGTCTTTTCTATTTCAACGTCATCCTCGGATTTGTCCGTAACTCTTTTGTAATGGTTGTATACAGCCACAGAAATAACCTTTTTCGCATGCTCCTGTCCGATTACAAAATCATCCAGACAGGCCTTTATTACATGCGGCGGCGGAAGCTCCTCTGCCTTCAGTTCCGTGTCCTGCTGTTCTTCTTTTTCTTTCTGGGGCTGTTTCTTTTTCAATTTCTGCCGCTCAGGAACCTCGGAAGCATTTGCAAAGGACATAAATGCAGGATTTAAATTATTCATCAATTCATTATACGGACTATTTCCTGTGTTCAAAGCATCAAAGGTCTTCTGCATACAGTCTTGACAAATACAGATATTGTTCGGAATATGAATCAGCTTTCCTGCAGTGCTCTCCGGACGTCTGCACATATAGCAGACCTCTTCATATTGATTGTTATCGTTCTGATTCTCGCTCAAGTATTTTCTTCCTCTCTGTTATACGTTAAAATAGCTTCCTCCGATAAATTCTCTCATCAGTGAATTCTTCGGTACATTTTCTGAGCTTACGCCAAGAAAATAATCAAGAAATTTCAGTAGACGCTTTGCTTCCTTGTACTCAGGACAATCTTCTTCGATCCCGAACAGAACCGGTTCCGCGTACTGCTTTAATACCGACAGTTCATAAATCAATGCCGAATTGAACATCACGTCTGCCTCTTCCTGAAACGGAAATATATTTTCCTCTTCTCCGCGACGAACCGAAGGCCACATGGAAATAGTGCTCTTTGCGCTGGTTCCCCGTGTTCTTGCATCTCTTACCATTCTTCGGATCAACCGTACATCCGTCGTCGGAATTCTGTTATGTTCATCGATATTCAGCTGAGTCAATGCACTGATGTAAATTTTGAATTTGCTCTCCTTAGGAAGTGTGTAGGATAATGCATCGTTCAGGCAATGAATTCCTTCTATCACCAATACATCATCCGCACCAAGCCGCTTATAATTACCCTTATATTCCCGTTTACCGGTCTTAAAATTAAAGGTCGGAAGCTCAACCGTTTTGCCGTTCAGTAAATCGGTCATGTCCTTATTAAATTGTTCAACATCGATTGCTCCGAGAGCTTCAAAATTATAGTTTCCGTCCTCGTCTTTCGGTGTTTCTTCGCGATTTTTAAAATAATCATCCACTCCGATTGGGTGTGGCTTATAGCCAAGTGTCCGAAGCTGAATCGAAAGCCGGTGGGAAAAGGTGGTTTTTCCGGAGGAGGATGGTCCTGCAATCATAATGAATTTTTTATTTTCAGAGGATCGAATCTGTTCTGCAATCTCGCCAATTTTTTTCTCAAGCAGAGCTTCCTGAATCAGAATAATATCTCTCATATTTCCCTTTGTTATCTCGTCGTTCAAGGCTCCGACGGTTTCGATTTCCATCGTCTTTCCCCATTGATTGGACTGCTGAAGAATACTGAACAGTTTCTCTTTTGGCTCAAATTCCTTCAGCTTATTCGGTTCTGCCCTATCGGGAAGCAGCAGAATAAAACCCTCTTTATATGAAAATATATCAAAATACTTCAGAATACCCGAGCTTGCCGGCATATATCCAAAGAAATAATCCTCATATCCATCAAAGTTGTAAATATTTGTTTTTGACACTCTTCGGTAACGAAACAGTTTTTCTTTATCGTACATTCCATATCGATGAAACAGTTCGACCGCCTCTGTGGTACGAATACTTCTCTTGCGAAACGGAATATCCTCAGCCACCATTTCCTGCATCATGGATTTAATATGCTCCAAGTGCTCCGACAGATCTGCATTGTTTATTTCGGATTCACAATACAGTCCATTTCCGATGGAATGTTCCACCATGACTTTTAATTTTCTGTTTCCTCCAAATTCACGTTCAAATGCCCGAAGCATCAACAACGTCATTCCTCGTATGTAGGTTCTGTTTCCGTCCCTGTCGGCGGTCGTTAAAAATCTTACACTGCAGTCTTCGTTTACTGTTTTATTCAGCTCCCGAAGCTTATCGTCCTGTACTCCGAGAATAATATCATACGGATACCGGTCTGCAAAATCACGACTGATTTCATACAGACTGATACCCCTTCGGTATTCCTTCGATATTCCGTTTACATTTACAATAATCTGATCCATCTCTTCCTCGTTCTTTCTTACGTTGATACAATACTGTTTTTTAATCTGCTGTCTACAGTCTGCTGTTTCGATTCAGCATTCAGTCCGTCTACGGTCTGCT
>CAZRRN010000005.1:40392-46167 GCA_964602475.1 uncultured Lachnospiraceae bacterium | reverse complement strand
GTCTACAGTCTGCTGTTTCGATTCAGCATTCAGTCCGTCTACGGTCTGCTGTTTCAATTCAGCATTCAATCCGTCGTCGGTCTGCAGCGTTCCAGTGCTCTTTCAAGGGTTGTAAGCTCCTCTAAGAATATGGGCAGCCTTTCTCTTGTATTAACCGTACTATGATCTGTCAGATTCGCCTTTACCACTAATGCCTTCCGGTATTCCTCTTTCAGATAATCATACAACACCGGATGCCTTCCGTCCAGCAATATCTTTCCGTATTCGTAATCGCATTCATCATATATAACCGGTTTCTGACAGCCCTGACTATTCCCATAATTGACTGCAAGCATCACATTATAGTATTTCCCGTCCTCTAAGCACATTTCTTCCTGTTCGATACTATAACCCTGTTCCTGTAAAAAACGTCTCACGGCTCCGCGTTCTGACTGCGGCTGCAGAACCAGTCGTTCTGCACTTCTGACACATTCAATCCCCTCCGTCAGAATTCTGACAGTCAGACCTCCACCCATCCCCGCAATCAGAATGGTATCCGCTTCTCCCGGCTTCAGCTGCCGAAGTCCATCCGACAGTCTGGTCGTTATTCTCCCTGTACAGTGATACCGTGCAATGTTCTCCTCTGCCCGTGACAGGGGACCTGGGCGGACATCCATTGCAATGACTGCCGGGACACGCCCATGCTTTATCAGGTAAATCGGAATGTGGGCATGATCGCAGCCGACATCCGCCAGCCTTCGGCCCTCCGGTACATAATCTGCGACCATTTGCAGTCGTTTTGATAAAACCATAGTTCTCCTTAGTCCGTAACTCTTTATACTCGTATTTTCTTTACGTTTACTCGAGGAAATCCCGCAGTTTTCTGCTGCGGCTCGGATGACGCAGCTTTCTAAGCGCCTTCGCTTCAATCTGGCGGATTCTTTCCCTTGTGACATTAAATTCTTTTCCGACTTCCTCCAGAGTTCTTGCGCGTCCATCATCCAATCCAAAGCGAAGGCGAAGAACCTTGCGTTCCCGTTCCGTAAGCGTATCCAATACTTCCAGCAGCTGCTCCTTTAGTAGTGCAAAGACGGCAGCGTCAGCCGGTACCGGCACATTATCATCCTGAATAAAGTCACCAAGATGGCTGTCCTCTTCTTCTCCAATCGGAGTTTCAAGTGATACCGGCTCCTGTGAAATTTTCTGTATATCACGAACCCGGTCTACCGGAAGGTTCATTTCCTTAGCAAGCTCCTCCGGATACGGCTCACGTCCAAGCTCCTGCAGCAGCTGGCGTTGTACCCGAATCAGCTTGTTGATTGTTTCCACCATGTGTACCGGAATCCGGATTGTTCTCGCCTGATCCGCAATTGCACGGGTAATCGCCTGACGAATCCACCATGTCGCATAAGTACTGAATTTATATCCTTTGCGGTAATCAAACTTGTCCACTGCCTTAATCAGGCCCAGATTTCCTTCCTGTATTAAATCCAGAAACTGCATTCCTCTGCCGACATAACGTTTGGCAATGCTTACTACCAGACGAAGATTTGCTTCGGACAATCGTTTCTTCGCTTCATGATCTCCCTCTTCCATCCGCTTAGCCAGTTCAATTTCTTCATCAGCACTCAGAAGCGGTACCTTGCCGATTTCCTTCAGGTACATTCTTACCGGATCTTCTATACTGATTTCTTCGGGTACGGACAGATCAATCTTGGACAGATCCTCTTCATCCTCATTATCCAAGATAATCTCTTCTTCATCCGGTTCTTCCAGATCGGGAATTCTCAGTACATCAACATTATTAGCTTCCAAAAACTCGTACACAATATCAAACTGGTCCGAGTCCAGCTCATAATCTACAAAGAAATCATTGATTTCCTGATATTCTAGTACATTTTTCTTTTTCTTTGCATACACCAGCAGTTCTTTCAAGCGCTCATGAAATCTCTGTCTGTTGTCTTCCATAGGAATACCCCCTCATCTGATGTTATTGTTGCCCTGCCTCCAGCGAAATATGCAATTTCTGTAAGTTTGCGGTTTCAGCAATGATTTTTTGATAAGCATTTATGTCATTTCGCTCGATTGCGCTCTTTCCCTCCGCATCCAGTGAATTCTTTTTGACTCGGATTACCGTATCGGAAAAGGTTTTGCTCCGTTCGGTCGGTGTCAGCTCCTCCCGCAGCGTTGCTGAAAAGATTTCCGCAACCTGCGCCTGCTCCTCGGTGCTTTCAAAACATCCGATAATCTTCGCAGGTACTGCCTTCTGTTCTTGTTCTGACTGATCATACATCATCTGCGCCACAGTATGATACGGCTCGTCTATAAAATCATTGGCGGAAAGATATCTTCTCATACAGGTGAATACTCCTGAATCCTCCGCAGCCCAGGTCAGCAGCATCTTCTGCGCCTTCAGCAGTGCATCGTCCGACTTTCTTAAGCCCCGGTTCGTCTGTTTTTCTCTGGTGCTCGTTTCCTCTGCAACACGTTTTTCGATACCTTCTGCACCCAGACGGTTCACCAGTCTGCGAAGATTCTCCAGTCCGATATGATAACGTTCATCCACCGCTTCAATGTAATTATTCCGTTCAATCTCCTCGGTAAATGAGGTCAGTCGCAGCGCTATTTCCCGGTAGAATCTTGTTTTCTGTTCGGGATCGCTCATATCATAGCCGCGCTCCATCATGGATATCTCGAAGGAAAATGCATTCTGAGCTTCGTCAATGCGTTTCTGGTATTCCTCTGCACCCAATGCCTTGATAAACTCATCCGGATCCTTGTAGGGTCGCATATTAAGAACCTTAGACCGGATTCCTGCTTCCTTCAGAATCGGAATTGCACGCAGAGCTGCCTTTACCCCCGCCTCATCACTGTCATATGTCAGTACTGCTTCCTTTACATAACGTGAAAGCAGATTTGCATGAAGTCCGGTAAATGCTGTGCCGAGAGATGCTACAGAGTTCATAAAGCCTGCCTGCTGTAGTGCTATAACATCCATGTAACCTTCGCATAAAAGCATAAAGGACTTTCTCGACTGCCTGGCAAAGTTAAGTCCATAAAGTGTCCTGCTTTTATCGAATAGCTTTGTTTCGGGAGAATTAAGGTATTTAGGCTGCCCTTCGCCCATGACACGGCCTCCAAAAGCAATCACCTTATTATTGACATCCATAATCGGAAACATGACCCGGTTCCAGAACTTGTCCGATCCTCCACGCTTCTCATCCAGCGTTACCAGACCCGAATCCTTGAGCAAATCGTCTGTATACCCTTTGCCCTTCAGATAACGATATAAATCGTTGCTGAATTTGTCCGAGTATCCGAGTCCAAAACGTTTGATTGTTTCATCATCAAGTCCTCTCCCTGTCAGGTATTCATATGCTTGTCTTCCGTGCGGTGTCTTAAGCAGATAGTGGAAGTACTGTGCCGCATTCCTGTTGATCTCATACATCTGTGCCTTCCGTTCTGCTGTTTTCTTAGCTTCATCACTGTAGGTATTCTCGGGCAGCTCTACACCGGCACGGTCGGCGAGCATTCGTAGCGCCTCGGTAAAGGTAAAATTCTCATATTCTTCTATAAAAGTAAATACGTTACCGCCTTTTCCGCAGCCAAAACAATGATACATCTGTTTGGAGGCGCTTACGGAAAAAGAAGGGGTCTTCTCTCCATGGAACGGACAGAGTCCCATGTAATTTGCACCCTTCTTTTGCAGCTTCACGTAACTCCCGATAATATCTACAATATCACTACGTGAACGCACCTCATCTACAATTGAATCATCATATCTCATCAGCTTCCCTCACATCAGAACACCGACCATCCCGTCGGTACCATCGCCTCTTTAAATTTCGTAATTGCATAGCTGTCTGTCATTCCGGCTATATAATCACATACCACTCTTGACATCGGCTCTCTCCCACTTTCAAAAAGTTCACAATATTCCTCGGGAAGAAGCTCTCCGTGTTCAAGATAGAACCGGTACAGCAGTTCCAGCATTTCCTCCGCCTTATGCTCCTGGCTCTTTGCGATTGGATTTGTGTATACTGCTGAAAACATATATGTTCGAAGTCCCATCATCGCCGTCTCAATCTGCGGTGACATTATAATATCGTCTTTTTCTTCGCTGTTCGCTATAATATCATGAATAATTGTATTCAAACGTTCTGCCAGACTGTGACCGAGTACCTGCGTAAACTCTTCCGGAATTGTCTCCTCTGACAGAATCTGTGCACGGATTGCATCATCTATATCGTGGTTGACATAAGCAATCTTATCTGCCAGTCTGACCACCTTTCCTTCGAGCGTCATTGGCTTTCCGGCTGTCTGATGATTTAATATTCCGTCTCTCACTTCTCTGGTAAGATTGAGACCCTGCCCGTGCTTCTCGAGAATTTCCACCACGCGGATTCCCTGCTCCTGATGCTTAAAGCCTCCCTCACATACCCTGGCAAGTGCCCGTTCTCCTGCATGTCCAAAGGGCGTGTGTCCAAGATCATGTCCAAGTGCAATCGCCTCGGTCAGATCTTCGTTCAGCATCAGTGTCTTTGCTATTGTACGCGCAATCTGTGAAACTTCCAGTGTATGTGTCAGTCTCGTCCTGTAATGATCGCCTTCCGGTGCAAGAAAGACCTGTGTCTTTCCCTTCAGTCTGCGAAATGCCTTGGAATGAATTATTTTGTCTCTATCCCGCTGGTATACCGGACGTATATCGCAGGGAGCCTCATATACATCCCTGCCAAGCGACGCATCGCTGAACGCGGCATACGGAGACAGCAGTAAATGCTCCCTGTTTTCCTGTTTTTCTCTTGTATTCATATCCACCCTCCCTGCTTTTGATCCGGTATCGATAATGAGTGACAAGAGGTATGTATTTATACACCTCATATATAATATTCTGCAAAACTTTATTAAATCCTGCTTATTTTGAAAAAAAACCGGGTTTTTTTCAACCCGGTTAATCATGTATTTATTTCTTCATTGCCAAAAACATTTTTCTCAGAATTGCCAGCTGCAGCGACATGACTCCAAAGCCTCCTGCGACCCCAGTGACCAGACGTCTTGGGTTCGTGGATTCCAAGACCTGTGCCCGCTGAAGAACCCAGTCAGTCCACATTGCTGCCAACCCGAGAAAGACAGGGATTCTGTGAAATCCCGTCTTAAAAAAGAGTGGAACTGCAAGCAATGTTCCGACCATGACTCCGGTACATCGTGCACAGACAGGAAATTGGTAGCCCTTGTAGAAAAAGCTTCGTTCCGGCATCTGATGGCACCCTGCACGATCACCCCACTCCATCATCTTCTTCCAGAGCTCTTCTTTCTTCTTCTGATCTGCACTCTGAATTCTTACATGACGCAGCACCGGTGTCTTCACTGCAGCTGAACGGTTCGAGGCTTGGTTCACTGTTTGTCCCATATCCGGTATCCTTTCTCAGACTTTATGCACGGAACTTTCTTCCGCAGTTCTGGCATACCCAATAGGAACGGTGTGTAGTCTTTCCTTTTCCCATTCCGCACAGACCACAGAGCCAGCCCTCCGGTCCGAGAAGGATTGCTCCGCAGCACCCTTTCAGAAACCCGAAGCCTTTCTGTTTTGTCTCTGATTCTTCAATAATATAGCAGCGTTCGTCACCGCAATTCGGACATCTCACCCTAGCCTCCATGCGGCGACTGTATTTTAGGAGCCACTGATGGCTGCAAGTTTTGCACCGCACAAACTTGCCAAGTGAACGGTTCTTCGTTCACTTTAGCCTCCATGCGGCGACTGTATTTTAGGAGCCACTGATGGCTGCAAGTTTTGCA
>CAZRRN010000005.1:0-40292 GCA_964602475.1 uncultured Lachnospiraceae bacterium | reverse complement strand
CGACTGTATTTTAGGAGCCACTGATGGCTGCAAGTTTTGCACCGCACAAACTTGCTCTCTTTATTGCAAGTATAACAATGCCGCTCCGGAATTGCAACCGGAACGGCACTTTCTTAATCCTATGTTTCAGAAATTCTAATCATTTTTTAATCATTTTCCTCAATGATTGATCTGTCCGGCGCGAAGAAGAGCCTGATCAATATTGGCACAATAATTATCCGCACCCACGGTCTGATCAAATCCGGACTTTTTCATTACCGACAGCGGCTGTTCCATCACGTGGGAAAGGATTAGGGTAATCTGACGTTTTTCACATTGCTTTTGCACACTTTTTAATGCACGAAGTCCGGAGATATCCATGGCAGGGACGTTGCGCATCCGAAGTATTATCACCTTTACGCCTTCATTAATTGTAATATTCATAAATTTTTCCGCGGCACCAAAGAACATCGGACCATCAATCTCATATACAAGAGTATTCGATGGTATTTCTTTTAAGGGAAGATCCTGCTGGTTCTCCTGCGAGGAATCGCCGGATGCTTTCCATGTATGAACTCCCGCAACATCAGACATTCGTTTCATAAACAGAAGTGCAGCAAGAACAACGCCGACTTCAATGGCAACAACTAGATCAAATATTACTGTCAGTGCGAATGTTATTACAAGCACAAGTATATCACTCTTTGGAGAAGTTTTAACAATATCGACAAACTGTCTCCATTCACACATATTATATGCAACCATAATCAGAATCGCGGCAATGGCCGGCATCGGAATCAGTGCTGCATACGGCATGAGAACTACCAGAATCAAGGCAAGAACAATGGCGTGTACCATTCCTGCCACCGGAGTTCTTCCTCCGCTCTTTATGTTAGCGGCAGTTCTTGCAATCGCACCGGTAGCCGGAATCCCTCCAAACAGACCGGAGCAAATATTTCCTGCACCCTGTGCAATCAGCTCCGTATTGGAATTATGACGGCTTCCGATCATACCATCTGACACTACACAGGACAAAAGAGACTCCACCGCGGCAAGAATTGCAATCGTAAATGCATCCGGAAGAACCTGCTGTACGGTATCCATTGAAAAATCCGGAAGCGAAAAATGCGGTAGCCGGTTACTTATTTCATACAGAGAACCGATTGTATTAACTTTCATATCAAATACTGCAACCATGGCACTTCCGACAATAACCGCAATCAATGATGCCGGAATCTTCGGCAGCAGCTTTGGCCAGACGATCAGAATTGCAAGACAAACCGCGCCGACCAGAAGCGCCTGCCAGTTAATCGTTTTTATATTGGCAGCGACAGCTGCAATCTTCTCAGTGGTTTCAATCGGCGCCGTAGGAAATGTGAGTCCCATAAAATCCTTCAGCTGGCCGATAGCAATCGTAACTGCAATTCCTGAAGTAAAGCCTGTTGTTATTGTATAGGGAATGAAGCGAATCAAACTTCCAAATCGGAGCAGTCCCATAAGAATCAAAATGATCCCGGCAAGAATGGTCGCAATAATCAATCCGCTCATTCCGTTCTTAAATACGATTCCGGCAACAATCGTACAGAATGCAGCTGTCGGTCCGGCGATTTGTACCCGACTTCCTCCAAGAAACGCAATCACAAAGCCTGCGACAATTGCCGTATAGAGTCCGTTCTCCGGATTCACTCCTGAAGCAAGTGCAAGAGCAATAGAAAGCGGAAGAGCGATGATTGCCACAATCACGCCCGCAATCAGGTCTTTTACAAACTGCGCCTTGGTATAAGTCTTCATAACACTGAAAAGTTTTGGCTGAAACACTTTGTTTGTCACCCTTTTATCCTCCAACAAATAGACATGAAAGAAGTACAGCCGGACGACTGTACTTCAAGCCATGAATATAATAGCATTATTTTTTCAGAATGCAAGTATTTTTTTCTCCACTTGCAAACCCGCATAGGAATGATTCCTATCTTCATTTCCATCCTTCCGGGAGATATCTGATTGTTCCGTTTATCATATCATCCGCCAGGCAGTCACTCTCTTCGCGGGTACAGCGGCCTTTCATCAGCGGGTCTGCCGCAAATGCTTCTTTCACCAGCATTCGGTTACAGGTAAGTGCTGCCTTCAGAATTCGTTCATGATTCTCCACATGCGGCTGAACAAGTTCTTTTATATTGGAAGGAAGACTTCCTGCCAGTATCGGTCGGATCGAATCCCGGTCAAATACGGCATTTGTCTCCACAACCGCAGTTTCGGAGAGATTTTGAATCTGCTTTGCAGAATTCGGGATATTTACATTACTGATGATACGGGAAAGACCACACAGGGCTTTAATCAAAAGAATTCCTTCTTCTCCGGTCGCTTTCAGTTCGACCTTTTCTTCTCCTGACACCAGACGTTCGCTTCGTGCAAGACGTTCCTTCAGCTCTTCCTTACGCCAATCAACCGATGTGAGTCCAAACTTCCATGCTTCCACGGTCTTTTTATCGCGCAGATATAAATCTCCCGGCATAAACTCAGCAAGATGACGGTCACCGGCGGCAGCAATCAGACCATATCGGCGGAACAGATCAAACTTTACCCGGTGAAGACAGCAGAAGCTCGGACGATCCCACATAGCTTCAGGATCATAGTATCCGTCTTCAAAATGTCGGTCAATATAGCTTTTGTAGATGGGAATAAGGTCTATTCCACGGAAGGACGCATAATCAAACCATGTAAAATGGTTAATTCCAAGTACATTCACATGGATCTCATGACGCTCGCTTTCCTCATTGATTCCGCTTAATTTCATAATATTTCGTAAAACATTCTGTGTACCGAATACTTCATGACAGCATCCGAATGCTTTTATCTCCGGGAAAACACTGTACAATGTCTTTACGCAAAGAGACATCGGATTTGTATAGTTAATAATCCATGCCTTCGGAGAATATTCCCTGATGGCTTCTGCAATCGTAACAAACATCGGAATGGTACGAAGTGCCCGAATCATGCCACCCGGACCTGCCGTATCGCCGACCGACTGGTAAATGCCGTAACGCTCCGGCATATGTACATCCACCGCCATTTCATCAAAGGTTCCGGGAAGAATGGAAATAACAACAAAATCAGCACCCGTCAATGCTTCCCGAAGGCTTTCCGCTACGGTATAGTTCCATTTTCCAACCGCTTCTTCTCTTGCCGAAACTCCATTGCCGATTATCTTGTTGTGCTCTGCCGCTGTCCTGTCAATATCATAAAGGAAGATATTCCCGGAAAGAGCCGGTTCCCTGGCAAGATCAGTCATAAAAGTCCACGCCCAGCCACGGGATCCGCCACCAATATATGCAATTTTCATCTCTGTCACTTTATTATTCGCGTAATTCATTTGCTCCCTCGTTTCTTTACGGTATCTCTTTTACAGGAATCAGATTTCGGCTCTGTTAAGTTTCTATCGTAAAATTCTGGTTTTTCACTGGACATTATACGTCGAAGTGATATAATATTCTTATATTATATAGTTCATTTTGTATCTTTTTCAAACAATATTGCTCATTTTGGAGGTTGCACATGCGTCAGACTGTTTTCGAAGAAACCCTGGACGGTATTACCATTGACCGAGTCATCCGCGATTATGAATACACGATGCCAACCAAGCATGTTCATGACGAATACGAGATTTATTATTTAATGGAGGGTGAGCGGTTTTACTTTATCGGACAACACACCTATCATATCAAAAAAGGAAGTCTGGTGTTTATTAACTGCGGAGAGATTCATAAAACAGGTCTTGCCGGCAGTCCGTATCACGACAGAATTCTGATTGAATTTCGGGCAGAACCGTTTGCGACCTTTTTTTCCTCCATGGGTGACTTGAATCTTGCTGATTTCTTTCGTGAAAATAACGGCGTTCTTCATCTGGATCCGAAATCACAGCATCACGTGGAATCTCTTCTGTTCGGTATTCATTCTGAGATGAGCAAGCATGCACCCGGATATCATCTGGCTGTCATGTCGAAGCTTTCCTCTCTGCTTATTTTTGCAATCCGGTACAATTACGATCATACCCGCCATCAAAATGTAGCCGCGAGTACCTCACGTCACAAAAAAGTTGACGAAGTTGCCGATTATATCGTAAAGCACTGTACAGAGCAGCTTTCTCTTGCACAGGTTTCACAGAATTTTTACGTCAGCAAATGTTATCTAAGCCGGATTTTCAAAGAAGTTACCGGGTTCACCGTGAATGAATATATCAACATTCACCGAATTCAAAAGGCGCAGAAACTGCTGACCGATACCGACATGAGCATTACCGAAATCTCGGATTCACTCGGTTACGAAAGCCTGACTTATTTCGAAAAGGTTTTTCGTACCTATCGGGAAACCTCTCCGTTGAAATACCGGAATGAATACCGGAAGCATCTTCAGCCAAAGCGTCGGAAGAAAGCGGAAAAGACAGATTTACCGGAGCAGACCGGAACCTGATTCTAAAAGTACTTTTGTATCTTTTCATAGGTTACCTTCCATCCGCTTTCTTTTGGAAAACCGGGACAATCACATAACGAATCTTCATAACCTGCCGTCATGACAGCCAACGCCAATAAAAGTGCTCCGTTTCCGGGAAGATACAGCGGAAGATCGCTTCTGGAACGCTGAGCGTTATTGCCGCTTACCACATAGCTGTTTTTGGCAGTATCCTTAAGCAAGACATTAACAGCGTTCTGTGCTCTTTGCAGTCTGGTTTCCGTCATAGCCATCAATGCGAAATCCCACCCCCACATAGATTCAAAGTCCCATACCCTGTTTACTTCATCAGCCGAATTTTTTACCAGCTCTCTGTCTATTCCTTCTCCGGGTAAAAATCCACAAATAAATAGCATGGATGGGTGATCCTTATTATATTTGTTATAAGTATCCGGACAATTTTCATGCGCAAGAATCAACCCGTTTTTGACAGACAGTGCTGCCATTGTTTCCGCTGCATTGTTCCACTCTTCCGCTTTTTCTTTCCATCCTTTATAGTGACTCGGGCAGATTTTAATGAGCCTTTCATACCATTCTGAAGCAAGCTTCAATCCAAAGCTCCAATAGGCAAGCTCAAAGGCGGGATTTTTTGTTGTTTCCGGCTCATGGCATTCCTGAGCCGGAATCAGCGGAGCCGTAAGCTCTCTTCTTCCGCTAACCGGATTCATCGTTGTAAAGTCCATCATAAATTCTGCAGTTTCGGTCACCAGCTCAAAATACTGCTCCAGGAATTCTTTTTTTCCGACCTTCCTGCTGCGATAACAAAGCTCAAGCATATATAAAATATGCGGCTGCTGCCAGATCAGTAAAGGTGCAATCCTTGATGGACTGTCAACGGCCTCAGGTCCGATCATCTTCGGCCATCTTGCTCCCCGGTAACCGTTTCGGGCAGCATTTTCTTTCGCCTGCGGCAGTGATTTAAGATACCATGAGAAGGATTTTTCCAACAGATAACTGCGTCCCCACAATGCAAGATATGCACTGTGGAACGGATGCATTTCAAGATGAAACTTTCCGTACCAGCTGTTACAGGTCAGCCCCGTTTCCTGCGGCGGAACAGTTCCGGTACATTGAATTGCTGTCAGATACAGAGAACAGATCATTCGTCGTTCCAGTTCGTCTGCCTCTGAACATTCGGAGCCGGAAAAATCAATCATGCCACCGGTCTCCCAAAAAGAAGCAAAGCGTTGTCTGCTTTCCTCGACAGCCATTGCAAAACTGCTGAATGGTCTTTCCGCTACTACTTCAGGTTCCTCCTGTGTAAAATCAATTGTAAATTCTATTTGCTTTTCCAAGGGGAAAATGCGTATCGTATGGGAAGATATCATCTCGTCAACGGCATTATGTATATGAAGTCTTATTGAATATTTATCCTGATCCATCGTTCTGTAATAACAGGATTTTGTGCCGTTCACCTCTGTCACGCGATCCGTTCTTACAGTCATATGCCATTCCGGATGATTCCAGTCCGAAGCCGATATCTCAAAAGATCCATACGGAAAATCAATCCGGATTGTGAGTCCTGCCGCAAGCAGCCCGGAATCGACTGAAAAGCCAAGAACATCCGGGTCGCCGCAGACAGTCTGAACAAGAACCTTCTCCCCCAGCAGACAGAACCGGCTGGTAAGTTTCCCTGTATATAGGTCCAGCTCCTGTTCTGCTGCTTCTATCATGTCACCTGTTATCACCTGTTCATAAAGCATCAGCCGTATTCGTGCCAGATTCAGCCTGTGTGGATTTTTTCTCAGCCAATTGTATATCTCTTCATTTTCGGCTGTCGGCTGAACCGGGTAATTCACCCTGCGTCCCTGATGTTCGTATTCGGTCATTTTAAGATCCGCCATGGTATAATAGCGTCCGGTTTCTCCGTCCTGCCGTTCTGCAGGACTGCTGTGCCATCCCCACTGCGTCATGGTGCATAGCGGACAGACCCTGTATTCATCATATAGGGTCTGCATTCCCGTAATATCGGCTGTAAAAGCCAGTTCACCGTTTCCGACAGAAAGCGGGGATTCCGTTTCCTTGCCGTGAAGTACAGGATTATGTCTTTGTACCAATGACCTTCTGTCAATCATATTATTCACCATTTCTCCGCTATCGTTAGCCTTTCAGACCGCTTGTACTGATTCCGTCCACCAGATATCGGTTAAATATCAGAAAGATAGTAAATACTGGAATCAGAGACAGGGAGGACATGGCAAACATCGCTCCATAGTCGGTCTTGGAAGAGGAGTCCGCAAACAGCTTAATCGCATAGGAAACCGTATATTTTTCCGGTTTACCCAAATAAAGCAGCGGGCCCATGTAATCGTCCCATTTCCAGTAGAACTGAATAATTGTAGCCGAAATGAGTGCCGGCTTCAGCAGTGGAAATACAATTCTCGAAAAAACCGTGTATTTACTGCATCCGTCAATGATTGCCGCTTCATCGAGCTCTTTCGGGATTCCTGCGGTAAACTGCATCATCATATATATGAAGAAAGCAGCTCCAAAATAATGCGGCACAATCAGTGGAAGCGCCGTACCGACCCAGCCGAGCTTGTTGTAGATCAGATACTGAGGTATCATTACGACCTGTCCGGGCAGAAGCATTGTTCCGATCATTAGGGTAAACCAGAATTTTCTTCCGCGAAAACGGATTCGTGCCAAAGCATATGCGATACAGGCTGAACTGACCACTGTTCCAAGTGTTGCAAGAGAAGTAATGATCAGTGAATTCTTAAAAAATACTGTAAAAGTTACACTTCCGAAACCTGCCCAGCCTCTCGTAAAATTATCCCAACGCCAGTTCGGTGGGATCAGGCTGAGCGAACCATTCAGGATCTCACTGTTGTCCTTCAGCGACCCCGATATCATCCATAATACTGGGTATATCATTATCAGTCCCAAAGCAGCAATAAAGAAGTGATACATAACTGTCGAGACGGTCTTTCTTATTTTCATGGTCTCTTCCTCCTTTATTAACTTTCGGCTTCATAGAAGACCCAGTATTTCGAGGTCTTGAATACAATTACGGTAATTACCGACATAATCAGCAGCATTACCCAGGACATCGCACTGGCATACCCCATATGCCGAAGATTAATCCCCTGCTTATACACATATAACGCATAGAACATGGTCGCATCATTCGGACCACCGCCTGTAATGACAAATGCCTGCGTAAATGCCATAAATCCTGAAATCAGCTGCATGACAAGATTGAACATAATCACCGGTGACAGACAGGGAAGTGTAATCTTAAAAAAGCAGTGAAACGTATTTGCTCCATCGATTTTGGCTGCCTCATACAGGGAAACCGGTATTTCTTTTAGACCTGCTGCAAATATTAGCATGGACGAGCCAAACTGCCAGGCTGTCATAAGAATTAACGGCCATTTTGCAGCATTCATATCACCAAACCAGTTTACTGTATCAAGCCCAAGTTTGGCAAGATTTAAGTTAATAAATCCCTTTCTTGCAAACAATTCTTTCCACACAAGAGCAACCGCAACACTCCCTCCGATCAAGGACGGCAGATAATACAGTGATCGGTAGAAGCCGACCATTTTGCTTTTCTTGGTCAGAAGAAAAGCAATAAACAAAGCAAATGCAAGCTTCAGCGGAACAGAAATAAATACATACTCAAGTGTCACCTTCAGGGAGTTTAGAAAACGTTCATCCTTAAACAGGTTGATATAATTCTGCAATCCGATAAAGCTCTCCTTGTTAATCAGATTGAAATCAGTCAGTGAATAATACAGTGAGCTTCCCATCGGTATAATTGTAAAAAAAAGAAAACCAATGATAAAAGGAAATGCAAAAAAATATCCTACCGTATTATTATTGTTGATAAATTTGTTAAACGAGGTTCTTCCGCTGTAATCTATTTTTTGGATCTTTTTTTTCATTATTTTCTCTCTTCCTTTAACAGCCTCATTTGAAACGTTCTTATAGAACGGACACTTTTAACGTTTCGATTATTCATGTCTCTTTAGAATGCGAGCCCCCGAACCGACTTTAATCTGCCCGGAGGCCCCTTCTATTATGTGCCTATGCTTGGAGGAGTTACTCGAATTTTGACTTTGCAAAGTCATAGATAGCCTTTGCTGCTTCATCTGCCGTCATCTCGTCGTAGATGACCTTGTCCAGATAGTATTCATACTGTGCCTTAATCTCATCGGTCACTGCCGGGCTACTCGGATTAACTGTAGCACCGCCGGTATCAAAGCTTCCGACCAGATCAACATATGCATAAACTGTTTTTTCAACGTCTGTCAGATTTCCGGCCAGAGCTTCACGAACTGCCGTAAAGGTAGGAATTCCGCGCTCTGCAAGAAGAATCTGATTGGCTTCGATGCTGCTCTGGAAGAATGCAATGAACTTCGCTGCTTCAGCAGGATAATCAGAATCAGTTGATACACAAAGCATCTGGGAAGATTGAATCGTTACACCTGCAGGACCATCTGCCGTCTTGCGGGGAGGATTAATGAGCTTCAGTTCTCTTCCTGCAGCTGTACTCAGCGAGATAAACTGATTACTTGCAACCCATGTCATTGCTGCTTCTCCGGTAACAAGAAAATCATTCTCAATATCGGAGATTTCGTCTAATGCGCCCGGATCAGGATAAGCATTTGCTGTAACCAAATCCTTTCTCATCTGGATATAATCGGTCAGCATGGTGTAATCGCTGAAGCCCATTCCATCATTCGTAGTATTGAAGAAACCAATTCCAAAGCCTTCCTGGGAAATGCCCATAGAAGCGCCGGCCACCCAGTCGTCGATCTTTGATGAACCGTAGATTCCAAGCTTCTCTTCAAACTGGAGGCAGATATTCTTAAAATCCTCCCATGTCCAGTTCTCGGTAGGTTCTGCAATTCCTGCTGCCGCAAACATCGCAGGATCATATGCGATTCCGTATGTATTAACACCGCTGCAGAGACCGACCTGATTGCCCTTCTCATCTGCGGCAATACGTAAGAATGCTTCGGTTGTTCCCGATACATCAATTGTTCCATCAGCGATGAAATCATTGAGTGTGTAGATCTTGGACTGATAGGTCGGGAAATTGCTTCCCATCTGGATAATATCCCAAACCTCATTGGAAGCTACCAGTGTTGCAAGCTTGTTAAAATATCCCTCATAGTCCAACGGTTCGTATTCAATTACGATATTCGGATTCTGAGACATATACAGATTAATTACTTCGATTGTTCTGTCGTGTCTGGTCTGCGACCCCCACCATGCCATACGAAGCGTAATCTTCTCATCCGCTGCCGGAGCTGTTGTTGCTGTTGCGTCCGGTGTCTGTGTCGGAGCTGTTGTTGCTGTTGCATCCGGAGCCTGTGTCGGAGCTGCGGTTGCTGTCGGATCTGTTGACTGCGTGTTATCCCCACATGCTGCCAGTCCCAGAACCATTGCTGCCATTAAAATAACGGCAATTATTTTTCTAGATTTCATAATGCCCTCTCCCTTCATTGTTGGTAAGGCAATTATAGGTCTAGAATTTGTTGCAGTCAATATTGATGGACTATTTGCAAAACATCGAGGAATAATTTTGTGTTTTCAATCAATATTTACTTTTTCCATCTATTTTATACGATTCGTAATATCAAAGAAGCAAGGCCGTTCCTTTTCGGTATCATTTGGTGAATGAAGTGCTGCCATAATGCGTCCGTCAAACGAACGAAAGATCATCCCGTGTCCGCCGTCCTTTTTGAACAGCAGCTCTTCCCACTGCTTCCATGGTCCATGGATTGTTCCGCTGACTGATTCGGCCACGGCAAGCGTATAACCTTCTTTTCCGAAGCTCGACCACAGCATCAAGAGAATCCCGTCGTCTCTTCTGTACAGGAACGGTCCGTCAGTTACATAATTCTTACCACGGATTGTAACAATCCATGGAGCCTCCGAGGCATGAAACAGGAGCTTAGGAAGTCCGGCGGTTCTTTTAAGATCCTCTGTCAGCGCAACTGCACAGATTGTACCATCTGTAATCTGGACCCATTCATGGCAGAATACCATGTACGGACGACCATCCTCTTTCGGTTCCTGATAAAATGTTCCGTCAAGGCATTCCCAGTCCTGCGGAGTCAGAGGTCTGCCACTGTGAATGTGAAATGGTCCGGTCGGTTTTTCTGCAGTCAAAATCTCGGTTCCTCTACAGACCCCGTCCGCCTTAAATGAGGCAAAAAGATAAAATTTCCCGCGGTATTCATGTACCTCAGGCGCCCAAAAATTCTTATCGGCCCAAAAATTCTCCGGTGCATGAAATACTTCAATCGGATCGCTCCAGTTTTCTAAATCGGTACCGACATAACAGTCAAATCCATTTCCTTCTCCCCAGCAGCTGCTTCCCCTTGTTCCGAACATATAGTATTTTCCGTCATAAGGCAGTACAAACGGATCGCGTATATTAATTTCATTATTTTTCATTATTTTCCCCCTTTATCTCAATTGAAAGCACTTCAAGAAGCTTCTCCCGGACACGAAACTTGACCTCATATTCCGCATAAGAAAATCCATAAACCCGTTCCGGATCTTCCTGATAAGAAGGTCTGGGATCCTGAGCTAAAATTCCCTCCAGCTGTTTTCTTCTGCTTCCGGTAAGAACCTTACCGTAAGCTTCAGGGACTTCAACCTTCAGGGTATACTCCCGGTTCTGTGCCGTAAAGCCTTCCGTTGCATCCGGATGACAGTCCGTATACGGAAGATACGGTTTGATATCATAAATCGGTGTTCCGTCCATCAGATCAGCACCTCCGATATACAATACCGTTCCGTAACCGCTCTCCTGTCCGGTTCCAAGCAGCTTTACACAGGACAGTCCGATTGGATTCGGTCGAAATGGAGAACGCGTTGCAAATACTCCGATTCTTGTATTTCCACCAAGTCTTGGCGGTCTGACTGTCGGTGACCAGGTTTCCCGTACTGCTTCCGAGAACTGCCAGATCAGCCACAGATGAGAAAACCCTTCCAGTCCGCGCAAAGCTTCAGGATTTCTGTATTCCGGTTCAAACAATATGGCAGAACGAAGCTCCTCTACCAGTCCGCTCTGCCTTGGCAGACCAAACTTGGACGGAAAATCACTTCGTATCCTTGCTATGATTTTCATTTACCCTCCATACGGTGATTTTTTTCAGAAGACGGTAACAACCTTAAGTTTGGCACCGCCCAAACTTTTGATCATTTTATCTTACTGTCCGTACTACAACGACTATTGTTCTTCCATGAGATATCCGGCTTGAAATGCTGCATTACATTCTACGATTTCTTTTCTTCCGTCAATGTAATCACGATACATTTCAAAGATATCGACCTCACAATCCTCCAGCCCATCCTCAACCGGCATCCAGGATTTGATGATTTCAATGCGTTCGACTTTAGTAGTATCGGCAATTAAATAGCTTTTCACGTTATTAAATCTCCTTTTAATATTATTAAATCTGTATTTAACATTTGTATACTTTATTCATTAATCCGCGTTTTCTTTCATCGTTATCTCTACGATATCGTCGATGGGCAGATTAATTCCGTCTACCAATCTAATCAGCCGGTAATAATCATCCACTCGCTTCACAATCCCCTTGACAGACCGGTATTCGCCTCCCTCTTTTCGTTCATCCTCTTGAAAGCAGAGAAATACCGCTTCAACTTCTTTCGTAGTGCGCAGCTTTTCTGCTAAAAGCGCAAGCTTTTGATCCAGGGCTTCCTTTTCATATTCATCCGGTTCTGTCCTGCGTCCGGTAAGCCGCCCGCTCTCGGTAATTGCCTCGCCAAATCCGGTCAGCGCAGCAAACGGAGAGAACTGCGCCGCCCTGTCTGCAGCAGGCATCCGCGGATGTTTTTGTGATGTCGGATGCTTCATGGACAGGATATCTTCATAGTTACTTATATTTCCCATTCTTAAGCCTTATGACCTCCGATCTGCCGGTTTCGCTCAATTGTTGTCGCTCCCTCTTCCAGATTCATTCCTTTAAGAATTGCATTCTTTCCGTATTTTTTCTTTATGGAAATCATCGCCTGCTGCATATTTTTCTCGCGTGTAAGCTCCGCCTCCTCCGTCTCACGTTTTTTCATTTCTGCTTCATAGTCAGTAAATAAATCCAACTGCTCGGGCTCTATTCTTTTCGACATTTCTGTCGCATCGACCAGATGTGCTGCCGTAATCGACAGTCTCCGCGTAAGCAGCTTTGGGTTGACTACCCTGTCAAACAGCTTCATAACAGCGTTCATAATCAAACGTGTGGATGAGGTAAATTGTTCCAGATTCTCTGTTCCATGTGCATGCTTTGGTACATCCCGCCCATAACGATCGGTCGTTATCTCCCCATGATATTCACTGCAGATTTCTGGATTTGCCAGACTTTCGACATCATAACCAAGTTCAAGAACAATCTGGTTCGTCACCATGCCCTTCTCCACGAGGTCAAGAACCAGAAGCTCTGTCATCTCGCGTACAATCAGCTTTGTTTTTTCAAATGTATACGGACAGGATAGCACCTGTCCTGTGCTTATGCTGTTAGTTTCGGGTTTATATGCCTTTATCTCAGACATCATACAGGGTTCATACCCCCATGCATGATCAATCAGCAGCTCTGCATTGATACCGAACAGCCGGTAGAGCAGCTCTTCGTTAAAGAATTCATTCGGCTTTCCAACAGAACAGCGGGCTACATCTCCCATGGTAAACATTCCGTTTGCTTCCAGCTTAGCGGCATACCCCTTCCCAACACGCCAAAAGTCCGTAAACGGACGATGTGACCACAATTCTTTCCGATAGCTCATTTCGTCTAGTTCAGCAAGACGTGCCCCGTTTTCGTCCGGTGCCGCATGCTTTGCCACAATATCCATTGCTATTTTACTTAGATACAGATTCGTTCCGATTCCTGCAGTGGCTGTAATACCGGTGTTTTCAAAGACATCACAGATCATTTTTCTGGTCAGCTCCCGGGCAGAAAGACGATAAGTGGAAAGATAATCGGTGAGATCAAGAAATACCTCATCAATAGAATAAACATGTATATCCTCCGGAGCTATATATTTCAGATAAATCTCATAGATTGTCGTACTGCACTGCATATACAGTGCCATTCTCGGCGCTGCAGCAATATAGGTCAGTTCAAGCTCCGGGTGCTTCTCAAGCTCTGCTGCAACATAGGACTCTCCGCTAAATCTGTGGTAAGGTGCCTTCTGCAGCCGTTCCGCATTCACTTCCCGAATCTTCTGTACTACTTCAAACAATCTTGCCCTGCCTGGAATTCCGTATTTCTTAAGAGACGGAGAAACCGCAAGACAAATTGTCTTTTCTGTTCGGCTTACGTCCGCAACAACCAGATTGACTGCAAGCGGATCAAGCCCCCGCTCGGCGCACTCCACTGAGGCATAGAATGATTTCAGATCAATACAGGCATAAATACGGTTTTTCACCGGACAGATTTCCTCCTTTTTTGTTTCATACAGAATATCATAAAACGTTCTGTTTCTCAACCTTTCTCAGGAATCTTTGCTGCTTTCGATTTCTCCTTCGTAGACCTGCAAATCGCTTTGGTTCGAAAGCTGGTCGGCGTGGTTCCATATAATCTTCGATATGCCTTCAGAAAGCTGTTGTAGTTAGCAAATCCGCTTTCATTCCCTGCTGTGAGTACCGAGCTTCCTTCACTGAGCAGTTTTCTAGCCTGCTGCATCCGCAGTCCGGTTAAGTAACCATGTACACTTTCCATTGTGCTTTCCTTAAACAGACGGGACAGGTGTTCCCGGCTGGTAAACAATGTCCGCGCAAGCTTTTCGACTGTCAGATCCGTTTCTCTAAAGTGCTCCTGCAGGTACAGGGTTGCCCTAGCTGCGAGGGGATGTACCATGGTCGGTACAGCTTGCCGGTCTATGCCAAGCATCTGAGTCATCAGCAGCTGTATCTCCGTGATAAGGATAATCAAAACTTCACTCTGAATGTTGTTCGTAGAACCATTGCTCCTGGCCGCACGATTAATCAATCCAATCAGATCCGCTGTCGTTTCCTTTCCTTCGGACAAAATCAGAAAATGCTGCAGTGTTTTCTGAACCGGGGCTTTGGTTCTTTGTGCCGCCTGTTCCCATAAAGAACGGGCAATCTGTATGACCAGACGTTCCGATTCCTGTCTGTTTACGCAAAACTGTCCGGAATGATAGGTCTCGGCGGGAAAAAAAGCCAGTTCTCCCAGCTGTACACGATACAATCCGCCATCCACCGAATAAATCACGTCACTGCCCGAAAGCGGAAGAACCAGTTCATGATATGGATGAGAATGCACAACAGAATGCCGGTTCAGCCGGTTTGTATAGATTTCGGCACAAAATACCTCATCCTGTAATCTGGTTCGGGCATTCTCCTTGGTCAGATGTGAATCGGTAATATGCAAAAGATTGTTTAGTACCATGTTGTCCCTTCTCACAAATAATTGTTTTTTATTATATAATGAAGAATATTATACTTGTTCATATCACATTTTTCAATATTTTGATTACAAAAGACTATGGAAACATAACTATAAAAAGAGTATGATGACAACATGAATCAGTCAGACTTTTGCATTAGAATCGGAGGTACTTATGAATATCTGTTCAAAGTTAACCGGATTTGACTGGAAGGAAGGAATGTGCATTCTTCATACGGATACTGCAGATATTCTTCTCTGTCTGGTCACCGATAAAATACTGCGGATTCGGACATCCTTTGACCGTGATTTTCAGGAGGAATCCTATTGTCTTATGACAACCGCCTGGGAGGATCGGCTGGATTTTCTTTTTTCAAAGGAACGAAACCGGCGCGAGCCTGCTCCCGCTTCCATAGAAGATACAAATGAGGTCCTTTATTTTACCGGAAATGCTTTGCAGCTGGTCGTTCGTAAGGATCCTCTTCAGCTTCTTTTATATGAAGCGAGCGACCCGGCACACCACCTTCCCCTCTATGCAACTCTGCCAGGTGCTCCCTTTACCCGAACAAAGAACGGCCGTATTACGGCATACAGCTGTATGCAGGAGGACGACTGCTTCTATGGGTTCGGCGAAAAAGCCGGGCTTTTGAACAAGAACAAAACCATGGTAAGAGAACGTGCGACAGACGCCATGGGGTATGATGCCTGCACCGCTGATACTCTGTATAAGCATATTCCCTTTTACATTTCACTGAATCGTTCCACCCATAAAGCTGCCGGTATCTTTTATCATAATTTCAGCGAGTCTGTCTTCAACATGGGGTGTGAAAAAAGCAACTATCTGCCGCGCTACAGCTACTGGCAGGCAGAAAGCGGAGAGCTTGACCTTTTTCTTATGGGCGGACCGACTTTTTCCGAAATTCTCAATCAGTATACGACGCTGACCGGGCGCCCTGTTCTTCTTCCCAAGCGAGCACTTGGCTACCAGGGTTCCAGTATGTACTATGCAGAGCTTGAAAAGGACAGTGATAAAGCAGTTCTTGACTTTATTGATACAGCTGCAACGGAGAGGCTTCCTCTGGACGGTTTTCATCTTTCCAGCGGGTACACCTGTCAGGACGGAAAGCGCTGTGTTTTCACATGGAATAAGGAACGTTTTCCGAAGGAACAGTCTTTTTTCCGGGAAATGCAGCAAAAGCAAGCACCGGTCGTCGCCAATGTTAAGCCAGGGGTTCTGTTATGTCATCCAAAACGAACCGAATGGGAGAATAAGGGTATTTTTATCAAAAGCTCTGTCGATTCGAAGCAAAGCGCTGTCGGTCCATGGTGGGGCGGCAACGGAGTCTTTTGGGATTTTACTTCGCCGCAGGGTCGTGCGGAATGGAAAACGCAGCTAACAGAACAGCTTCTTCGTTACGGTTGCCATTCCATATGGAATGACAACTGCGAATATGACAGTCTGCTTGATACGGACAGTCTCTGCGATTTTGACGGGAAGGGTGGTACTATTGGCCAGTTAAAGCCTCTCATGAGTACTCTGATGTGTAAAACCAGTGCGGAGGCAGTTACCGGCTATAACCCGAATCTGCGACCTTATGTTGTCTGCCGCAGCGGCAGCGCCGGAATACAGCGCTATGCCCAGACCTGGGCCGGAGATAACTACACAGACTGGAAGACGTTAAAATACAATATTCCGACGATAACCGGAATGGGGCTGTCAGGACAGCCGAACGAAGGCGCAGATATCGGTGGATTCGCCGGTCCGGCTCCGGAAATGGAGCTCTTTGTACGCTGGATACAGCAGGGAATCTTCCAGCCGCGTTTCTCGATTCATTCCGCGAACTGCGACAATACCGTCACAGAGCCCTGGATGTACAGTGAAGCCACCCCGCTGATTCGCAGTGCACTTCGGCTACGCTACCGCATGACTCCTTACCTGTACTCAGCCGAATACCTTGCCAGTATCAGCGGCGCTCCGATTATGCGTGCTCTGGTTTATGATTTTCAGGAAGATCCGGGCGTGTATGAAGAAAGCTTTACCTATCTGTTCGGAGATGCACTTCTGGTTGCAAATGTTCTGGAACCCGGAGCGGTTACCCGCAGTGTCTATCTGCCGGCCGGCTGCCGTTGGTATGACTGGAACGATAATTATCATTGCTATGAAGGTGGTCAGATTATTACCGTCCCCGTTTTGCTTGATACCATCCCAATGTTCCTGCGTGACGGCGCGGTTCTTTTCATGGCCGATAATCCGATTATGAATATGGAGCATGACCGTGTCACTGCTCTTCATCTGGTTCTCAGTACTGCGAAACCGTTCTCTGCTCTTCTGTATGATGATGACGGAGTGTCCAATGACTACCTTCAGGGAATATTCAGGAAAACAACCATTGTTTCGGAACGTACTGTCGACCGGTTCAGTATTCACTTATCGTCTGAGGGAGCTTACCCAGATTACGCAGAGAAAATCACTATTGAAGCAATCTCGGCAGAACGTGCCCCGGTTGAGGTATTTCTACAGCACCAAATAACGTGGTTGCTTCCTGTATTCCATAACCGGACACAGTTCGAGGCTGCATCGGAGGGCTGGTACTACAGTCTGACAAAACGAACGGTTATTATCAAATACAGTAATCCCTGTCAGGATTACAGTATAATAATTTCTGATATATCACATGATTTCATCGGTATGTAACCATATGTAATATTTTATTAGCTACGAATAAAGAATCGGGAGGATATAGGAATGAATACAGAAAATGTTACCACAGATGATCGCACCTACGGGATCAAAATGAAGGACAAAATCGGCTACGCACTTGGAGATACAGCCGGAATTCTTACCTTCGGTATCATTGGATCTTTTCTTCAGATCTACTATACCAATGTATTATTTATCTCAGCTGAGAAGATAATGATTCTGTTCCTCGTGGCACGTATCTGGGATGCTGTAAATGATCCCATCTGGGGAATTATCGTCGATTCAAGGAAGGTCGGAAAGAATGGCAAATTCCGTCCATACCTTCTCCACGCCTCCCCTCTGCTTGCTTGTGCAGCAATACTGATGTTTCTTAAAATACCCGGCTTGAGCGAAAACCAGTACCTGCTCTATGCTTACATAACGTACATTCTATATGGTATGTTCTATACTGCAATCAATATACCCTATTCTTCCCTTGCCTCGGTTATTACAAGCAATGAGTATGAACGTTCCAGCCTTTCCATGTTTCGTTCCATCGGTGCAGGTCTTGGAACCCTTCCGGGACAGATTGTTCTTCCTCTGCTGGTCTACACTACCGTCAACGGCACCAGAATTCTAAACGGAAGCCGCCTGTTTATCGGTGTAGTCGTTCTATCGGTCTTAAGCATCTTTGTATACCAGCTCTGTTATAAATGGACCAAAGAACGTGTCCGGACCCCGCAAGGATCGCACAGCACCGGAATCAGAAAAACAATCGGTATTCTGTTAAAAAACAGACCCTTTGTTGTCTTAAGTCTTGCTTCCATGCTTTTACTTGCCCTGCAGCAGTATACTCAGACCATCTATAACTATCTGTTTCTGGATTACTTTAAAAAACCCGGACTGTATTCACTGGTAACAATTTTCACTTACCTGCCAATGCTGATTCTGATTCCTTTTATCCAAAAGATTATCCGGAAAACAGGAAAGAAAGAGATCTGCGCTGTGGGAATGCTGCTTGCCGCGGCTGCAAACTTTGCCCTGTTCTTTTTACATACTTCCAGTCCTTCGATTTTCTTTGTATTCACCTTCCTGTCCGGGTTCGGAATGACCTTCTTTGTCTTTGAAATCTGGGCGCTTGCTACAGATACCGTGGATTATCAGGAACAACTGTCCCACCAAAGGGATGAAGGAACGGCGTATGCATTCTTCACTTTTATGAGGAAGGTCGGTCAGACCATCGCCGGTGTACTAGGGACCGGGGTATTAAGCCTCATCGCTTACAAGGCTACAAATGTAACCGTAGAAACCACAGAAAAGATGTATACCTGTGCAACCCTGCTGCCTGGTCTGATCTGTCTGGTCATGGCATTTCTGCTTGGTGTCCTGTACCCTTTGAACCGAAAACGTCTGCAGGAAATGCATGACAATATGCGGTAACACGTGAACGGATGCGACACTTCACAGGATACAGTGCTTCATCGGATACATAAGCAATTACGGAATCCACTTTTTTGTAAGTTTCTCCAGTGTCAGTCCGTTTGCTTCGGCACAGCTTAACATCCAGCTTTCCGCATTGCGCTTATATTCCGGTTCCGGAAAATCCGGTTCGAAAATCCGAAGCACCCCGGACTCTCCGGAGGTCACATTTTCACACAGCTCCCTGATGTAAACAAGAACGCTTTTTTTAACAGGCGCTTCCTCCGGCATTTCCTTTATTGCTGCCGCCATTCCGCCGCCGCCAAATAAAAGACCCTGTCCAAAAAAGAATCCGCAGCGGTTGCACCAGTTTCTGATACATTCGATGGCCGGAAGGTTCTGCTTTCCGTCAAAAAATCCGTTATTAACAACAGCATAAACCATACAGGAGCTGCGTTCTTTTGGCTTCTGTTTTTTTCTGTACTCCTCAATCTGTACCATACAGTTCAGAAAATGAGAAGGTACTGAATCGACATAAAGTGGAAGAGAGATAATAGCTGCGTCATTTGCAAGCAGCCGGTCAATCACAGGTTCATCCACTGCAGGTTTATTGAACTGATACTTCTGTATCTCTTCAGTCTCCAGATAAGGACACATAAGATCGAGAATATATCCCGAATTACTGTCTATGTATTTTGGACTTCCGTTAACCAATGCAATCTTCATCCAGCAGTTCCTCCTTTGTTGCAGCAATCCGAATCTGCCCCGTAATTCCGTCCAGATTACGAATATTGGCCTGTATCGTATGAAGCATGGTTGTTTTTTCATCTTCACTGCATTCACCGTAAATGTAATAGTTCATCACAGGCCGGTTCTCGTATCTCTTGACATGATGAATCTCACCGTCACGCCGGGTAAAAAACGGATGAGAGTCGGAGATTCCGCGGTCCAATACATTCTTAATAAACGGCGAATAGGTTCCGTAGGTACATTTACTGACAATACTGACAGAATCGGCATTTCCAATCAGCATTCCGATATTGTTGTATCGATCCTTCAAAACACATTTTCCGGGTGTCTTGATCCAGCAGCCAAAGCATCCGATACAATGATGAATTGTACCGTCGTCTCCGATCATCACAACCGTTTTGCTGTCTCCCGCCAGCTTCTGCTTCCATTGATCCTCAAGTGTCTGTTCCGTATCATATATAATTACTGTTCTGCCTGACATATAGCTCCTCCGTCTATGAAATAATACTGTTCACCATATCCATCCAGTCACCTTCATAATGAAAGCCTTTCATGAGCTGCAGTCCGACTAGCCCATTCACAATAGACCAAAGACGAATAATTTCTTTGGGAAGACTTTCTTCTGTTACCCCCTCTTTTCTTAAAACCTTGGAGGCTGCTTTCTGAAACATATGGTATGGTGCATAATCGCTGTCAATCAGATGATCACAAGATAGACATATGCTGATATCCTGCTGATTTAAAATTAACCGGTAAAACTGCGGATGCTCGGTAAAAAACCTGACATATGCACGTCCCATGTCGCGGATAAGATAAGGAGAATCCTGCGCCTGTTCAATCGCCTGCCGAAAATAATTAACATATTCTTCGGTAACATACTTCTTTATTGCTTCTTCAAATACTTCTTTTGTCTCAAAGTGGTTCTTTGGTGCTGCATGGCTTACGCCACACATGGCAGCTGCTTTTCGGAGAGAAAGCCGGTCGATGCCTTCCTCATCAATAATCCGAAGCCCCGCGAGAATCAGCTCACGCCGCAAATCATCATGATGATAGGTACTGCTTTTCACTAAAAACCTCCTTATGTTTGTATTTTATATTGACGCTGTCAACATCTTTATGACGTTACATTATCACAAAATATTGACGCTGTCAACATTTCTTTTTCCAATGTTCTTACTATTGTAGGATATATCAAGAAAAACACGTTAAAAATCATTGTAACTTTTTATTCACAAAAATATAATTATTTATTATAAGTGAAGCTGTTACATTTTTGTGCGGCATCAGCGAAATAAGCTTTATAAGCCTTCTATGTGAAAGGAAACATATGAAAGAATTATTATATTATACACGAAAACCGGTGAACGAATTTCTCTATGATCCAAAGCTCGCTTACAGTATGCATCTGGCGATTGCAGAGGGAAATTCTTTTCAGCCGTTCAACCACAATTCCGGAATATTGTTTGCTCTGGCAACGGAGAACGAAGACGGCTCTTTGAACCCGAAAAGTCTAAAGGCTCCTTGTCTGTTCCGCAAAAAAGACGGAGCCTTTGGAGTTCTGGCCATTCGAACAGAAGGTGACGGCGAATTCGACAGTGAAAGCTGCGGAGCAGTCGTTTACTTTACCAGCACGAATCTAACCGAATACGAAGAAAGAGGACTGATTCGTTTATCCGATGAATGCATCGAAGCAGTCCACTGCGAATTTATATCAGAAGATGATCTTTATCGGATTTATTGGAAAAAGGACGGCTCCGATGAATGGTATATGTGCGAAGTTCCTTCGCTGGAGCTTATCATCTCATCTAATACATCGGAACCCTTTTCTGGTTCTGTTCCGATTCTGATGTCCAGTCTTTCACAAGCCTTTTTTGATTCCCGCACTCTACCGGAGGGCGCTGTTCCGCACGGAATCATTAAAATATCCGATAAGCTCGCAGAACATCTGATGATGAAGCTTCAGGTTCCGAAACACATTCGCACAGAATTTCCGGAGGAGATTCGTGTTCATTCCGAATCAGAGCTCAGCTTATTACGTGCTGCTCTGACCTACAGTGACGGAACTACTGAATCGCGCCAAATCGACTGGAACATGAATTCCATTGATTTTGACCGTCCGGGAAGCTACCAGCTTCATGGAAAGCTGCATCAGGAGCATTTTTCGTTTCCTATAGCAGAGAACCGTGCTGACCCCTGTATTACCTTTCGAAATGGTAAATACTACTATATTGCTACAAATGATGCAGATGGAAATCACAGTCTGTATGTACGTGAAGCAGACTCCATGGCTGCTCTTGTGTCTGCTGAGGAACACTTAATCCTTGATACGAATACCTACGACTATGTCGGTGGACTGCTCTGGGCGCCTGAATTCCATGAAGTCAACGGACGGCTTTATATCTTTATGGCACTAACCCCCGGAGAGTTCTTCTGTGAAGAATCACACCTTCTGGAACTTCGCGCCGGAGGAAACCCGGCGTGCAGGGAGGATTGGTCTGCTCCGAAGAGGATTGTCCGTGCAGACGGGTCCGAGCTCTGTGAGATGGGAAAGGTAATCACCTTAGATATGACCTGCTTTGAATGGGAGGGCGAATATTACGTGATCTGGTCACAGCGGCAATTCCTTCCGAAGGATCTCGGTGCCTGGCTTTTTATTGCAAAACTGAATCCCGCAGAACCATGGAAGCTGCTTTCTGAGCCGGTCTTACTGTCCAAGCCGGATTACGGGTGGGCAAACAATCATACCTTTGTCGATGAGGGACCCTTTGCCATCATTCGGGAAAGTCAATTAATTGTGACTTTTTCTTCTGCAGCTGTTGACAGCTCCTATGTTGTCGGTATCCTGACGCTGAAAAAAGGAAGTTCTCCTCTGATCCGGTCAAGCTGGAGAAAAGGAAATTACCCGATTCTTACCTCGAGAAGCGTCGAAGGTGAATTTGGAACCGGTCATAATGCTTACGTTACTGACGAATACGGTGAGCTCTGGAACACCTACCATGCGCGCCCCGGAGTTTCGGGAGCAAGAAGCAGCGGAATCAGGAGAGTACATTTTGATCCGGACGATATGCCAAGACTTGATCTTACGGAAGAGCTTGATCTCACTGCCGGGCTTGACAATATTAGCTGTAAGGTTATTGTAGATTCAGATTACGCTTTATTAACCCCTGCTCTTTTCTCGACTGCCGGACTTTGTCAGGTTCTTAACGCTATATCGCTAAAAAAAGGAACAATTTCCGAGCTTCATATTCTTCTTGACGGAAGTCGGATGAATGACGGAGATTATGCAGGAATCAGTCTGTCCCCATGCGGAATAAACGGAATCGCATTCACTAAAAACAAGGAATTTTATTACATAACCTCCTTTCCCGGTAAATCAGCTGCCGGTCAGAATGCTGTCAATATTCGAACTACAGTTTCAAGAATCACTCTTTGTATTTCCATTGATTTCACAGATGCTACTCCTGTTTACAGCTTTTCCTACATTCAAAATCATGATGGGCAGGATTTTGAAAACTCAGTTCTCTTTGCAGAATATGAAAATATCTCCTGCTGTTCAAAGACAGAATGTGTTATCTGCTTTTGCACCTGTTCCTCTTTTGCACAGACAGGCTCTGTATTAATTGAAGATTATTCCTATAAGATATATCACAAGCAGGGACTGAATCCGTATCTTCCGTCATGGGAATATATCCCTGACGGTGAGCCTTATGTCTTTGGCAACAGAATTTACATCTACGGTTCACACGATCGTTTTGACGGGCATGTGTTCTGTACCGGTGATTACGTCTGCTGGTCCGCGCCTGTTTCCAATCCCGGCGCCTGGCACTATGAAGGAATTATTTATCCCAGAACAGCAGATCCTGCGAATCAGGACGGAAAAATGTGCCTCTATGCACCGGATGTCACACTCGGTTCGGACGGAAGATATTATCTTTACTATGTTCTGGATAAATGTTCAGTTGTATCTGTAGCCGTCAGTGAAACGCCTGCCGGACAATACCGTTTCTATGGTTATGTCCGATATTCCGATGGAACTCTGCTCGGAGAGCGCAGCGGCGATGAACCGCAGTTTGATCCCGGAGTACTTACGGAAGGAACACGTACCTATCTTTATACAGGCTTCTGTTCCCCGAGCGACAGCTCTCGCCACGGTGCAATGGCTACCGTTTTGGGACCGGATATGCTGACCATAGAAAATGATCCTGTTTTCGTTATTCCAAATGCGGTTTATGGAAAGGGTACCGGCTTCGAAGGTCATGAATTCTTTGAAGCTCCTTCTATTCGTAAGTTCAACGGTCTGTATTACCTGATTTATTCATCTGTTGCAATGCATGAGCTCTGTTATGCAACCAGTCTGAATCCCTTGAAGGGATTCACCTATGGCGGCGTTATTATCAGTAACTGCGATCTTCATATTGATAGCTACAAGCCTGCAGACCAGCCCATGGCTTATGGTGCCAACAATCACGGAAGTATTGTGCAGATCAATCAAAACCGTTATATTTTTTATCATCGCCATACAAACGGAACATGGTACAGCAGGCAGGGCTGTGCAGAGAAGCTGCTTTTTCACAAAGACGGATCAATCGAGCAGGCAGAACTTACTTCCTGCGGTCTTAATTCCGGACCTTTAGAAGGGGTAGGCTACTATCCGGCTTATCTTGCCTGTAATCTATTTACCGATCAGCGTTCTGTTTATGTCGGAGGTGATTTCCCAAAAATTATTCAGGACGGGGATGACGGGAACCGGGTTGACGGATATATCCACGGTATGACAGATTCCTCCACAGCCGGATTCAAGTATTTTAGCTGTAATCATCTTTGCAGAGTCACTGTGATTTCCCGTGGCTATGGTGGTGGTTTATTTGAAATCCGTTCTTCATGGGACGGTCCGGTTCTGGCTTCCATACGGATTCATTTTACCGATGTGTGGGAGCATTACCCTGCCGACATTACTTTTCCGGATGGAATTAATGCGCTTTATATTACCTACCGCGGAGGAGGATCTGTTGACTTCAAAGGGTTTCTGCTGGCTTAACCAGAAGGGAGTTCTATTATGATGAACGCTGTCACGCGTAAAAGCGGCGAACTGCTTAGCTTTTCAAAAGAAGAAGACGGTCTTTATATTCGGCAGCTTACCGGCATTACACGGATATCACCGATTTCAGACCAGATTTTTCGTATTTCATTTACTGAAGATAAAAGCTTTCCGATACAGAACAGAGATTTTTTGCAGCCTTCTGTTTCCTGTACAAACTGGCAGGTTCACACCGGCGAAAAACAACTCATTCTTGATACCGGAAGTCTGTCCGTACATGTCAGCCGCAGTACCGGTTCTCTTTCCTTCTTCCGTGCTGACGGATCTGCTGTCTTTCACGAACGAAGCAGCGAAAGCCGGGAGCTTGAGTCCTTTGATTTTTACCGCCCGATGCTAAATGAGCATTCCGGTATCCGTACTGTAGAAACACCCGACGGTGTGAAACAGTTTATTGAACATGCTGATATGGTCTATGAGAAAACCTTGTATCATACCGCTCTTCACATGGAATTTGATGACAACGAATATCTGTACGGACTCGGTCAGTCCTCTGACGGAACCTTTCTTCTTCGTAACACAACACAGTTTCTTCATCAGGCCAACATGAAAATTGCGATTCCCGTAATTATATCCAATCGTGGATATGGCTTGTATTTTCCTACGGAAAGCCCCGCTGTCTTTCAGGATACAAAAAACGGTGCCTTATTCCGTACCTATGCCGATTCTTTTCTGGATTACTATCTCATCAACGGTACTTGTATCGATGATGTCGTAAGCGGCTTCCGTTCTCTGACCGGACAGGCGGTAATGCTGCCAAAGTGGGCCTTTGGTTATCTGCAGTCCTTTGAGCGCTATGAAAGTGAGCAGGAGCTTCTTACTGTTGCAGAAGAATTCCGCCGTCGTGAAATCGGACTTGACGCTTTGATTCTCGACTGGCTGTCCTGGGAAGACGGAATGTGGGGACAAAAATCCAGAGACAAGAAAAGATTTCCTTCTCCCGATACAATGATGGAGTCTCTTCATAAGAATCATATTCACTTTATGCTTTCAATCTGGCCGAATATGACTGCCGGATGTATGGATAATAAACAAATGCAGGAATCCGGATGTTTACTTTCAGGATGTGATACCTATAATGCTTATCTTCCTGAGGCAAGAGAGCTGTACTGGAAGCAAGCAGAGGAAGGGTGGTTTCGCTACGGAACCGATGGATGGTGGTGTGATTCCAGCGAGGCATTCACTCCGGAATGGAGCCATGTCGAACATCAGCCTCAGGACTTCGAGATGTACACAGAGTTTGTCAGTGAAGCAGGCAAATTTCTCCCTCCCGACCAAATGAATTCCTTTGGTCTTTATCATGCCAAGGGAATTTATGAAAATCAAAGAAAAGCAGAAAAAACAAAACGCATTATGAACCTGACACGAAGCGGTTCTCCAGGAAGCCAAAGATACGGAACCGTTCTCTGGTCAGGAGACATCAGTGCCAGCTGGACGATTCTAAAGCAGCAGATTGCTGCCGGTCTGAGTTTCTGTGTTACCGGAATGCCATATTGGACACTTGATATCGGTGGATTTTTTATAAAGCGAGGAGCTCCCTGGTACTGGAACGGAGAATATGATACTCCTTCCGCAGATTACGGTTATTATGAGCTCTACACCAGATGGTATCAATTTGGAGCATTCTTACCTATATTCCGCAGTCACGGTACCGATTATCGTCGTGAACCCTGGCAATTTGAAGCTACAGGGGAAGCTTTTTATGAGGCAATTCTTGCTGCCAACCGGCTTCGTTACCGGCTTATGCCCTACATCTATTCCTTAGCCGGCTCTGTATGGATGAAGCACCGCACAATCATGCGTTTACTTGCTTTTGATTTTCCGAATGACAGTATTGCCTGCAGTATTGATAATCAGTATATGTTCGGTCCTTTTATCCTGGTATGTCCGGTAACAGAACCGATTCTGTATGAAGCTGGTTCCGTTCCTGTTTCTGCTCAAAAAGAGAAGATGATTTACCTGCCCTCCGGTTGCGACTGGTATGATTTTTATTCCAACAGGAAATATGCCGGCGGACAAACCATATCGGTTCCATTAACAATTGACAGCATTCCTTTATTCATCAAGGCGGGTGCCATTCTTCCGGTCACAGAGCCAAAGGGATCTACCGAACAGTCTGCAGGCGAGGATATTACCCTCTTAATTTACTCAGGACAGGATGGAGCTTTTGATTTGTACGAAGATGCCGGAGACGGATATGAGTACGAGAACGGTGAGTATGCACTCACAAGAATTATATATGAAGATACCACTAAAACAGTTTCGCTTACAACCGAAGGCAGGAAGTCCTACCGATTAGGAAGGCTGCTTCCCCACTTCATTACCGTATAATCCTCAACAGAAAAAATGCTCTCCGCAGTATGGAGGGCATTTTTTCCGTTGAGGATTATATCCGATTTAGTTTCAGTTTATCCTTATTTGAATAATACTGCAGGCCGGAATTGTCATTAATATCCCGTGTTCCGTACTGCTGTATCCGCTGTAGGTCTCCTCATGTACGATATCGGGCTGTTCAAAGCTGTTATAGTCATTAATCTTTCCGGTCATGATTTTGGAGATAACCTTGTCGCATTTTCTGTCCGGTAGAATTATTTCAACAATCTCATCCTCTCTTACAGACAGGTTTAAGATGGTCAGATTAAGTGTTCCGTCTGCCTGAATTGAGGCGGATTCGTTCAGAACCTTGATCTCACTTTCATCTTCTTTGATACTGCTGTTATCGGCGATATTGCTCTCAATCAGTTCTCCGCCCTGATGCTGCCTCATCATATGAAAAACATGGTAGGTTGGAGTAAGCAGCATTTTCTCTCCCTCTGTCAGAATCACAGATTGGAGAACATTGACCATCTGGGCAATGTTAGCCATCTTCACACGGTCACAATGACGGTTGAATATGTTCAGTGTAAGTCCTGCTATCATGGCATCCCGCATTGTATTCTGCTGGTATAGGAAACCCGGATTTGTTCCCGGTTCAACATCAAACCAACATCCCCATTCATCGACCACCATACCAATTTGTTTGTCCGGATCAAATTCATCCATAATTACTCCGTGACGTCTGATCAGTTCCTCCATATGCATCGCACTTTGAAGCGTCCGGTAGTATTCCTGTTCGGTAAAGTCAGTCGCACTTCCTTTATGCCCCCAGTCTCCCGGAATTGTATAATGATGCAGGGATAAACCATCCGGTTTAACCTGACCCTGCCCCCCTGCGTACAGTGTTTCCAATACCTTCTTCGTCCATTGATAATCATCACCGCCCGGACCGCAGCAAATCTTTTGTATCGGATGTTCCTGATTGTGCTTTCGGATATATGTCTGGTAACGCCGGTATTCATTGGCGTAGTATTCCGGAAGCATTGAGCCTCCACAGCCCCAGTTCTCATTACCGACACCAAAATAATCTACTTGAAACGGCAGTTCTCTTCCATTTTTCTTTCTCAGCTCCGACAAGGGAGAGGTTCCCGGAAAGGTCATATATTCCACCCATTCCGACATTTCACGCACAGTTCCGCTACCAAGATTCCCATTTATGTATGTCTTGCATCCAAGCTGTTCACACAATTCAAAATACTCATGTGTCCCAAAGCTGTTATCTTCGACAACTCCACCCCAGTGGGTATTAATCATTTTTGCACGTTCATTTTTAGGACCAATGCCATCTCTCCAGTGATATTCATCGGCAAAACAGCCTCCCGGCCAGCGTAATACCGGAATTTTAAGCTCCTTTAGCGCGTCAACCACATCCGACCGCATACCTTTCCTGTTCGGAATCGGAGAATCCTCGCCCACATATACACCTTCATATATGCATCTCCCAAGATGCTCGGAAAAATGTCCATAAATCTCCGGACTGATTTTACCTAATTTGTTCTTTTCATTAATGTACCACTTTTTCATTAATTCTCCGTCTCGTCCTGATTTTTCAGACGTTGTATTTTTCCGTTAACCGATCAAGCAAAAACTGCATCAGTTTCGACTCCTCGCAGTACTTCATTCCTGCGCCTTCTGTCGAAAGATTCATACGGTAAGGCGTTTCCTTCGTGTACGGAACCCACTCCGGCAATTTTGATCCGTCCGCATCTGTTCCGTTCGGATCCCCTGTTTTAACAAAATTTGTCCAGTAATTCGCCATCTGACGTGCCAGATCATAATGCTTTCCCGTAAAAGGTCGCCAGCATTTTGCAAGTGTTTCAAAGAAGAACCAGAGATCAACTGAATGAAAATTGCCCGGATTATCCCAGCCCGGAATCTCAGCATCAAAGCAATAGGAATAAAAGTTTACCGGAGCGTTTCTGCTTTCATTCATGAGGCTCATTCCCTTAAATGCATACTCAATCCCGTTGATTTGTGCACAATTTCCATTTATATCACGATCAGCTACTCCTGGAATAGCCATAAATTCTTCTTCATGTCCGGGGAAAAGAGCCGCAGCTTTCTTTCGCAAATCCGCTTCCGAATCCGCATGAATTGAGTTGGTAAATTCATCAACCGTATTTCCTGCCAAAACCGGTACCATTGCACGCTGATTATTCATAAACCGGCTAAAGCTGTCACCAAAGCTGAATTTATGATCGATTACGGTTCCCATCATCTCTCCGAAGGAACAGAATTTACTGAATAATTCCTTTGCATCCATTGCTCTTGCCTGCGCAAGTGTTGATATACCAAGGAATTCGAATAATCTCTCCCCTTGTTTTTCTGCATCAGACAGTGTACGAACAAACGGATTAACGCTGTTGTTATACGGATTCTGTATAATTCCGCTTTCCACAATCGCACGCTGAAAGAGTCCTTCACTTCCGGGTGATGTTAGATGACTCATGACACTTCCGCCACCTGCAGACTGTCCGGCAATTGTGATGTTCTTTGGATCTCCTCCAAAGGACTGTATATTTCTGATTACCCACTTCAGACCTTCACGCTGATCCAAATGACCAAAGTTCGCCGGTGCTTCCGGCTGTGCCGCTGTTAATTCCGGGTGTGACAGAAAGCCAAATACATTGACTCGATAATTCACCGTTACAACAATAATTCCTCTTCTTGCAAGCCGTTCTCCGTCAAATTCCATCTCAGCCGGATAGCCGCACTGCAGACCACCGCCAAAGTACCACACCAGAACAGGAAGCTTTTCATCTTCTTTTTTTGCAGGAGTCCAAACATTCAGATAAAGGCAGTCTTCCCCCATGGCAATTTCCGGATCGACATGCCATTCTCTGTCATAAAGTCCGTCCCCACCTCCCGGTGTCCATTGCATGGAGATCGGTGCAAATCGGTAACAGTCTCGAATGCCTTCCCAGCTGCTGCATGGCTGCGGTTCCCGAAACCGCAGTTCTCCAACCGGAGGTTCTGCAAATGGAATCCCTTTAAATGCAGTAATTCGTGGATCGGCTGCTTCAATTCCTCTTACCGTTCCGTTCTCTGTGTGAACAATTCTTAACATATGAACCCCCATTCCTGTTTGTATTATTTTTGTAATATAGTGGGCAGGCTGCCATTTTGGCAGCCTCCCCAACTTTTTATTATTTTACTGCATTTTTTGCATCAACTTCGATCTGATATACTGTTTTGTCCAGTTCAACCAATGTCTGGTATCCAAGACCATCCATGGTAACACACATTTCATCCCACATTGCATCGAATTTAGCATCATTCTCCGCAAAAATCATTTTCCATGAATAATCGTTGAATACTGTTCCACATTCATTTCTAGTAACAGTAATATCGGCAGAATCGCTTGGAAGCTGTACGCTGACATTCGGGCTTACAAGAAGAACATTATTTGCTTTCATATAATCAACCGGTTCGTCAGCACCGAATTTGGCTGCCCAGTCGCGTTTCATCTGTGTCTTAATAGCTTCCTTATAGGTACTCCAATAATCTTTATTATAAGCTTCACCGGTATTCGGATTCGTACTTATAGCATCGACAATCCACTGATTGATTGCGTTATTTCCATCGGAATATCCGCCTCCGCCGTAGATATCGGGAACCGTAAGATTATCCATTAACGCATTATCGTTCATCAGGGTATATTTACCGTCTGCACCGATTGAATAATTAAAGTCTTTCAGACCTGAATGTTCATATACAAGACCTTCCGGACTTGCATACCAATCAAGGAATTCCATGATTCTTGTATATTTTTCTCCACTCACTCCTGAACCGACTCCGAATACACGTGTATCTCCAAAGTATGTATCCGAATCACAGTAATAGGTCTGATCCTTTACCGGAGTAAAGATAAAAGCATTTCCGTTGCTGATACGCTCTTGAGTATTCCAGAAGCCAACCTGCCAGCTGTACCACATCAGATATACTCTTCCGGATGACATTTTCGCACAGGCAGAATCCCAGTTCTGAGTTCCGGAATCAGGATCTACAAGTCCACGACGATTTGCTTCATTTAAGAATTTGAGCATTTTGTAATAGGAGCCGTCTTTACTGGTAACCGGAATAAAGGTATCGTCCGGCTTCAGTATTACGGACTGTTTAATCTTTTCTCCGTACCAGGTTGTCAGCTGTACCACATTGGCAATTCCCATCATGCCGTCACCGCCATCCCAGTCAGCCCATAAAGACAACGGATAGCATGCATCTCCGTCCGTATTGGTCGGATATTTTTTCTTCATCTGTGCAAGCACATCCAAAAGTCCTTCGAGATCAGCGATATCCGGTGCACCGATTCCCGTATAAAGATCCCAGCGCAGCAACGGACTGGAATAGATAACATCCTGGGAATAGGAGGTTGCAGAGGTGTTGGTCATCTTACACGGAATACCGTAGGTCTTCCCGTCATTTCCTTCCAGTCCCTTGTTGAATACACCAATCTGATCATCATAGGTCATCAGATTCGTATAGGAACCGATTTCAGCAGAAATATCCTTAATCAAACCCGCCTTAACGCAATCTGCAAATGAAGATTTCTCAAGTATTACAATGTCCCCAAGATTACCGGTACTGGTTCTTGTCTGATAGACAGCGTCGCCAGCAACCTGCGGTGCAATGATATTAAGTTCAATATTGAACTTATCCTTTACCACTTTACCGAACCATCCGGTCTGAACTCCCTGATAATTTGCTGCAACATCGAAAATATCAATGGTCAGCAGTTCCTTTGTTCCTGTTTCACCTGTGTTGTCCCCTTGTTGTTCTGACGCTCCGTTTCCACAGCCCACAAGCAGTGTTAACAGCATAGCAATTGTCAGAAACAGTGAAATTGTTCTTTTCAATTTCATATCTTCCTTTCTCCCTTCAAACATTTTATAATCACGGTTCCATTTGAACCGAAATTATCCTTTTACTGCTCCTATCATGATTCCCTTTACAAAAAATCGTTGGAATATTGGATATACAACCAGAATCGGTGCAACAACTACGATTGTGACAGTCATTCGAATCGAAGTCGCTGTCTGCGCTGAAGCCAGACTTGCCGCCATCTGAGAAGAGGAGCTGCTGCTGTTGACCAGTGCTTTCAATGAGCTTGCTTTCTTCATATAGGTGTAAAGTGTGTATTGAAGCGTGTTTAATTTGTCATCAGTAACCAGCAGCAAGGTATCCTGAAATGCATTCCATTGGTTAACTGCAGTAAATATCGCAACGGTTGCAAGAATCGGTTTAATAATCGGGAGAATTATCTTGAAAAAGATCTTCAATGTTCCCGCTCCGTCGATTTCTGCTGCATCCTGAAGTTCCTTTGGCACAGATTCTACAAAGGTTTTACAAAGCACAATATAAAACGGTGAAATGATTAGCGGCAGTATATATCCCCAGAAATTATTAGTCAGTCCAAGATTTCTCATTGTGATATACCACGGAATAACTCCTGCATTAAAATACATTGTAGCTACGATAAAACGATACCAGAACTTTCTCATCCACATTGTATTTCGAGCAAACATAAATCCTAGAAATCCTGATGCTATCACAGTAAGTATCGTTCCGATTACGGTTCTTGCAATTGATACCTGAAATGCAGTGGCAAGCCCGGATATTTTCATGACCGAAATATAATTATTTAAATGAATCTCTTGCGGCCAGAACATGATCTTCCCGCGCTCACTCAGATTATTTGCGCTGATGGAATTAATAAAAATGTAATAGAACGGATAAACACACACAAACGCAAAAACCGTATATATAATATAGGTCACTACTGAAATGATCCGTTCCTGAATACTAGCCTTCATTTTATTTCTTTTCTTCATACTGAACCTCTTCCTATAAACTCTTAATTCGTTGTCTAGATAAAACCTTCCCCTCTGACCAGCTTAGACACTCCGTTCGTCAAGCAAAGCAAAATGATACTAATAATACTTTTAAATATGCTGATTGCCGTTGACAGCGAATAGCCACCGCTTCCCATTGCCAGATTATATACGTACAGATCCAGTACCTGAATGTATTCTTTATTAAATGAATTTTCAAAGACAAAAAACTGTTCCATTCCGTTTGAAAGAAAATTTGCCAGATTCAGCATTACGATTACAAAATAAGTCGGAAGCAGGCTTGGTATCGTTATGTGACGAATAATCTGCATCTTCGACGCTCCATCCACTCTTGCCGCTTCATTCATCTCTTCATCAATTCCCGCAATTGCTGCTATGTACATAATTGCTGCCCACCCGGCATTCTTCCAGGTCAGCCACAGCCACATCTTTATCCATATATGTTCCGATGACTGCAAAAACTGGATTGGTGTGTCTGTCAAGCCAAGGTTCATTAATACACTGTTAATTACTCCTGTCGAACTTAAGACATTATAAGCGATGGAATATACCAGAACCCAGCTGATAAAGTTCGGAAGAGTTGTCGCAGTCTGTACAAATTTCTTGAACGGGCGGCAGCGTATTTCGTTCAAGAACACTGCAAAAATCATTGGGAACCATGAAAAGATCAGACTGAGTCCACTGACTGCAAAGGTATTGCGGATTACAGAAAGCAGCTGTTTAATTCGAACTTCATTTCCGAGCATATATTTAAACCATTTGAAACCGACAAAATTATCAGCTGTCAGCGGAAACGGCGGCTTATAATCGAAAAAAGCATATACCCAGCCATACAACGGATAATACGAAAATATTGCTACCAAAATCAGAAATGGTAATACATAAAAAAATTCCCGAAATGCTCTTTGTTTCTTTTTGTTTATATTAGTAACTTTCACAGCCATCCTCCGAACCTGTGGTAAATCGTTTTACCTCACATGACGAAAGCATAGCATATCAAATTCGTATTGTCAATTGTTTTATTAAATAAATATAGGAATATTGTTACGAAACAGTTTCTTAATTCTATTTTAATTGTGCATTATTCTGCATTTGTTAAGTTTTGTGAACAAATATTAAGTTTTTGATTGTTGGTAAATTATTGTTTTTGTGTATTTAATCGTTTTACTTTGGAAACAAAATATTACTTTTTAGCAACAGCGTTATTGGTAATATGCATATAAAAAAAGTCCGGAATTCCGGACTTTTTTAATCAGATGTCTTATTCTTTGGGCGGTCGTACCGAGTTACGCACGATAAGCGAGCATTGCTTTTGTATTTCTCCAGTCTCTTTTTCTTCTCCCTGCTGTCCGTCAAGTGTTCCGGTCAGAATCCTTGCTGCCGTAACCCCAATCTCCTTTAGAGGGATTTCCATCGTTGTCAGAGAAGGACGAAAATACTCTGTAATCGCTTGATTATCATATCCAGCTACGGAAATATCCTCACCCGGACGAATCTGATGTTCTTCAAGATAATCGTAAACCCCTCCTGCCATTTTATCATTCAGACAGAACACTGCCGTGACACCGGCAGCTATTAATTTTCCTGCCAGCTCATATCCCGAACGTCTCTCCCAGTCTCCATACTCAACCAGATCCGGATTGTATAGTACCCTTGCTTCATATAACGCTCTCTGATAACCGTTAATTCTTTTTATTGTATGCAGGTTGTCAGAAGTTCCACCAATCATCCCTATCTTTCTGTGCCCCATGGAAAGAAGATACTTTGTCATCTCATAACCGCCGTCTTCATCTGCGATTACAACATATGGATAACGGTCTTCTCTCGAATAAGCATAGGTAAGAACTGCAGGAATTGAAAGATCCTCCGGAAAGCAGTCAATCACACGCGCATGTCCTGCGACATAAATGATTCCGTCAACCTTAATGGAAAGCATTTCTCTTACCGCCGGTTTCAGAACCGACTGGTATTCTCTCTCTTTATAGAACCAGGTATTTCCCCATCGGGAATACAACCGAAGGTTTTCATGAATGAACCGATAATTCTTCTCTTCACAGTGCGCCATAATGCCTTCAATAATCCGAGGTGTACTGAACAAATCCATATCTTCGGCAATGATTCCGATTGTATGTGTTCTCCTGGTACGTAATCCTTGTGCCATCACGTTCGGCTGATATCCGGTCTCACGTACCACAGAGAGTATTCTTTCTTTTGTTTCATCGCTTGCCTTTGCTTTTCCGTTCAGGACATTCGATACCGTCGCTACCGACACTCCGCATCGTTCCGCTATTTCTTTTATATTCGCCATATCAACATCTCCAGTCTCTGTATAAAAGCAACAGTACGCTTTGTCTTTCTGTATTCTAGCAGATGCAGTACCGAAAATCCAGACTATTTTCAAGTAAAAGCAGCATTACTTGCAATAAACAGAAATAGCATCACAGATAAGCTGTGCTGTACCGGATCCGAACCGATCCATGTTCTTTTTAAATCGTTCATCTTCTACATACATCTGACCAAGTCCTGCCAGGATCTCATTCGTACAGTCATAATAGGTGTCGGTAATATATTGCTTCCATTCCGCTACAAGCTTTTGAACCTCCTCACATCCCGGATTGTTTCCCACCTTAGCTGCAAATTTCTTTAGTAATTCATCCATTCCTTCTGAAACCTTCTTCCAGTCTTCCTTACTGTAACCTCCGGTTCTGTTCTGGCTTTGTTCATACGCCTTTGTACTACCCCATTTTTCTTTCACCTCAGCAACATATTTTTCTTTTGCGTCATTGATTTCATTCATGTCAAACTCCTTAAAGCTCATTGTAATCTCCATTTCTGCGCGGCTTTTTGCGCATAACAGACTTTGTGTCGAGCCCCGCGCAGGCACAAATCTGCGTGTGAAAGGTTCATCTTTCACACTAGTATCTCCTTTCAGATTTGCACTTAAGAGCCTGATTAACTTATCAAGTCTTCTTCTTTTCAGCATCAGCAGTTCTCTCTGCTTAAGAAGTGCATCCTCTTTGTTATATTCGGAGGCGTTCATTATTACTTCAATATCCTTTAGCGGGAAATCAAGTTCACGGTAAAACAATATCTGCTGTAATGTCTCCATAGAATTCTCATCATAATACCTGTAACCGGTTTCCGGTATTATCTCACTTGGTTTTAGTAATCCTATTTCATCATAATAGTGTAAGGTTCGAACACTTACACCGGACAGCTTCGCCATCTCACTAATTGATTTCCTCATCACTGCCACCTCCTGAATAGATCCTACACTATAACGCAACGTCAGAGTCAATCCCTATTTTGCTAAAATTTATTTACCTGTTAAATACATTAATAACAACATACTCCGACTTACAGCCGGTCTTGTACTGCAGAGCCCAGTTTGAGATTCCGGAGGTTATAATAAAGTTTGTTGTTCCGATTTGTCTTCGTCCATAGGTCATATCATTCGCTCCGGTCCACTCGCCAACATAATTGACCGGCAGAAGCTGCCCTCCATGCGTATGTCCGGACAGAACCAGATCCACTCCTGCCTCCGCCTCTGCGGCGGTATCTCTCGGCTGATGATCAATAACTAACATGTAGTGATCCGTATTTAGCCCACTGACCAGTTCCGGCATGGTTTTGCGTCCGCTCCCTCTGGTATCCTCCGAGTGGTCACAGCGTCCGATAATATAAATTCTGTTATCCAGCTCGCAATAATCGTCTCTTAATACAATTACCTGATTATTCTCAAGTTCCCGAAGGAGGTCTTCTCCGCTATACCCCCGCTGTTCACTCGAAGCATATCCCAGATCATGGTTTCCAAGCGAATAATAGACCCCATACTTTGTCTTTAGGGTACCCAGTGCTTTGCAGGCTGCGACACAATCGGTCCAGTCTGTATCATCATCTATAAAATCGCCGGCTATAATTACAAGATCCGGTTTCTCTGTCTGCATCTGCTGCACATAATCACCAAATTTTTCTCCGCTAAAGGTTGTCCCAATATGAGAATCTGCAAAGAGCACGATGCGGAGCGACTCGATCTCTTTCGATGTCTCAATATCGTACCTTGTCACACTTACATGATGACACTGGTACCAGCCTACCAGAAGGTAACAACAGGTAAATAAAAGGGCGGCTCCGCCTGCATAATAACGGCGAAAGGCTCTCTTTCCAGCTTTTCTTATCAGGAAAAAGATCAGTTCTGACAGAATCCAGAAGGCAGTCAGATGTAAAAAACTTATAACTGCATTAATAACACCGGTGAATACGCTTAACAGCAGAAATAAGGTAAGAAATAAACCAATGCTTATAAAAATACGCAGCCACTTTTTACCATAGCTCAGGTATTTGACCAGTTCTAGCCGCTGTCCTCTGCTGACAAGATAAATGAGAGCCAGAATACCACCCAGAAAAATTGCTCCAAAAATAATAGTCCACATAATAATTTCCAATTCTCTGCTAAAGGAAAGGCAGTTATTTGATTTTCTTTAGTAACCAGGCCTTTGCGGTAAAATCACCGCTGCAGTCTCCGTATTCACGTACGACTTCACTGTCAACTAAAAAATCATCCGGTACCGGCGAGGATGCTTCAAAGCGATGTGCGATGACCAGTTTTCTGTTCCCGAGTTCGCGGATTACCAGCTGCCAGCCTTGTGGTCGGTTATAGCTTTCGATTTGGTTTTCAATCCTAGTAGTTGTTCCCTTTTCAATGATCTCACTTACCGCCTTGTAAAAGCTGCAGCCATCTTCAATCCGGTTCCACTGTTTCTCTGACAGATCATATATGTCACCGCTTAGGCACATTCTGCCAAGAAAAGTATTTATAATAGAGTAATTAATCCGTGCTTCATTGTCCTTCGCACGAATAACTGCCCAGATCTGGCTCTGTGAAGGTTTTATCACGCGGTGAAGATTTGCAGCTATTACCGGAATAATCATTAATTCATGGGCATCCGAGAAGCTTGCCTGGGATGCCAGCTCCATCATGGATGGTTCCAGACGGTGCCCGCCGCTGGAGCAGTTTTCAATCACAATATCCGGGATTTCCTCACGGATTTTGCGGAAAAATGACTGACTTGCCTGTATTCTCTGTCTCAGACCTTCGCCCAGGCTTTCGGTTCCGTCACAGCCGATTCCGATTGTCTCGTTATAGTCAACCTTAAGATAACCAAAACCGCAATCTTTGAGAACCTTTATAACCTTCTGCAATAAATAGTCCGTTACCCAAGGGTCAGCCATATCCCAAAAGCGCTTTTCACCCACTGTGATAACTACACCATCTTTCTTTAATAGATGCTCCTCCTGATTATAGTAACGTGACTTTTCTCCGACAGATTCAAATTCATACCAGAGACCGGGAATCATTCCGCAGCTGCGGATGTAATCAGCAGCCGGTTTTAAACCTCCCGGGAATTTGTCCGTATTTACCTCCCAGTCACCGACACTGGCCCACCATCCCTCGTTCCCGCCATACCAGCCGGAATCAATAATCAGATATTTTACCTGTTTTCCTTTTAAGGTATCTGCAATTTTCCGGATATTTGCGAGACTTGGATTCCCCCAGGTTGTGCAGTATTCATTGAACATAATATCGCAGCAGGCATCCTGAGTGGATACCGCCGGATTCTGTGCCTTAACAAGTTGATCACATACCTCATAAAGCGAGGATCCAAAAGCCAGTACTGCCTTAGGAGCGGTAAAGGTTTCGCCCGGTCTGATCAGTTTCTTCCAGTGGCCAAAATCCCGGTCAGCAATTCCTCCTGTTACCGTTAAGGTCTCGTCTTCCCTGCATATCAGTTCCATCTGCCAGGAAGAGGGGCAGTATAGCTGTATTCCAATAAAGGTTCCTGTTTTACTGTCCTCTAATGCCAAAAATGGAAACCACTTTCGTACCGGCATGGAACCAAGGTTTCCAAACTTTTCGACACGGATCCCACAGCGGTTCCAGGAGGGTTCCAGCTGAAGCTCCTCAGTCCTATCAACGCGAAGTCTTCCCTCTGCACTCCAAAAGGACTGCATCCGGTAAATACGGTCCGCTTTAACTCCCTGAATTGCAAAAGAAGAAAGGAGTTCCAGACAGGCGGTCTCTTTACTGCGGTTATCAAAAACGGTCTGCAGTTCTATGACACCCTGTCCATTGTCATTTTGAGATTTCGTAGCTGAAAGCTTTTTTAGTAAAAGACTAACCTGATGCCCCTTTTGGTTCTCAAAAATTCTTCGGTCTTCTGTTTCCTGAACACATATCAGGTCTTTTGTAGACCTGCTTCCGGCTAATGTCAACCCACTCGAAAATCCACTTCCATATGCATCTTCCATTAATTTCATTTCTATATAGTACTGCATTCCCTGCTTCCTCCGTATTATTTTTTAACCTTAATTATTAAAGGTAAATATCTTTTTCCCAATACTCTTAATTTACCTAATCCATTTTTTATGAAAACGCATAAAGATGTTGATCAGCGGTCCAAGGCCAAAGGCACAGGCTACCGTTCCGATTCCTATATTACTCCCGCTCCAGGGAAAAAGCCCAGCAAAAAAAGCAATCAGAACAACGGCGATACAGCCGACATCTGTAATTACACGGAAGATGAAATAGGGCCGCTTTGTCTTATTTGCAAGACCTAATGAAAGATAATCATAAGGCGCCACTCCAAGATCCGCTACCTGATACATCGCCAGTCCAAATGCCAGCACAATAAGGGCAAGGAGCATCACAAGAAGACGGAGGGGAAGTGTGCCTCCTTCTAAGGAACCGAAGATGTTCTGTAATACAAAGCTTGCAAACTGAACAATGTAACCTAGAAAACACATATTCATAATAGTACCAAAACCAATGTACTTTCGCCCAAAGAGCAGCTGTACAATTATTATTCCAATATTCAACAGCAGTTGGAAGGTTCCAAGTCCTATGTGAAAACCATCACTTAACGACATGTTCATAGCAGAATACGAATCGTTCCCGCATAGGGAAAACTTAAGGATGGCAATTCCAATCCCTGCAACGATGGTTCCAAACACAATTGCCACCGTCCTCCTAAGACTCATATTCCGGGTAAAATGCTGTATCAGCTTCTTCCACACTGTGCCTTGCCCTCCCTTGTAATTCAATGCTACATCATCTGCCAAAGTCAGGACCATTTAAAGTGACTGGCTTTGTGCCGTTTTCTTCTTTTGCTCTTCTGCAATTCTTGGCTTCAATCGGTTTGTTATCCCCGTATTTTCTTATTGCTTATCTTAATCTATTTATGTTC
>CAZRRN010000004.1:0-90479 GCA_964602475.1 uncultured Lachnospiraceae bacterium | reverse complement strand
CATCATTGGTGACATTAAAACCGGAGAGAAAGGAATCACGATATGCTGAGTATCGTAGTACTTGTTTCGGGCGGAGGTACCAATCTTCAGGCTATTATTGACCGGATTGAAGCCGGGACAATTCGGAATACAAGAATTGTCGGAGTTATCAGTAATAAGCCGGATGCTTACGCGCTGGAGCGTGCAGCAAAGAATGCGATTCCTTCCTGCTGTATATCGCCAAGATCCTTTGAGAAGAGAAGCGAATTTGACAGTGCACTGTTGAATGAAATTAACCGTATGAAACCGGATCTGGTTGTACTTGCAGGTTACCTTGTTATTCTGCCGGAACAGCTTGTGCAGGCTTATGAAGGACGGATTATCAATATTCATCCTTCACTGATTCCATCCTTCTGCGGAGACGGCTATTACGGACTGAAGGTTCATGAGGCAGTTTTAAAACGTGGATGCAAGGTGACTGGAGCGACGGTACATTTTGTAGACACAGGAACCGATACGGGTCCGATTATACTGCAGAAACCGGTTATAGTAGAACCGGAAGACACACCAAAGACTCTGCAGCTCCGCGTCATGCAGCAGGCAGAGTGGGAAATACTTCCTGCAGCGATTGACGCAATAGCAAACGGGCGGCTGGTGATTAAAGACGGAAAAGTCAGAATCAATTCCTGAAAGGAAATAAAATGAAAATACTGGTAATCGGAAGCGGCGGAAGGGAACATGCCATCTGCTGGAAACTGAGTCAGAGCAGACATACAGAAAAGCTTTACTGTGCTCCCGGAAATGCAGGGATTGCTTCGCTGGCAGAATGTGTTGCAATCAAAGCAATGGAATTTGATAAGCTGGCAGACTTTGCGGAGGCACATCGGATTGATCTCACAGTAGTCGGAGCGGACGATCCGCTGGTCGGAGGTATCGTTGATGTCTTTGAAGCCAGAGGACTGCGGGTGTTCGGACCGAACAGAAAGGCTGCTATTCTTGAAGGATCGAAGGCATTTTCCAAGGATCTGATGAAAAAGTATCATATCCCTACAGCAGAATACGAAACCTTTGATTCTGCAGAGAAAGCCCTGCAGTATCTAAAGGCGGCAAAGCTTCCGATTGTTCTGAAGGCCGACGGACTTGCACTCGGCAAGGGTGTGCTCATCTGTAATACGAAGGAAGAAGCAGAACAGGGAGTCAGAACACTGATGGAAGACCGCCAGTTTGGGGCAGCGGGAGAACGGATCGTAATCGAAGAATTTCTGACCGGACGGGAGATTTCTGTGCTGTCCTTTGTGGACGGAACAACCATTCGGATTATGGCTTCGGCACAGGATCATAAACGTGCGAAGGATCATGACGAGGGTCTTAATACCGGGGGCATGGGCAATTTTTCTCCAAGTCCGTTTTACACTCCGCAGGTTGATGAATTCTGTAAAAAGTATATTTATCAGGCATCTGTGGATGCAATGCGTGCGGAGAACCGTCCGTTTTGCGGAGTTATCTTCTTCGGACTGATACTGACAGAGGATGGTCCGAAGGTGCTGGAATACAATGCACGGTTCGGAGACCCGGAAGCTCAGGTAGTTCTTCCGAGAATGAAAAATGATCTTGTTGAGGTATTTGAAGCATGCATCGACGGGACGCTTTCTGCAGTTGAGCTGGAATTTGAAGATAATGCAGCGGTCTGTGTTATTCTGGCTTCTGACGGATATCCGGAGCATTATGAAAAGGGATTTCCGATTACCGGAGCTGAAAAGTTTGCGGGAAAGAAGGATTACTTCCTTTTTCATGCCGGAACGAAATTTGATGCAGACGGTAATGTGGTGACAAACGGAGGACGTGTCCTTGGTGTTACTGCGCTCGGAAGGAATCTGAAAGAAGCACGTGCCAAGGCATATGAGGCAACCGAATGGGTTGACTTTGATAATAAGTATATGCGGCATGATATCGGAAAGTCGATTGACCTGCAGTAGAGTTCAAAATGGATGATATTGTGAATAAATATAAATTTTACTTGTATTTTCTATGTTATATGATAAAATAGCACGTAAAAAGGCAAAAGAGAACGAGAGCAAAGGAGAAAGTTATGTTTTCATTTGATTGTATCAAGGCAGCCGACCCTGAACTTGCAGAGGGAATTTCGCTGGAAATGCAGCGTCAGGAGAGTCACATTGAACTGATTGCATCTGAAAATTTTGTCAGCAAGGCTGTAATGGCAGCGATGGGAAGCCCGTTGACCAACAAGTATGCGGAAGGGTATCCCGGGAAACGTTATTACGGCGGATGTGAGTTCGTTGATATTGCTGAGAATCTTGCTATTGCGCGTGCAAAACAGCTCTTTGGATGTACCTATGCGAATGTTCAGCCGCATTCCGGAGCACAGGCAAATATGGCAGTGTTTTTTGCTCTGCTTCAGCCGGGGGACACGGTGATGGGAATGAATCTTGCGCACGGCGGACATCTGTCGCATGGCAGTAAAGTGAACTTCTCCGGTGCATACTTCAATGTTGTACCTTACGGAGTGAATGAGGAAGGATATATCGATTATGATGAGGTAGAACGCATAGCAAAAGAATGCAGACCGAAGCTGATTGTCTGCGGCGCAAGTGCATATGCCAGAAAAATCAACTTCAAACGCTTCCGTGAAATCGCAGATGAAGTCGGAGCATATCTGATGGCAGATGTTGCGCATATTGCGGGATTGGTTGTAACCGGATATCATGAGAGTCCGGTGGGCTATGCACATGTTGTCACAACAACAACACATAAGACACTTCGAGGACCGCGTGGCGGTATGATTCTTTCCAGCGAGGAATTTGCAACTGAGCATAAGCTGAATAAAGCAATTTTCCCGGGGATTCAGGGAGGACCGCTGATGCATGTAATTGCAGCAAAGGCTGTCTGCTTTAAAGAAGCGTTGGATCCTTCATTTAAGATTTACGCAGGCAACATTGTAAAAAATGCGCAGGCACTTGCAAAGGGACTGATGAACCGTGGCTTCCGACTGGTATCCGGCGGAACGGATAATCATCTGATGCTGGTTGATCTGCAGAATTTCGGTATCTCCGGTAAGGATACGGAACATTTTCTGGATGCTGTGAATATCACCTGCAATAAAAATGCGGTACCTAACGATCCGGCTTCGCCAAATGTGACAAGCGGTATCCGGCTCGGAACACCTGCGGTAACAACCCGAGGTATGAACGAGAAGGATATGGATATTATTGCAGAAGCGATTTCGCTGATGGTAACGGATTCCGAAGCAAATAAGGAACAGGCAAAAGCGCTGGTTAAAGTATTGACCGATGCATACCCGCTATTCTGATATTTTGATATTGAAACAGCTGCCGAAGAAATCACGGCAGCTGTTTTTGCATTCTCATAAAGTTTTCTTGTAAAATGTACTGATCTTCATTTCAACATTTTGTGGTGGAAGGTTATTTTTATCCGGTCGATTCCCGATATAGTGTATGATAGAACTAATTTACCATTTAAAATGCCACAGAAGTGCCACATATGTTTTTTATCATAATAAAAGACAATTTATCATTTACGGGTTGGGATAGAAAGCTACATGAAATGCAAAAGAGTGAGGAAAAGATGATACGATTACTGAAAAAACGTCGAATGATTATTCTGATACTGTGTATCTGCCTAATGATTCCGCAGGTAATATTTCAACAGCCAAAAGTTGCGATCGCAGCTTCCAATGCTGTTGTTATTGTTAACCAGCTGAACGTCAGAGTCGGTCCGGGCACTTCGTATGCCCGTGTTACCGTTGATGGGATTGAAGCGTATCTTGTCGGACAGCAGGAGCTATCTGTGACCGGAATATCCGGCAGCTGGTACAAAATGAAAGCAAGCTTTCGAGGACAGACAATCACAGGATATGTATACGCGGAATACGTAAAGCTTACAGCGGAGCTGACCCCAACCAGTTCACCAACCCCGACCTCCACCCCGACACCCTCTCCAAAACCGACGGCAACCCCGATTCCGACGCCATCTTATAAAGGAGCCGAATACGAGCTTCCGGCTGCCATTAATGCCAATACGCTGAACATTCGAAGTGAAGCTGACCGAAACAGCGAAAAGCTGGGTTCTGTTACAAACGGAACCGCAGTCACTGTTCTGAATGAAAAACGTGTTGATGGGGAAGTATGGTATTATACCGCGGTACCTCAGAGTGGAACCGTGATTCTTGGCTATATGCTCGGTAAATACATCTCGCTTTCCACTGCAGAAGGTTTTTATGTAAAGGTCTATAAAACCGGACTGAATCTAAAGACTGATCCCTCCGCTACTGCGAAGAACAGGGCAGCAACGGATGGAACAGTTATTTCATTCAGCAGTAACAGAAATCTCTGGGTTTATGAAGAAGTCATAGATGATAACGGAAATAAATGGTTCCATGTACGTGTAACCGTCAGCGGAACGAAGTACTACGGTTATGTTATGGCCGATGATGTATATCTGTATGGCTATGCCAGCAGTAAGGTGACTCCGACTCCAACCTTAAGTCCGACTCCTTCACCGTCACCGACAGTGACACCTGCACCTACTTCGCAGCTTGCGAAAGACGAACAGTATCAGGTAGCGGCATATGTCGGAGCCTCCACGCTGAACCTTAGAGCAGAACCGAACACCGCCTGTGATGTTCTGGCGAAGCTTACTTACAATACAAAGGTGACAATTATCGGAGAAGCAGATACCGAGACATCTACCTGGTACCGGGTTGTGGTTACCGTAGACGGAAAGCAGGTTACCGGGTATTTATTCGGTAACTATGTCAGACTGACACTTGCAATTCCGGCAGAAGCAGTCACAGCCGCTTCAAAGACAAAAATCCATACTAAAGCCAGTGATTCAGCAGCGTACTTAAAAGACAGCAATGGCAGCATTCTGGCGCTTGCTTCCGGAAGCTTTGTATATCTGATTGCCGAAACCAGTGCGGATTCAGCAGAGTGGTTTCAGATTCGTTTCCGGTCCGGCGAAACAGAATATACCGGATATCTTCCTGCGATAGGAATTAATCTTGTAAGTCCTACACCAACCATCAGTCCGACACCGACAGCAAGTCCTACACCAACGGCAAGTCCGAGTCCGACGGTCACCCCAAGCCCGACAGCAACACCGAGTCCGGCAGTTACTTCTACCCCAACACCGAGTCCGAGTCCGACGGCCACACCGAGTCCAAGTCCGACCCCTTATCTTGGTCCGGCAGAGATACAGGAGGTATCTACCTCCTTGATTGTAAAGCAGGAGGCCGGATACAGCGGCTCATCTGTGAAGGATGCTTCGGGGAACCCGGCTCTTTTGAAAAACGGCAGAGAAATCGAGGTTATCGGGAGTACAGAGGCGGATAACGTTTTCTGGTATCAGATTAAGTTTACATACCAGAATTCAGAACTGACGGGGTTTGTTAACCAGAAATATGTCAATACTTTGTCTGAGGAAGATAACACGGATGCCGGTTCAGATTTGAATTTTGAAGCAAAGCTGACACTACAGGGCTTCCCGGAAAGCTACAAGGTTTATTTGAGAGAACTGCATGAATTATATCCAAAGTGGGAATTCAAAGCGTATCACACTGGTCTTGACTGGAACACGGTGCTGGAAAAAGAAGACATTGTAGGAACCAACCTGATTCCGAACAGCAAGGATATTCAATGGAAGTCTTTAGATAAAGGAGCGTATAACTGGAAGACCGACAGCTTTATCGTATATGATGGCTCGTACTGGGTTACGGTTTCCAGAGAAGGACTTGCATATTACATGGATCCGAGAAACTGGCTGACAGCAAGCTATGTTTTCCAGTTTGAAGTACTGACCTACCAGCCGGATTATCAGAATCTGACCGGCGTGGAGAATATATTAAGGAGTACACTGCTTTCAAATTCGTACTATTCTTTTACAGATGATAACGGAACGGTTCGGAATATAACCTATGGTTCAACTTTTATTGAAGCAGCAGTGTATTCAGGAGTCAGTCCGTACCATCTGGCGTCCAGAGCAAAACAGGAGGTTGTGACCGGAACTACTTCACTCAGCAACAGCGTGACCGGTACGGTATCCGGTCTGGAAGGATTGTATAACTATTATAATATAGGAGCATACCACAGTACCGTGGCAGGAGGAAATATTGCAAACGGGCTGAAATACGCAAGAGACGGAAGCACGAATGCATCACTGAATATTATGTCGCTGATTCCATGGACGAATCCGTACCGTTCTATTGTCGGAGGAGCTTATATTCTCGGTAAGAATTACATTGTCGGCCGGGGTCAGGATACCATTTATCTGCAGAAGTTTAATGTAACCGGTACTTCAACATATTCGCATCAGTATATGGCAAATGTAGAAGCACCGTGGGCAGAAGGGAAGAAAGTTCTTATTGCATATGGAAGTGATGTCGGAGATCTTCCGATTGTATTTTCGATTCCGGTGTATCTCAATATGCCGGCAAAAGCGTGTGAGGCGCCGGCAAAGGCATACAATCCGAATAACTGGCTGAAAACGCTGAAAGCAGAAGACATCAACGGTAATAATCTGGCGCTTACCCCAAGCTTTGACTTATCTGCTGAACAGGAGTATTCTTTAATTGTAGATGCTGACTGTGGGTTTATCAATCTGACCGGTACAACGGTTAGCTCGAAAGCCAGTCTTGCCGGAAATGGCTATTATCCGATTGAAAGCGGTTTGAACCGTTTATCGCTGTATGTTACTGCGGAAAATGGAGATCTTCGGGAGTATGTTATAAATGTGATCCGCGAAACCAACTGATTGGAAATGTTGTTCGGTGTGACCGGAAAACAGCCAATGGACCTGAACGGAGCAATATGAAAAAAAAATGGTTATTTATTTCAGTATTTTGCATTACGATGATAGCGGCAGTCGGTTTACGACGGCCGCTAAAGGTTTATGCACAGAGTGCAGCATTGGGATTTCTTGTACAGAATCAGGAGGTCTCTGTCGGTGAGGTGATCAGCATTTACCTGACAATAGAAGCGGATGCCAATATCGGTGATTTTGAAGGCTATATTTCATATGATCCGGATTATATGGAATTTTTAACAGGAGCATCCTGTATTGCAGGCGGAGACGGGATATTAAAAATATCAGACATTTATTCCTCCTCTTCAGGAACCACACGAAAGTATCTTATGAAATTTACGGCACTTAAGCCCGGGTCATGTGAGATTTCTGTGATGAACCAGCCGAAGGTATTTGAATACGAAACAACACTTACAATGTCGGTCTCCATGACCTCTGCCGTGCTTGAGATCAGTGCGGCGGCGGAGGCCTCCGACAATAATCTGCTTGCTTCTTTGAAAATAAGTCCGGGAAGTCTTACACCGACCTTTCGCAGTGATATATATGCATATACGGCGATTGTATCAAAGGATACAGGAAGTATTTATGTCGGAGCGGTTGCCGAGGATGAAGCATCCAGAGTCACTGTGACCGGAAATGAAACGCTGTATACAGGGGAAAATCCGGTTCATATATTTGTGACGGCAGAGACCGGTAATATACAGGAGTATCTGATTACGGTAATTCGTGAAGATGCTAATGCGCCAACGCCAACGCCGACCGCTACTCCGACACCGACACCGGAACCTTTACCGGAGGAGATTGAATTTGAGTGGAAGCTGGAAGCAGAGAATACAGAGGGAAACATTTACCTTGGAGGAAATTTTCGCTATAGAGTATGCGAGCTCCCGGAAACGTTAACCGTTCCGACTGGATATCAGAAGACAAAGCTGATGATTTCCGGGATAACGATAACTGCATATGCACCGCCGTCGGGAAATGATGGGGATTTTGTAATTCTGGTGCTGCAGCGTGAGGAGGGAGAAATCGCTCTATATCGTTATGACCGTGCAGAAAAAACCATTCAACGTTTTCTGACAGAAGATATTGTGATTACACGGATAGAGGGCAGTGACGGTTCAGCACAGAATGCCGAACTGGCTGCTGAATACGAGAAAAATGTCAATACGATGGGACTGATTATTGCGGCATTGATGGCAGTCTGGCTGCTGACAGCTATCGGACTGATTTATCTTTATATGAAATCCAAAGGAATGCGGGATGACATAGATTGACGGAACGGGGCGAAAACAGGAGGCATAGCCGGAAAGGCAAACGGATCATGATTTATTATTCGATTGATTTTAACAGTGATGAAGCAATCTATATACAACTGAAGAATCAGATTATACTGAGAATTGCGGGGGAAGAGCTGCATAACGGCGATAATCTTCCGTCTGTTCGTGATATGGCAGAATCAATCGGCATTAATATGCATACCGTGAATAAAACATATGCAGTTTTAAAGCAGGAAGGATATCTTTCGCTTGACCGCAGACGGGGTGCTGTCGTATCATTGGACTACGACAAACTGAGAGATATTGAAGAAATGAAGCAGAGACTGCGGGTAATTCTTGCTTCTGCAATATGTAAAAATATTTCTGAGGAAGAAATACATGAAGCTATGACAGAAGTCATGGGAGAATTCAGAGTATAAGCTTTTTTGGTATGGAGGAAACAGATGAAACCGAAATTTACAAAGAATGCAGAACAAGCACTGGCACAGGCTGAGCAGATTGCGCGGAGACTGAATCATTCCTACGTCGGTACGGAGCATCTTTTGATTGCGTTGCTGGAAACGGAAGGACTGGCCTCAAAAGTCCTGCAAAATAACGGGGTAGACGAGACAAAACTGATTGAAATGGTGAATGATCTGATTGCTCCAGGCTCCTCACTCGCTCTTCTGGATGAAGAACCATTTACACCTCGATTTCGAGCAATCAGGGAGCAGAGCGTTGAAGAAGCGGAGCATCTGGATTCCGTAGTTGTGGGAACAGAACATTTGCTGATTGCGATTCTGAAGGAACCGGATTGCATTGCTATCCGGCTTTTAAATACGCTAAGTGTTAACCCGCCTAAAATGCTCGCAGAGATCTTAATGTCGACCGGTATGGATTCTACGGAAATCAAAACAGAACTCAGCAGAATGAAGAACCGTTCGAAATCCAAGACGCAGACGCTTGATCAGTATAGCAAGGATCTTACGCAGATGGCGGAAGGAGGAAGACTTGATCCGGTTGTCGGGCGAGAAGACGAGATTGTTCGTGTAATTCAGATATTGAGCAGAAGAACAAAAAATAATCCCTGTCTGGTCGGTGAACCCGGAGTCGGAAAGACAGCAATTGTGGAAGCATTGGCACAGCGTATTGTGAAGAAAGAAGTTCCGGAAATTCTGTTTGACAAACGTCTTTTGACGCTTGATCTTTCAGGAGTGGTTGCCGGCTCAAAATACCGCGGTGAATTTGAAGAAAGGATCAAGAAGATTGTAGCGGAAGCGGTAGAGGCGGGCAATGTGTTGCTTTTTATTGATGAACTTCATACAATCATCGGAGCGGGGGGCGCAGAAGGTGCAATTGATGCCTCGAATATTCTGAAGCCTTCACTTGCGCGCGGAGAACTTCAGGTAATCGGAGCGACGACTGCTGAGGAATACCGAAAATACATTGAGAAGGATGCGGCCTTGGAACGGAGATTCCAGCCAATCAGGGTGGAAGAGCCTACCGAAGAGGAAACCATAGCAATCCTGACGGGCTTACGTCCTGTCTATGAACAGCATCATGGTGTCAGTATCCTGGACGGAGCCATAACAGCAGCAGTTAAAATGTCAATTCGTTATATCAGTGACCGGTTTTTACCTGATAAAGCAATTGACCTGCTTGATGAAGCGGCATCCAAGGCGCAGCTGCAATATTGTACTGCGCCAAAGGAGCTGAAACCACTGGAGGAAAAAGCACAGCTGTTCGAGCATGAGATTGCTGCTGCTCTGGAAGCCGGAGATTATGCTAAAGCAAAAAGACTGACTAAAAATCATGACAAGAATAACGATCAAATCCGGCAGCTGCGGGAGGTATGGGAGCAGAAGCGTCAGAATAAGCAGATACAAATCACCGAAAATGACATTGCGATGATGATTGCCCAGATGACAAGGATTCCTGTAGCGAAGCTTACGGAGGGAGAAAGCGAACGGCTGATGCAGCTGGAAGCTACGCTTCATCAAAGGGTGATCGGTCAGGAGGAAGCGGTAAGCGCGGTTGCAAAGGCAATTCGAAGGGGCAGGGTAGGACTCAAAGATCCAAAACGCCCGACCGGTTCATTTTTATTCCTGGGACCGACCGGAGTGGGTAAGACAGAACTGTCAAAGGCACTTGCAGCAACAGTATTTGGAGATGAAAATTCGGTAATCCGTGTGGATATGTCCGAATATATGGAAAAACACAGTGTATCGAAAATGATCGGTTCTCCACCCGGATATGTCGGATATGAAGAAGGAGGCCAGTTCAGCGAAAAGGTACGCAGGAAACCATATTCGGTCATATTATTTGATGAAATTGAAAAGGCACATCCTGATGTGTTTAATGTACTGCTTCAGGTATTGGACGAAGGTCATATTACTGACGCACAGGGACGCAAGGTCAGCTTTAAGAACACTATAATTATAATGACCTCCAATGCCGGCGCACAGAATATTATTTCACCTAAAAAATTCGGTTTTTTATCTGCAGATGATGCCAATGCTGACTATAAGCGGATGAAGGATGGAGTGATGGAGGAAGTAAAGAACATTTTTAAGCCAGAATTCATCAACCGAATTGATGAAATCATCGTATTTCGTCAGCTAAGTAAACAGAATCTGTCGGAGATTGCCTGCCTGATGCTGAATGAAGTAGCATTGAGATGCAGAGAACAGATGAATCTGAAGGTTAAGACCGATGAAACCACAGTTCGTTTTCTTCTGGAAAAGGGGTCAGACGACAAATACGGAGCGCGGCCGCTTCGTCGTGCGATTCAGACCTATGTGGAGGATACGATGGCCGAGGAAGTACTGTCCGGCAAGATCGGACATGGTGATAGTGTTACGATTATTGCAGAAGAGAATAAAATCCGGTTCAAGGTTAGAAAAATGAGAAAATCTGCCAAAAAAAACATCGAAGATTCCGTAGATAATCTGCAGACGGAAAAGAACGAAAAAAGTTGAAAACGGACTGGAAATAAATACACATTTATAATATAATAAAACCAAATCAGAAATCCGGAATAAACCGCCGGAATTAACGACAGATGCGATCAGGAGGAATTACGATGTCAGAGAGTACAGTTATCATTAACACGGAACAGGACGGAGGATTAAGCTTCGGTGATTATACACTTCCGGAGAAGACGAAGGTTTCGGATTATGAATATTTAGGCGATTTATATAAGGTTAAGACATTTCACGAAATTACCAAGCTGGAGCGCAACGGTTCCTTTGTCTATGAGTCTGTACCGGGAACGACAGTAACCGGATTTCGTGCTACAGATAAGGTTACTGCATTTTCAGTTAAGGGTAGTGAGGATACACAGATTACACTGGAAATGGAAGAGGACAAGGAATATGAAGTCTTCTTTGATGAGGTTAATGTTGGTAAAATGATGACAAATTTAAGCGGAAAGCTGACACTCAGCGCCGAACTCGGAAACGGACAGGAAGTGACGGTTCGCGTCGTAAAAATGTAATCGGCATTGCTTTATAGAAGCGTATTTCGATATAGATCAGTGAACAGGGTCTGAACTTTGGGGGTGACCGGTCATCTGAAAAGCTTCAGGTTTGGGGATAAAAATGCAGAAAGCAAGGACGTTATTTTTTTGTAAGGAATGTGGGTATGAATCGACAAAATGGCTCGGACAATGTCCGGGCTGCCACGCATGGGATACATTAGTCGAAGAACCGACGGTGAAGAAAGGTCAGACTGTTCACCGTTCTTCTTTCAGCAAGACAAAACCGGTTGCTATCGGAGAGGTTACATCGGACAATGAAGACAGGATAGAGACGGGAATCCGCGAATTTGACCGCGTACTGGGCGGTGGAATTGTTGTGGGTTCTTTAGTTTTAATCGGAGGCGATCCGGGCATAGGAAAATCCACACTTCTGTTACAGGTCTGCCGTGAGCTGTCAAAATCAAAAAAAACATTATATATTTCCGGAGAAGAATCACTTCGTCAGATCAGAATGCGCGCGGAACGGCTCGGGAGCTTTCATCCTGAGCTTTTGCTGATGTCAGAGACCAGTCTTGATGCCATTGAAGAGACTGTTCAGCAGATTCATCCGGAAATTATGGTAGTTGATTCGATTCAGACTATGTACCGGGAAGATGTCGGTGCGGCACCCGGCAGTGTCAGTCAGGTAAGGGAGAGTACCGCTTCTCTGATGCGGCTGGCAAAAGAGAACGGAATTATGATATTTATTGTCGGTCATGTTACAAAGGAGGGTCAGGTTGCCGGACCCCGTATTCTGGAACACATGGTAGACACGGTACTATATTTTGAGGGCGAAAATTCTGCGAATTATCGTATTCTGCGGTCTGTAAAGAACCGGTTCGGTTCCACAAATGAGATTGGCGTGTTTGAAATGAGAAGTGAGGGCCTGATTGAGGTCAGTAATCCTTCGGAATATATGCTTCAGGGAAAACCGGAAGGAGAACCCGGTTCAGTAGTTGCAGCAACCATTGAGGGTACCCGGACAATTCTTGTTGAGGTTCAGGCACTGGTCTGCAAAACCAGCTTTCAGATTCCAAGGAGAACTGCTGCGGGAACAGATTATAACCGTGTTAATCTGTTGATGGCGGTCATGGAAAAGCGTCTGGGTACCGATCTTGCATGGTGTGATGCATATCTGAACGTCGCAGGTGGCATGCGTGTTAACGAACCGGCACTGGATCTTGCGATTGTAATTGCAATCCTTTCAAGCTACAAAAACCTGCCGCTTGACGGGAAAACGCTATGCTTTGGTGAGGTTGGGCTGACCGGAGAGATACGGGCGGTGAACCTTACAGAGCAGAGAATCCGGGAAGCGGCAAAGATGGGGTATCATTGCTGTATTCTGCCGGCAGTAAGCATTGAGAAAGACAAAGATTACGGAATTAAGCTCATTGGAGTGAATTCTGTAAGAGATTTGTCTTGGATTCTGAAAGGATAAGCTATATATGAAACTACGGACAAATAGAGTATTCCTGGCAGGAGTCATTTTCATAATGCTTTTTCTTATGGCCTGTGGAAATACGGCCGAGCGTGAACGAATGACCGGATATGAGCATAACCCGGAATGGCCGGAACAGAGTGTGGCACCTTCTGTAACAGAGGTTCTTAAGAATATCGAAACAGATTACGGTATAACGGGAACAGAGAACAGAGAGGATACCGAGGAAGGAAAGAATACTGAGGATAAGAATATTGAGGAAGGAAAAGAGCCCGTACAGGATCAGCTTTTGGAGGATGAGCAAGGTCAGGCGGATATGTTAAAGCCATCCGGCTTTATTCCCCCAAGAGAAGCAACGGCTTCGGATCTTGGTGGAGTATCGGAGCCCTATGTAACAGAAGAACCTGAGGCGGTCAAAGAACCAGAAGAAGAAACCATTCGTTATCAGGTTCCGTCCGGAAGCTATGAACAGCAGCTTACCTTACTTAGTGACAAAGTATATATATCAGCATCGAAGGTGAATTTAAGAATGGCTCCGGTAAAAGAGGCAGAACAATATCGAATGGCTTATCATAACGAGATTTTTGAGAGAACCGGAGAAACAGGAACTTGGAGCAGAATAATTGCAGACGGTATCGTATGCTATGCCTATACTCCGTATCTGTCAGTATATGATGAAGCATTTGGACTTCCGGAACCGACAGCAGAGCCGGAGCCGACAGCAGAGCCGGAGCCGACAACAGAACCGGAACCGACAGCAGAGCCGGAGCCGACAACAGAACCGGAACCGACAACAGAACCGGAACCGACGAAGGAACCGGAACCGACAGCAGAACCGGAATAGTGGAAATGGATGGAAACAGGTCTTAAAAGGTACAGATATTTGTACGGAAAGAAACAGGAACCATGATGAATAATAAAAAAACAGAAAAGAATATCAGCAGGCTAAAGCTCCTGGCTGTGGTGCTTACGGCAATTATTCTTCTGATGCTTGCTGGGACATTTGTACTGCTCATTAAGGTCAAAGGGAATATCAGCTATATTTATAATTTTATGGTACAGACCCGCGGTGCACTTGAAACCGAATATACTGCAAATGCATCAGAGGGGGCAGATGCTGATGAACCGAAAGCAGCGGAGACTACACTGCCTGAGCGGTTTTTAACTCGTACCGCTCTTCGAATTGACGGAGTGGATACGGAGAAGTATCTCAGAACAGAACTGTTTGACTTTTCTGCAGATACGGAAAGCTTTACTATATGGAAAGGATTGATCACGTTTCGCGGGAATTATTACCGTAGTTTTCCGTCATATGGAACAGTACATTTAACAGAGAAAGCCATTTCGGATGATTACTGGAGGTATAAGACCAGCAAAGCCCTAAAGTGCGATGGAGTCAATTACTGGTCCGGAAATGGCTGGACCGGGCAGCCGCTTGTTGTACAATGGGATGATGAGACAAAACAGTTAATGAACCTGTATCAGGATGCAAAGGAAAAGGAAGGGCTGGTAGAAGTAATTTATCCCGGAATGGATGGACAGATTCATTTTCTTGATCTGGAGACAGGAGAAGAAACAAGACCGGCGATTAATGTAGGTATGACCTTTAAGGGAACCTGTTCCCTGCACCCGGAATATCCGCTGCTGGTGTGCGGATCCGGAGATTCACAGCCGGGGATATATGGAGAACAGGTCAGCGCACGTGTATTTATTTATAGTCTGATTGACGGAACAAAGTTATATGAACTTGGAGCAAATGATGACTTTGCTCCAAGAATCTGGCATGCCTATGACAGCTCCGCAGTGTTCTGTACAGCGGCAGACAGTCTGATCTGTCCCGGCGAAAATGGAGTGATATATACGATAAAACTGAATTCCTCTTATGACCCAAAGACCGGGGTTCTTTCCATTGCTCCGAACGAAGCGGTTCAGTATACGTATTATGCAGATACTGCAGAAAGCAGAGTGTATTCCGGAGAAGGTGGATATGGAAGTGAAGCGAGCGCCGTGGTCTGGAGCAGTTATATGTTTCTTGGAGATAACGGAGGAATCTTTTACTGCCTAGATCTGAATACCATGCAGCCGGTATGGGTACAGGATCTTCTGGAGGATGTGAATTCCAGTCCTGTATTTGAAGAGGATGAGAATGGAAATAAGTATATATATGCAGCTACTACCCTGAAATACCACACGAACTCTCATCATCTTGGGGAAGCCTGTGTATATAAAATGAACGCCATGACCGGCGAGATTATCTGGAAAAAGCCATACGAAGTACACACCGTATTGGGACTTGCCGGTGGATTCCTATCATCGGGGGTACTCGGCGAAGGTGTTATTTCTGATTATTTGTTTTATTCTGTATCCAAGGTTCCGGATGTTGATACTGCATATATCATTGCATTGAATAAGAAAACCGGAGAAGAAATCTGGAACATTGCTCTTGACTGCGATGCATGGTCTTCCGCTGCAACAATGTATGATGAGGATGGAAGTGTGTGGCTGGTACAATGCTGTTCAAACGGTGATATTCTTCTGATTGACGCAAAAGACGGAACCATTGTAAGCCGGAAGAATTTCGGTTCTAATATCGAAGCAACACCGGCGGTATTTGGAAACCATCTTGTGGTAGGACTGAGAAGTGAATATATTATCGGAATTAAGTTTCAATAATTGCCCAGCTGTGTTACGGAGGTTATAATGATATCTACAAAACAAAAATTGATAACAGTTCTTATATGTTTTATAATGCTTCTTTTTTGTACCGGATTTTCTTTTTTCTATTCCGGAGGGGATATTGACCATGAGGAAGCGAAAATAACCAGTATTGGCGGAATGAAAGGAAAAACTCTTGGGGGAGTACAGGCAAAGATGCCGGATGACAGTGCCAAAATTTTTTTTGAGAGCATCTTTGGCGTGAAATTTTTGAAGTACTGTTCTTTTTCGTCAGTTGATAATATGCTTGCGGCTCTCAGAAGCGGAACGGTCAGAGCAGTCTGGGCATCTGATCTGACGGCGGATTATCTTATAAGAAACAATGACGATCTGACGGTGCTGATTGAACCGGAGGAGCAATCCGAACGTCTTCGGTTTGCGATGGCATTCCGGCCGGAAGATACGGTTCTGCGTGACAGCTGTAATACATTTCTGGAAGAACTGAAAAATGATGGAAGATTAGAGGAACTGACAGCGAAGTATATCAACGGTGATGATGAAGAAGCAGTTACCGAAAAAGACATGATTGTAAACTCGAAGGAATTTATCGGAGCGGATTTGAATAATACCCTGTACATCGGAATTACAGGAGCAGTACCTCCGGTGGAATGTTTAACCACGGACGGCGAAGCCGCTGGATTCTGTGTGAGCCTGTCGGATTTACTCGGACAGTATCTTGGGCGCAGAGTACAGTTTCTGGTAATGAACAACGAAACTATATTTACAGAATTGATGGCGGGTCGGATTGATCTTGTATTCTGTTACGGAACAAGCGAGAATCATTCCACGGAGTTTCCGGAATATATTATGTCAGAGGGATACTGTTCGATGAAAGGCTATTGTCTGGTCACGTTAAAATAATGGAGGATACGGTGATGCTTGGTAATATAATGAATGCAGTCAAAACAAATCTGATTTCGGGAGGAGCATATACGCAGATTGCGAAAGCACTGGTCGTTACCTTTGTGATCACTGTGCTAGCGTGGATAATTGCCTTGTTGATTGGAGCGGTTCTAAGCTATTTTATGTGCTGCAGACATCGGATTATTACGGGACTTTCTGCTGCAGTGGGCTTCTTATTCCGAAGCACTCCGGTACTTCTTATTCTTTTACTTTTGTATTATGTGATTTTTGGTTCAGGGCATATGCAGGCAATGCTGATTGCAGCAATCGCACTTGGTGTGTATGGTGCAGGGCATTTTGCAGAACTGATTATGAAAGCGGTCAGAGAATCTGCAGAGTGGAAGGACGAAGAAATAAGATACAGACTAAAAAAGGCGTTTTTCTCGGCAGCGCTGCCTCATGCGGCTTTGAATACTCTGTTTCCTTTGAAACGGCTTGCGATACAGCTTCTTCAGTGGAGCACGGTTGCAGGGTATATCGGAGTAAATGAATTGACGGAAGTGATGCAGCAGATTGGACAGAGAACCATGTATCCTTTTTTCTCGATTGCATTTAGCGCACTTTTATATCTGATTGCTACGATTCTGATTGAAGCGGTGTTTGCATTTCTGGAAAAAAAGTTTCACAGGGAAGAAACGGATCTGATGGAAGAAGATGAGACGTGACCGGAAAGATGTGATAGAAAATGGTTCAAGTATAAGACAGCAGGATGAATCTGAAATATTTCGCATCCTGCAGAGATGAGGCGCTATGAACGAAAAAGAAAACAGACAATATCATATTGACTGCGGTATGGGGGATGTCGGACGGTACTGTATTATTCCGGGAGATCCGGGACGCTGTGAAAGAATTGCAGCATTCTTTGATTCTCCGGTAAAAATGGCGCAGAACAGAGAATTCTGTACTTATACCGGAACGCTTCTCGGAGAGAAGGTCAGTGTGACTTCAACCGGAATCGGAGGACCGTCTGCCGCGATTGCCGTGGAGGAACTTGCCGCGCTGGGTACCGATACGTTTATTCGGGTGGGAACCTGTGGCGGAATCAATCAGAAGGTGAGATCCGGAGACTGCATCATTGCAACAGGCGCAGTCCGGCAGGAAGGAACCAGCAGAGAATATGCACCGATTGAATATCCGGCAGTTCCTGATTATGAAGTGATGACCGCATTGGTTGAAGCAGCGAAGCAGCTTAGGGCATCATGGCACGCAGGTGTAGTCCAGTGTAAGGATTCGTTTTATGGTCAGCACAGTCCGGCCAGAATGCCGGTATCCTATGAGCTTTTGGAAAAGTGGGAAGCATGGAAACGTCTTGGGGTGCTTGGGAGTGAAATGGAATCTGCAGCAGTATTTACAGTTGCTGCGTCACTCAAAGTTCGCTGCGGTTCAGTATTTCATGTAATATGGAATCAGGAACGGAAAGCTGCAGGCTTTCATGAGGAAGATGCACATGATACGGAGCAGGCAATCCGTATCGGTATAGAAGCGCTGAAAAACCTGATAGTAAGTGACCGAAATTACATTATAAAATAAAAGGAGGAATAGAAATGATTTGTCAGGCATGTAAAAATGAAATTCCCGAGGGCTCCCGTTTTTGTGAAATCTGTGGGGCTCCTGTCGAAACAGCTGCAGACGTTCAAAAAACCGAAATGGCAGAGAAGGAAACGGTTATAACTCCGGTGGTACCGATTGCACCGGTAATACCGGCAGAATCGGTCGTAAATGAGAAGGCAGCTGTACAGCAGCCACCCTATGGACAGCAATCACAACAGCAGCAGCCACCCTATGGACAGCAATCACAACAGCAGCAGCCGCCCTATGGACAGCAGTCACAGCAGCCACCCTATGGACAGCAGTCACAGCAGCCGCCCTATGGACAGCAGTCACAGCAGCCGCCCTATGGACAGCAGTCACAGCAGCCACCTTACGGACAGCAGCAAAACTATCAAAGACAACAGTTTCAACCGGCAACTAATTATTCCAGTAATAGCAGACAACCGTATCAGCAGCCCTACCAGCAGCCTTACCGGCCGATTGAAAACGAACAGCCGCTGAGTGTTGGCCAGTACGTTGGAATGTTTATTGTCAGTGCACTTCCGCTGATTGGATTTATCATGCTTCTTGTATGGGCATTCAGCGGTTCCAGCAATAAAAATAAAAAGAACTATGCAAGAGCAATTCTTCTTCTCATGCTGATAATTTTCGGAATCTACATAGTATTATTTGTTCTTCTTCTTGTCCTTGGAGGTGGAGTGGGTATTGCTTCCTATTTGGATGGAGTAAAGAATTTCATGTAAGAGACAAAGCAGTTTGTTTGTGGGCGAAACAAACAATGCTCAAAATAAAAAGCCAGGAAGCGTAAGATAAGATGAGATTATCAAGTTTATTTTCTGATGGGATGGTTCTTCAAAGGGGCAGCAGAACACGAATGAACGGAGAAGCGGTTCCAGGTTCAATTATAAAAGTTGAGTTTGAAAGCAGAGTCTACGAGACAGCAGCAGGAAATGACGGAAGCTTTTGTATTACTTTTAACGAGCTGAAGCCGGGTGGCCCTTATGAAATGATACTCTTTTCGGATGAAACAGGAACGGAAGAAAGTCCAAATAAGCTTTTACTCAAGGATATCTATGTCGGGGATGTATGGTTGCTTAGCGGTCAGTCGAATATGCAGCTTCCCGTTGCAAGAGTGAGAGTAAGGTTTGAGGATGAAGTTCGGACAGCTATAGAGCCGGCAATCCGTTCGTTTGAAGTTCCTCTCCAGTATTGTTTCGGTGAGCAGATTCAGACACTTCATGAAGGCAGGTGGAAGGGACTGTCACAGGAGACAGTTAACCAGTTCAGCGCAGCCGGCTTTTTTATGGCAAGGGCTCTGTATAAGAAGCATGGGATTCCGATTGGTCTTGTTCAGACTGCAATCGGAGGAATAACTGTAGAGTCCTATATGAGTGAAGAATCTCTGGAAGAGGCTGGAGGCTACGAGAAAATACTGAATCAGAACCGGGATAAAAATTATGTTAAATCGGTTCTGGAAGAAGACCGTAAATTAATCAGTGAATGGTATGCTGCTCTGGACGAGAAGGACGAGGGTCTGAAAGAGCAATGGATGAAACGTGCATGGACAGAGGAACGGAATACAACCGAACTGCCGGCAATTCATACGGAAGGAGTATTTCAGGGGTGGCATGGAAGTGTCTGGGTTAACAGACAGTTTGAACTGACAGAAAAACAGATAAGTGACGGTCTGCTGGTACTTGGTACCCTGGTGGATGCGGATCAGACGTATGTCAACGGAGTATTTGTCGGACGAACGGAATACTGTTATCCGCCCAGACGTTATCCGGTACCTGCAGCAGTGCTGCATACAGGGCTTAATACAGTTACGGTTCGTGTCATATCAACCGGAAATCCGTGGGGCTTTATTAAGGATAAAGAGTACAGCTTAAGACTCAAAGATCAGGTAATCGGACTGAATGGTATTTGGAAATACCGTATCGGTGCAACAATGAGCAGGCGGCGGGACGAAACCTTCTTTCAATATAAGCCGGCGGCACTTTACAACGGGATGATTTATCCGCTGCGTGATTACCGGATTGCGGGAATTGCATTTTATCAGGGCGAATCAAATACCGGAGCTCAAAGACCATATGACGTCCTGTTCCGCAGATTGATTGCAGACTGGCGGAAGTTGTTTCATGATGAGAAGCTGCCATTTATTTATGTTCAGCTTCCGAACTTTTCAGGAACCGGAAGCGAGATAACGCACGGAAGCAGCTGGGCAGTGGTCAGAGAAGACCAGAGAAATACTTTAAATGTGCCAAATACGGCGATGGCAGTTGCGATTGATGTCGGTGAGTTTAACGACCTTCATCCGCTTGATAAAAAATCTATCGGTGAGAGGCTTGCTTTATGTGCCGAGAAGCTATATTACGGGGATCAGGTAGTAAACAGCGGACCGGTAATTCACTCTGCAGAAGTACAGAACCGGACAATTCATCTGAGCTTTGACGAGCTTGGTTCCGGATTGGTCAAAAAAGATGCAGACAAGCCGATTCCATGGTTTGAAGTCAGAACGAAAGAAGCTTCATGGCATCAGGTGTTGGCAGAGATTGAAAAAGATATGGTTTGCCTTACGGAGCTTCCCGAAGGAAAAGCAGAAGCAGTACGGTATGCATGGAATGATAATCCCTATGGGATTAATTTATATAACAAGGAAGGGCTTCCCGCGGTTCCGTTCTATTACAGTCTTACAGATAATTGAAACGCTCCGGTTCACATACCGATGAATTTATCCTGGATGATTATCATATCAAAAAGTACATAAGTGCATTTTTTATTAAAATCCGACAATACGATACTAAAAAAGACCGCTGTTTATGGTAAACAACGGTCTTTTCTCTACTGAAGAGGTCGTTAAACGATTACAAGATTCTCTATCAGGGATGCATCAGATGGAAGATATATCGGTGAAATTGCTGCGGACGAACTGCCGAAACAAATGGTGGAAAAACGTTCACAAATTGCCTCGTAGGTGACTCTGGTATAGGTAACACCGAGCATAGATGCAATTGTATCGAAAATGATCGGAGGAATACAGAATCCCCATTGAGAAGATTTGTCAGAAAAATAGCGCAATTGTTCAATACAGGAGGGGGAAATGACAAAACGGTGTCCGCTGGTCTGGTTAATGCAAAAAACACTTATAAAGTTGTTGTCTTTGATTTCAAAATCAAGCCGGCATTCTTTTGCACGATCGCCAATGTTCTCGTTATCGTCAAGTACCAGACTGGTGTAATTCCCTTTGCGGGCTCCGGCAGGAAGCATGCTGTCAAAGCGGAAACGAAACGATTCTCTGGACTGTAAAATGGAAATAAGCTTGTCGATACTGCTTTGATCCATGACATCGCTGTAAACGTTTGATTTATTATCAAGAAGAAAACTAAGAAGTGTGTCGATTTCAGCCTGCGATAATAATACCCTGTTCTGTTCCATATAGATACCGTCCTTTCATATATAGATAAATCCACTGACACCCTCATCCAATTAATGAACAAAGGAAATAATGCATTCATATTAATAATAGTATAACACACTATATTACAGATAGTCAAATTTTTTACCGGAGGAGTTATCGGGTGGGACTAAAGTTAGAAAAACGTAAAGAAAATAAGAAAGATGTAATCGTATTGATTATTGTAAAAATAATCAACATCACTTATGGAATATGTCTGACAAATGACAAAAAGAGAAAATTCATTTAAAAATGTTCACGATATTGAAAATATCATCATTTAGTGCTATAATAACTTAACGATTAATACCGATATATATTATGAATGGAACAAGAGAAATTACGGATAGGAGAAAACAATGAAAAAAGAACAAAAGGAAATTGTAAAAGCGGATATACAGGAAGACTTGAAAAGTATTAAGCGCCATGATGTGAAGTTTGGAATGGTCGGAAGAATCATGCTGGTGGGTGTTACGATAGCAATTGTTGCAATTATTCTTGCTTCGTGTACTTCGATTCCCATGTCCAAGAAAATGATTGTAAATGCTGTAAGAAATAATGTATATAATCTTGCAATTGCATATGGAACGATGATTGAGATGGAGGTGAAGGATAACGGTCAGATGCCTGCCGATATGTATGAAAACATTCTGAAGGATGTTTCCATCAGCGGATATGATACCAGCTATGCATATTTAGTTGACAGCACCGGTATTATGAAATATCATCCGACTGCGTCAAAGATTGGGAATAAAGTTGAGAATGCAGTGGTGACAAAGCTTGTGGAAGAAATCGGACGTGGAATTTATGCAGAACCTGCTGTGATTGAATATGATTTCAAAGGAACAATGAAAATTGCAGGGTACTATATTTCGGCAGCGGATCATTCTATTCTTGTTGTTACTCTCGACAAGTCGCAGGTAGAGGATGAACTAAATCAGCTATATTTAAGAATTGCAGTTTCGGGAATCGGCATAATTATTATATCCTGTATCGGATGCTTCCTTGTTGCGGTATTGATTGCGAAACCGCTGAAACGGCTTAAGAAGGTTGCAGAACAGGTATCAGATCTGGATCTTACGGAGAATGCTGACTGTGTGAGCCTGTCGAAGCGTGGTGATGAAGCGGGACTGATTGCAAGAGCAATGCTTGAGATGAGAAGTAAGCTTTCTACGGTGGTTTCAAGTATTGCGGTTGCGTCTGAAGCAATTAGTAAAAGTGCCGATCTGCTGAACAGTGCCACACAGCAGATGAATGAGAATTCAAGCGATAATTCTGCAACCTCGGAAGAGCTTGCGGCAAGCATGCAGGAGACTGCGGCAACCACAGACAGTATTGACGGAAGTATTGCTTATATTGAGAAGAATACAGGAGAAATCAATAAACTGTCAAATGACGGCGGTAATATGGCAAAGGATATTAAAGGTCGTGCAGAAGCATTGAAAAAGGCATCTCTGAATGCAAATGAAAAAACTCTGAAAATGTATCAGGCAGTGAAGGAGAAGACAGAAGTTGCGATTGAACAATCTAAATCAGTTGAAAAGATTCAGAATCTGACGGATGCAATTATGGCAATTGCATCACAGACCAGTCTTCTCTCTCTGAATGCGTCCATCGAAGCAGCAAGAGCAGGAGAGATGGGACGTGGATTTGCGGTTGTTGCAGGAGAAATCGGCAATCTGGCATCTCAGTCAACCTCGACAGTAAACAGCATTACGCAAATTGTTGCAGAAGTACAGAGTGCAGTAGCAAATATGACGGCATGTTTGATGCAGACGCTGGAATTTCTGGAGAATACAGTAACGAAAGATTATGGCGACTTCATCAAAGTCGGTGATCGGTATAACGAAGATGCGGCATCGGTTGAGGAGAGTATGAATTCTATCAGTGCATCTGCAGAAGCACTGAAGGCATCTGTGGATGAAATATCGACAGCAATCAGTGGCATTAATGCAACCATCGGTGAAGCGGCAACCGGAGTATCGGATATTGCAGAGAAGACATCGCGCACTGTTGAACTGACAGCGGATATCTCAACGATGATTGAGCAGAATGCAAAGGAATCAGAGCATTTGTCCGGAATCGTAAATCAATTCAAATTGTAATGGCGAAAAGAAAGCCAGACCCGAAAATGAACGGGTAACCGGATAATATATCTGAGAGTATCATTTGGCATTTCCAGTTGAACGAAAAAGATGAAAAAAGAAGGACTGAAATCAGATAATTGATTTCAGTCCTTTTGTACAGGGGATGAGAGAATCGAACTCCCGCTAAAGGTTTTGGAGACCTCTGTCATACCATTTGACCAATCCCCTGTATGTGGTTGACTAACAGCCACCTTGTTATGTTACAATAAATTGTATCAATTGTCAACACATTTTTATCCGGAAGTAATTATCCGGAAGTAATTATTTAGAGAATTCATTATGTCTGTATATCGGAGGCAACTTCAGCGGCCGGTATAATTCTTGTCAACATCAATGACCGCGAAGAACCGGTTATCAAGCTGTTGAATACGTTCGCTCAGTTCACGCTTTACTTCCTCGTCCGACAGGTGAAATTTATAAGGAACAACAACATCAAAGATTACGTTAGTGTGCGTTGGACCGTCAACAATACGAAAATCATGTAAAGTAATGGACGTATCAATCTCCCGCGCAATTGAGCGGATTTTTTCTTTGATTGAATTAATACGTTCATCGTTGGTAACAACCGGATCCATGTGGATGACCGCAATTCCGCCGGTGTAGGAAGCAAGATCGTGTTCTACATTGTCAACGGTATCGTGGATCAGTACGAGATCGCCGTCTGCAGGAACCTCTGCATGAAGGGAAATAAAAAGCCGTCCGGGACCGTAATTATGTACAAGAAGATCATGAACTCCGGTGATTTCGGTATGCGATAATACAATGGACTCAATTTCTTTGACGAATTCCGGTGTAGGAGGTTCTCCAAGTAATGGTCCGATTGTGTCTTTTAATGCGCTGAAACCGGAGTAAAGGATAAAGCAGGTTACGATAATTCCGCAATAACCGTCGATGGACAAATCCGTAACTGCACTGAGCAGAGTGGTTATCAGAACCACTGAGGTTGCGAGGACATCACTCAGGCTGTCTTTTGCAGTTGCCTTCATAGCAACGGAATCAATTTTTTTGGCAATACGGAAATTATAAAACATCATATAGAATTTAACCAGGATTGCAGCAGCCAGAATGATTACGGAAACCGGGCTGAATTCTACAGATTCCGGCTGGAAAATTTTTTCAATGGATGTTTTCCCAAGTTCAAAGCCCATGATAAGAATCGCAATAGATACCATGAGACCGGAGATGTATTCCATTCTCCCATGTCCGAACGGATGCTCCGGATCAGCCTGCTGACCGGATAAGCGAAACCCAATCAATGATATAATGGAAGAGCCTGCATCAGATAAGTTGTTGAAAGCATCAGCGACAATGGCAATCGAGCCGCTTAGCTGGCCGACAATGAATTTCCCGAAAAAAAGAACCAGATTTAAGAAGATGCCAACTGCTCCGCAGAGGACACCGTAGGAACGGCGTACTGCAGAATTCTTATAATCGTTGAAATTGTGAATCAACAGTTTTGATAATAATGTAACCATAGATTTTCCTCCAAAATAAACAGAAACCCGTACAATACAAAAGCAATGGACGGAGTTCTGTTAATTCACACAGTATAACACCGAACATGTCAATCTACAAGAAAAAACTGTAATTTACTCAAGAACTTTAGATAAATTTTAGTTGAAATAAAGCATCATTCTATGTATACTGAATATCACGGTGTTTATTCTTGATGATATAAGAAGAACAGAACAGTAACCGGAACGATTGCGCAGCATACGGAGAGTCAAGATGGCAGATTATCGGATTATTCAAAAGGACGGAAGAGCAAAAAGGGCGGAATTCCGCACTGTTCATGGAACCATACAGACTCCTGTATTTATGAATGTCGGAACGGTAGGAGCAATTAAGGGGGCAGTATCCACCGAAGATCTTAAAATGATCGGTACGCAGGTCGAGCTGTCGAACACATATCATCTGCATGTGCGTCCAGGGGATGAAGTGGTGAAGGCTCTTGGAGGTCTGCATAAGTTCATGGTATGGGACAGACCGATTCTGACAGACTCCGGAGGCTTTCAGGTATTTTCTCTTGCCGGACTGCGCAAAATCAAAGAAGAAGGTGTTACGTTTCATTCCCATGTTGACGGAAGACTGATTTTTATGGGTCCGGAAGAAAGCATGCAGATTCAGTCAAATCTTGCATCGACGATCGCAATGGCATTTGACGAATGTGCCCCGCATCCGGCAACCAGAGAGTATATGGTAAATTCTGTTGACCGCACAACGCGCTGGCTGGAACGCTGTCAGGCAAAGATGAAGCAACTGAATGAACTGGAGGGTACGATCAACCGTAATCAGCTGTTGTTTGGGATCAATCAGGGCGGAACCTTTGAAGATATCCGGATTGAGCATGCCAAAAGAATCAGTGAATTCGATTTAGACGGGTATGCGGTCGGTGGACTGGCAGTCGGAGAATCACATTCGGAGATGTACCGGATTCTGGATGAGACGGTACCATATCTACCGGAGAATAAACCAACTTATCTGATGGGGGTCGGAACACCGGCGAATATTCTGGAGGGCGTTGACAGGGGCGTGGATTTTTTTGACTGTGTTTATCCGACCAGAAACGGACGACACGGACATGCCTATACCAATCAGGGAAAACGCAATCTTCTGAATGCCCGTTATGAAAAGGATGACCGTCCGATTGAGGAGGGCTGTGGATGTCCGGTCTGCAGAACGTACAGCAGAGCATATGTACGTCATCTTCTGAAAGCCGGAGAAATGCTCGGAATGCGTCTTATGGTACTGCATAACCTGTATTTTTATAATACAATGATGACTGAGATACGAAGTGCAATTGAAGAGAAACGTTATCATGAATATAAACGTGCAAAGCTTGCAGGTATGGAAGCCGGAGATGCCGATAACACACGAATATGAAACTCCAAAGCAAGAAGCTTGGGTTTTAAATATAAGGAGGATATAATATGAATTTCACTGCACTATTAACAGAAACAAGCACTGGTACAGGCTCGTATCTGTACCTGATTGGATGGGTGGTATTACTCGGAGCATTATTTTATTTTATGATTTTCCGTCCGCAGAAGAAACAGCAGAAACAGCAGCAGGCACTGGTTTCTTCACTCGAGAGCGGAGACAGCGTACTGACGACCAGCGGATTTTACGGTGTCATCATTGATGTTATGGATGAGGTTATCATCGTGGAATTCGGTAATAATAAAAACTGCAGAATTCCAATGAAGAAAACTGCAGTGGTTGAAGTTGAGAAGATGAACAAACCTGAAACAGAAGAAAAGAAATAATTCAGAACAATGTGTTTTGCAGATGCTCCAGCTCTATAAGTATTGATTCCGGGATGCGCAGATTGCCGCGTCCGGTTCCGATGCTGAGAGCTGGTTTGTTGTCTCCGTGAAAATCCGAACCGCCGGAGACAACAAGATTCCTGCGTCTTGCAAGACTTCTTAAATACTGCTCGTCCTGATTTGTATTAGAAGAATAAATTGCTTCAATTCCAAGAAGTCCGCAGGACTGCAGGCGTGTAATCAGTGCATCAAGCTCCGACAGATCAAGATGATACAGGAGCGGATGGGCAAGGATCGGGATTCCGCCCGAAAGCCGGATTAGCCGGATTGCTTCTTCCGGTGCGACATATTCGCGCGGAACATAATACGGACGACCGAAATCAAGATATTTTCGAAATGCTTCGGTTATATTTCTGGTGTATCCGTGCAGGATTAATGCGTTGGCAAAGTGAGCTTTTGTTATGACCGTATGCTTATTGCCATTATAAAGATCAGCATCGGAAATGTCGAAGCCGCCATTTTGAAGTTTTTCAAGCATTTTTGCATTTCTTTGCTCCCTGTTTTTAATAGCACTTTCAAGTGCAGCAAGAAGCGCTGGGTTGTGATCGTCAATCAGAAGACCGAGAATATGTATCTCGCGTTCCTTGTATGCAGCAGAAAGTTCAACTCCGGGAATTACGCGAACCGGGTGTCCGGCATCGGTCAGTTCCTTTGCTGTCTTCTGAGCTTCAAAAATCCCACCTACGGTATCATGATCGGTCAATGCAAATGCGGAAAGCATGTGTTGATTGGCAAGCTTTACCAATTCAGAAGGAGAAAAGGTTCCGTCTGAACAGGTGGAATGAACGTGCAGATCAATGTAATTCATGATTTTCCTCATTTCCATATCTGCTTTGTAATATCTAAATGCAGAGATTAATGCAGACATATGTGTTAATTCACGTTAAGGAAGCTACTTAAATCAGACGATAATAAATATCTTATTCTGAAATAATATCACATATTTTAAGTTTTAACAATAAACAGCAGGTTCGGTAAGAATAAAAAGAATTTCCGCTGCATATGTTTGTAAAAAAACCGGTGCTGTATGAATCATCAGACAAAAACATATTATCCGATTTTATCGATTCTGATCGCAATAACAGTATCTATACTGGTTACGATTATCCTGCTCCTGATTCTTGCTTTTCTGATTTATAAGACGAATATTTCGGGAACTCTGACTGGGATATTTCTGACTGCAATCTATGCGGCGGCTCCGTTTATAGGAGCTCTGCTGTTGGGAAAGAAAATGAAGGAGAAGAGAGCGTTATGGGGAGCGTTGCTCAGCGTAATCTATTTTCTGCTTCTAGTGATTATATCCTTTGCAACGGGGGCGTCGGGATCTGTAAAAGATTATTTCTCTGTCCTTGCTGCTGTGATTCCGGGTGGAATTCTGGGCGGTATGTTCAGCTAATTTTGAGCAGGAAGAAAAATGAATGTGCCGGAACACAAATTCTATATAAAAAAAGGAATCCGAAAACAATCGGATTCCTTTTTGACATCCTTACATAATACAGCGAAGTATTGTTCTCACAGAATCGGAAGCTGTTCAATCGCTTCTTCTGTCAGCAGTTCTTCCGGAACCGTATTATTGGTCTCATCCGACTGCTCACCAGAATTGTCGGGGAGTAGAGGGGCTTCATCATCGCTGATCGTGTCTTCCGGCTCAAGAGGTATTAATGTCATCGGATCTACGTCGGGATTCTCGAGCAGAGTCTGGTAAGTCGCTTCATCTACAACGATTACATTGCAGACATCGTATTTGCCGTTATTAACTGCTGCGATTATGTACGTGGAGCCGAGCGCTTTTGCCGTAACACGTCCACCGGAGGTAACGCCTGCGATTTCCGGCTTCAGACTGGAGAATTTAACATTTTCCGCAGTGTTCAGAGGCTGCACGATTGTCTTTAGAACTACTTTGCATTCACACATGAGGAACACCGTCGGGGTGGTCAGCTTTACACTGATTGCCGGCGGGCCTACCGTAATCTCACATTGTAGCTGGACAACAGTTCGAGCTGCATCTTTCACAGTAACGGTTATGAGAGCATTTCCGACGGAAAGGGCAGTAACTAGTCCATTTTCATCGACAGAGGCTGTCTCCGGATTGTCAGATTTGAAGGTCACTGTCTGGGTGTCTGCAAGATTATAAACCTTAAGCGGATAGGTTTTCTCCGTAACCAGGGTTTTGGTCTTGACATTCAGCCGTATTTCGGGAGCGGCCGCACGAGCAGAAACTGCAGGAACGGCAAATAATGTCCAAATGACAGAAATAATCAGTATTCCGACAATATTTCTTATGTAGTTTTTGGGATATCTTTTACTTGGATTCATTTCAAAGTCCTCCCAAGAATCGGTACTGCTGCTTGTGTCACATCCTAACTGCATAATAAACGGTGTCTTTGTCAAAAACATGGCAAATATAAGCCAATATTGGTAATATTTCATGAACAGATTATTAATAAAAAGGGCATACTTGTTTTTTAAAATAGAATCTTTTATAATAATAAACAATAAAACAATTCGCCTTCATCAGTAAGCGGCGATTGACGTCTGATACTCACGTCGTACTTCAGTATGAGAAGGGAGAACTTCATGCAGTATATTTTGATCGCAGATGATAATCCGAATATAACGGACGTTCTGGCAGCATATGCGAAAAAAGATGATTTTGAACCGGTGATTGCTTCGGATGGGGAAGAAGCAATCAGACTGTTTCAACAGTATAATCCGGCGGTGGTTCTTCTGGATGTTATGATGCCGAAGGAAGACGGCTATGAAGTGTGCCGGAAAATACGTGCCAAATCAGATACCCCGGTTATTCTGATCACTGCGAGGGGCGAAGATTTTGAGAAAATTATGGGACTGGATATCGGCGCAGATGATTATATAGTGAAACCGTTCAGCCCAAGTGAAGTGATGGCACGGGTAAGAGCGGTACTGAGACGAATGACCAAAAAGGAGAAGAACAACAGCTCCGAGAATGTGAACAAAATAGATAATCTCACAATTAATCTCGAAGAGTATACATTATATATCGGTACGAAAAAAATGCAGCTGACCAAGAAGGAAATAGAAACAATGTGGACACTTGCCAGCAATCCGAACAAGGTGTTCACAAGAGATAATCTTTTGGACAGTCTTTGGGGATTTGATTATTTCGGAGACAATCGTACCGTGGATTCCCATATCAAGCGGCTGCGTGCCAAGCTTGATACGGAAGAACACCCGAAGTGGCGGATCAAAACCATCTGGGGCGTCGGTTATAAGTTCGAAGTGGATGAATGACCGGAAGGGGTGATTTTGTGAAAGAGCAGATCCGGATGCATGTCAGGCTGAAGGACAAGCTGTTTACCAGAGTGTATCTGTACTTTGCACTCATCATGGTAGTTTTTGCGTTGGTCATCGGTGTCGTTTTTATTCAGTTGTATCGTAATACCAACCTTGAAAATTATCAGCAGCGGATGAAACAGCAGGCAGAGGGCATCGCAAAGCAGGTACAGGAATATCAGACAAACGGAGACTTGACCGGAGGACTGACTTATCTGGCAGCAATCAGTACAATTGAAAGTCTTGAAATATGGGTTATTTCCAATGCCGAGGCAGAAAAACCGTTAAATTACCGGCTGGCGAATATCGATTTGTCCGGCATTTCGCTTGCAGAGGAACAGATGGAGGTTATCGACGAAGCTTTTTTAGGGGAGTCTGCGTATCGTTCTTATTATAGTGAGATTCACGGATATACCATTCTTTCGGTCGGAGTTCCGGTTATCGTTTCCCAGTCAGTCTGCGGAGCGGTTCTGATCAATACCGAATTTGCCAGTATAGACCGGGGTACAGCGAGTCTTCGCTCAACGATTATAATCAGTGCATTGATTGCCCTTGGAGTATCGTTTATTATTTCCGTTGCTTTCGTTGGTAAGCTTACAGTTCCGTTTACAAAAATGCGTAATATGGCGCTCCATCTTGCAGAGGGTGATTATGAAGTAAGCACAGGAATCAACCGGAGTGATGAAATCGGTGATCTTGCGCGCACTTTGGATTTTCTGACTGACAAGCTGAAAGAGAATGAAGTCGAACGGGACAATCTTGAACATATGAGGATGGATTTCTTTGCAAATGTTTCGCATGAGCTGCGTACTCCGATTACTGTGGTCCGGGCTTACACCGAAAGCCTGGTGGATCACATCATAACCGATCCGGATCGCGTAAATCAGTATTACGAGCGAATGCTTTCAGAGTGTAAGAGCATGGAACGTCTGGTGGGAGATTTATTGACCTTGTCAAAAATGCAGAACCCGGATTTTGTGATAGAGAAGGAACCGGTTAACCTAATGCAGATTTTTGGAGAGCTGGTACGGACTGCAGGGAAAATTGCCGAAGAGAAGAAAGTATCGGTGAAAGTGAACAGCAATAGTGATATATGTATGATGTATGGGGATTATGACCGCCTGCGTCAGATGTTTCTGGTGATTCTTGATAATGCGGTGAAGTTCTCCAATGAGAACGGAACCGTTACAATTTCAGTACAGCAGGAAGAAATAAACGAATCCGAATATAAACCGGTAGAAGGCTGTCCTTCGTTAAGGAAGAATGGAAAGCTGACAGTTGCGATTCGAGATAACGGAATCGGAATTGTACCGGAGGAGGTGCCGTACGTCTTTGATAAATTCTATAAATCAAAGCTTCGCCAGAATGCAAAGGGTTCGGGTCTGGGACTTGCAATCGCCCGTCAGATTGCGAAGAAGCATGAAGGTACCGTAGAAGTAGCAAGCAAGGTTGGAGAGGGCACAGAGTTTGTTTTTGTATTTGACAGTATTTGCGAATATGAAGAAAATTAAACCGGTTTCCGGGAAAAAACATTGATATTTTCATACTAATCATATATAATAATATTAAATCCTGGGGTGTTCGAGATTCCCGTTATTTTGAACCTACAAATTGAATATGGGATTCCGAATTTACAGGTCTATGTCATGCCTCGTGTTGGAGCGGAAGACAAAAGCCTGTGTGAGGTTGCCCACCTAGCCTGGCTAGGACTCAAAGTGCGGGAGACGGCATCTTGGGAATTTATGCAAAGGATAAATGCAGCTACAGATGAACAGTCTGTAGCTGTTTGTATATTATGGAGGCAGGTATGAAGAATGGGTTTGTGCGTGTAGCGGCGGCATCGCCGAAACTTCGTTTGGCTGACTGCGAGTATAATACAGAGCAGATCATTTCCATGATTCGAAGTGCCGAAAAGGAACAGGTGAAGCTGCTTGTATTTCCGGAGCTGTGTATTACGGGATATACCTGCGCTGATTTATTTTTGCAGGAGCTTTTGCTTGAAAATGCGAAAAAAGCGTTGGAGAGGATTGCGTCCGAAACAGCCGGGATGGACATTCTGGTCTTTGTCGGACTTCCGTTAACCGTTCAAGGAGTTTTGTATAATACAGCTGCGGCAGTACAGAACGGCACAGTACTTGGGTTTGTTCCAAAACGGAACATTCCGAATTATTCCGAATTTTACGAAGCCAGACAGTTTCATGCGGGACAGGACAAAATCTCTCGAATTTTATGGAGAGACAGTGAGGTTCCTTTTGGAGGAAATCTGTTATTTTGTTCAGAAGAACTTCCGGAGTTATGTGTCGGAGCGGAGCTTTGTGAAGACCTGTGGACCGCCCAGCCGCCGAGCGGAGGCTTGGCGGAGGCCGGAGCGCTGCTTATTGTAAATCTGTCTGCAAGTGATGAGCTGACCGGAAAAGCCGCATACCGGCGGGAACTTGTGAAAAACCAGTCGGCAAGACTGATTTTGGCATATCTTTATGCAGATGCCGGAGAGGGTGAATCCACAACGGACATGGTGTTCGCCGGACATAATCTGATTGCGGAGAACGGGACGCTGCTGGCAGAAAAGAAACCATTCGAAGCAGAACGGATGATTATGACAGAGATTGATCTTGGACGGCTTGCAGCAGAACGGCGGCGAATCACAACGTGGAGAACGCTGCCGGATTGTTATGAGACAATTCGGTTTTTCTTTCCGAACATTAACTGTCGGGAAAAGCTTCCGGAGCTTACACTGACAAGAAAAATTGATACGGCTCCTTTTGTTCCTGATGTTCCGGGAGAACGAAAGCAGCGCTGCGAGGAGATTATTTCAATTCAGGCTGCGGGACTTGTCCGGCGGCTGTCACACATTGGATGCAGCTGTGCGGTGCTGGGTATTTCGGGAGGACTCGATTCTACGTTGGCATTGCTGGTGACCCGGCGGGCGTTTGATATTCTCGGACTTTCACCCGAAGGTATCCTGGCGGTTACCATGCCATGCTTTGGAACAACGGACAGAACCTATTCCAATGCGGTTTCTCTGGTAAAAGAGCTTGGAGCAACCCTGAGGGAGATACGAATTAACGAAGCGGTGGAACTGCATTTCCGTGATATCGGACATGATAAAGAGAACAGAAATGTTGTATACGAAAATGCGCAGGCACGTGAACGTACACAGATTCTGATGGATATTGCCAACAGCTGCGGCGGAATTGTAGTCGGAACAGGAGATTTGTCAGAGCTTGCGCTCGGCTGGGCGACCTACAACGGAGACCATATGTCGATGTATGGAGTCAATGCCTCCATTCCTAAAACGCTTGTACGATATCTTGTTGCGGATTTTGCGGAGGAAACGGAGTCAAAAGCATTGCGCAGAGTACTTCTTGATGTTCTGGATACTCCGGTCAGTCCGGAGCTTTTACCGCCGAAGGATGGCGATATTGCGCAAAAGACGGAGGAACTGGTCGGTCCCTATGAGCTTCATGACTTTTTCCTGTATTATATAATGCGCTTCGGCTTCTGTCCGAAGAAAATTTTTCATCTTGCCGGTGCAGCTTTTGCAGGACGATTCGAAGAAGAAATCATCCTGCATTGGCTGAAAGCATTTTATCGCAGATTTTTTTCACAGCAGTATAAACGTTCCTGTCTACCCGACGGACCGAAGGTCGGTTCTGTTGCTCTTTCTCCAAGAGGAGACTTGAGAATGCCGAGTGATGCAGTCTCAGCGGCATGGCTGAAGGAATTAGAGGAGATCAGTTGTCGGGAGTAGCCTCGGTCCCTTCTGCAAGAACCGCTTTATCCAGAGTGCTTCTGATTGCTTCAATCAGAAGCATTTGTGTAAATTTACTGTCTTCGGATACCGTGACGGAATCAATGTCGATTCCGCTGATCAGCTGCTCGGATACACTAAGAAGAGAAGGTTCAACAAGCGGATACATTGCAGATACAGCTTCGTCGATGTTAGTAATACGGATTGCCTTAATACAATCACGGTCGACAGCAAGCTCCAGATGAAGAATAAAATCGTTCAGGACAATATCAGAGGTATACATTCCAGGAAGATATCTGGAATCCTCAAGGGAAAAAGTTCCAGAAGAACCGTTGTCAGAACGAAGAAGAAGGAGCAGCAGGACTGCCAGTAAAATTCCGGCTGCAGCAACGGCTGTACCAAGTAATAATTTTTTACGCTTCAGAATCACTATTTTTTTCGTCATGGTTCTCCCTGCTCTGCGATTTTGAGACAATCGGTGATTGATGCAAACGCAGAGGCTGTGTGCAGTCTGTTGCTATAAGATATGAACCCATAGAAACGAATATACATAAAACATATATCTGGTTTTTAGTCATTGACGGTAATATATAAAAGTCTTGCGGAGAAAGGAAAACACATGCTGCAGTTTATTGTCGGAAGTTCAGGAGCAGGTAAGTCCTATATGGCTTATCACCGGATGATTAAGGAATCCATGCAGCATCCGGAGAAAAATTATCTGGTGCTGGTACCGGAGCAGTTTACTCTGCAGACACAAAAGGAACTGGTAACGCTGCATCCGAATAAAGGAATAATGAATATCGATGTTTTAAGCTTTCTGCGACTGGCATACCGTGTATTTTCCGAAGTCGGAACAAATCCCGGACTTGTGCTGGAGGATATGGGAAAAAGCCTGATTGTCAAAAAGGTTCTGATGGAAAAAAAAGGGGAGCTGGAGCAATTTGCGGGGACTGTGAACCACCAGGGCTTTATCGGCGAAATGAAGTCTGTTCTGTCAGAGTTTTTTCAGTATGGAATCGATGAAGAACAACTGGAAAAAATGAAAACAGCTGCAGAAGGACGTCCGTCGCTTGAACGAAAGCTGAAAGATATTGAAACAGTTTATTGCGGATTCCGTGAATTCTTAAGTAAAAAATACATCACTGCAGAAGAAATATATGATTTGTTAAGCAGGGAAGTCGAAAAATCAAAGCTTCTTCGTGGTGCTGTAGTTGTTCTTGATGGATTTACCGGGTTTACGCCGTCTCAGTACCAGCTGCTGGAAGCACTGATGAAATACTCGGAGAGCGTGTCTGTTACGGTAACAATGGATCCTGCAGTTCTTTTGAAACGACAGAAGGAACACCAGCTGTTTTTCTTAAGTAAAAAAACAATGGATATTCTGACCCGCCTTGCAGACCATGTTCATTGTGAGCTTCTTGCGCCGGTGACAGTGCCGGAACAGACTTCTGTATGCCCGCGAAGATTTATCGGCAGACCGGCACTGCAGACGTTGGAAAAATACATTTTTCGTTATCCGCAGAACCCCTACACCGAAGAAACGGAAGAAATCAGAATCTGTTCCGCAGTTAATCCTGCGAAAGAAGTGTTTTATGCAGTCTGTGAGATGAATCGCCTGATTCATGAAGGGGTCAGGTATCGTGATATTGCGGTTATCACCGGAGATATCGAAACTTACGGGGTACTGCTCCGGCGGGAATTCGACCGTGCAGAGCTTCCGGGATTCATCGATTGTAAACGTAACATTCTGACAAATCCGCTTGTTGAGCTTCTGAGATCGCTTCTAGAGCTTGCCGACGGAAGATTTACATATGAACAGGTTTTCAGGTGGTGTAAATGCGGACTTTCCGAACTGACTCATGAGGAAACCGATCTTCTTGAAAACTATGTCCTTGCCTTTGGAATCCGAGGAAAAAAACGCTGGGATACGGAGTGGACTGCAGTAAGACATTCCGCCTATCCGATACAGCTTGAAAAATTGAACGAGCTGCGGATCCGGGTAACGGAAAGCCTTTTTCCGGTGCTCTTCATTTTATCCGACAGAGAAAGCAATGTAGCCGAGCGCATCAAAGCAATTCGCGAATATCTGGAGCATTTTCAAATCAGTGACAGGATCGGGCAGATGGCTGACCGGCTGCGTACAGAAGAAGATGATTGTGCCTGTGCAAATAAAATGAATCTATCCGAACAACGGGAAAATGCACTGTTGATTAAGGAATATGAACAGATTAACCGGCTGACAGATGAGATTTTTGAACGGGCAGAGGAACTGCTTGGGGATGAAATACTGTCTGTACGTGAGTTTCGTGAGATTCTGGAAACTGGATTTGATGAAGCAAAGGTTGGGCTGATTCCTCCGGGAACAGATCAGATAGTCGTTGGGGATATTGAACGAACAAGACTGCGAGGAATCCGGTTCCTGTTTTTCCTTGGTGTAAATGACGGAATTGTTCCTGCAGCCACAGGAGGTGGCGGTATTTTGTCAGATGAAGACCGAAGCTTCTTTATGGAACATGGGATTGAATTATCTCCGACACGGCGGCAGCATGCTTACACTGCTGAGTTTTATCTGTATATGAACCTGACTAAGCCGTGCGACCGGCTTTATGTCAGTTTTTCTGCTAACGATTCTCAGGGAAAAAGACAACGTCCGTCCTTTCTGATCGGAAGGTTGTGTGCATTATTTCCGAAACTTACCATCATTCCCGCAGAATCCATTCATGCCCCGGAGTACCTGCTTGGAACCGATGGAGGAAGAAGTGCACTGATTGATACCATGCGTGAGTTTCGTGAAGGCGCTGAGGTGTCAGAACGCCTTACGCTGCTCCTAGAGCTTCATACAATGGGAGAAATACCAATCAATGAACTGGCAAAAGCAGTGTTTTACCGGTCAGCGGAGCAGCGAATTTCTGAGAAAAATGCAGAACGGATTTATGGTCGGATATTACCCGGAAGCGTTACACGAATGGAGAAATACGCCTCCTGTGCACTGGCACATTTTCTAACTTATGGGCTTCGTCTGGAAGAACGGAAAGAATATAAACTGACCATGCCGGATATCGGAAGTGTATTTCATGAGGCGTTGGAGCTGTTTTCTAAAAAGCTCGTTTCACTTGGTGAAAGCTGGAAGACAGTCGATATCATAAAACAGCGTACACTCGCATCCGAGTGTGTGAAACAGGCAGCTGCTGATTACGGTAACGGTATTTTGGAAAGCACAAAACGAAATGAATATCTGGTCAACCGTGTGGAGCGTATTTTACAGAGAACCCTGCTTACAATACGGGAACAGCTGAGTTATGGATCATTTGAACCGGAACGGTTTGAACAGGATTTTACCTATGCAAGCCGTTACCTCTCGCTGCGAGGCAGAATTGACCGGATTGATGCTTGTGAAAGTAACGGAAAATACTACGTCAGGGTAATCGACTATAAGTCCGGTGATGCGGGGTTTGATCTGAACAAACTGTATCACGGACTGCAGCTGCAGCTGGGAGTATATCTCGGTGCTGCATTATCAATGTTTCGGGAAGTGTATCCGGAAAGCAATGTGTTTCCTGCCGGGCTCTTTTATTACAGACTGAAGGATCCGATTGTTGAAAAATCTGAACATGCAGAGGAGGATTTAAAAAAAATGCTGCGTCTGAACGGGCTGGTAAATCAGTCGCCGGAGGTGATCCGAATGCAGGATATTCGGTTCAGACCGCAGGGAGAGACGGAAACAGCAGGTCTTGCACCTTCAATTGTTTCCGATAGTATTCCGGTAGAAACAAAGGCAGACGGAACTTTTTCCGCAGCCTCAACCGTAACAGACGGAGAACGGCTGGAAGAACTGACCACTTATCTTTATGGACTGATGGATGAATTCGGAAGGCAGATACTGAACGGTGAAGCACAGGCAAATCCTTGCCGGTATGCGGGAAGGACATCCTGCGATTTCTGCAGCTACCGACAGCTCTGCAGTTACGGAGAGCTGTCCGGCAAACAGTGCAGAAATATTGAAAAGCTTCCGGCGGAGGAGATATGGGGAGAAATTGGACGAACGAACAACAAAAAGTGATTGATCTAAGAAACTGCAGTCTTTTAGTGTCCGCTGCTGCAGGATCCGGGAAAACTGCGGTTCTGGTGGAACGTATTCTTTCTTTAATTACCGAGGGAGCTCATCCGCTTGATATCGACAGGCTTCTTGTGGTGACCTTTACAAAGGCTGCAGCCGCCGAGATGCGGGAACGAATCGGCGAGCAGCTTACCCTGCGTATTGAAGAAAATCCGGAAAATGAACTGCTCCAGCGGCAGCAGGCACTGCTTCGAACAGCGACCATTACTACAATTGACAGCTTTTGCATGCAGGTGGTAAGAGAATATTTTCATGTGATTCATCTGGATCCCGGTTTTCGAATCGGAGATGAGACAGAAATGGAGCTTTTGCGTTCCGACGTCATGAGTGAGCTGCTGGAGGAATTATACGAAGAAGGCAACGAAGAGTTTCTTCGGTTTGCGGAGACCTATGCGGATGGAAAAACTGATGCACGACTTGAGGAATATGTTCTTGGACTCTGGAGATTTTCCGAGAGCTATCCGTGGCCGGAGGAATGGTTAAAGGAACAGGACGAAAAATTTCGATATGATACGATAGATGATTTTTTACAGAGCGATATCATCCACGAGATAGAAAAGGATACGGTAAATGTACTGAACGCAGCAGAGCAAAAAGCACACAAAGCACAGGAACTGTGCTTTGCTCCGGAAGGACCGCTTGCTTACAGCAAGACAATCAGCTCAGACATAGAAGCATTGGAGCAGCTACGCGGATTGGAAGGTTATGAACGATACGCGAACGCCCTGAAGGAGTTCAGCCTTGTCCGTTTGTCTGGAAAACCGGATCAGTCGACAAACGAGAGAATAAAGGACCGTGTCAGGGCTCTCAGAGAGGAATATAAAAAGAGCATTAAGAATCTTACGGATTATTATTATTTTCAGCCACAGGAAGATATGCTTGCCGACCTGAAGCTTGTTCGAAAACCGATGCAGGTTCTGGTTTCTATAGCGCTTCGATTTATAGAAAAATATCATGAAGCAAAGGAAGAAAAAAATCTTTTGGATTTCGGGGATTTGGAGCATTATGCGCTTGCAATCCTGTTAGAGGAATCAGATGGGAAGCGGATTCCCTCCCGTGCTGCTGCAGATTTGCGGGAAAAATATGCACAGATTATGATTGATGAATATCAGGATAGCAATCTTGTGCAGGAAACACTGTTGAATGCCATTGCAAGGGGAAATGATCAGACAGAACCGCCGAATGTCTTCATGGTAGGGGATGTTAAGCAAAGTATTTATAGGTTTCGTCTGGCGCGGCCGGAGCTGTTCATGGAAAAATACGAACAGTATAATCCTAATGAGGGCAGATGTCAAAAAATTGATCTTCATATGAATTTTCGAAGCCGTATAGAGGTACTTGATGCCGTTAACACCGTTTTTGAGTGGTGTATGCACCGTGATTTCGGACGTATCGAATATGACCGGAATGCAGCATTATTTGCAGGACCGGTTTATCAAAATGTTCAGGGAATAGATTCACCGTATCTTCCGGAACTGATCCTTGTAGGAAATGAAGATGAGGAAGACGGAACCGGAGAGCATGACAGCAAACGTGCGGAAGCGTATGCCTGTGTGAATAGAATCCGCCAGCTGACGGATCAGAAAAACGGACTGCTGATTACCGAGAATGGGAAAGAACGCCGTGCAGGTTATGGAGACATTGTAATTCTTCTGCGTTCCATGAAGGGTATGGCGGAGGTTGTAGTTACGGTTCTGACAGAAGCAGGGATTCCGGTACGCTCGGATACGCAGAGCGGCTTTTTTGAAGCCGGTGAAGTAAAAACCATACTAAATTATTTGAAAATACTGGATAATCCAAGGCAGGACATTCCTTTGACGGCGGTTCTTCTTTCTCCGATGGTCGGAATGACCAATGATGAGCTTGCGAAGATCAGAGAGTTCGACTGTAGCATTTATGAAACACTGAGAAAGCATACAGAATCGGAGTATGGAGGAAAGCTGAAACGATTTATTAAGGAATACGACGAATTAAGAGAACGCGAGCGGTATCTTGGAACAACAGATCTGCTGCGGACAATCTATCAGAAAACCGGTTTTTACGAATTAATGTCGGCCTTTCCTGCGGGAGAACGCAGGACGGCAAACCTGGATTTTCTGCTGCAACAGGCGGCGATGTATGAGAATACAAGCTACCACGGACTGTTTCATTTTATCCGGTATATAGAACGAATACTGGAACATGGAATTGACTACGGAGAAGCGGTTCCGGATACCGGGAATCAATCGGTTCGTGTTATGAGCATACACAGAAGCAAGGGACTGGAATTTCCGATTGTTCTTCTGCCGGCACTCGGAAAACGCTTTAATCACTCAGATTCTGCAGTACCGCTGGTGCTGCATCCGGATTTTGGAATGGGACCGGACAGTATTGACGGAGAACTTCGAACGAAGATTGCAACACTCCCGAAACAGCTGATAAAAAACTCTTTAAAGCATGAGGATATTGCGGAAGAGCTGAGAGTTCTTTATGTTGCAATGACACGCGCAAGAGAAAAGATTATATTGGTCGGAAGCAGTAAGGATCCGGTAAAGCTGATGAATTCCTGCATGGATGGAGAAGCACGGATGGATTACCTTCAGCTTGGAAAAGCAGGAGCATATTTAGACTTGATAGTAGGAGCAGTGCTTCATGATGTTTCTGTTGCGACTGAACCGGAGATGAACAAAGAGTTTACGGTATGCCTTCCTTCCATAACAACCGGAAATGATGTACTATGGAAGGTTCTTCCGGTATCGGCTTACACCCCAACACCGGAAGAAGCGGAACAGAACAGCCGCGAAGCGGAAGAAAAAGAACAGCTTTTTTCTTTGATTTACAGAGCAGAAACAAAAAAAGACAGTAATGCTGCATGGCAGGGCGAAGAAATGCCGGAGTATCAGGGACTTCGAGACTGCATTGAATTTCAGTACCCATATGCGAGGTCGGTGCGGCGTCCGATGAAATTCTCGGTATCGGAACTAAAGCATCGTGCAATGGAGGCAGCAGAGCAGCAGGAACCGGAGGAAGGTATTCCGATGTTCCGGTCAGAACAAGCAGAAAGAAATAAGGAAAAGGATAAAAATGTGGGCAGTGAACGAGGAACCTTGTACCATGAGGTTCTCGAACGGCTCCCGATTAATGAAATTCGAACAGAACAGGAAACGGAAGAATTTTTTGAGCTGCTGGTTAAGACAGGGAAGATAAAAGAAGAAGAAAAAAAACTGCTGAGTGCAGCTAAGATTTCTTCATTCCTTAACAGCTCTCTGGCAGAACGGATGCGTACGGCAGAACAGAAGTGCTTACTGCACCGGGAACAGCCGTTTGTACTCGGACTTCCGGAAAGTGTAATTGATTTTGACACGGGAGAGCTGTGCTGCACAGAAAAGCAGCCAAAAGATGGGGAGGAGCTTATTCTTATTCAGGGAATTATTGACCTGTATTTTGAAGAGGACGGAGAACTGATACTTGCAGATTATAAAACCGACAGAGCTAACGGCGCTGAGCTTTCTCGAAGATACAGTGAACAGCTCCGCTATTATGCGAAAGCTTTGGAGCAGATTACAGGAAAGAAAGTGAAGGAGAAGCTGATTTATGCATTTCATGACGAGTCCGTGATTCCTATAGAATAAACAGGGCATAAACCCGACACGACTTCGGAGAGAAACGGATACAGGCAGTCTTAATGCTTATTAATGACGAAATCATCCGTATTGACAACGACTAATACGGTAAATGTTGACGGTAAAGTCTGGACTGTGCTATATTGTGGAAATGAATTTTCGGTCATTTCATAAAAGTGTGACAAAGATACGGAGGAATATGTATGCTGGATATTAAAAATCTAACCAAGACCTATGCCGGAGGAAAGACTGCAGTAAATAATTTAAGTCTGTCGGTTGACGCAGGAGATATTTTCGGATTTATCGGTCATAACGGAGCCGGTAAAACAACAACGATAAAATGTGTTGTCGGAATTCATGATTTCGACAGCGGAGAGATAATGATAGACGGCAGCTCGATTAAAAATGACCCGATTGGCTGTAAACGTAAACTGGCCTATATTCCCGATAATCCGGATATTTATGAATATCTGACCGGAATTCAATACCTCAATTTTATAGCAGATATTTTTGAACTGTCTAAGGAAGACCGCGAAAAAAGAATTCGCCTGGAAGCAGAGGATTTTGAATTAACCTCTTCTCTCGGAGATCTGGTTTCCTCTTATTCCCATGGCATGAAGCAGAAGCTTGCACTGATCAGTGCGCTGATTCATTGTCCGAAGCTTCTGATTCTGGATGAGCCTTTTGTGGGGCTTGATCCGACTGCTGCACTAAAATTAAAAAATAAAATGCATGAACTGTGTGAACAGGGAAGTGCAATTTTCTTTTCTACACATGTTCTGGATGTTGCAGAGAAGCTGTGTAATAAAGTTGCAATCATTAAGAACGGAGAACTTGTAGAATCAGGAACGATGCAGGAAATGGTCGGAAACCGGTCACTTGAGGATGCGTTCATGGAAGCAACAACGAGATAGGAAAAGAGGCTGGTTATGATAAGACAAATACTACGTTTGACGAAGGTTCAGAGCTGCAATCTGTTTCGGCTGAATGAAATACGGTTTACAAAGGATACCAAGATGAAAAACCGGCAGACCGGAATGCTTCTGGTTTATGTCATGCTTGCGGGAATACTGGTTTTCTATGTGACTGCGCTCTCGATGGGCCTTGCTACCGTAAATCTTACAGGGATTATTCCGATGTATCTGTTTATGATCACAGGGGTTGTCATATTGTTCTTTTCCATCTTCAAGGCAGGAAGCATCATTTTTCAAACAAAATCCTTTGAGGTGTTGTCTTCACTTCCGCTTTCACAAACAGCGATTGTCGTGAGCAGGTTTCTGTATATGTATGTATCGGATCTGATTATTGCGTTTCTGGTTATGCTTCCGGGAATGATTGTCTATGCCGTGAATCTAAAACCGTCAGTTGAATTCTATCTGTATGGGATCATCGGAATTCTGGTTCTTCCATTGCTTCCGATTACGGTGGCAACAGCAATCGGAGCATTGGTTACGGCCGTTAGCTCCAGAATGAAGCATAAAAGCATTGCGTATGCGCTGCTGACCTTATTGTCTGTAGCAGGAATCATATTTCTGGAATACAGTATTGCGGGACAGGCGGAAAGCATGAGCAAGGAGGTACTTGAGAACCTTGGAGCCACGATTGGCGAGAAAATAGGAATGCTGTATCCGCCTGCACTCTGGTTTAATAATGCAACCGTTAATCATAGCATCCTGCAGCTCCTTCTGCTTCTGGCTGTCTCTGTCGGAATTTTTCTTGCTGTCATTGTACTCCTACAGTGGAGATTCGAATCAATCTGTTCCGCACTTAACGCAACCGCTGCAAAGAATAACTATAAAATGCAGGAGCTTGCTGCTAGCTCACAGCTGAAATCACTTTGGAAACGAGAGGTTAAGCGGTATTTTGCTTCAGGAATCTACGTGAGTAATACTTCCATCGGATATATAATGATGGCGGTTGCTTCCATAGCACTGCTTATAGTCGGAACTGATAAGCTGGATACACTGCTTGGTCTTCCGGGAATTGTAGAAAGCCTGTTTCCCCTTGCTCTTGCCATGATGGCAACACTGATGCCGACTACGGCATGCTCGATTTCCATGGAAGGAAAGGAATGGTGGATCATGAAGACGCTTCCGGTTCGCAGCCGTGATATACTGACCGGTAAGCTGCTGCTTAACCTGACCATTGCAGCACCGTTCTATATTATTGCAGTTGTTTTCGGACTGATTGCGCTTAGACCGGATTTTATTACGGGACTGCTTCTGGTATTGATTCCTGCTGCATATATTCTTTTTTCTTCACTTGCCGGACTCTACATTAATCTGAAGATTCCGGTATTTAACTGGGAAAATGAAGTCTCCGTGGTAAAGCAGAGCGCCTCTGCATTTCTTTCAATGCTGGTTGATGTTATCAGCGTTATTCTTCCGATTGTGGCTGTTTTGATGGTAAAGGATGAAACAAAACCCCTTGTTATGGCAGTTCTTCTTGTTGTTTTACTGACGGTGTCCTTTGGCTTGTATGCCGGACTGGGGAAGAAGGATCTGATGAAAATCGGTTGACAACATTTTATGAATCCGATATACTGAAAGCCGTGCCGGATAACAAATGAACACGGGGGGATACTATGGAGGAAGAACGGGAAATTAATATACGTTTTGTATTATATTATGCGCTGAAGCAATGGAGAAGAGTCATCCAGATCGGAATTGTAATTGCTTTACTCGGAGCAGCCTATTCTCTGTACGGAACGATCAAGGTACAGCTTAATGATGATGCAACGCAGAAGGCTCAGTCACAGTACCAGATTGAACTGGATAATTATAATGCGGTTGGAAAGACACTTAAGACGACGATGGAGAACATCGAAACCAACAGTAAGCGTCAGACAGAATATAATGAGAAATCCGTTTTAATGAAGATTGATCCCATGAATGAATATATCGGTTCATTCAGTGTTTATATTGATTCGGAGTATCAGATTATGCCGGATATGACTTATCAGAATACAGATATTACATATCGGCTGCTGGCAGCATACAGCAGATATATTTCTCGCGGGGAGCTGTACCAGTATGTTTTGGAGAACACAAATCAGGTCAGTGAAATCCGATACCTGTCCGAGATTCTGAAATGCTCGGTGGACTACAGCGCCGCGGTAATCAATGTGACGGTCTATGGTGTCGATGAAGAAGATTGCCGGGAAATTATGGATATTGTAAGAGAAGGTATTGAACAGAGGTATCAGGAGTTTACAGAATCCATCGGAAAGTTCAGCTATTCGGTAATTAATGAATCCGTATACAGCAGTGTGGATTTTACACTTGATACAACTCAGAAAAATAATATCCAGTATGTATCGGATTTGACGGTGACACTTGCTGAGGCGAATACGGAATATAAGGAATGGGAAGAAAGTGCCCAGCCCAAATACACGATAGGAACCGCTTATATTTTAAAACAGGCAATCAAATATATGATACTTGCCGGAGTGATCGGTGTACTGCTTGGATTCATTTATTATGCCTGCATGGCAGTTATATCCGGAGTGCTTCTTAATTCTAATGAATTAAAGAACCGCCTGAGGGTCAATGTGCTTGCAGAGATTCCTTCCGCAAGAAAGAGAAAGAGATTTCTTTTTATTGATAAACTGTGCTGGAGACTTGGAGACATCCGTCTGAAAGCAGATGGACAGTCCGGTGCCTGTGCATTGCTAGGGAGTACAATCGACGGAATGCTTGAAAAGGATTCAAAGAAAAAGGTAGCAGTGATTGGAACGGCCGATCCGGAATTGATTCAAAAATATACAGAGCTTGCAGGAACCAAGGAAGGGTACCAGCTTTTTACTGCCGGAAATATCTTATCACAGTCAGAAGCAGCGGAGCAGGTTCAGAAAGCAGATGCGGTGATTCTTATGGAACAGCAGGACAAGACAACGTATTCCCAGATTGAAGCGGAGCTTGAATACCTGAAGCTGTGGAAAATGAAACCGCTTGGTGTTGTTGTAACCGAAGCAGACGCAGAAAGATAAAGACACAAGAAGGAATCCGAATGGAAGCGGGTTCCTTTTTTTGCGATTTCGTTCCGCAGAACAAAAGGAACTTCGCTGAAATTCGCATTACTTGATATTTTAATTAAATTATGGTATTATTACTAATATTCATAATAAAATTGCTACGGAGGAAATAGTGCAGAAGTCTACGGTAAAATACATCTTAAAGCTTACAGTGATTGTTCTTTGCCTGAGTATTCTGTGGGTAGTAATTCATTCTTTGTTGAAACAGCAGGGAAAAAATTATCGGATTAATGAAGGATGGACGGTTACCGTAAATGATAAAACAACAGAAAATGTGAATTTAGAAGAATTCTTTTTCCCGGCAGCCCAGTCCGGAGATGAGTTTGTTCTATCAAGAACAATCAACGAAGAGCTTACGCAGCCCCTGCTTCAAGTACGTGTGTATCATGCGGTGATCGCGATTTTTCTTGATACGGAAGAGCTTTTTTCATACGGAGACAGTTATAATGAAGAGGGCAGAATGGTCGGAAGCGGATATTTTTGGGTTTCGCTGCCGCCGGAAGCGAAGGATAAAACGCTGACGATTCTATGCAGAGTTACAGAGAAAAATGCCTTTACAAGTTTTGAGACAATTTATCTTGGAGAAGCAGAGGATATCATTCTTTATTTTTTCCATGAGAGACTTCCGGAGCTGATGGTGGCTTCCTTTTTGTTGCTGATTGCACTTTATGGGTTTATTTTTACGCTGTTTCGGAAAAAGAAACGCAGGGAAGAAAAAATGCTGATGTCACTTTCGGGAGTTGCGGCGGTCGTGGCACTCATGATAACCGGAAGTACCGGGCTGCTCCAGATTCTATCGCAGAATTACTATATTCATTCTCTGATTGAATTTTCGTCACTGTTTATTGCTCCGATTCCGGTGCTTCTGTTTGTTTTCAATCTGGTAACACAAAATAAAAATAAAAAAATCATCGGAGTCTGCCTGACCGGAACTGCAGTTTTTTCTTTGGTAACGATGGTTGCCAGCTATATCGGCTTGTATAGTTTTCAAAGCGTACTCACAATCTATCAGGGCATTATTGTGATTGATTTTCTTATTGTTGTTATCTGTGCTTTTCTGGAAGCAAACAGGAGTAAGTCAAAAGCAGAACTCACTTTCCTGATAGGAACTGTTCTTTCCGTTACGCTTACCATTCTTGATATTATTCGGTTTAATGTTGAAAAATATATCAGAGCCGGAGAAACGACAAAAACTGAAGTGGTAGCACTGGCAGCACTGGTTGCCGTTTCAACGATGATTATCAGCTATATTCAGCGTGCAGTAGAGACTTACCATTTGGATATGGAGAAACAAATACTTTACAGAATGGCTTATACAGATACCCTGACCGGACTGAATAATCGTGCTTATATCTCTGAACAACTGGAAAAGTGGGATGAGGATCGAACAATATATACATTGATTTATATGGATCTGAATGATTTCAAGGAGATCAATGACCGGTTCGGTCATGCAGTCGGAGATGATGCTTTACAGCAGTTTGCAGGAATTCTTAAGGATGTCTTTGATAAAAACTATCTTTACGGAAGGATTGCGGGAGATGAATTTGTTGCAGCCGTGACAGAGAATTCCGCAGAAACACCGGAACAGAAGATAAAAGAATTGTATTCAAAAACAGGAGAATTCAACAAAAACTCAGAAAAAAAGTATCAGCTTGACTTCGCAGCAGGATATGTTTCGAAGAGCGAGTTTTCAGAACTGTCCGGATGGGAGCTTTGTTCCCGTGCAGACGGACGTATGTATGAGAACAAAAAGAAAATGAAGGAAGCAGGGAAGAGATAACAGCAATTCTGTTTCATTTAGCTTGAAGAGGACTCATCTTTATAGCGTAAAAGGGGAAATATGTATAAATTAAATAAAAAAATACTCGTTACCGGAGGTGCCGGGTTTATAGGCAGTAATTTTGTATATTATATGCTGGACAAGTACCCGGATTGCCGGATTGTTGTACTTGATCTTCTTACTTATGCAGGAAATCTTGAAAATCTTAGAAAAGCAGAAGAAAATCCAAACTTCAGATTTGTGAAGGGGAGTATTTCTGATGCAGATTTTGTTATGGAACTGTTCCGTAAGGAAAAGTTTGATATTGTTGTTAATTTTGCAGCAGAAACTCATGTAGACCGCTGTATTCATGATCCTGGGATATTTATAAGATCCAATGTTGTAGGAACCCAGGTACTTCTTGATGCGGCCAAAACCTATGGAGTCAGCAGATATCATCAGGTTTCGACTGACGAGGTGTATGGGGATCTGCCCTTGAACCGACCGGAGCTTTTTTTTACGGAGGAAACGCCGCTCCATACCTCAAGTCCTTATTCGGCTAGTAAGGCAGGCGCCGATCTTCTTGTGCTTGCCTATCACAGAACCTTTGGACTTCCGGTGACAATCAGCCGCTGTTCTAATAACTATGGAGCATATCAGTTTCCGGAAAAACTGATTCCGCTGATGATCAGCCGCGCATTGTCAGATCAGGAGCTGCCAGTATACGGGAAAGGCAAAAATATCCGCGACTGGCTTTATGTCAGGGATCACTGCTCTGCAATTGACTTGATTCTGCAGAAAGGCCGGGATGGAGAAGTCTATAATATCGGCGGTCACAATGAAAAAACCAATCTTGAAGTTGTAAGAACGCTTCTGAAAGCGCTAAATAAGCCGGAGGGTCTGATTAAATACGTTACCGACCGGCCGGGACATGATTTGCGCTATGCCATTGATCCTGCTAAGATTGAACAGGAGCTTGGGTGGAGACCGGAATATGATTTCGAAACAGGTATCAGAGACACGGTTGCATGGTATCTTGAACACCGTTCTTGGCTGGAAGATATAATTAACGGTTCATATCAGACTTATTTTGAAACGATGTATGGCAGTCGACTGGTTCATTGTACAGAATGAGAGGTCAGTGTGAAAGATGAACCTTTCACACACAGATTTGTGTAGCGCGGTGCTTGACACAAAGTCTGTTATGCACAAAAAGACGCGCAGAAATGAAGGTAAATATGACTTACGATTACAGCTTTTTGTTATGCGCAATCCTGTTCATCAGTATTGCTGTTTTCTTTTACTTTTCAAAAAAGCATCTGCCCGGGATTACCGATCGGCTTTTTACGGTGATGCTGCTTCTTGCGCTGGTCAATAATATATTTGATGCATGGTCTTCACATGCAATCATGAATTATTCGAGTTATCCGTCGGGAGCGCCGTTCTTGCTTAATACACTGTTTTATCTTTCACAGGCAGTATTTGCAGTAATCGGATTTTACTATGCGCTTGCCCTGACCGGACAGCTGCGGCTTGCAAAACTGAACAAGCCATGGATATGGGCTATCCCGGGCGTTATTCACTGTATCCTGATACTGACCAACATTTTTACAGGTGCTTTCTTTTATTTTGACCAGGCAGGAGCTTATTTCCGAGGTCCGTTGTTCATTGTTCATTACATTTCACCGGCGTTGTACCTGCTTGGTATGGGCGGTCTGGCGGTTTATTTTCATAAGCGTCTGAAGTATCTGCAGGTTGTTGCGGTTGTTTCTGTCAGCGTATTTACCTTTGCTGCGGTTGTGGCTCAGTTCTTTTTCCTGAATATAATGCTGGTGGGTGCGGCAACATCAGCGTCTATGATGATGCTGTATCTATCGCTGCAGAACCCAAGCGATCATATTGATTCACTGACTGGAAGCTTTAACAATGCTGCGTTTATCAATCTCTGCAACAGCTATTTTGAAGATGAAAAGAAATTTTTCTTTCTTGGAATCAGGGTGAATGGGCTTAAAACCTACAACAGTATTTTCGGAGTGGAGAACTGTGATTTGCTGCTTCGCGATATTGCAGAATACCTTCGCGGGATCAATATCCATACCCATCATTTCCGGATTACCAGCAGTACGCTGGCGGTCATAGCATATAAGCATGAGGTGGCGGAGGAGATTATACAGAAGCTGAGCAGTCGATTCCGCAGACCATGGACAATCAATGGGGTTGATGTGAAGCTGAACATTTCTGTCAGCAGTATAGAAATACCGAAGTTTGCAGCATCTCTGGAAAGTATTCTGACTAATATGGATTACTGTATGATGAAGCTGGATGATGTGAATCGCAGCTCCTGCTTTATTGAAGTAGATGACGAGATTCTTCATGAAATAGCACATACTGTAGCGATAGAAGGAGCAATAGAACGAGCCATTGACAACGAATCGTTTGAAGTTTGGTATCAGCCGATTTATTCGGTCAAAGAAAAACGGGTTACATCTGCCGAAGCACTGATACGGTTAAATGATCCGGTGCTTGGGTGGATTTCACCGGAATTGTTTATTCCGCTTGCGGAGAAAAACGGTCACATTCTGCAAATCGGAAATATTGTACTTCGTAAGGTCTGTGAATTTGTTTCCCGTGTTGATATGAAAGCACTCGGAATTGAAATGATTGATGTGAATCTTTCTGTGGTGGAATGTATGCAGGAAAATCTGTGCAGTGATATTTTCAGAACGATACACAGCTACAATGTAGCTCCGGAACTGATACATTTTGAAATTACGGAAACAGCGGCATCTAATTCCATGGATAACTTAAAGCAGGTCATGGAGACAATTCTTGCCGGAGGCTGTGAGTTTTCCATTGATGACTATGGAACCGGATATGCCAATCTGAACAGCATTCTGGAACTGCCGTTCTATATGATTAAGCTGGATAAATCGCTTCTGTGGTCTTATGGAACCAGTAGCCGGTCAGACATTATATTGAATCATGTAATTCGGATGGCGAAGGAAATGCAGATGCTGATTCTTGCTGAAGGAGTTGAAACCTGGGAGCAGTTTTTACTGATCAAAGAGAAGGAAATCGATTATGTTCAGGGGTACTATTTTTCAAAACCGCTTCCGGAAACAGGATTTGCAGATTACATACTGAATCAGGAATGGGAAGCAAAACGAACCGAATAGAGTCAAAAAAGAAGCAATGTCTGCTTGCATTGTATGACAATTGTAATAATAAACAATATTTTTGGGTTAATAAATATAAATAGTCACCAAAAATGCTCTCCGTGTCAATAAAGCACTTACATTATCCGCAAAAATGTGTTATACTGTTTATATAGTCGTCATAAAGCATTCGACTATGGTTTGAAACTACCGCAGTCTGTGTTTGGCGTTGTACGGCATGGGCTGCATCAGCTTTAAGTACAGCGCAGAATGGATGATATATGTTTTCAATTGGTGAATATGTAATACATCGAAGCGGAGGGATATGTAAGGTAAAGGATATTGCCCCTCTTGCTATGGAAGGCGCATCCGATAAAGACTATTATTTTTTAATACCGATCAATGAACACGGAAGCGAGATTTTTACTCCGGCAGAAGAGCAAAATGACAATATGCGCCCGGTATTGACCGAGAAGGAAGCTTGGAAGCTGATTGAAGAAATTCCGAATATTGAAGAGATTATTATTCAGGACGACAAGCAGAGGGATGCACGATACAAAGAAGCAATCCGAAGCTGTGACTGCAAGGAACTGGTCAGTATGATAAAGACCTTATATTTCCGGAGAAAGAAACGCCTAGAGGAAGGAAAGAAGACAACCGCCACGGATGACCGCTATTTTAAGCTCGCGGAGGATAATCTGTACAGTGAGCTTGCGTTTGCTATCGGTCGTGAAAAAAGTGAGATGCAGGCTTTGATTGCATCCAGGGTTCAGTAAATTGGATGAATAAAGTAACTCTCGGAGTGCTGGCGCATGTAGATGCCGGCAAGACAACCTTAACTGAAGCGATTTTATATGAGACAGGAAAGCTTCGCCGTAAGGGTCGCGTAGACCATGGTGATGCTTTCCTGGATTATTATACTCTGGAACAGGAACGAGGGATTACCATTTTTTCGAAACAGGCGGTCATACCGCTCGGACAATATGAGATTACACTGCTTGATACACCGGGACATGTGGATTTTTCGGCAGAAATGGAACGAGTGCTTCCTGTGCTCGATTATACGGTTCTTGTAATCAGTGCCGTAGAAGGTGTACAGGCGCATACAAGAACCTTGCTTCATCTGCTGGATATCTACCATATTCCGGTGTTTGTTTTTATTAATAAAACAGACCGTGACGGGGCGGATGTAAATCGTGTAAGAAGAGAAATACAGTCGGCAGTTACGGTTCCATGTGTGAATTTTTCCAAAAAAAACAAAGAATTTTATGAATCAATTGCAATCTGCAGGGAAGCTCTGGTAGAACGGTATCTTGGCGGTGGAACGATCCAAGACGAAACAATACGTGAATTGATTTCAACCCGTGAACTGATTCCGTGCTTTTCGGGGTCGGCGCTTCGCGGAGAAGGAATCAAGGAGCTTTTGGAAGGATTGGAGCAGTATATCAGCAAAAAGGAATATTCGAGCGAATTCGGCGCCAGAGTATTTAAAATATCACATGACGGGCAGGGCAATCGTCTTACACATCTGAAAATTACCGGTGGATGTATGAAGGTTCGTGATATTCTTAAGTCACAGGAGAAGGTGAATCAGATCCGGATATACTCCGGAAATGGGTTTGAACCGGTGGAAGAAGCCTGCGCGGGAACGATTTGCGCAGTAACTGGGCTAAAGAAAAGTATTCCCGGCGAAGGTTACGGAAAAGAACAGGAGCTTGCGCTTCCGCTTCTTACACCGGTGCTGCTTTGCAGGCTGGGGCTGCCGGAGGGAACAAATCCTTTTGTTCTGCTCGGGAAGCTTCGAACCCTGGAAGAGGAGAATCCGGAACTTCATTTGTTATGGAACGAAAAACTGCAGGAAATACAAGTGGCAGTCATGGGCGAGGTTCAGACTGAGATACTCCGGCGGCTGATTCAGGAGCGTTTCGGAATTGAAGTGGAATTCGGACCGGGGAATGTTGTATACCACGAAACAATTACAAGTACAGTGGAGGGTGTAGGGCATTTTGAACCGCTTAAGCATTATGCTGAGGTGCATCTAAAACTGGAGCCGGGAACCCCGGGAAGCGGAATGGTATATGAGACAGACTGCAGTGAAGATGAACTGGATAAGAACTGGCAAAGGCTTGTAATGACCCATTTATACGAAAAGGAACATAAGGGAGTGCTGACTGGAGCAGTGTTGACCGATGTGAAAATAACGCTGATTGCCGGAAGAGCACATAAAAAGCATACCGAAGGCGGGGACTTTAGGCAGGCAACCTACCGGGCGGTACGTCAGGGACTGATGCAGGCAGAATCTGTACTGTTGGAACCATATTATGATTTTCGCCTGGAGATTCCAGCAGAAAATGTGGGACGTGCCATAACGGAGCTTGAGCAGCTGTCTGCCAAAACCGGAGCACCGGAGCTGACGGATGGGTTTGCGGTCATAACCGGCTACGCGCCGGTTGCATCACTTCGAGGTTACCAGAAGGAAGTAACATCCTATTCCAAAGGACTCGGACATCTAAGCTGTACGATTCGGGGATATGAACCGTGTCATGAAAGTGAAAGAATTATTTCAAAGATGGCATATAATCCGGAACAGGATCCGGAAAATCCGGCCGGATCGGTATTCTGTTCCGGAGGTTCCGGTTTTTTTGTTGAGTGGAGCAAGGTGAAGGATTACATGCATATCGAGGGAGGGAGAGAGTTTCAGAAACAAGTTCCCACGGATGTGAATGATGAGAATCCAGAGCAGAAAAAGTCAGAAGAGCGCTGGGTCGGAACCGAGGAAATTGACGCGATTCTTCGGCGGACTTCATTCGCCAATCAGCGGGAGAAAGAGGAAAAACGTTCCGGAATAACAAGAAGGACAGAACTTCAGCCAATGAGAACAGCTCCGAAGAAGAAAGACATGAGAGACCGTTATCTGCTGGTGGACGGGTATAATATCATCTTCGCATGGGAGGAGCTTCGGGAACTGACGAAAATCAATCTGGATGGAGCTCGCGGACGGCTTCTTGATATTCTGTGTAATTATCAGGGAGTGTGCGACAGTAAGGTAATAGCGGTGTTTGATGCTTATCGTGTACAGGGTCACGTAACAGAACAGCTTCGATACCACAACATTGATGTTGTTTATACAAAAGAGGCCGAAACAGCAGATTGCTTTATTGAACACTTTTCACATCAGAACAGCAATAATTATAACATTACAGTTGCAACCTCCGACCGCCTGGAACAGGTGATTATCTGTGGAGCTGGGTGCAGGGTACTGAATGCGGACGAATTTCTGCACAGAATCAGAACGGAAGAAGAAACGCTACGTGAGGAATATTTGGAAACATAGCGGATAAACCGCTGGTGAATCCGGAACGTATGGTAAATAACTGGATCGTAGAAAGGGTAAAAAATGAGTTCCAAAAATGATAAAACGAACGCAACCAGAAAACTAGACAGCAAGAAAATAACTTATAAGGAATTTTTCTACACGGCAGAGAACGCTCTTTCGGGGGTGGAGGTGGCAGCTCTGCTGAATGAAGCACCGGAGCATGTTTTCAAGACACTGGTTACAACAGGAAAAAGTACAGAGCATTATGTCTTTATCATACCGGCGGCGGAAGAACTTGACCTGAAAAAAGCAGCACGTGTGGTCGGAGAAAAGTCGATAGAAATGCTTAAGTCGCGAGATCTTCTCGGACTGACCGGATATATCCACGGCGGCTGTTCGCCGGTCGGGATGAAAAAGCAATTTAAAACCGTGATTCATAACAGTGCGAAACAGTGCAGCACGGTCATCGTGAGCGGCGGACGGATTGGTTATCAGATTGAGCTGACACTGGAACAGCTGCAGATGGTACTACCGGTCGAAGCAGCGGATCTGACGGTTGATTGAATCTAAACTGGAGAACTTGCAGATCAGAATCAGAAATTCTGATTCAATGTCTTTTCTAAAACTTTTGATTAATAGAAAGGGTGGTTAACATGAAATATATACGGGAAGAGATTCATCTGCACCTTAGGGACGGTGCGTTTGGTAAAGAACAGCCTGCACTGCAGCTGTATTTGCTGGATACCGGCACAGGGTGTTCGCTGGCAAAAAAACGGCCAATGATTCTGATATGTCCCGGCGGAGCCTATGAATATCGGTCGGCAAGGGAGGCAGAGCCGGTCGTGATGAAATTTCTGGCAGCGGGATTTCATTGTGCCCTGATGGAATACAGTGTGGTTCCTGCAAAATGGCCGTGTGCTGCAAGGGAACTTGCGCGGGCGGTTACCGTGGTACGAGGAAAAGCAGAAGAATGGAACGTGGACAGTAAGGCTGTTTATGTTTGTGGATTTTCTGCAGGAGGACATTTGGTAGCGTCTCTCGGAACCTTATGGAACCGACCTGTCTTTGAGGAGGAATTTGCAGAAGACGGTCTTATTGATAGGGCATATGACACAGCTGGCAAACCATGGCGCCCGGACGGAATGATATTGTGTTATCCGGTCATTACGATGGGCAGAGCAACACATGGGGGTTCACGTGACAATCTGCTTGGAGCAGAAGCAGCAGTATTACAGCAGGAGCTTTCGCTGGAATTGCAGGTTTCGAAAGACACTGTCCCTGCATTTTTGTGGCATACGGAGGAGGACGGAAGTGTTCCGGTGGAGAATTCACTGGAATTTGCGCTGGCACTACGAAAAGAAGCCGTTCCGTTTGAACTTCATGTATACGAAAAGGGTGGGCATGGTCTTGCGCTCTGTAACAGCCTGACGGCAACAGATCAAAAACAGATTGTTCCGGACAATGAGGGCTGGATCCAGCTAGCTGTACAGTGGGTGAACAGAAAACCCGGCGGTATGATCTGATCCGCTGCCGTCAATGGATATACAGGTTCTTAACGGCAGTTTATAAAAATATAATAGTGTGCCTGCTTGACTTTCTGAAAGAAAGCCATTATCGTATAAAATAAATTATCAGAATACTGTCTTACCGGACATAGTGTTCGTCTGACAGCTATACAAACGGAGGAATTATGCTTTCAAATCTAACGATTGCCGGAATGGTAACGGCATTGACAGTGTGCCTGCTTTTGGTCATTGTTCCGTGCATTATTTATCACAAACATAAAGGAAATTCCGGAGGAACTTTTTTTGTCGTTGTTCTCGGAGTGGCGGCTGCGGTTCTTACGAGCCAGCTGGCGTCTATGCTGGGCGGTGTTTTGGGACTGAACGCACTGGCAGAAGAGCATTATCTGCTGGCACTGGCAATTTTTGCACTGCTGGTTGCAGGAGTTGATATTGCTATCCGCTTATATTCCGCAAGCTATATGAATAAAACAGGAATCGGTATTCATAAAGGAATCGCGCTTGGTGCCGGTTATATTATCGGTCAGCAGCTATCCCAGATTATGCTTTTGTTTATGCACTTGGTTTATGCTGTTGCAATCAATGCGGGAACCTTTATTGATGAATCCCAGACCGGAGTGGAAGGCTATGAAGAGGCTGCAGCTTTCCAACAGACCCTGATTAATCTGCCGGCCGGTACTTATTTTTCACAGGCAGCCGAGTACCTTGCAATGGCTGTACTGCAGGCGGTGCTTGTTCTCTGGCTGGTACGTGGAGTTCTGGAAGAAAAGAAGGCAACAACAGCAATTTCCATTGCTGCCGTGAGGTTTGCTTATGAGCTTGGAAACAGCTTGATTTCGGCATTTTCGACGGAAGCCGGCGGTGCACTGTATACGGAATCCGTTCAGCTGATTGTTCGAGCGGTATTCTCCGTGGCAGTGATTATAATCGGAATTCTGGCATTAAAAAAGATTGTCACGGATTTCCCACAGGGAAGAGAACAGCTTGTCAAGAGCAGATCCCAGATGATAAAGGATACGGAAGACCGCCAGAAACGCCTTGCATGGCAGGAGGTAAGCCGTCTGAATACCCGTAGTATTGTCAGACCGGAAGAGAATGCAGCAGAAGCAGGAGATAGCACCGCAACAGGCGTAAAGGTGGAAGAAAAGTGCGGAACAGAGGCTGTGGAGACGGCAGAGACAGGGGAACTCTCCGGAACAGAAGCCGCAAAGACAGCAGAAACAGAAAACAGTGCAATGAACGAAGCAGAGCAGGATAAAGCTACACAAGCATAGAAATGAGGAACGTATGGCAGCATATGTTGAATTAAAGGAAGTAAAAAAGATTTATCATGTCGGAGAGGTTGATATCAAAGCGGCAGACGGTGTGAACTTTTCCATTGAACGAGGCGAGTTTGTAGTGATTTTAGGTTCCAGCGGAGCCGGGAAAACGACGATTCTTAATATTCTTGGCGGAATGGATACCGCAAGTTCCGGAGAAGTCTGGGTGGACGGTGTTGATATTGCCGGACTTAAAGGCTACAGGCTGATTCAATATCGCCGTGAAGAAATTGGATTTGTATTTCAGTTTTATAATCTGGTACAGAATCTGACAGCAAAGGAAAATGTTGAGCTTGCCTTGCAGGTAACGAGGCATCCGCTGCCTGCCGAAGAGGTTCTCGCCGAAGTTGGATTGGAACACCGAAAGGACAACTTTCCTTCTCAGCTTTCCGGTGGAGAACAGCAGCGGGTTGCGATTGCCAGAGCGCTTGCAAAGAATCCAAAGCTTCTGCTGTGCGATGAGCCGACCGGTGCGTTAGACAACCATACAGGTAAAGCAATTTTGAAGCTTCTTTCGGATACCTGCCGGGAGAAAAAAATGACCGTGCTGGTTATTACGCATAACTCTGCGATTGCACCAATGGCAGACCGGGTCATCCGAATTCGAGACGGCAGAGTCAGCGAAATACATAAAAATGAAACTCCGGTGTCTGTTGAATCAATTGACTGGTAGGATAAATCGGTCATTTTGAACGTTTTTAAGCAATCTCACCGTTCTGGTGAAATGCACTGCTTCGGAATGGGGAAATATATGAAACAAGCACAGAAAAAAGACTTTAAGAGAGAAATTAAAAAAAGCCTCAACCGCTTCCTGTCAATCCTGTTTATCGTGGCGCTTGGGGTTGCTTTTTTTGCAGGAGTACGGTCTTCGGAACCGGATATGAAGCTTTCAGCCGACTATTTTTATGATTCCAATCATTTTATGGATATTCGTGTTCTCGGAACTCTAGGAATGACGGAAGAGGACGTGGAACGAATTGCGGCAGTTGACGGGATCGAAGCAGCGGAGGGGGCATATCAGACCGAAGCCTTCTGCTATGTAGATGCCAAAGAATATATTATGCTGGTGTATTCTCTTTGCGAGAATCTGAATCAGCTGGAGCTGAACGAGGGACGGTTACCGGAGAAGGCGAACGAATGCCTTGTTGATAATTCCATGCGCCGGCATAAGGGATTGGAAATAGGTGATTCAATCACGCTTTCTCTGGGAACAGACGAGGAGATTACCGATACCTTACAATATGAGACCTATGAAATTGTGGGATTTTGTACCTATGCGGAATATTTATCATGGACCAGACCTTCAGCATCCATCGGCTCCGGAAAGTCGGATGCTTATGTATTCCTTCCAAAGGACAGCTTTACCCAAGACACGTTTTATACGGTTTATGCAACGGTAGCGGGGGCGGAGGAGCTGCAGTGTTACAGCGATGAATATGAAGAGCTTGTCACAGATGTATTAGAACAGGTTGAAGCTATTGCGGGTGAATGCTGCGAACTTCGTTATACCTCACTGGTGGACGAGGCACAGTCTGAGATTGATGCAAATACGGCAAAGGTCACAGATGCGGAAAATGAGCTGGCAAAGGCAGAGAGCGAGTTATCAAAAGCGGCTGACGAGATTAAAAACGGCTGGGAAGAACTCGAAACAAAAGAACAGGAGCTTAATGAAGCGAAAAGCGAATTGGAGTCCACACGGCTGGCGATGGAAGCCGGTGCTGCACAGTCGTTTTTTACAGAACAAGAGCTTGCAGCAGCCATGCAGCAGTACAACGAGGGGATAAGCAGAATCAAGGAAGGGGAAGATGAAATCAATCAGGCTCGCAGTGACTTGAACGATGCTGAAGCCGAGCTTTTGACCGGACGTGAAACATATGAGCAGGAAAAGACTGAAGCTGAGCCAAAGTTAAAAGAAGCCAGACAGAAGCTTGCAGATGCACAGGAAAGCCTTGATTCACTGGAATATCCGGAATGGTATGTACTGGATCGAAATTCCAACCAGTCCTTTGTTGAATATGAGATGGATTCCGAAAGAATAGGAGCAATCGGTGAAGTATTCCCGATTATATTTTTTCTGGTAGCCGCATTGGTCAGTCTGACGACAATGACGCGTATGGTTGAAGAAAATCGTATGCAAATTGGAACCTACAAGGCACTTGGATATGGAAAGGGCTCTATTTCTGCCAAGTATTTTCTGTATGCACTGTATGCAAGTCTGCTTGGAGGAGCACTAGGTGTCGCTGTCGGGAGTGTGCTGCTTCCTTATGTGATTATAAATTCTTATGCGATTCTGTACAGCAGTATAACCGTCATTCTGACACCAATCAACTGGGGAATTTCAACTACTGCTGTTTTACTGGCGAATGCCTGTACCGTACTGGCGGCAATCTTTGCCTGCTATAAAGAACTCGCTTCGGTTCCGGCGGTTTTGATGAGACCTCCGGCTCCGGCTTCCGGCAAGCGCGTCTTTCTGGAACGGATTCCATTTATTTGGAAGCATTTATCCTTTTCGTGGAAAGCAACGATCCGAAATCTGTTCCGTTACAAGAAACGTTTGTTTATGACAATACTCGGAATCGGTGGATGCACGGCGCTTTTACTTGTCGGCTTCGGACTGAGGGATTCCATACAGGAAATTGTAAATAATCAGTATCGGAAGCTGTGGACATATGACATCAGTCTGTCAATAGAGAAAGATGAAACATTGAGCGTGGCCGAAAACCTGTGCTTTGACAATGAGGAAATAACAGATTATCTCTATGGCGGTCAGTATACTATGTCTGCTGAAGCGGATCATGGCGACGGAACCAAGAGCATACAGCTGTTCGTACCGCAGACACTGGAGCAGCTTGACCTTTTTGTGGTCCTGCGCGACCGTGTTACGGATGAGGTATATAAGATGCCGAGCGAAGGGGTTGTCGTCACGGAAAAGCTGGCAAGTATGCTGCAATTATCGGTCGGAGATACTATTTATTTGAAGAAAGGTGAAACAGAAGAGTATCCGGCAACGGTCAGTCTGATTGTTGAAAACTATCTCTATCACTATGTTTATATGACGGGTGAGACTTATGAGAAGGTATTCGGTGAACCGGTGGAATACAACCGATTGTATCTGAAGACAAAGACAATGACCGGAGAAGAAAAGACGACGCTGAACAGTGCTTTAATGGAAGATGACAGAGTTACCGGAGTAACGATGATCAGTGAAATGGAAGCGACAGCAACAGACATGATGACAAGTCTTGATCTGGTCATCTGGGTACTTATCGTATCGGCGGCATTGCTTGCGTTTATCGTTATATATAACCTTAACAATATTAACATTGTGGAACGCCGCAGAGAACTGGCGACACTGAAGGTACTTGGATTCTATGACGGTGAAGTTGCCAATTACGTTTACCGTGAGAATATCATATTGACACTGCTTGGAATTTTGTTTGGTATGGGAATCGGAATTTTTCTGCATCGATATGTCATACAGACCTGTGAGATTGATATGATTATGTTTGGAAGACAAATTAATGGAATAAGCTACATTTTAAGCGCACTTATGACGATATTATTTGCAGGAGTAGTCAATCTGTTCATGTTCTACAAGCTCCGAAAGATTGATATGGTGGAATCACTGAAAAGCGTGGAGTAAGTGATCCGCTCCGGAGGGAAGAAAATGCGGAATGATTCGGTGAATAGTGTGAAAGATGAGCTTTTTACACACAGATTTGTGCTTGCGCGGTGCTTGACAAAAAGTATGTTATGCGCTAAAAGCCGCGTAGAAATGGGAAATAAAATGAAAATGACAGCAGCAGGCTTGTTTCTGCTGCTGTTTTTGCTGTTTGTTCCGGGTCTGCAGGCAAAGGCATCGGTTCTTACTGCGACAGACCTTGTTATTGATTACAGGCAGCAGCTGCTGTATATAAAAGTAAACGACCATACGGAGCTTTATTATTCAATTCAGGCAGCCGGTAAAAATCCGGATTATACTAAAATCAACCTTTCACAGAGTGGGGAATACACACCTTACATTGGAAGTGCATATGACGCATTTTATATTGATCTGTCTGCAATCAATGGCAAGACAGATGTTACTGTTTCAGTAAAGTACGAAGTGAATGATACACCGGTCACAACTACCATCAAAGCACAGAGTATACTGAAGGTAAGCTATTGCGGATTGCTTTCAGAAGACACGGCAGGAATAAACTTCAGAAACGCATATGAAGCGGTAGGAACCGATGATATACCATTGTATCCGTATTTCTCAGATGAGACGGGATATTTTACATTTTCTTCGGATAATACTGTTTATACTGAACTGGAAAATATAGAGTGGCGTGCCGGAAATACGATGAATTTCCGCCCATTGTCCGAATTGAACCTTCTGATCTATCGAGGGTATGGAGCTGCATTATATTTCCGTATCAATGACGGCAGCGAAATGATCAGTAAAGAAGTTAAAGTTAAATTTCAGAGACAGACAAATGCACCATCGGTGAAACTGGACGGAAGTAAGCATACAATTTCAATTAAGAATGCGATGGAATACAGAGTACGGCTTTTGGATGAGACGGAATTCTCCGACTGGATTTCACCCTCCGAAGATGTAAAATACATAGCCCTTGGAGAGATTGAGGGACTTTTGGGTGATGGCTTGTATACTGCATTTTCCCCCGCGGTGATTGAAGTCAGAACTGCAGCAACCGCTAAAAAAACAGCATCAAAGAGCACGATTCTGCATTTGGATGAACCAAAGATGCCGGTGGAAGGCGAAGAGGGAATCGAAGTAACCAGAGTCAATCTGACAGATATTTCAAAAGGACTTTTGGTAACGAATCATTCGGATGTGGATTATCAGATAGCAGTAATCAACAAAGAAGATTATGAAAGCAGGGATACGGCGGCAGACCTGATCCGTGGAGTCAGTCTGACTGCCAAGGCATCAGAAGACGGTTCTGTTACATGGAAAGGCATTAAGGCCGGAAAATCGATTAAACTGGCTTATACAAGCTTTAAATCCTTTTACGACTCCTATATGATTCTCTACCGGATTGCCGTAGTACAGGAGAATACCGGAACAGAAGACCGGGAATATCGTATTGCGTCTGCAATCCGTTCGATTGGTGGAAGCATTCCTGTTCCAAGTGAAACAACCGGTTCTTACCTGCTTTCCGGGGAAAACCCAGTTACAAAAGAAATTACATTTAAGGTGGAAGAAGGGTGGACTCTGTATACAGCGGTTGGAACGGCAGCGGCAGCAGTCAATACCTCTAAAAAGGTTACATTTACCGCTTCCGCCGGAGAGGTCATAGTTGTACAGGCCTATGCAGTCAATGATGATACGGAGGAACGGAGCAGTAAGGTAACCTGTCGATACAGTTTTCTTGCGGATGGGGAATTGTCCTGTTATGCGGATTCCTGGGGCTACAGTCTGTGCGAACGTGAAGATGCAGAGCAGTCGAACGATACATGGAAATCCTATTATCAGAAGCTTTATCTGGCATATGCTGAATATACGGGAGCTGTCAGCTATAGTACGACAGAAATTTCCTCGGAGAATCTGGTGATAATTGCCAGAATGGTACGACTTGATAATCCGGAACTGCTGCAGGCCGTCGGAAGTATCAGCTATAACGGAACTACCATGACGCTTACTCTGCGGGAAGAAGATGCCATGAATGCTCTTCTTGCGGAATGTGAGGCAGCAGTGACTGAAGTTGCGGAACTGATTCTTGAAATATACGGAAACGATGCATCTTCTGCACAGAAGGGCAAGGTGATTCATGATTATCTGGTTCTAAAAAAAGAATATAAGGATTCTGTAATGGCACAGACTATGGCAGGCTGTCTTACAGATGCGTATACACCGGTTTGTATGAGTTATGCAATGGCCTTCAGTTATTTGTGCGAGCAGAATGGAATCCAGTGTATCGTGGTTCTTGGAAATGCAACCAACAGCAGCGGACGGACGGAAAGCCATGCATGGAATATTGTAAACTACGGCGATATGGTAGATCTTGGTGATGCAGCTGCGGAAATTGATTCCGATACCTGGTATGAAATGGATGTAACCTGGGATGATCCACTGAAGTCAAGTGATCTGCTTGATTATATCGGTTACAGTTATTTCAATGTTACTACAGAATTCATGAACTCTTCCAGGTCAAGAATATTGAATCGCGGGTATTGCTCCTATCCGTTGGCGGAGTGCACAGGTACAGTATACAAAAGCAGCTATTTTAAATAAGTGAAAGTCTTTATTCCTTTAAAACTTTAACGTAATAGTGCTTGCTTTCTTTAATCGTTTATGTTAGAATCAAAAGAATCCCGGCGCAGACTGTCGGTTTTTGTAACCGTGGGATGCGCTGTTTTCATTTTATCAGGCAGAAACTCTTTGTTTCGGAAAGGAGCCGGGATGTTAACAAAGCGATTCAATATCATCTGCGGACATTACGGCTGCGGTAAAACTAATCTGGCACTGAATCTGGCAATTGACTGCGCTGCTGCTCTTCGGAAGAAGAATACAGCGTCCGGTTATGAAATGGGAACCAGGCAGGATACGAAGGTAATTCTGGTGGATCTCGATCTGGTCAATCCGTATTTTCGGTCCTCGGATTTTACCGAAGGTTTGGAGCAGCAGGGAATTCGGGTGATTGCACCGGTCTACGCGAATTCCAATGTCGATATCCCCTCTCTTCCGGCGGAAATGGATTTGATTTTTGATACGGAAGCGACGGTAATACTTGATGTCGGAGGCGATGATGTCGGAGCGACGGTTTTAGGCCGCTATCGTTCAAAGCTTCAGGAAGTTGACTATGATATGTTTTATGTGGTCAACCGATACCGGAATCTTACTGTGACCGCAGAGGAAGCAGCAGAAATTCTGCATGAGATTGAGACCAGCTCAAGGTGCCGTGCGACGGCAGTTGTCAATAACTCTCATCTGAAGGCGGAGACGACGCTGAAGCTGATCAAAGACTCTGAAGCATTTGCGAGAAAAACCGCGGAGCTTCTGAAGCTGCCACTGAGGGCAGTTACAGTACCAAGAACAATGGAAGAGGAATACCGGAGAAGCAATACAGACCAGACAGTGATTATTTATCCGGTTGATATCCTTGTAAAGACGATATGGGAGTAAAGAAACTGTTTACACGCCGATTATTCGGCTGCAGTATATAAAAGGAGGAATCAACATGGCAAAGGTAACGATTAATGAAACGCTGTGTAAGGGTTGCGGAATGTGTGTCAATGCATGTCCGAAAAAGCTGCTGGTTCTGGCAAAGGACAGAATTAACAGCAAGGGCTATCACCCGGCATCCATGACAGATCAGGCATCCTGCACCGGCTGTACATCCTGTGCATTGATGTGTCCGGATGTGGCGATTACAGTGGAACGGTAGTACCGGAATAGAAAGCGTACTAATCTGGAGAATTCCGGAAAAGAGCATCCGCGCGCTGTGGGATGGCAGATATAGACGCTTTGGAATTGTATATCAGAAGACGAGAAACAGCGCAGAAATGAGGGAAAGTAATGGAAGAAAAAGTATTAATGAAAGGAAATGAAGCCCTTGCGGAAGCTGCAATCCAGGCAGGCTGCAGACATTTCTTCGGATATCCGATTACACCGCAGACCGAAATCTCTGCGTATCTGTCCAAGAGAATGCCTAAGGTGGGCGGATTGTTCCTGCAGGCAGAATCCGAGGTTGCAGCTATCAATATGGTTCTTGGCGCTGCGTCCGCAGGTGTTCGTGCAATGACATCTTCAAGCTCTCCGGGGATCAGTCTGAAGTCCGAGGGCGTATCCTATATCGCAGGCTCCGATCTGCCTTGTCTGATTATCAATGTACAGCGCGGGGGTCCGGGACTTGGAGGAATTCAGCCGTCCCAGTCGGATTACTGGCAGGCAACCAAGGCACTTGGACATGGAGATTTTCAGCTATTTGTGCTGGCTCCTTCCACCATTCAGGAAATGGTAGACTTTGTACCGCTTGCATTTGATACTGCAGAAAAATACCGCCTTCCGTCCATGATACTTTCTGACGGTATGCTTGGACAGATGATGGAGCCGGTGGTTCTTCCGAATGCCGAAACACCGTTTGACCGTGAAGCTAATATCGCTTCCAAACCGTGGGCAACCAACGGACATAAAAATAATCGGCCGAGAAATATCGTAAACTCCCTGTATATTCAGCCGGAAGAGCTGGAACGTCTGATTGAAGAACGCTATCAGCGCTATGATCTGATCAAGGCAAATGAACAGCGCGCAGAGGAATATCTGACCGAAGATGCCGATGTGGTAATTGTGGCCTTCGGAGCTTCCTCACGAGTATCCAGAAGTGCAGTAAATGCAGCTCGTGCCGAGGGTATCAAAGCTGGACTGATTCGTCCGATTACTTTATGGCCGTTCCCGGAAAAGGCAATTGAACGGGCTGTTCCGACCGCCAGAGTATTCTTAAGTGTTGAGATGAACATGGGACAGATGATCGAGGATGTCAAGCTTGTAGTGAACGGAAGAAAACCGGTCGAGTTCTATGGACGAACCGGCGGAATCATTCCTACTCCGGCAGAGGTTCTTGCTCAGATTAAGAAATTAGCAAAAGGAGGGGAATAATCATGGCAGTAGTATTTGAAAAAACAAAAGGCTTAACCGATGTACCGTTTCACTATTGTCCGGGTTGTACCCACGGAATTGTACATCGTCTGGTAGCCGAGGTTCTTGAGGAACTTGGAGTTCTCGGAACTACGGTAGGAGTAGCTTCAGTAGGCTGTTCGGTATTCAGCTATAATTATTTCAACTGCGACATGGTTCAGGCACCGCATGGACGTGCACCGGCTGTTGCAACCGGAATTAAGCGTTCCTGTCCGGATGATATTGTATTTACCTATCAGGGTGACGGCGACCTTGCAGCAATTGGAACGGCAGAGACTGTGCATGCCGCTACGCGGGGAGAGAACATCACTGTAATCTTTATCAACAATGCAATTTACGGAATGACCGGCGGTCAGATGGCACCGACCTCTCTTCCCGGACAGATTACCCAGACAACACCTTACGGACGTGATACCTCTGTTGCAGGATATCCGGTACGTGTCTGTGAAATGCTTTCCACCTTAAGCGGAACAGCACTTGCACAACGTGTTGCAGTAGATACCGTAAAAAATGTGATTGCAGCCAAGAAAGCAATCAAAAAAGGATTTGAGAATCAGATTAATAAACGTGGATACTCTATTATAGAAGTCGTTTCAGCATGTCCGACCAACTGGGGACTTTCTCCGCAGGAAGCGACAGTCTGGCTGCAGGAGAACATGATTCCTTATTATCCGCTGGGGGTATATAAGGATGTTACGGAAGGAGGACAAAAGTGATGGCTAAAACAATGAATGTTTTACTTGCAGGCTTTGGCGGTCAGGGTATTTTGTTCTCCGGAAAGCTGTTGGTTTATTCCGGACTTCTTGACGGTAAGGAAGTATCCTGGCTTCCGTCCTACGGACCGGAAATGCGTGGAGGAACCTGTAACTGTTCTGTTGTAATCAGTGATGAGTCAATCGGTTCTCCGTTGGTAACTGCACCGGATGTACTGATTGCAATGAATCTGCCGTCTCTTGACAAATTTGAGAAGACCGTGGTTCCCGGAGGGACGATCCTTCTTGACAGTTCTCTGATTGAACGCAAGGTCAACCGGGACGATGTTAAGGTATGTTATGTTGATGCATCAAAGCTTGCAGAAGAGAATAACATGAAGAGCAGTGCCAATATAATTATTGTCGGAAAGATGTTCAGGGAACTGCAGTTTTGTACTGAGGAATCTTTATTCAAAGCAGTTGAAAAATGTGTTCCGCCGAAAAAAGCAGCACTGATTGAGGTGAATAAGAACGCACTGAAACTTGGATTTACGATTTAACGAAAGTCTATGAAGTGCAGTAGCACTACGCAGAGAAAGACGATGACATGGGCAGCAGCTCATGTCATTGTTTGATGATAAAATTAACCCGGAAAGGAGTTACGCACATGGATGAGATCAAGGAACTGGCGGCAAGGATTAAGGAGCTGCGGGAAGTCTGCGGGTACACTGCAGAGGAGCTGGCAAAGGAACTGGGGGTGAATCCGGTCGTCTATGTCGGTTACGAAGAAGACGGAAAGGATATTCCAATCAGCGTGATATACGCAATTTCCAAAAAATTTAATGTGGATTTCAGTGAAATCATTTCAGGGACGTCCGCCAAGCTTCGGAGCTATCAGGTGGTTCGTGCAGGGGAAGGACAGTGCGCAGACCGGTATCCCGGGTACTCGTTTCAGGATCTGGCATACCATTTTTCAAAAAAAATCATGCAGCCGTTTATTGTTACACTGGATCCGTCAGATCAGCCGGCAGCACTCGTGTCCCATACAGGAGAGGAGTTTAATCTGGTACTTGAGGGGACGGTTATTGTAGCCTATGGAGAGCAGGAGCTTGTATTAAATCAGGGTGACAGCATTTACTTTAACCCGATGCAGCCACACGGACAGAGATGCGGAGGAAAAATACCGGCGAAGTTTTTAACGATGATTGCAGAATAAATAACGAGAGGATTTAAGAAATGGGTATGCTGGAAAAGTTTTTACCGAGGATCGAGTTTGATTCTTATGAAGATTTCAAAGAAAATTATAAAGTGAATGCACCGGAGCATTTTAATTTCGGGTTTGATATTGTAGACGGATGGGCGAAGGAAGACAGAAATAAAAAAGCACTTGTATGGTGTGACGACCACGGCGAGGAGAAGATTCTGACTTTTGACGAGGTAAGCCGTATGTCAAATCAGGCAGCCAATTATTTTAAAAGTCTTGGATTGAACCGTAACAGTGTGGTGATGCTGATTCTTCGCCGCCGGTGGGAATACTGGATCTGTGCAACGGCATTGATTAAGCTTGGGGTTATTTTTGTTCCGGGAACTCTGCAGCTGACAAAGAAGGATGTGGCTTACCGTGCCAATGCAGCAAACATTGAGATGTTTATCTGCGTTGATGATGAATATGTTCTTACACAGGTGGAAACGGCACGTGCCGAAGCTCCCTGCATTAAAAATATTGCACTGGTTGGAGGCGGAAAGCGGGAAGGTTGGGCTGATTTTAACGAAGAAATCGCAAAGTTTCCGGAGACCTTTGAACGTCCGACCGGAGCTGAAGCAAGAGACAATAATGACGTAATGCAGATGTATTTTACCTCAGGAACAACCGGAATGCCAAAGATGGTCTGCCACAATTATATTCATCCGCTGGGGCATATCGTTACTGCAAAATACTGGCAGCAGGTTCAGGAGAATAAACTGCATATGAGTGTATGTGATTCCGGCTGGGCGAAATTTGGCTGGGGTAAAATATACGGACAGTGGATTGCTGGAGCAGTGGTCTTTGCTTATGATATGGACAAGTTTATCCCGCTGAAGCTTCTTGAGAAAATTGCACATTACAGGCTTACTACATTCTGTGCACCGCCGACCATGTACCGTTTTATGCTGCAGGAAGATGTTGCAAAGTTTGATCTGTCGTCGGTTGAACATTGGGCAACGGCCGGAGAACCGCTGAATCCGGAGGTCTTTAACCGGTGGATGGAACTGACCGGACATAAGATTGCCAATGGCTTCGGACAGACAGAGGGTACGGTGCTGGTAGCCAATTTCCCGTGGTTTGAGACTAAGTCCGGCGCAATGGGAAAGCCTTCTCCGCTTTATAATATCCGTCTGCTTGATTCGGAAGGCAAGGAATGTGAGCGTGGAGAAGAAGGCGAAATCGTGATTACCGGGATTGACAAGAACCCGCCGACGGGTCTGTTTATCGGATATTACAAAGACGAAGAGCAGACGAAAGCAGCGCTTGGTTCAGGTAATTACAATCTGAAGGATGTTGCATGGCAGGATCAGGACGGATATATGTGGTTCGTCGGTCGACATGATGATGTAATCAAATGTTCGGGATACCGGATAGGACCGTTTGAGGTGGAAAGTGCTCTGATTGAACACCCGGCTGTTGTGGAATGTGCAATTACCGCTGCACCGGATCCGATTCGTGGTCAGGTGGTGAAGGCAACCATTGTTCTGGCTAAGGGTTATCAGGCATCCGATGCACTGGTAAAAGAGCTTCAGGATCATGTTAAGCATACAACAGCACCGTACAAGTATCCCCGTATTGTCGAATTTGTGGACGAGCTTCCGAAGACTCTTGGTGGGAAAATCAAACGAGCAGAAATCCGTGAGCAGGATAAAAAACAAAACTGATAAGGAACTGTATTGTAATTGATAAAATGTGAAATAAAGGAGTATCTGACAGCGTCTGTCCGGATACTCCTTGACTATATTATGAGAAAGAAATATAATCATTCTATGTATTTTCTAAAATAAAAAGATTTATTTTTATGATATGGCATAATATTAGAATCGGGGAACGGTAGAGTAACAGGAATAAACGGAGGATCGATGACAGAATTAATTGATACAAAAAAGGAAGAAGAACGAGTGATTCTCGCAGCAGTATCAACAGAGGACAATGATGATACCGCTGAATCCATTGAGGAGCTTAATGCACTTACTATGACTGCAGGAGCAGTCTGTGTTGCAAAGGTTATCCAGAACAGGGAAAAGGTTCATCCGGGAACCTATTTTGGAAAAGGTAAGATAGAGGAGCTTGCAGAACTGGTTCGTGAGACAAATGCGGACGGAATTATCTGTGATGATGAGCTTTCTCCTGCACAGATGAAAAATCTCGAACAGGAACTGAATACCAGGGTCATGGATCGCACCATGCTGATTCTGGATATATTTGCACAAAGAGCTTCAACAAAGGAAGGCAAGATTCAGGTGGAGCTGGCACAGCTGAAATACCGCTCGTCACATCTGATCGGTATGCGGAATTTCTCAAGACTTGGCGGCGGAATCGGAACCAGAGGCCCCGGAGAAAAGAAGTTGGAGGAAGACCGCCGTCTTATTAAGGACCGAATCAGCCAGCTTGGTAATGAGCTGGAGGAAGTGAAGAAGAATCGCGAAGTTGCGCGTGCACAGAGACAGCGAAGCGCAATTCCGGTAGTTTCTATTGTGGGATATACCAATGCCGGAAAATCAACGCTTTTAAATTATCTGACCGATGCAGGAGTTCTTGAAGAAGACAAGCTGTTTGCAACACTGGATCCGACAACCAGGATTTATACGCTGGAAAGCGGTCAGCAGGTGTTGTTTACCGATACAGTCGGGTTCATTCGAAAGCTTCCGCACCATTTGATTGATGCGTTTCGCTCCACTCTTGAAGAGGCAAAATATTCAGATATTATCTTACATGTAATAGATGCCTCAAATCCGAAGGTCTATCAGCAGATGCATGTTGTATATGACACACTGCAGAAGCTGGAGGTAAAAGACAAGCCGGTGATTGCAGCATTTAATAAACAGGATTTGCCGGGAGCGGATCAGGTTAAGGATTTGAAAGCGGATCAAACCGTGAGGATTTCGGCCAAGAACGGAACCGGAATTCCGGAACTGCTTGAGAAAATCGAAAGCATATTACGTGAGCGGAAGATTTACATTGAGCAGACGATTCCTTATACAGAAGCCGGAAAACTGCAGACAATAAGAAAATACGGCCAGCTGCTCGAGGAAGATTACCGGGAAGACGGAATCTATGTCCGGGCTTATATACCGAAGAACAAGATGTAAGGAACAGGAGGTTATCGAATGTCCTGCTTTAATGATATTACGGTCGGAGTATTGACAGATTATGAGCATGTTGATCTTGAGACACGGTTTCAAATGTGGGGAATATATCTGTGGCTGGAACCGTATCGGTTATTCGTGCGAATGCTGTGTGAAAAACAAGGGGATGAGGATCAGCTGAATCTTCCGGTTTCCTATCATCCGTATTACACCATGCAGTCCTTCCAGGTAGGAAAGAAAAAACTGGATGTCTGTCTCTCCATGGGAAAGGGTCTGACTGCAAAACGTATTTCCGGGATAAAAGAACAGGGAAGTATTCTAAAGCCGGATACCAGATACATTGCTTATGGTCTTCAAGAAGGAGAACAATCAGAGCGAAGGGGAATCCTGCGCCACAGGATAGACACCTATAATGCATCCTGCTATCAGACAATTCTGATAACAGGAAACGAAAGCGGTGATAATTTCCCGGAATTTTGCAGGGACAGAATTTCTCCTGCAATGAGTCCGCTCCTATTAGCGGAAGATCTTTTGTTTTACCGTGCCTGTGAGCCACAGACATTGACAGAGAAGCCGTATCTGATGCTGTACTTTGAAAATGGAATCAAGGACGAATTGCTTCTGAAGAATATAATGTCACTGGCTCTTACACAGGACTGTCAAATCGTATATAACGATCATTGCAATGCAATCAAAGGGGGCATTGTATATGGTGAAGAACGATTGGATTCTTTGTATGGCTTACTGGCAGGCTGTAGCTATTTAGTTACAGATTCGGTTGTATTTGCCGAGCTTGCCCTGACCCGTAATAAACAGTTTACCGTAATTACCGGAGAAGAGACAACGTCCCGGATGAACGGATTTTTGGAGCATTATGAACTTTGCTCCTGCCGGGATACACTCCCGGATACGCAGGACAGACGTAAAAGCATTAAAAAAGAGTTTTTCCGTGCACGTAAAATGCTGGTACCTGAACGAATCATGCAGAACCGAATATTGGAGGATCTTCTAGGTTTAACCAGACATGCGGATGCACCGACCGGAATACGTATGGCTGACTGCTACGGCTGTTATGCCTGCAAAGAAATCTGCCCAAAAGCGGCAATCACCATGGTACCGGATGAAGAAGGATTCCCGCAGCCGGTAGTTAACAAGGAACTGTGTATTAGCTGTGGATTGTGTGAGAAAATCTGTATCGCTAATGGTACAAGCCAGTGCGTGGCATTTGGCGATAAGAAAGAGCTGTCATTTCCGCTTGCTAGAGCAGCAGTCAGCAAAGATGAAGGGCAGCGTGCGTCAAGTACCTCCGGAGGTGTGTTCCAGAGTCTGGCGCGTTTCGTCATTGAAGTAAGGGGCGGCGTTGTTGCCGGAGCAAGATATCATGATTCTGCACAAGTCGTTACTGACCTGGCGGAAACAATGGAGGAAGCAAAAGCATTTTCCAATTCCAAGTATGTAAAGAGTGACATTAACGGTATTTATCCACGGATAAAAGAACAGCTGGATACAGGACGTGAGGTATTGTTCAGTGGGCTTCCGTGCGAATGCGCAGGACTCAAGGCATATCTAAGAAAGGATTACAGTAATCTTGCGATCTGTGAGATTCTTTGCCATGGCGGTCCTACGCCAAAGGTACTGAATACCTATATTAAATATGTCAATCATCATCTTGCGGCTGAAGTAAAATCAATTAATTTCCGTGATAAATCCAGAGGCTGGCTGATGAAGGATGTGCGTCTGACCTTTCATTTTGCTGACCGTGAACCGCTTACCGTACGTGGACGGCAGAACAATTACATGAATGCATTTCTAAAAAATTACCTGTTCCGAATCTGCTGCTACCGCTGCGGATATACCGGGAAAAATCGTGTCGGAGATATTACGATCGGAGATTTCTGGGGGATCAATAAGATAGATAAGGAAATGTTCGATAATCATGGAACCAGTGCGATTCTGATCAATACGGAAAAAGGTGAGAACCTCTGGCAGCAGGTGGCAGGGGAATTCAAGGTCAAGAACTGCACCGTTGCAAGGATCTTTGAAAAAAACCACAGCCGTCCGTCCGTGATGTCAAAGGAACGTATCAGGATACTATCATCGGTTGGGAAAACGCCAATCAATACTTTACTGGGAAAGTACAATCCGTGGAAGGAACAACAATCAAAAGATACAGATATTTCATGAATAATTTGCAGAAAAGTATAAAATATGTTATAATTTTGGATAAGTTTTTTATTGGGGTAATCAGCGGCTCCAGTAAAACGGTCACTGTATGAAAAGTAATGTGAAGAATAAACCTTTTGCAAAGAGAGCTGTGCTTGTGCAGTGCTTGATATAAAGCTGGTTATGCGCAAAAAACGCAGAAATGGGGATTAATATGAAAAGAATAGAAGAATATGTCAGGACGATTCCGAATTTCCCGAAAGAAGGGATTATGTTCCGCGATGTGACGAGTGTACTGCAGGATCGTGACGGTCTGAAGCTTGCAGTGGATAAAATGCAGGAGCTTCTAAAAGATGTGGAATTTGATGTGGTGGTTTGTCCGGAATCCAGAGGCTTTATCTTCGGGACTCCGATTGCTTACAATCTGAACAAAGCAATGGTTCCGGTACGTAAAAAGGGGAAGTTGCCATACGAAACCATTTCAGCCGAATACGCACTGGAATACGGAACCGCGGAGATAGAGATACATAAGGATGCAGTTTTACCGGGACAGAAGGTGGTTATTATTGATGACCTAATGGCAACCGGGGGAACAATTGCAGCGATTATCCGTCTTGTTGAGCAGTTAGGCGGAGAAGTCGTAAAGATTATTTTTCTGATGGAGCTTCAGGGATTGAACGGAAGAGAACATTTAAAGGGATACAACATTGCCTCTGTGATTCAGTATCCCGGAAAATAAAGAATTTCAACGGTATTTAGGAGTAATTTTACGTATGGATGAGAAACTGCAATCGATAATGGAATATGAGCGTCCCGCTCTCGGGAATATTGCGCCGAATGAATCCACCAAACCGGAGGATCTCTACGAGCGATTGATTGAGACGATACGCCATTACCGGCCTTCCACTGATTTATCCATGATTGAGAAGGCTTATCAGGTTGCGTCTGAAATGCATCAGGGACAGCTGAGAAGATCAGGTGAACCCTATATTATTCATCCGCTCTGTGTTGCAATTATTCTTGCGGAACTGGAGCTGGACAAAGAGACGATTGTTGCCGGAATTTTGCATGATGTTTTGGAAGATACTTCCATGACCGAGGAAGAAATGCGTACCGAATTCGGTGATGAAGTTACTTTGCTGGTCAGCGGAGTTACAAAACTGACGAAATTAAACTATTCAGCGGACAAGATTGAGCTTCAGGCAGAGAATCTTCGTAAAATGTTTCTGGCTATGGCAAAGGATATCCGTGTAATACTGATTAAGCTTGCCGATCGTCTGCACAACATGCGGACGATGGAATACCAGACACCGCAGAAACAGCTGTCCAAGTCGCGGGAAACTCTGGATATCTATGCGCCGATTGCACAGCGGCTCGGTATTTCAAGAATCAAAGTCGAGCTGGATGATTTATCGCTTCGCTACCTCTATCCGGATGTCTATAATGATTTGAATGAAAAGATAGCTGTAAAAAAAGAAGAACGGGAAGAGTTTATTTCCCAGATCGTAGCAGAGGTTGAATCCCATATTAGTGAAGCAGGCATAGAAGCAACGATTGACGGGCGTGTAAAGCACTTATTCAGTATCTATAAAAAGATGGTAAATCAGAATAAAACGTTGGAACAGATATATGATCTGTTTGCTGTGCGGATTCTGGTCAATACCGTGAAGGATTGTTATGCGGCACTTGGAGTGATTCATGAGATGTACAAACCGATTCCGGGTCGATTTAAGGATTATATTGCAATGCCGAAACCTAACATGTACCAGTCTCTCCACACAACCCTGATTGGACCAAGCGGACAGCCGTTCGAGATTCAGATACGAACCTGGGAGATGCATCGTACCGCTGAATACGGTATTGCCGCACACTGGAAATACAAAGAAAAACAAGACGGAAAGAGTGGAGCAGATACCGAGGGAGAGAAGCTGAACTGGCTTCGGGAAATTCTGGAATGGCAGAGAGATCTGTCAGACAATAAGGAGTTCTTAAGCCTTCTGAAGAATGATTTTGATCTTTTCTCTGATAATGTATTCTGCTTTACACCTACAGGAGATGTTAAAAATCTTCCTGCAGGATCAAATCCGGTTGATTTTGCATACAGCATCCACAGTGCTGTCGGAAATAAAATGGTCGGTGCGCGTGTGAATGGCAAGCTTGTACCGATTGACTATATTATCCAAAATGGAGACCGGATTGAAGTTGTTACATCACAGAATTCCAAGGGTCCGAGTCGTGACTGGCTGAGTATTGTTAAAAGTACTCAGGCTAAGAATAAAATCAACCAGTGGTTCAAGGAAGAATTAAAAGATGATAACATCCAGCGGGGAAAAGAACTGCTGACTGCATACTGTAAAGCAAAAACTGTGGTATTGTCGGATCTGTTAAAACCCGAATTTACTGAGCCGTGTATGAGAAAATACGGATTCCGTGATTGGGATTCCATCTATGCGGCAGTCGGACGAGGCGGTCTTAAGGAAGGTCAGATTGTAAACAAACTGATTGAGGAATACGACCGTAAGAATAAAAAAAACATTACCGATAACGAAATTATTGAGTCAATCTCCGGAGTGATTCTTGAAAAGAGCTCCAAGGCATCGAAAAAAGGTGGGATTGTTGTTCAGGGAATTGACGATGTAGCTGTTCATTTTTCCAAATGCTGCTCACCGGTTCCGGGAGACGAGATTATTGGTTTTGTTACCCGTGGGCGAGGAGTCTCCCTGCATAGGACAGACTGTATCAACATAATTAATCTTCCGGAAGAGGATCGAATCAGACTGATTGATGCGGAATGGAATCTGACACCGGAGCAGAGCGAAAAAGAAAACTATTATGCAGAGCTTCGGGTTTTTGCCAGTAACAGGAACGGAATTATTGTTGATATTTCCCGGGTTTTTACCGAGAACAAAATCGAAATAGTTTCTCTGACCGCAAGAACGAACAAGCAGGGGACAGCAACCATCAGTGTCGGATTCGAAATCAACAGTGTGGAACAGATGAACTCAGTAATTGCAAAGCTTCATAACGTGGAAAGTGTAATTGATATTAAGAGGACAACCGGCTGACAGGACGGAGGAGACTAATGAGGGTGAAACGGCTGATACTCGGAATGGTTCGAACTAATTGTTATCTGGTTACAGAGGAGGAGACGAAAGAAACCTTTATCATTGACCCGGCAGATGAAGCAGGAACCATTATTAATACAATTCAAGAGGATGGTCTGGTGCCGAAAGGGATATTATTGACGCACGGACATTTTGATCATATTTATGCAGTCAAAGAAGTTGCAGAACGATTTCGGATACCGGTTGGAGCAGGGGAAGAGGAAGCGGAGCTGCTTGGTAATCCGGTGATGAACGAATCTGCTTCCGTGAGAAGAGAATGTACAGTATATCCGGATATCCTGTTAAAGGATAAGGAAAGACTGACTCTCGGTACAAGAGTATTTACAGTAATTTTTACTCCGGGACATACGAAAGGCGGTGTCTGTTATTACTGCGAGAAGGAAGCAATTCTGTTCAGCGGTGATACGTTATTTTTCGAATCGGTCGGAAGAACCGATTTGCACACGGGAAATTCCATGCAGCTTCTTAAGTCAATCCGGGAGCGCCTGTTTTTACTTGGTGATGATATTACGGTGTACCCCGGTCATGGACCGAAGACTACCTTGTCTTATGAAAAGAGGAACAACACGTATTTATTGAATGACTAAATCCGATCCTATTTGTTTTTGAGCGTAAACAGATAGCTTGTAAGTCACTCGGAAATGAGGAATTAATGCAGTTTGTCATGATGGGCGAACAATTTGAACAGGAATTGCGCCCACTGGTGAAATCCTTTTTTCAGGATGAACCGGTCGAAACGGAAGTACAATTCTTTGATGAAGAGCTTGCCTGGCCGAGCGTATCGGAGGGGAAGCTTTTGTATTGTACAAATGATACAAAGACAGAGGGATATGAAACAGAGCCGTTCGAGATAGAGTACGGGCTTGTAATACATCTTGGGATGTTAAGATTTCATGCTGCTTTTTTTCGTGATTACAGAGTAACGTCAGTAGTCATGGAAAATGCTCCATCAGAGAGGAAAATGTACCGAAATCAGCTGGCGCGAGCAATCTATCGAATTCTTTCGAAGGAAACAAACGAAGTACTTCCATGGGGAATTCTGACCGGAGTACGTCCGACAAAGCTGGTATATGAACAGATGGAAGAGGGGATTCCCGAGAATGAAATACGGACACAGATGAAAACCGTATATTACTGCTCGGAAGAAAAAACCGAAGTGAGCCTTCGGGTTGCACAACGTGAAACAGAGCTGCTTAAAAATCTGCAGTATGAGGACGGATATAGTCTTTATATCGGCATTCCGTTCTGTCCGACCACCTGTCATTACTGTTCCTTTACCTCCTTCCCTCTTAAGGGCTTTGGGCATATGGTTGAACCCTATCTGGATGCATTGTTTCTGGAGATTGAAGCGGCAGCAAAGCTGTTTCCCGGGAGACCTCTTCAGACAGTCTATATCGGTGGAGGTACACCGACCACATTATCTGCTGATCAGCTTGACCGGCTGATTAAAAAGCTTCAAAGCAGCTTTGATTTTTCCGGATGCCGGGAATTTACGGTTGAGGCAGGACGACCGGACAGCATTACAAAAGAGAAACTGGAAACCCTAAAAGCACTGGGAGTCGGGAGAATCTCTATTAATCCGCAGTCCATGAATGACAAAACGCTGGAAGCAATCGGAAGACGGCACACTTCAGAACAGATAGAAGCGGCATTTCATCTCGCAAGAGAATGTGGGCATGATAACATTAACATGGATCTGATTATCGGACTTACAGGAGAAACGCCCGGAGATGTGGAAGAAACGCTGCGAAGGATTGAAGCACTAGATCCAGACAGCCTGACGGTTCATACTCTGGCATTAAAGCGAGCAGCACGTCTAAATATTGAGCATCAGGGATTTCGGGAAATCGGAGCAAGCGGAGTACCGGAAATGCTCCGGCTGACAGCGCAGTACGCCGCTAATCATGATTATAGCCCATACTATCTCTACAGACAGAAAAACATGACAGAAAATCTAGAAAATGTAGGTTATGCGAGATATGGAAAAGAAGGCTTATATAATATACTGATTATGGAAGAAAAGCAGACAATTCTTGCACTCGGTGCAGGAGGATCATCGAAATTCGTATATCAGGGGAGTAATCCCGAAAAGGGAGTCAGAATTGAACGTGTTGAAAATGTCAAAAATCTAGAGCATTATATCAACAGGATTCATGAAATGATTATAAGGAAGCAGGAATTTCTGAGGGATAACAGTGAGGGGCTATTTCGTTAGAACTGCCATATAGTAACTATATACGGAAGATGAGGAACGATAATATGGAGATGCTAAGCCACAGTGTAACCGAACCGCTGGAAATGGAGGATGCACTTCTTGAGGATATGCAGGATGCAATTGACCATGGAATTCTGGTCAGTAATCTTGCTGTTCGACTTTCCAGAGAATTGCAGAAGAACGACGATTTCTGTACTGAGATAGCACGTGCGGGAATGATTCATGATATCGGAAAACTGAAGCTTGGAGAGTATCTGTATGGACGCAGAAATGATACATTACGGATTGAGGAAATGAAATATGTCCGAATGCATCCGACACTTGGTTACGAGGTGCTGAAGGAAATGGATATATATTCGCCTGAAGTGCTTGAGGCAGTCTATCATCATCATGAGAACTACGATGGATCCGGGTACCCCTCAAATCTGAAGGGCGTTGCAATCCCATATATGTCGCGGATTCTACGTGCCTGTGACGTCTTTGCAGCGCTGATTTCGGAGCGCCCATACCGTTCGGCATTTGATATGGAAACTGCGGTGGAGCTGATGATTGATGAAGTTAAGAATTTTGATATGAGGATATTTGTAGCTTTTTTAAGTATGGTTCACAGTGCCGATTTCGGAGAGATTAAAGACTATGTATGTGATATCAACCAGAAGAGCCTGCAAAGAAACAGCAAAAAGGTATTGTAGTAGGAAGGGATAGGAATCAAGGAATCAGAATGAGTCGTTTGTTTGGTGATAAAGCATTTTACAAAAAGGTACTGTCTTTGGCACTTCCGATTATGGTACAGAATGCAATTACGAATTTTGTAGGAATGCTCGATAATATTATGGTGGGGCGAATCGGGACGGAAGCGATGTCCGGAGTTGCGATTGTAAATCAATTAATTTTTGTTTTTAATCTTGTTATTTTTGGAGCAGTATCGGCAGCGGGTATTTTTGGCGCTCAGTTTTATGGAAAAAGGAACCATGAAGGAGTTCGCTATACGTTTCGCTTTAAGCTGATTGCCTGCACCCTGATTACATTTCTCGGAGGAGCAATACTTGCTGTCTTCGGAGAAAATCTGATTAATCTTTACCTTCATGAGGAAGCTTCCGGCGGAGATATCATCCTGACGCTATCTTATGCGAAGGAATATCTTTTCGTTATGTTCCTTGGGCTTCTTCCGTTTGCCTTTGTGCAGGCCTATTCCGGAACTCTGCGTGAAACCGACCAGACATTGGTTCCAATGTTGGCGGGAATTGTTGCGGTCATATTAAATTTTCTTTTGAATTATGCTCTGATTTTCGGTAAATGGGGTTGTCCGGAGCTCGGAGTAACAGGAGCAGCAACAGCAACCGTCATTTCCAGATTTGCAGAACTTGGGATAGTGATTCTCTGGACGCACATCAATTCCTCTAAAAATATTTTTATACAGGGAGCTTATCGAAGTCTTCGGATTCCGAAGGAGCTTGTCAAGCGGATTATCGTGAAGGGAACTCCGCTGATTGTCAATGAAGGACTATGGGCGGCAGGGATTGCAGTGCTGAACCAGTGTTACTCGGTACGGGGACTGGCAGTAGTTGCAGCGACGAATATATCATCGACGATTTCGAACCTTTTTAATGTTGTTTTTATCGCACTCGGAAGTACGGTAGCGATTATCGTCGGACAGCTGCTGGGAGCCGATAAAAAGGAAGAGGCAAGAGAAAGTGCTTACCGTATGATCACCTTCTCAGTTCTCTGCTGTTTTGTTGTCGGAGGGGTAATGGCTTTGATGGCATCGCAATTTCCGAAAATCTACAACACGTCGGAGGAAGTAAAAGAGCTTGCGACTTATTTTATATTGATCGCATCCGCTTATATGCCAATTCATGCGTTTTTGCATGCTTCTTATTTTACATTAAGATCCGGAGGCAAGACGGTAATTACCTTTTTATTTGACAGTGTTTATGTATGGGTTGCCAGTATACCGGTTGCGGCAATTCTTGTCTACACTACAGACATGCCGATAATTCCGCTGTTTATTATAGTACAGTCGGTGGATGCAATCAAATGTGTTATTGGATTTATTCTTGTGAAAAAAGGAGTCTGGATTCAGAATATAACAACGCAATAGAACAGCACTGAAGAACAATGCGGCAGAACAGAAATTCATAACATAAAAAGGCGGTGATTAACGTTCCAGAGTCTCAATCAGACGACGGGCTTTGTTCATCGCTTTTTCTTTATAAAGATGTCCGTCTGCCTGCTTCATGCCTTCTTCAATATCTTCAATAGTTGATATCGGAAGAACAACCCATCCATAGCTGACACGTAAAAGCCACGGACGTTCATCAGCTTTATTGAACAGATCAATCCGCTCATTGAATCGTTGTGCGTATTGTAAAGGAGTAGAATCAGATCTAAGGATTCCAATCACGGTAAACTCATCACCGCCACAGCGTGCACAGATGTAATTGTCGACAGCTGCTTCCTGCAGAGCCTCGGAAATCGCCTTAATTGCAATATCTCCGCTTGCGTGTCCATAATTATCGTTGACTGCTTTCAGGTCATCCATATCTGCACAGAAAATCATCAGCTGTTCTTTTTCAGTATGAGGCGAGCTTAGAAGTTCCTTTGACAGAACTTCGAGACCCCGGCGGTTATAAAGACCGGTCAGAAGATCGACAGAGTAGGTACGGGCAAGTTCTCCGACCAGACGATTCATTTCTGTTGCAGTACAGATATTTTCCAGTGCGTTTCCGACATTAATCAGCCAGCCTTCATAAGAAGAGGAATAGGTATTATTTTCTATAAATTCCAGAATCACATAACCGAAAATTTTCTCGTGATAATGCAGTACATTAACATAATAAACAACCGGTTCCCCAGACAAAACCTCAGACGGTAATAATTCATGCCTGGGAAAGGTGGGTGTAGAGGAAAAGGATTGTCCGTTGTAATTCTCATGAAAGGCAAGAAAAACATTGTCGGAAAATCCGGAAGGACGGTTTAGCTTCAGCCAGTCGGAACAGAGACACATATAGAAATTCTTAAACCCTTCAATTGCGTAAACATAGTATCCAAGATGATTGCAGATATCCTCCAGAGTATTCATTGCAGTCAGAACATTTGACATAGAGGAATTATGCTGGTAGGTAGTACGCAGTTTATCAAAACGATTCATAAGAGTACGGGAAACAGAATTACGGTCTGTGGTACAGGATTGACAGCCACAGGATTCCCGATAGACTGTATATGAGTTAAGATAGGTATTTTTATCGACTTTCTTTCCATGAAACAGTGCATCTAAAACATCAACAGCTGTTTCTCCCATATTTGAAATAGGCATACCGGCTGTAGTAAGTGACGGAGAGTAATAGGTGGCAGAGGCTACATCATCATTCCCTGAGACTGCAATATCCTCCGGAACACGAATCCCACGGTCAATCAGGGCATTACATACCGTAATTGCCATATAATCATTTGCACAGACAATTGCCTGAGGCCATTCCTTTCCCTCGGCACAGAAGTAATCTACTGCTTCATAGCCTTTTGCCTTCCAGAAATCACCGTAAAAAATATCGGAATCGTCAACCTTTAAACCATGTTCATTCATAATACGGTAAAAACAGTTCAGCCTGGCTTCAGAATCAGGAAAACCTTTCGGACCGGCAAGAAAAGCCAAATGTTTGAAATGATGTACTTCAATAAAATGTGTGATTATATCTTCCAGAATATAATTGTCATTTACAAGAACATTGTAACAGTTTTCGAAGGAATGTCTGATAGAAACAACAGGACAGGAGATGGTTTTTATATTTTCGGTAATCCGTTCCTCGAGTCCGTTGACATGAATGGTATCGGTTGACAGAATCAGTCCGTCAAGAGCAGAATAGTCGGGAAGATCAGAAATAAATATTTCTCCGTTATCATAGGCACGTTTTCCGTAGCCGTTGTAATTAGTAAAGAAAACAACATTATAACCAAGCTTTTTTGCTTCAGAAGAGATGCCAAAGCAAAGAGCGCCGGGATACTCACCAAATATTTCGGCAATATGAACTCCGATAGTTTTGTGTCCGTTCTTAATCATAGGACGTTAAAACTCCTTTACTGCGGATTATAAATGCCGTATCAACAGGATGTCAGACAATTTATAATAACATTATAGTTTAAGCAGATATAAAAATCAACATAATCTGACAAGCAAAATGAGGGTTTATAACAACTAGTGCAAGAATCTCTTATAACGCTTTACAAATATTATAAATTCTGTTAATATAATCGTGAAGAAATATCGTATTTACATGGAGTGACACATATGATATTCGATTTAAACACATTGAGAGAACCCTGTATTTGTGGAAAGGAACATAAAATCCAGACCAAAACCGTATTAATCCGTAGCGGAGCGGTAGAAGAGCTGGTTTATGAGCTGTTGTCCGGCAGTATGCGTCGTTTTCTGTATCCTGTTATTCTTTGTGATTCCAATACATGGGTTGCTACGGACGGTAAGATGAACAGTCTGACGTTCCGTTGTTACCAGATTATGCTTACACCGGATGGACTGCATGCTGACGAGCAGGCTGTCGGAGAAGTTCTTTCCAAATGGAAACCTAACATTGACCTGATTATTGCAGTAGGTGCCGGTACAATTCATAATATCAGCAAATTTATTGCAGCGAATAAGGGTCTTCCTTATATTTCGGTTCCGACAGCTGCCAGCATGGATGGTTTTGCTGCACCGGTAGCGTCGATGACACTGGAGGGAAGAAAACAAACTGTTCAGGTACGTGGACCGCTGGCCATTTATGCAGATACCGAGGTTTTTGGAGAAGCTCCTTATCGAATGACAGCATCCGGGATATCAGATATGCTTGGAACTTATACAGCGCTGGCAGACTGGCGAAGCTCTTATCTGCTTACGGGAGAGCCTTTTTGCGAGAATGTATATCAGCTCCAGATGAATTCACTAGAGCATCTGACGGACAGTATCATTACGATGAGCGGAGTCAATTATGATTATTGCGAGAAATTGATGAACATGCTGATTTTATCTGGGCTGACTATGCAGATGATGGGGAATTCAAGACCTGCTTCCGGTGCTGAACACCAGCTTTCTCGTTTCTGGGAAGTAGATGCTTTATCGGACGGTGCAGATGTTCTTCATGGAGAAAAGGTGTCAGTTGGATTATTAATTACGCTCAGAGAGTATAAAAGACTTCTTCAGAATCTGGAACTGATGAAGACCAGAGTTCTACCTTATCACGGAATACCGGAGAAGATCAGTGCTTCGTATGCAACAAAGGGACTTCTGTTCGGAATAATTATTGAGAATACACCGGATCCGCTTGAAGGTATTACGGAAGAAAAGCTAAAAAGTGTACTTTCGGAATTAATTTATATTCTTGATCAGCTGCCTGATCCGGATTATATAGAAAAGGTTCTGAAAAAAGCAGGTTGCAGGACAACGTTGGAAGAAATCGGACTACAGGAAAATCTGGTTGGTCCGAGTATCGAATTATCACCATTTATGCGAAACCGGCTTACAATGATGCGGTTACGGCATATTCTCACGTTCACGGAAAAATAACCGCAACTGTTTTTAGAAACTTTGGCTTGACTTTCAAATAGAGGACGCATATAATACAGCATAGAATAAAGCGTTGACGAGAAGAGTAAGTACCTTAAGCCGACAGAGAGAGATGTGAAAGCTGAGAACATTTCCGGTAAGAAGTGCTGAAAACCACCTCTGAGTGGCCCTAATCAGGCACGGTGATTCCGTTATCATCGAATGAAGCGGACGGCAGCAGCCGTCAAAAAGGGTGGAACCGCGTGAACAACGTCCCTTTCGGTAATAATATACCGGAAGGGCTTTTTTATTTTTAGGAAAATTAATTACGATTTCCGAATAACAGTTTACCGGTATAATGAAATCGTAAGTGATTTCAGAAAAATTACGTTACAGCTTGAGATGGGCAAAAGGATATATGGACTTAGGGTATAACAGTCTCGAGCAGAGAGTAATTCACAGGCACCGTATCTATGGTGTAGAAAAGGAGAATGCTAATTATGAAGATTACATTGAAGGACGGCTCGGTAAAGGAATACTCATGCAGTATGAGTATTTATGACATTGCACATGATCTTAGCGAAGGACTTGCCAGAGCGGCATGCGCAGGCCAGCTGGATGGAAAAACCGTGGATCTAAGAACCATGATTGATCGGGACTGCGAACTGAATATACTGACCTTTAATGATGATGCAGGGAAAGCAGCATACCGTCATACGACCTCTCATGTACTTGCAGAAGCCGTGAAAAGATTATATCCTGATGCAAAGCTTGCAATCGGTCCTTCCATCGATACCGGGTTTTACTATGATTTCGAATGTGCCCCGTTTGACCGTGAAGCACTTGATAAGCTGGAAGCAGAAATGAAGAAGATAATCAAGGAAGGTGCTGAACTGAAACGCTTTACACTTTCGCGTGCAGAAGCAATCAAGCTGATGGAGGAACGCAAGGAACCATATAAGGTTCAGCTGATTCTTGACCTTCCTGAAGATGCAGAACTTTCGTTCTATCAGCAGGGAGACTTTGTGGATCTCTGCGCAGGGCCACACCTGATGTCTACAAAGGGAATCAAGGCAATCAAATTGATTTCATCTTCCGGTGCATACTGGAGAGGTGATGAAAAGAACCAGATGCTTACCAGAATTTATGGAACCGCTTATACGAAGAATTCAGATTTGGATGAGTATCTTGCATATCTTGAAGATATTAAAAAACGTGATCATAACAAGCTTGGACGTGAAATGGAGCTTTTTGCAACGGTAGATGTCATAGGACAGGGCCTTCCGTTACTGATGCCAAAGGGCGCGAAGATGATACAGACGATGCAGCGATGGATTGAAGATCTCGAGGAGAGCCGTGGGTACATGAGAACCAAGACTCCGCTCATGGCAAAGAGTGATCTTTATAAAATGTCCGGTCATTGGGATCATTATCTGGACGGAATGTTTGTTCTCGGAGATCCGGCGAAGGACAAGGAAGTATTCGCACTTCGTCCGATGACCTGCCCGTTCCAGTATTTTGTATACAAACAAAGCCAGAAATCCTATCGCGATCTGCCCTGCCGTTATGGTGAGACATCAACATTGTTCCGTAACGAGGATTCCGGTGAAATGCACGGTTTGACCCGTGTACGTCAGTTTACCATTTCCGAAGGGCATCTGATTGTTCGCCCGGACCAGATGGTGGAAGAATTTAAAGGCTGTATTGATCTGGCAAGATACTGCTTACAGACGCTTGGATTGGAAGAGGATGTTACCTACCGCCTTTCAAAATGGGATCCGGAAAACCGCGAAAAATACATTGGTGAGCCTGAGGTTTGGGATCAGACGGAAGCAAGTATCAGAAACATTCTGACCGAGCTTGGAATCAAGTTTACTGAGGCTGTCGGCGAAGCCGCCTTCTATGGACCGAAGGTTGATATTCAGGCAAAGAATGTGTATGGCAAGGAAGATACCATGATTACCGTTCAATGGGATGCTTTATTGGCGGAACAGTTTGATATGAACTTTATCGATCAAAACGGAAATAAAGTACGCCCATATATTATACACAGAACCTCGATTGGCTGTTATGAAAGAACGCTTGCCTGGCTGATTGAAAAGTATGCCGGAATGTTCCCGACCTGGCTGTGTCCGGAGCAGGTTCGCGTTCTTCCGATATCTGATAAATACATTGATTATGCGCAGGCGGTGAAATGTGCGCTTCAGAAAAAGGGAGTGCAGGTTGCTGTAGATGAACGTGCAGAGAAAATAGGATATAAGATTCGTGAAGCAAGACTAGCTCGTATTCCTTATATGCTGGTTGTCGGACAGAAAGAGCAGGAGGAGGGACTTGTGTCGGTAAGAAGTCGGTATAAGGGAGATGAAGGACAAAAGCTTTTACGTGATTTTATCGAGGAGATTACGACTGAAATCGAAACAAAAGAAATCCGAAAAATTGAAGTAAGCGAAGAAAGCAAATAATTGGAACCGAAAGACACCCGACTTCGTCTGATTATCAGAGTACGGCATTTGAAGTGATGATGAAAGCTCATGCTGCGGCATGGAAGACAAATGTCGGGACGTAATCAGATGAAGGAGGGTGTTTTATGAAAAAGAAAAAAATAACTTTTGTTATCGGGTGTATTCTTATTCTGTCGCTTTTGACAGCCTGTGGATCAGGGATGAATTATATGGCGCTTGATTCCGAATCCGCTAGCTATCCATCAACAACTATAGCAAGTGGTTCAGAATCAAAAGGGTATGGTTATTCCTCCAAAGCTTCGGATAATTCTGCTGCGGAGTATCAGGAGAAAGGGACATCAAATGATGAAGCACTTACTGATGATTCAACTGTTACGTCAAGTCAGCAGGAGAACGCAAGAAAGCTGATTCGACGTGTTAGTGTGAATGCAGAGACGCTGGAATTTGATACCCTGGTTAATCGTATCAACAGTCAGACGCTGGTCTATGGAGGGTATATTGAATCCTCTGCCGTTTCCGGATACTCTATTGATTCGGTCAGAAACCGTTCTGCTTCTATCGTAATTCGTATTCCTGCACAGTATTTAGACAGCTTTATCAATGAAATCGGAGAGCTTGCAAGCATTACATACAAGAATGAAACAACCGAGGATGTTACTCTGGCATATCTCGAAACCGAGAGCCGTATTACATCGCTGGAAATTCAACGTGATAAGCTGACAGAATGGATGGAGGCTGCGGAGACAGTTGAGGATTTGATTACTCTCGAAGAACGTCTGAGTGAAGTCCGTTATCAGCTGGAATACTATGGTGCAATTCTCCGTAATTATGACAATCTGGTAACCTACAGCACCATTACCTTAAGTCTTAGCGAAGTTCAAAGATACACACCGGTTGCTGAGGAAAGCATTGGAAACCGTATGTGGAGCGGAATCTCTGAAAGCATTATGGATATCAGGGACGATTCTGTAGATTTCAGCGTTTGGTTCGTTACCAATTTTCCTTATCTGGTTATTTTTGCAGTGATTGTTGTGATTATTGTACTGATTGTTCGAGGGTTATATAAGAAGGAAAAGAAGCGGATGGAAAAGTATCGTCAAAATGCTGCGCAGCAATTGGGTCAGAACGGCGTAACGCCGCAGATTGATACTGCGCGGAAGACCGAGAACAACAATACAAATATGAATGATTAATATATTAGTAATAACACTTATAACAGTAAATCAACAAAGAGACCGGAGCTTTTGTTTCGGTCTCTTTTTGTCTTATAGAAAAGTACCCCTATAAGAAAAAAGGATGTCGTTAGAAAATGAATTACTGAATCTTTACAGGAACGAGCAGGGATAGTTTCAGAGTTTCATGACATACTAATCCTAAAATAACCTTTGAATGGGGAATCAGTATGAAATACGAAACAGAGTATTATGACACTATAACACAGTTAATCAGCAAAAGCCTTTCGGTTGAGAAGAATTTTGATATAATTGAACGAAAGATTTTGATTGGAGGGCGGCAGGCAAAGCTGTATTTTATTGATGGCTTTATTAAAGATGAGCTGATGCAAAAGCTTTTGCAGTTTTTCGGAGATATCACTGAAGATGAGATGCCATCAACGTCGCAGGAAATGCTGGATACCTTTCTTCCGTATATTGAGGTTGATCAGATATATGAAGAATGCGATATCCTAAAGCAAATTTTATCCGGAGTTCCAAGCCTGTTTATTGCCGGTTATGAGAATGGAATTGCGATTGACTGCCGGACTTATCCGGCACGTGGAGTAGAAGAACCGGAAAAGGATAAGGTGCTGCGGGGATCACGTGACGGATTTGTTGAGACTATTGTTTTTAATACAGCACTGATCCGCCGCCGAATACGAGATCCAAAGCTTCGGATGGAAATGTATAATGTCGGCACAAGCTCACGGACAGATGTTGTGCTTTGCTATATGGAGGATCGTGTTGATCGAAAACTTTTACAGAAGCTAAGAAGCAAGATAGAAAGATTAAAGGTTGGTTCATTGTCGTTAAATCAGGAAAGTCTTGCTGAATGTCTCCAGGAAAGTACATGGCTCAATCCGTTCCCGAATTTTAAGTACTGTGAGCGGCCTGACGCTACTGCAGCTTCGGTGCTGGAAGGACAGATTGCAGTTTTAGTTGATAATTCTCCTGCTGTCATGTTGCTTCCTACTTCAATTTTTGATATTATGGAAGAAGCAAATGATTATTATTTTCCTCCGGTTACCGGAACCTATATCAGAATTTCTCGTTTTTTAATTAACCTTGTGACGTGGATTCTGACACCGACCTTTCTGCTTTTGGCGATGAATCCACAATGGGTACCTGAAGCATTTCAGTTTATTCTGGTTAAGGATGTACAGAATATCCCGTTGTTTTGGCAGTTTATGATTCTGGAGCTGGCAATCGACGGACTGAGGCTTGCTTCCATTAATACACCAAGCATGCTCAGCACGCCATTAAGTGTAGTTGCCGGTCTTGTTATCGGAGAGTTTACAGTCAGTTCCGGATGGTTTAATTCGGAATCGATGCTGTATATGGCATTTGTCGCAATCGCGAACTATGCTCAGACTAGTTTTGAAATGGGGTATGCTATCAAATTTCAGCGTCTGATGCTTCTGATTCTAACCGCAAGCTTCAATATCTGGGGATATATTGCAGGAATCCTGTTGTCGATTGTTATGGTTGCATTTAACAAAACATTGGCCGGACGAAACTACCTTTATCCGCTGATTCCGTGGGACGGAAGACAGCTGGTAAGACGTCTGTTCCGGGTAAGCCTGCCCTGGACAGAAAAAACAAACAAACGATAAATATAAGAAACGGAGAAGAACAATGAACGAAGAAAAGATACTGAAGATGGTAGACCATACACTGCTGGCACAGACAGCAACCTGGCAGGAAATTAAAACAATCTGTGATGACGCTGTTACCTACGAAACGGCATCGGTCTGTATTCCACCGTGCTATGTGCAAGCCGCAAAGGAGTATCTTGGCAGTAAAATGAAAGTATGTACGGTCATTGGCTTTCCGAACGGCTACTCGACAACAGCAGTAAAGGTATATGAAACAGAAGATGCGGTAAAAAACGGTGCAGACGAGATTGATATGGTAATTAACCTGGGACTTGTAAAGGATCAGAAAGAGGAAGAACTGACAGAAGAAATTAAAAGCATAAAGAAAGCCTGTGATGGAAGATTACTGAAGGTTATCATCGAGACCTGTCTGCTTACAGAAGAAGAAAAAGTGAGTTTATGCAGAATCGTAACAGCTGCTGGAGCGGATTTTATTAAGACCTCCACAGGCTTCTCAAAGGCAGGTGCAACGGTCGGGGATGTTGCTCTTATGTACGCTAATGTGGGTTCAAATGTTAAGGTAAAAGCAGCCGGAGGTATCTCTTCCTTTGAGGATGCAGAACAGCTGATAAAAGCCGGTGCAAAACGTCTTGGAACAAGCCGGCTTGTTAAGCTGATGAAACAGAGATAATTAATAATTAACCAATGGATGAAACATAGAAAACAAAGAGACAATTTGAATGTGAAATCTAATCGGCCGGTTAAAAGAGAAAATAGTAAGCCGACAGCCTACTTTGGAAGAGAAGAGTGTTTGCAGCAACCCTGACAGCCGATACAGCGGTTATCTGCTGCAGAACGATCGGATTCATAAGTAAAGGATTGATATTCGGAGGCATCGCGCACAGAACTCAGCAGACAAACGGCCTGAGCGGCGATGCCTTCCCCTATGCCTGTAAAACCAAGACCTTCCTCTGTGGTTGCTTTCACACTGACACAGGAACTGTCAAGTTCAAGAATGTCGGCAATATTTTGAATCATATCCGGTAAATAGGGTGCAAGCTTTGGAGCTTGTGCAATAATTGTGGCATCGATGTTCTCAATGAAATATAGCTTCTGATCAAGTAGTTCTTTTACCTTTTTAAGTAGAAGCATACTGGAAATTCCGGCATAGGCAGGGTCTTTATCAGGAAAATGTGTGCCGATATCTCCAAGCGCAGCGGCACCAAGGAGTGAGTCCATGACTGCATGAACAAGAACATCTGCATCGGAATGCCCAAGCAGACCTTTTTCAAAGGGAACAGTAACACCACCCAAAATTAACAGACGGTCAGCAGTAAGTCTGTGAACATCATATCCGGTTCCGATTCTCATAAGACCTCTTTTCTGTGCGAAAAAGACCATCTCGTTCTGAGATGGTCTTTCATAGCGAAAGGGGGATTTGAACCCTCGACACCACGGGTATGAACCGTGTGCTCTAGCCAACTG
>CAZRRN010000003.1:0-94917 GCA_964602475.1 uncultured Lachnospiraceae bacterium | reverse complement strand
CAGTCAGATTCAATCGTCACCCTTGCAAAAGAGGTCGTATCCGCATTGGGTTTTGTTTCGAGATTTTTCTCAATCAATAGTTCGTTTTTCTTGTTCATGACAGATTCACGGAACCAGCGGACATAGTTAAGCTTTGCAGTCAGGGCTCCGTTTTGGTACATCTTAATACGGGTATAATAATAAATACGTTTACTGGTACTGGTAATCAGCGTTACCTTAACACTGTACTCGGTACCTTCTGCCAGTTCTGTTTTCAGCTTAATCCGGGCAGTCTTGCAGCTTCCGTTTTCTTCTGATGTCAGCGCGCTGATTGTTCCTTCCTCCAGAAGACCGGAAGACGAGACATCATACAGTTCGTATTTTAAACGACGTACTGTCATTCTGTTCTCATCAATCCGTACTGTGAACGTCTGATCCCCCTCCAGCGGAGTAATTGTTTCCCGAATCAATGTCCAGTCGAGATTCGAAGTGTATCCGTACAAACGGTTCAGCTCCTCCTCACCGACCATCAGACTGATACTCGGCAGAGAAGCCTCCTCCATTTCCATCGTATCGCGTGTCAGATCAAAACTCCGCACGATTAGGTAATTTCGGCTGAAGAAATACAGCGCTCCAAAAAAGACCGCCGCCAGTATCAGAATTCGATATTTTAACTTAAATTTCTTTTTCATTTGATCATCCTTATTCAGGTTCTGTTCATCAGTTCCATCAGCTTTGGCCGGATTCCGAGCTGTTCTGCGAGCTGTTCCGCACGTTTTTCTGCCAGACTGCATTCCATAGGATCCGGATGTTCCTGCTTAACTGCGCGAATCAGCAGATTCTTCGGCGTATTCTCCATATCAATAAATTCCAGGATCTGAACACGATATCCGGCCGCTGTCAAAAGCTCGGCACGCAGTCCGTCCGTAATCAGAGCAGACATCCGCTCTTTGATCAGTCCGTATCGCAATACCGGCTCCAATGCTCTTGCCGAAAGCTGCATATTAACTTCATGTTGGCAACACGGAACACTCAGGATTACCTTCGCGCCCCATTCCACTGCCCGCGAAAGTGCATAATCTGTCGCCGTATCACAGGCATGCAGCGTAACCATCATATCAATTCCCGCACCATTACGATAGCCTGCCACGTCCCCATGGATAAAGGTCAGATTCCGGTATCCATATTCTTCTGCCAGACGATTGCAGTTTTTGATTACATCTTCTTTCAGATCCAGTCCGGTAATTACAGCATTACGTCCACAGACTTCATTCAGATAATAATACATTGCAAAAGTCAGATAGGATTTCCCGCATCCAAAGTCCAGTACAGAAAGAGGCTTGTCTCCTTTTGGAAGTACAGGAAGAATATCTTCAATAAATTCCAGAAATCGGTTGATCTGCCGGTATTTATCGTATTTTCCTTTCACAACTTTACCATCCGTGGTAAATACCCCAAGATCCCTAAGAAATGGTACCGGAGTTCCTTCTAAAAGCAACGCCCGTTTTTCACGGTTATGCGTCGGAAGCTGTCTGCAGGCAACAAATTCCCGTTTTTTGCATTTCACGCTTACTGTTCCTTTTTTACTGATCAGTATCGTAACATCAGCAGTCCTGTGATGCAGCTCTGCCTGATGCATCAGACCTTCAAACCATAGCGGAAGCTGTCCCGACAGCTGTTCTGCCGTAACATTTGTATGAAATACCTGCGTCCCGCGAAATTCTTCTGTTTGAAACAGAAGCTCGTTCCGCAGCAGCACCGGACGTATCTTTATCTTACTGATTGTCTTGTCGCTTGAATTACTGATGATGATCTGTTCCAGACCCTCATCCGTATACCGTTCAAATTCTTCTCTGATTCGTACGTCCATACGTTCTCCATTCCGGACTTTATAAGAATGAAGAAGTCAGCGCATTCCTCTTTACGCTTCACTCTTCTGACGACAGTATACCTTTCCTTGCTGTAAACTGCAAGAGGAACCTGCCTGCACATAACTGCATATATTAATGATAAAGCTATCCTACAGGTGTTGTATGAAATATTGTACAAATCAGTGTTCAGGCATCCGTCCCGAGCTGCCCGCACAGATCAGATCGGGTTATTATCAGAATACAGAACGCGTTTCTCCAAATACCTCCCGGATCATGGCGTCTGCCGTCAGCGAAGACCCTTATGAGCAGAGCTTTCCTAATTATGAGGCAGATTTCAGGTATTTTACCAAAATGTATCCCCCTTCTGTGCGGTCTGTGGTACCCGCTGTGCGCGAAGCAGTCGGTCAGCTCGAATTCAAAGGCAGTATGATGTTCGACCTGTATCCGGAGTTCGAGTCTGTCCGAATGCTTGCTGAAGCTATTGCCAAAGAGTCTGATGTCGGTATCGACTGTATCTTTCTTCTTCTGCTGCATGAATTTATGATGCGCCGTGAACGATACCGCAGCACTCTCAAAAGCGCAGAATGAAGCTTTTATTTCCGCGGTTTTCCGAATAAACCACAGTTCCTCCGATAGCCTCCATCTGTTCCCTGACCACGGCAAGTCCGCAGCCGGTACCGGCTGCTTTTGTCGTATACCCCTGCTCGAACATATGCTCCCGCACGCAGACAGGAATCGACACCCCGCTGTCGCTGACCGTAATCTGTACCATTCCCGATCCGGGCGCTTTCATCCCACAGTCTTTATTTGAACTGCAATCGGTCCGAACGAACGACCCACTTTCCTGCAGCAGCTCCAGCCGAAGTTCAATTCTATCTCCGGGTTCACAGGCTTCGACTGCATTTTTACAAAGATTCAGTAACGTCAGCTTCATTGCCAGTACATCTTTTACAATCGGTGCTTCATATTCTGTAATCCGGTTTAGGTATTCAAAACAAATTTTTCTTTGTTCACAGAGAACCCGAATACTGCGTTCCGTTTCCTCTCAGACCTGGCAGATTGTTTTTCCATGTGCTGCTATAACCGGATCGTATCTTTCCTGTTTCACTGACGCAAAGTTTTTCTGATGTTCTCCGGAGCTTTGTGCCGTAAGCTCCGGAGTAATTCCGCGGAGTGTTCCGAGCAGATTTCTCATGCTGTTCAGATCGGCTCCCATCGTATCCCAGTAGTCCTCCGATCCAAGTTCCGGATGTCTACTTCCAATGACCTGATATGCCCCTACAACCAGTGTCAGCAGATTCCCGAATTCATGTGATATTTTTGGTAAGTCAAATTCCATCTTTTTTGCCCCCATAATGTTGTCCCAGTTATTTCCAAGCATATCACGAAATGGAAATATTTGCAAGAAGAACATAAAAGCATCTTCATTTTCCGGCTTTACTTCCCTATTTTCTCCGTGTATAATTATAAAGGTCGCACAAAGAGGCAAATCATCTGTTCAAGTGTCAGGCTGATAATTTTAAAAGACGGAGCGGTAGCCCGCTCCTTTAGGAGGATGTATATGATAAAAGACAACTGCATTTTCTGTAAACTGGCAAATGGAATTTTCCCGACTGCTACCGTATATGAGGACGAAGATTTCCGGGCAATTCTGGATATTGAACCGGCTGCATTCGGACATGTTCTGCTGATTCCGAAAAATCACATGGCTGATTTGTTTGAACTGGATTCTGAAATCGGATCCAAAGCTTTTTTGGTTGCCCAGCATATTGCAAAGGCCATGAAAGAAGCACTGAACTGTGACGGCATCAATCTTCTTCAGAACAGCGGAACAGCAGCATGGCAGAGTGTATTCCATCTTCATATCCATCTGATACCGCGCTACAAGGATGACGCCATCACCGTGCCATGGAAGAAGTACAGCTATGCCGAGGGCGAGGCAAAAAAATACGCCGACAAAATTGCTTCCTTCCTGTAATCTGCAATTCTTAATGAGATTCGATTTTTACAAATAACCTTTTAATGAAGAACAGTGCTGTCCTGCCACGGACGGCACTGTTCTTTTACTGCTGGTTTACTGTTCTTTACTGTTTTTAAGTACTTCATCAATCATATCACAGATCATTCCCGTTGCATCCTGCTTCATTCCGCGGTTCATTGCTTCCAGGTACTCATCCTTCTTCTCAAAAACCTCGTTAATTGCAGTCAGCAGTGTCTCGTTCGTCAGCTCCTCCTCATGAAGCACATAGCTGAACCCCTGCTGTTCAAAGGATTCTGCATTGAGAAGCTGGTCTCCGCGGCTTGCTGCTGCCGTCAGCGGAATCAGAATATTCAGCTTCCTCAATGCGAGCAGTTCACAAATTGCATTCGCTCCGGCACGGGAAATAATCAGTGAGGAACAGGCAAAAAGATCGCTCAGTTCTTTATCAATGTACTCAAACTGTACATATCCTTTCATTCCGTCATGACCCGGATCGGATTTTCCTTTTCCGCACAAATGAATAATCTGGTATTTTTTTAACAGTGTGGGAAGCAGATTCCAGACAGCTTCATTTAGCGCTGCGGCTCCGGTACTTCCTCCAACAATCAGAATGACCGGTTTCTCCGTATCAAACCCACAAAATTGCAGCCCCCGGAGGCGGTTGCCTTCGAAGAGTTCTTTTCGGATCGGCGTCCCGGTAAGCACTGCTTTCTCTTCCGGAAGATACTTAAGAGTCTCCGGAAAATTCACACAGATTCTCGAGGCTGCGGAAATGCATAGTTTATTTGCCAGCCCCGGTGTCATATCCGACTCGTGAATAATGACAGGAATACTCTGATGCTTTGCCGCCAGTACCACCGGTACGGCGACGAAGCCTCCCTTGGAAAATACAATATCCGGCTTCAGCTCTTTCAGCAATGCTTTTGCTTCTTTGTAGCCCTTCAGGACACGGAAGGGATCGCTTAGATTCTTTATATCAAAATATCTCCTAAGCTTACCGGAGGAAATTCCGTAATACGAAATCCCCCCAGCTTCGATCAGAGTCTTTTCGATTCCGCTGTACGAGCCGATATAGCTGACTTCATAACGACCGGAAAGCTCCGCAATCAATGCAAGATTCGGAGTTACGTGTCCGGCGGTTCCCCCGCCTGTAAATACAATTCGTTTCATAATTATCCATTCCTATTTTGTTTTATAGACCTTTGCTTAATCAGTTTTCTACAGTGTCTTTAACGCTTTTGCCAGCTGATCCGGACAGGAGGTTGATTTGTAGCCGCAGCGTATTCCGTCCAGTCTGGAAATCACCTCGTCTACCTCCATTCCGTCAATCAGCTTTGATATTCCCTGAAGATTTCCGTTACAGCCCCCGGTAAATTTCACAGCACGAACATACTTCTTTCCGTCACGTTCGTCAATCTCAAAGTGAATGGAACTTGAACAGGTCCCCGATGTTTTATAATCCATAATATCCCCATCTCTGCGCTGCTTCTTACGCCTGACAGACTTTGTGTCAAGCACCGCGCAGGCACAAAGCTGCGTGCAAAAGACTCCTCTTTTACACTATTTACCAATCCTTTGGTTTATGCATCACCGGCAGATTATTCTTATTGATATTAAAATAAGCGCATCATTCTTTCGAATGCAGCTGCGCTTATTTTATATCAGAGTTCACAAATATGCAAATGAATTTACTGTGAAATTATGTATTGCTCCGTTACATTGTTCATTTCAGATAAATGCATTTCTTTTTCAGCTGCTACCGTTCCTTTTCTGAGTTCGTCCCGGCAGAATTGATCACACTGCGTACTGTATCCAGAAGAGTTCCCGGAAGAAACGGCTTCGTCATAACACCTACTGCTCCAAGTTCCTTACACTCCTGCTCCGTATCATCATCCACCATGGCAGACAGCATAATAATCGGCATATCCGCACACTCCGGCAATTCTTTGATTTTCAGCAGGGTCTCAAATCCATCCAGTCCCGGCATCATAATGTCAAGAAGAATCAGGTCAGGATGCTTCTTCTCTAAAAACTGTATTGCCCGCTCCCCGTTGTTCACAAGCGATACAATATATTCTTTCTGCAATGTGCTCTTTACCATCTGAAGATTAGAACTGCTGTCGTCCACCGCCAGAATCTGTTTCACAGGATGCCATCCTTTCTGTAATATAACACTTTATAACAGCTTTTTCTTGATTTTAACACAAATAAAATCTCTTTACCAGTCCTAATCGAAGAATCCTTGAATATTTCACTGTTTTCTGTTATTGTGTTATTCGTTACAGAAATGTTTGGTTTTCTGCACCGTATACAAAACTGTATCGTACCGCAGATATGATTGGAGATACTTATGAAGCTGTTACTGATTCTTCTTCTGGTTCTTGTTGCTTTTATGTTGCTTACTATTTTTCTGATCGCACCATCACGTCCCAAAAAGGCACTCAGTGCCCCTTTCCTTGGACGCAGCTTTGCCCACCGCGGTCTGCATACAAAAGAAAAGGACATTCCGGAAAATTCTCTTGCAGCATTCCGTCGTGCTGCGGATGCCGGCTACGGAATCGAACTGGATATCCAGTTTTCCAAAGATGGAAAGGTAGTTGTCTTTCACGACAATACACTGAACCGTGTCTGTGGAATCGACGGCAGAGTTGACAGCTATACCCTTGAAGAGCTACAGGGATTCCGTCTCTGCGGAACTAACGAACGGATTCCCCTGTTTACCGAAGTCCTCGCTGCAGTTGGCGGCAGAGTCCCCCTTATTGTCGAGCTGAAAAACGGTCCTCGCAATAAAGAACTATGTGAGAAAGGACTTGCCATTCTCCGGGATTATAAAGGTATTTACTGTATTGAAAGCTTCCAGCCGATGATAGTCCGCTGGTTCAAGAAGAATGCTCCTGACATTCTGCGCGGACAGCTGAGTGCTCCACCGAAAGAGTTTAAGGGAGAACTGGCTCCGGCAGCCGCCTGGGCACTCGGAAATGTATTAACCAATTTTCTTGCCCGCCCGCAGTTTCTTGCATACCATAAGCAGAAGACTTCACTCACGGCCCGTCTGTGTACGGCACTCGGCGCACTCCGTGTTGTCTGGACGGTGCGGGATAGCGATGATATAAAAAAGATTACCGCTCAAAATGACGTGGTAATCTTTGAATTCTATCTACCGGAGAAGTAGTCAGAGTTCTCCGTGACGGGTTTTATTAAGATCACGATGCTCCGTAATGACACGATAATGAAGCTCCTGCAGGTGTTCCTTCAGCAGTTCGGCAAACAGCACGGAACGGTGCTTTCCGCCGGTACAGCCGAACGAAATTACCAGCTGGGATTTTCCTTCTTTTTGATATAACGGAAGAAGAAAATCAATCATGTCGGTAAATTTTCTAAGCAGCTGTCGGCTTTCCCGGAATGTCATCACATAGTCCCGGATACAGGATTCTGTTCCGTTATGCTCCCGAAGTTCGGAAATATAAAACGGATTCGGAAGACAACGCACGTCGAGTACAATATCCGCTTCCGGCGGAAGTCCGTTCTTAAATCCAAAAGAAACCAGCTGAACCAGCATCGCTGATGTATCTGTGTCTCCGTTCAGAATTGCTGTGATCCGTTCTTTCAACTGGGCGGGGAGCAGCGCCGATGTATCTATCACATAATCAGAAATCTCTTTAGTTTTCTGCAGCAGCGCTCTTTCCCGGTGAATCGCTTCGTCAAGAGATACCGCATTTTCTTCAATCAGCGGATGAACCCGCCGTGTTTCCTTAAAACGTTTCCGAAGAACAGCATCCTCCGCATCCAAAAACATGATCTGGAACGGATACTCTTTCTTCTTAAGCTCTTCCATCGCCTCAAAGAAATCAGAGAACATTTCTTTTCCACGCACATCCACAACAGTTGCTATTTTCTTATCCTCTTTTTTGTCGGTCATTCCATACAAGTCTGCAAAATTTACAAGAAACCGAGGAGGAAGGTTATCAACACAGTAATAGCCAAGATCCTCCAATGTGTTGACTGCCTTTGACTTTCCTGCGCCGGACATTCCGGTTACGATTACAAGTGCCATCGCTTTCTCCTTATCACATCAGTTGTCTTACCAGGTTCCGTTAATCATCGGGGAAGCCAGATACACGACTGTTACATTCAGATTCTCATCATAATACATCGCTAGCTGGACATTGATACGCTCTCCGTCCGACTCAATGTACTCCTTCATCCCATAGGTATATGCATAAATTGTATAAACGTCACTTTCGCGGTTTTCACTCACAATTTTACAGTTAAGCTTCTGCAGCATCCGGTCTGCCAGAGCATTACGTTCCGACAAGGTCAGATTTCCGTCAAACTGTCCTTCTGTAAGAAGCGATACCTGTGTTTCGACCGCCCCAAGTTCCGTACTCACCTCCAAAAGCAGATCGCGATAATAGAGCAGGCTGTCTTCGGTATCATTTGCAATCTCCAGATGTACTGTAATATAGTGCGTATTTATCCCGTAAGTGTCCGGAATGCTGACCAGCTTAATTATGGTAACAGCCCGCTTTGCATGCTTTTCATAAATGAGCTCAGACCGGTCTGTTTCTGTTCGTATCATTGGTGCTTCGGTCACCGTGATGCCAAGCCTCGCGGCAATATGCCGGATCAGTTCCTCCTTGTCCTTTTCTGTCAGATAGCCATTCCCGTAAGTTGCTGCAAATTCCAGAGTTCCGGCAGTTTCTCCCGGAACTGCCGATGAAAATGCTTCCCGCAGACTTTCTTCCCGCAGATAAATCCGTTCTGTCAGATATTTTGTTCCGGCAGCAATCCAAAGTCCAATCAGCAGGATCAGCAGAACCCGAATCCTTCTTCTCCGCCACTGCTGCCGGAGAGTCGTTTTTAATGTACCCTGTTCCCTGCAGGCCTTCTCTGCCATTGCCTCTGTATACATGAAATACCCCCTTTCTGTTATCCGGAGTATTCCCTGTATTTTCAGCCTATAAACAATATCCTTCTTGTTTTGAGGTTTTTTGCAAAAACTATTTTACTTTACTGATTATTGTGCTACAATCTTAGCAAGTTACCCGACGGAATCTCATTGCAGCAACCCCGTTTCGTAAAGATTGATTACCATGGATTGAAAGGTGGAGCCGATGAATCAGCAAAAATATCCGAAAATTTATCGCAAACGTTTTATCCCTGATGAACTAATCTGTCTGAAGGATGATTACATCCTTCGTTATGAACCGAATCTGCTGATTACCGGCTGGCTGACACTGAAGCCCCGACGAGATATTGCCCGCGGAGTATCCGCCTACATATTGAACAAGGGGATCAAAGTCAGCAAAATCTATGACCGCTTTGGCAGACTGGTTTACTGGTATTGTGATATCATCCGTACCGTTCGTAAACCGGAAGAAAACTCCCTGATTTTCGAAGATCTGCTGCTGGATGTGATTGTCTATGAGGATGGCTCCTACCGGGTTGCCGACCTTGGCGAAGCTGCCGATGCGCTGGAGCAGGGATTAATCACGCAGGATATGCTGATTTCTGCACTCCGCACTCTCGACAAGCTTCTTGAAACCATCAACAACGGTGAATTTACCGTCCTCCAAAAAATCGTCAATGACTCAGAACGCTGATTTACAGCATTGACACACGTCTGACATGCCGTTCTGCATTTGAAAACGGTGTCGTCAGGAAGGTCTCCACAATCTTCAGCGCAAGTCCTGTTCCGACCACTCTTCCGCCCAGAGCCAGGATATTCGCATCATTATGCTGCCTGGTCGCCTCTGCCATATAGCAGTCTGTGCAGACTGCCGCCCGGATTCCCTGAACCTTATTTGCCGCAATTGAAATTCCAATCCCCGTACCACAGATTAATATTCCTTTGTCACATTCGCCGGAAGCAATTGCCTCCGCAACTTTCTTTCCGTATACCGGATAATCACACGATTCCTTGGAATACGTCCCGTAATCCTTAAATTCATACCCATTGCCTGTGAGATATGTCTTTACCTCCTGCATCAGATCAAATCCCGCCTGATCACATCCAAGTCCTATCATCCCGTTTTCCCACGTATGCTGTGCATACGTTCTCCTTTCCTATGTCCTATAATGATATAATATGATATCCTGCAGCTTTCCGCAATCGGTTCATGATTGCCTGTCCGAGCGGATTGTCCGTAAAGCTCTCCGAATAAATGTATTCCGCACCGATTTCATCAAATTCCCGAAGAATATAATATAGGTGTGCAGCAATGCCATCCTCATCGCTTCTTGCACCGATGGAGCAGACCGTTCCGCCGAAATACATCGAAGCTGTTTCGTCCGTCGCCAGTACCCCGACCCTGCGGTCTTCGGCCAGCTTCTTTTTTATCTCTTCATTAATGGCATTCACAACTTTACTGCTTTCACCTTCATAGATTGTCATGTCGCCTTTTGGTGCATAATGACGATACTTCATACCGGGTGCCTTGGCTACCAGATTCTTCTGCGGCTGTGATGCGATCACGGCACGGTCATATTCTACCTCACCGATTACTGCTGACAGCTGTTCCTTTGTGATATATCCCGGTCGCAGAATCATCGGAAGTTCACCGGTCAGATCGATAATCGTAGATTCCAGTCCGATTCTGACCGGTCCACCGTCCAGAATCATCTCAATTTTTCCGTTCAGATCCTCATAAACATGTTCCGCTGTCGTTGTACTCGGACGTCCCGAAGCATTGGCACTTGGTGCTGCTACGTAGACTCCTGACTGCCGGATTAATTCCTGTGCGATCGGATCGGAAGGAAAACGGATTGCCACCGTATCAAGCCCGCCGGTCGTTCCCTTCGGAACCAGAGCGCTCTTTTTCAGAATGATAGTCAGCGGACCCGGCCAGAAGCTCTCTCCAAGCTGCCATGCAGCCTCAGGGATTGCTCTTGCCAGTTCCTTAAGCCCAGCGATGTCCGCAATATGAACGATCAGCGGATTGTCTGAAGGACGCCCCTTTGCTTCGTAAATGCGTCTTGCGGCAGTTTCATCCAGTGCATTTGCTCCCAGTCCGTAGACTGTCTCCGTCGGAAATGCCACAAGCCGTCCTTCCCGCAGCAGCACCGCGGCCTCTGCCAGTTCAGAGGGAGTAAAGTTATTGCGATTTATTTTTACCAGCTTCGTTTGTATCATAATGTCTTAGCCTCATTTCTTCCTGTCCGGCGTGTCCATTCTACTTGCTTGTGACGTAAAAATCAAGTACAGAAGTGTAGAAAAGCACACGGATTTATGCTAAAATGAACAGCAAACGATCTATTCATTAACAGGAGGTTCTTTTCATGTGGTTTGACGAAAGCGTTTTTTATCAGATATATCCCCTCGGATTCTGTGGAGCACCGAAAGACAATGACGGTCAATATGTGAACCGGATCAGGAAACTTGGCGACTGGACAGGACACCTTCAGAAGCTGCACGTCTCTGCTCTCTACCTTTCCCCCATCTTCGAATCCGACCGTCACGGCTATGATACCCGTGACTACTGTACAGTAGACTGTCGTCTTGGGAACAATAAGGACTTTTCCGAGGTGGTTTCACTTCTGCATCATTCCGGCATCCGTGTTGTTCTGGACGGTGTATTTCACCATGTCGGTCGTGGCTTCTGGGCATTTCTGGATGTTCTTGAAAAACGTGAAGCATCTCCTTATAAGGATTGGTTTTTCATTGATTTTAACAGAAACAGCTGCTATAACGACGGTCTTTGGTATGACGGATGGGAGGGACATTATGAACTTGTGCGCCTGAACCTTTCTAATCCTGCTGTAACCGAGCATCTGCTCGGTGCCGTCCGTTTCTGGATAGAAGAGTTTCAGATTGACGGGCTGCGTCTGGATGTAGCATATAGTCTTGACTCTGGCTTCTTACGACAGCTCAGAGCTTTCTGTGACCGGCTGAAACCTGACTTTGCCCTGATCGGTGAAGTCCTCTTCGGAGACTACAACCGTCTGGTAGGTTCGGATCTGCTCCATTCCTGCACTAATTATGAATGCTACAAAGGTATCTTCTCCAGCCTGAACGACAATAATCTGTTCGAAATCACCTACTCCTTAAACCGCCAGTTCGGTTCAGAAAACTGGTGTTTATACCGCGGAAAGCACCTCTTAAGCTTTGTGGATAACCATGATGTTTCCCGGATCGCAAGTATCCTGAACAACAAAAACCACATCCGGGCAGCTTATGCCCTGATGTTTTGCATGCCCGGGGTTCCGTGCATCTACTACGGAAGCGAATGGGGTCTAGAGGGCGATAAATCCGCCGGTGATGATGTTCTCCGTCCCTGCCCTAAAGCTCCGGAATGGAATGACCTGACCGAATTTATCTCCGTTCTTTCTGCACTGCGAAGAGAACATCCCGCTTTTTCTTACGGAGCTTATCGTAATGTTCTTGTAAATAACAAGCAATGTGTCTTTGAACGAAGCGTTGATAACGACTGTATCCGGGTTGCGGTCAATCTGGCTGATACCCCCTTCGATTTTCAGACAGACGGTGTGCGTACTGAGCTTCTGACTGGCACTGCGATTACCGACCCGCAGATTACTCTGGCTCCCTTCGGGGTCGGAGTCTACACTCGATAGGCTTTATATTTTCTTGCCAGTTCATAACCCATACGGCTCGAAATGGCCTCTGAAGTCGGATTTGCCGCATCCCAGGAAGGAACCAGCCCCCGGCGCAGGGCTTCTTTCAGCATTGCCGCCGCCACCACCTTTGCCAGACCCTGTCCACGGTGCTCTTCTCTTGTGCTGATTTGTATCTCTACGCCCCTGCTGTAGTAGGAGTAGGTAGAGCATCCGCTGACCGGCTGTCCTTCGCCCGTGCAGAGGACAAATCCAAATCCATGCTCTATGAATTCCTTACAGGAATCAAAATTGGTCACAAGTCCGTCTGCCCAGCGTTCCTTCATTAATATTGGGAAGACAGCTTCATCGATTTTCTTCAGAGTATAGACCGGAGAACGGAACTGTTCCAGCTGCCGGTCGATCTCCTTTAGATCAAGGCCCTGCTTCCGGATGCGCATTGCCGCTCTGATCCGTACCTCAACGGAGGGAAAATGCCGTCGCAGTACCGACTCCCAACCTTCACAGTTCGGCACAATCAAAGGTATCGGATCAGACAGCTTTTGTTTCATTTCTTCTAACAGCTCATCTGCGTATATAGATTCCGGACTTCCACCCAGATATAAAAAATAACGATACCAGAAAAACACACATTCCGGAGCAGTATCTTTATCATTTTGCAGGTTCTCGGGCACCATTCCAAAGGCTTCGCCTTTGATATTCTCCCCGATAGTATCAATCAATGTGTCCCGTTCGACGGGAAACAGCGCCAGCGCTTTCTTCCGCTGCACTGCTGTCAGTTCTGTCAGCATAATATCCTCCGTATGAACAAGGCTCCGCACTTGCGCACGAAGCCTGTGGTTTTGTTCTATTATACCATTCTTTATGAGTCTGTAAAGGAACCGCCGGTGAATATCGTTATCATTACTGTTTATCTGTTTATATTTTTCTTTCCCACGACAAGAGCCACACAGAAAATGGCAGCCACAAAAAGACATTGAATCAAGGCATAAAGAAGAACCTTGTCTCTCGCCGTTCCGGTCAGGGAGCTTGCTGAGCTGATGATGTCATTTGCTTTTATATACCAGAAGGTCGGTACAGCCATGGCAGCCTTCTGCATTCCTTCCGACATGATTCCGATGTCTACAAAAACTCCTCCCAAAAAACAAAATGCTAGAGAAACTGATGTACAGACACCCGAAACAATATGCCGTTTTCGTGCGCTGATTCCAACCAGATATGCAACTGCCGTACCGACAAGGGTAAAAGCAGCAGAATTAAGCAGCAGCCAGCCAAGCATTCCACTTTCAAAAACCGACTGCCCGTGCATACATACAGCTCCAAGAATCATGGTAAACCAGACGCCGACTGCAAGAACCGTTCCGCCCAAAAAAAGCTGCAGACTTCTGCTCGTAAGCGAGAGTGAAGAGCACCGAATACGGTATGCAATGTCCGGCTGATAGAATTCAATCATAGATCCAGCAATCAGATTAATAATAATGCATAGGAGTCCATAGGGCAGCATCCGAAAATAAAACACAAATCCATGTGTACTGGATGCTGCATTCTCACCCGTTACCACCGTGGTTGTCACATTCAGTGCCAGCGTTCTAAGAGAATTTGCAAGCGCTTCATCTTCACTGAAGCCGGCTGTATAATAGCTTCGAAGCGTCCTTAAGAATTCCTCTACCTGCATGTCAATAAATATCCCGCTGTAGGAATTCGGTATTTTTGTGGAATCAATCGGAAGTGTCTCCCCATTTAAAAGACCTTCGCCGAAGTGTTCCGGGATTACAAGAAGGTATTCAATTGCGCGGAAAAACAAAGCATCCTGCAGAGCATCTTCATTATCCTCCAGCGCTACCAACTTCTGGGTCTCCTCCAGATAGCTTGTGACCGCCCGGCTGACAGGAGAATTATCACGGTCAATCACGGCAACCGCAATTTTTGTATCAGAAAATGAATCAATGGTCTGCGGCTTGTAGGTAGCATCAAGCATAATTACAATCCCGATAAAAACGACAAGATAAATCATACTGGACACTGCCGTTCTTTTAAATATTTGGATAAATGCTTTAAAGACTTGCATATTTTGACCTCCTGACCGAAAGATAAGTTCCGAACATCAGCAGTACCGCAAGTACTGCGATGGTAATAACATTTGATGTGTAGCGTTCATAATCGTTGTATACACTCAGGCAGTAAAATGCATCTGTAACGAGTGCTGCAGGATTCAGTCTGTTTACAATAGGCGCACTTTGGTCAATTGTGTATTTCAAACCGCTAAACATGAGACCGCTCAGAATACTCATTATCATTGTACTTGCAAGAGCAAGTGCAACGCGCAAAGTTTCACTTTTCTTAACTGCACAGCCGATAAACTGTCCGAGGCAGACTCCGATGATACAGCCAAGCAGAATCACTGTCAGGAACAGTACGGTCTGCGACACGAATTGAATTCTCAGAACCAGCACAAGATATACCAAAACTACCGAAGTGTTGATAAAATGTACGGTAAATGCCGCAAACATATCGGCAACTGCCTGTTTCAGATGATGAGTCGGTGCAATGTTTCGCCGCGCACCAAGTGCACTTTCGTTTGCCATAATATCTTCGGCATTCTGCATTCCAAAGAAGGAACCGTATAGACAGGTCATGGCAAGCAGGGCATAAAAATACTGAAACATCGAATCCACCTCCTCTCCGCCGAGTGTAACATTCTGAAGGTAGGAAGTATCCTCGGAAAGAAGTGCAGTCACATCGGCAACTGCAGCCGGATTCACCTGTATCACATCGGCATAAACTGCCATAATCCGTTTATACTGACTTAGAAAGGATTTGAGAATTGTCTGATTCAGACCGGAAGTGCGAACCAAAAGTTCTGTCTCGGTTCCCGGAATCACCGTTCCGCTTACCTTCCCGGCAGCAAGCAGGGTATCTGCTTCCTCTTTGCTTCCTTCTGTAATTTCAAACATTGGCGTTCCGTCCTCTGCCTTCAGTTCCTTCATTGTTTCCAGCAGAGCCGTGTCTTCTGATGTTACGTTTTCTGTCACTACAGCGACCGGAATAGTTGAAAAAACTTCTCTTTTGGTGCTTGCTTTTCCAAATGCCAGAAAGAACAGAGTTCCGAGCAGCAGCGGAAACAGCAGGGACCAGAACATCAGCACCCTCTGCCGGATCAGTACCTTAAATCTATATTTAAACAAATGAAACAACATCCTTCTTCCTCCGTTCTGAAGCTCTTTTTGCTTCAGCTTTTTATAGTAGATTATTCCGCCCGATCCCGCAGCTCTTTTCCGGTAATCTCAAGAAATACATCGTTCAGGGTCGGTAGCTCCGAATAAACATGTCCGAACGAAATATCTCTTTGCTTCAAATAGTCAAGTATTCTGATCAGATTATGTTTTCCCCCGCCACAGCAGATGCAAAGCTGCAGATTCTCGTAGACGGCCTTAATCACATGCGGTAGTTCACGTATTTCTTCAAGCAGCCCTTCCGGCAGCTCCAGCAATTCGATCCGGATTGTTTCACTTGTCGGAATCAGAGCCTTTAATTCATCTTTGGTTCCGATGGCAATATTGGTTCCCTTGTCAATAATGGCGATCCGGGTACAGATTTGTTCTACCTCTTCCATGTAGTGGGATGTATAAATAATTGTTGCACCATTTCGGTTAAGCTCACGGATTCCTTCGAGAATTTTATTCCGGCTCTGCGGGTCAACGGCAACTGTCGGCTCATCCATAAAAATCAGCTTCGGGCGATGTGCAATTCCGCAGGCAATATTCAGTCTTCGCAGAAGACCACCGGATAGCTTCTTTGGAAAGAATTTTGAAAAATCCTCCAGTCCGACAAATGTAATCGCTTCATCGACCATCTGTTTTCTGAGCTTTTTATCCGGCACGTACAATCCGCAGAAATAATCAATGTTCTCGCGAACCGTCAGCTGTTCAAATACTGCCACGTTCTGCATTACCACACCGATATTTCTTTTGCTTTCATAGGTGTTCGGGTTCATCGGTTTTCCAAATACTTCGATGGTTCCCTTATCATATTCAAGCAGTGCAAGAATGCAATGAATCAGCGTTGTCTTGCCGGAGCCGTTTGGTCCGAGCAGCCCAAAGATTTCGCCCTCCTCTACCTCCAGATTGAGATGATCGAGTGCAACCAGTTCTTTATATCTCTTGACTAGATTTTCCACTTTTACAACTGTACCCATAATGTTCTCCGTTTCTTTATTCAATGTGCACGGTTTAGCGGCCGGCAACATTGTTAATTTTATATCTCAATTTTAGCCAATTTTCATGACGGATTAAAGTGCCGTTTGTCAGAACTCAAAATGACAAATGTCATTTTCTTGTATTTTGTCTGTTTGTCATATATAATAACAGAAGGGTTAAAATACCGCCGTCACGGCAAAGGAGGAACTCTATGCGCACACTGCCCGACCGTCTGATTCTACTGCTGCTGTCCGGTCTCCTTTTTTGTTTTAGTGACCTTTCCGGAACGAAAATGACCATCGCTCTGCTCTGTGCGGTCTCTTTCTGCGCATTGGCAGTGTTCTTTTCAGGAAGGAAATACAGTCCCGTACTTGATTTTATTTTTCTTGCTGTTGCTTATGTTTTCCCACCGCTTCAGCTGTTTCTTTCTCTTGCGGTATACGATCTTTACTGTTCACACAGATTTATCCTGTATATTCCCGGTGGACTTCTCTGCGTGATTTATCTTGCGAAGCTTGGAACTCCGTTCATTTTCCTGCTGTGTCTGCTCTCCCTGCTTGCGATTTATCTGGCGGTTCGCACTGACCGGATTACAAAGCTCTCCGCCGGGCTACTGCAGGCAAAGGATAACCGACGCGAGCTGGAATTTCTTATGGAGGAGAATCGGAAAAGTCAATCGGCGCAACAGGATAATGAAATCCGGCTTGCAACCCTCCGGGAGCGAAACCGGATAGCCCGGGAAATTCACGATAATGTAGGACATCTTCTGTCCCGTTCCATCCTGATGGTCGGAGCGCTGAAGGCCGTCCGCATCAAAGAGCTGACAGCCATGGATGGCTCCGTACCGGATGTCGATGTAATGTCGAACTCCTTGCAGGAGCTTAAGGATACGCTTTCCGGAGCAATGGACAGCGTCCGTTCCAGCGTTCATGACCTGCATGACGAAGCAATTGATCTGAGACAGAGTATCAGCGATCTGATACAGTCCTATACTTTCTGTCCGGTACTGCTTGACTATGATATGTCTTTGCACATTGACCGGGAAGTAAAGTACTGCTTTCTCAGCATTATAAAAGAAGCTCTGTCCAATACGGCAAGACACAGTACCGCAACCGAGATGACAATAACAGTACGGGAACACCCGTCCCTCTACCAGCTTCTAATCCGCGACAACGGTATTTCGTATTCTGCACAGATCCCGGATTCCTGCGGAATTGGTCTTCTTAATATGAAAGACCGGGTTCATTCTCTGAACGGCACCATTCATTTCAGCAATGAAAACGGATTTCGGATTTTTATTACGGTTCCTAAGAGAAAAGAACCGACAAAAGGAGGTTCGTATGAATCTGGTAATCATTGACGACGACAGGCTGGTCTGCAGTGCCTTGACCACTATTCTGGAAGCAAGCGGTGAGGTTCATGTGCTTGCAGCAGGACACGACGGTGCGGAAGGAATCGCCCTGTTCCGCAGTTACCGTCCTGATATTCTGCTTATGGATATCCGTATGACAGGTCTTACCGGTCTAAACGCTGCAGAGCAGATACTGGCGGAATTTCCGGATGCAAGAATTTTATTTCTGACTACTTTTTCCGATGATGAATATATTGTAAAAGCACTCTGTATCGGAGCCAAGGGCTACCTGTTAAAGGCCGATTATGACAGCATTCTCCCCGCGCTGCGTGCTGTAAGTACAGGACAGAGTGTTTTCGGAAATGACATTATCGCAAAGCTTCCTGCACTGGTAAATAAAAAAAAGAGCTCGTTTCACGGTGAGCATTTTGATCTGACCGAAAAAGAAAGCACGCTTATTTCTCTGGTTGCAGAAGGCCTAAGTAATCGCGAGATCTCAGAATCTATGTATCTTAGCGAAGGAACCGTCCGAAACTACCTGAGTATCATTCTTGAGAAGCTTCAGCTCCGTGATCGTACACAACTCGCTGTTTTCTATTATAAAAACAACAATATTTCTTGACAATTCCCATAGAATGTCGTAAATTTCACTATATCTGCTGGTATGCCAAAGTTTTTTTGGACGCCGTTTACAAAATCGGGTTTACCGGCACGGCTTTATCCTCGTACTTATCTAAAACATGTTCCGGATCGGAGAATCTAATGAGTAAAACAAAAACACTCTTTTTATCTTTTATTCCTTTTCTTGCTGCAATCGGAGTTCAACTGGCTGCAGCAATGCTTGTGTCTTTTTCTTTCTCATTCATTGCCGGGTTACAGCTTGGTCTTCAGGGTGTAACTGATATGGAAGCGCTCACGAATACCCTTACAGAGCTGCTGTCCTCCTCCTTCTACACAGACCTTGTGACACTGATTACTATGATTCTGCTGGTGATAGTTTTCTCAATCTGGTACTTCAAGACAAAACCGGGGCGTTATTTTGCACAGCTACAAGACAGCTTTGCCATCCGTAATGTTCTGATACTGATTGTAAGTGCCGTTGCATTACAGATTGCTGTCAGTATGCTTCTTAATCTGATTCTTCCTTTCTTCCCAAACACAATGAATAAATACATGGATCTGATGAATACTCTGGTTGGAGGTAATCTTGTCATTTCGATACTGACTACGGTCATTCTGGCACCACTTGCCGAGGAATTTATCTTTCGGGGTCTTGTACTGCAAAAGCTTCAGAAAGCATTTCCTTTTATTATTGCAAATATTATTCAGGCACTTTTATTCGGCATTTATCATATGAATCTCGTTCAGGGTATTTATGCATTCCTGCTCGGTCTGGTCTTCGGTTTTGTGGCATACCGTCTTAAGTCGATCTGGGCTTCCGTACTTCTGCATGCACTGGTCAACGGAGCTTCCTTTCTTCTTGACTATCTTTTACCGGAGTCCATACTGGAACTGCCATTTGCAATGATTCTCTTAAGTACCGTCTGCTTTGTGGTGGTTATTCTTCTGTGCTTCCTCTTCCGTGTTCCGAACGCGCCTCTTCAGGAAACAACAGCGTGGCAGGAAGAATACCAGAAGGGACTAGAATACGGTAAAAATCTTTCCTCTCCGTACTTTACCGGACAGCGATATGATAATTTGTCACAATATCCGGTTTCACAAAGCGGTAATTATTACCCAGACAGTACGACACAGCCTGAAGCTCTTAATTCAACAGGTCAGGCAGCACCGGTTCAGTTGGATAATACGGATTCATCCGGACAGACAGTGCCGGTTTTACAGGATAATACGGATTCATCCGGACAGACAGCACCCGGGGATAATTCCGCAAATGATACAGATAATAAATAGAAAAATCAGGAGGAGAACATTATGTTGGATTTACGATTTGTCCGGGAGAATCCCGAGATTGTGAAACAGAACATACGCAACAAATTTCAGGATGCCAAGCTCCCGTTGGTAGATGAGGTTATTGCACTGGCACAGGAAAGCAGTGCCGCACAGCAGGAGGCTGACGGTCTTCGTGCAGACCGTAACCGTATTTCAAAGCAGATCGGCGGTCTGATGGCACAAGGGAAAAAGGAAGAAGCAGAAGTGCTGAAGAATCAGGTTACTGTAGATTCTGACCGGCTGCTTGCGCTGGAGGCCAAAGAAACCGAGTTGCAGGAAAAGATTAAAAAAATCATGATGACAATCCCGAACATTATTGATCCAAGTGTTCCGATTGGAAAAGATGACAGTGAAAATGTTGAAATCCAGCGTTACGGTGAACCGATTGTACCGGATTTCGAGATTCCTTACCATACCGCAATCATGGAAAGCTTCAACGGTATCGACCTTGATGCTGCTCATCGTGTCGCAGGGAACGGATTCTACTATCTGATGGGTGACATTGCAAGGCTGCATTCCTCTGTGATTTCGTATGCACGTGATTTTATGATTAACCGCGGATTTACCTACTGCATTCCTCCGTTCATGATCCGGAGCGAGGTTGTAACCGGTGTTATGAGCTTTGCAGAAATGGATGCCATGATGTATAAGATTGAAGGCGAAGACCTTTACCTGATCGGCACCAGTGAGCATTCAATGATTGGTAAATTTATTGATACCATTACCCCTGAGGAGGAGCTTCCGAAGACACTGACCAGCTATTCACCCTGCTTCCGTAAGGAAAAGGGTGCACATGGTCTTGAGGAGCGTGGCGTATACCGTATTCACCAGTTCGAGAAGCAGGAAATGATTGTTGTCTGCAATCCGGAGGACAGCCCAATGTGGTATGACCGTCTATGGAAGAACACGGTAGATTTGTTCCGCACCCTCGACGTTCCGGTTCGTACACTGGAATGCTGTTCCGGTGATCATGCAGATTTAAAGGTGAAATCCTGTGACGTTGAAGCATGGTCTCCACGTCAGAAGAAGTATTTTGAAGTCGGCAGCTGCTCCAACCTCGGAGATGCACAGGCCCGCCGACTGAAGATTCGTGTAACCGGAAAGAGCGGGAAATACTTTGCTCATACACTGAATAATACCGTTGTTGCTCCGCCCCGTATGCTGATTGCCTTCCTGGAGAACAATCTGCAGGCAGACGGAACCGTTCTGATTCCAAAAGCTTTACAGCCATATATGGGTGGTCAGGAAAAATTGATTCCGAAAAAATGAGCTTCTGTTCTTATAGAAAACCCCGGACAATCCTGCCCGGGGTTTTTGTTTATTCTACTGTTGAAAAAATCTGTGCAAGCGGTGAATTCGAGGTCAGTACCAGAGTCTTCTTTCTTTTGCCGTCAAATGCTATCTTTGCGGCATCCAGCGCACGTACAAAGGTATAAAAATCACTCTTCGATTCATCAGAATATGCTTCTGAAAGAATCCTCATATATTCCGCTTCTCCTTCGGCAATAACACTCTCTGCCTGCGCTTTTGCTTCGGAAATGCTGATCGCAATTTCATAATCGGTCTGTGTACGGATTTTCTTTGCTTCAGATTCTCCCTCGGCGGTATAGGTTGCTGCTTTGTTATTTCGTTCTGAAATCATTCGTTCATATACCGCAGTTTTATTATCGCTTGGCAGATCCAGATGCTTTGTCTCTACCGACAACAGTTCAATTCCGTACTGTTGCATCGTGTTTCCGATGTTTGCCATAATTGCTGCGGAAAGCTCTCCGTCACGTCCGCTGATTACTTCCGCCTGATTCATACTGCTGATTACGGACTTAATTGAATTATATACGATCGTATTAATACGGTTCTCTGCATTTGTCAAAGAATTCAATGTCTGTACGAACAGCTTTGGATCTTCGATTCTCCAAAGTACATAACTGTCCGCAACCATCGTCTTCTTATCCTGTGTAATTACATCCGAGGCCGCAAGGTCAAAGATCTGAATAGATTTTGGCAGCCGGTCGCTCGTCTGGATAAACGGGATCTTCAGGCTTAAGCCTGAATCGGATACGATTTTTTTGACAGAGCCGAACTGCTTGATTAAGGTATACTCGTTTTCATAGGTTACTGCGTAACAGGAATTGATTACAATCAGTGCCAGGAGAATGATTCCTCCGATGGCTACCTTTAATCCGGTTCTTTTCTGCCGGATACGTTCAATATTATCACTCATGCTTTTCCTCCATATTCTTTATTCACCGGCTGTAACGGATTCATCACCTGTAAAGGATTCCAGCGGCAGAATCTTCTGTACTCCGCTCTCTGTGTTATCAATAATGACCGTCATATCCGGAAGCAGCTCCTCCATGGTCTCGTAAAACATTCTCTGCTTCGTAATCAGCGGGTATTTAATATATTCCGCATAGGTTGCCTCAAATCTGGCTACCTGACCGGTTGCCTCATTAATACGAGCCTGCTTGGTCGCCTCTGCCTCCTTCAGAATCTGATCAACCTGCGCTTCTGCTGCAGGCAACTCCTCATTACGGTATTTTTCTGCATTGTTAATTGCGGTTTCTTTTCCCTGCTTTGCTGTTTCAACTTCCTTAAAAGCTTCTAGAACTTCCTCTGTCGGAGGCTCCGCATCCTGTATGGTGATATTTACAAGCTGGAGACCTATGTCATGTTCCTCAAGACGCTCCATAATCCGTTCTTTAATGCTTGCCTGAATTTCGTTTTTCCCGGTGGTGATTACACTGTCAACATCATATAGGCCAATCTGGGAACGAATACACGACAATGCAATATTTTTCAGGATAAATTCCGGTTCATCCGAAGCGTAGACTGCCTTAATCGGATCGCTCACCTTGTATTCCACATAAAAATCAACATTAACAAAATTATAATCTGAAGTTATCATCAAAGACTCGTCTTCTACCGTCTGGTTCGTTGTTTCGTTGTAACCGATTGCGAATCCCTTAATGGTTGTATTTACTTTTTCCACTTTCTGTATAAATGGAATTTTTAAATGAAGTCCTGCAGCTGTTACCGCCTGTGGCTGACCAAAGGTCGTGACCACTGCCTGTTCCTGCTCCTTAATTGTGTAGAAGGAATTCAGGATGGTAATCAGGACAAAGAGTGCAATGATTCCTCCAAGGACTCCTTTTACTATACGTTTTGATAAACCTTGATTCATTCCTACCTCATTTCTATGCTTTACGCATCATATATTTACTTTCAGATAACAGTAAAGCTTTTATCTGTCCGTACTAAAACATGCCCCTCTTAAGCTGAAAGCAGCCTGCTTGAACTGTTTATTTTTTTATTTTATCGTGTACCTGTATAAAATGCAAGAATTTTGCGTGAATCACTCGAAATCTGTTGCGGACACTTTTACAATGGTCTATAATCAAGTTATCTGTATACGATATTATATCATCGTTACGAACACCCCGGAGGCATTCATGCTGAAAAAGCTACTGACAACCGGTCGTCTTACTGCTGTCATTATTATACTGCTGGGTACGTTATTTTTTACCCAGTATACTTCATATTCTGTAATATTAAAAAACCAGCTTCAAGAAAATGCTCAGAACCGTCTTTCTCAGATTCATAATGCTGTTTCCGAAGATGCCCAGAAAGCTCTATCCGAATCCAATATGAATCTTCCACTTTTTCTGACACGTTTCTCCATACATATTCAGTATCCCGGAACTTATGCCCTTTTGGTAGACAATTCCGGAATGGTTCTGGATTCGGATGAATTTCTGACCTCCGGTGAGAATCTTTGGAATGATCTGGCTTCTTTCAGCCTGACCGACGAATTGTCAAAATCTGCTTTTCTGGAACGAAGTCTTAGCGGAGAATCGCTGATGACAGAAGTCCGGAATACTGTTTCCGGCATTTCATATTATTTATATTCGGAACCGCTGCCTGATACGTCCTGGATTTTGATGGTACTCTCACAGACCGAAATCATTGACGGCGAGATTCGTTCCATCAGCAGCAGTGCATCAAATTTTATTATCACCTGCATCATTATTGTTATTACTCTTTGTGCATGGCTGTCTTTCGTTCACTTCTTTGATAGCCTAAAGCTAAACCACAGTAAACAGGCGCTGCTTTCAGAACGGCGCCGGTATAGGCTGGCTTTGGCACGTAATAACAACTACATCTGGGAATACTATCTGACAACCGACCAAATGATCTGGGATGAAAGTAATTCCGTCACAGACATAATCATTGATGTTACCAGCAGTAAGAGAAAGGAATTGATTAACAATAATATTATTCATCCGGAAGATCAGTGGGCATTTTTTCATTTTTGTGATTCCATGATGACATCCGAACCCACGATTGAAGTTGAACTGCGTGCAAAGGATCATGAGGACAATTATATCTGGTACCGTCTCTCCGGCACAAAAGTTCTTGATACGGACGGTTATCCGGTCAGTATCGTCGGACAGACAACCAATATCGACAGCCAGAAAAAGGAATATGAGGTTCTCTGTGAATATGCTTCTCAGGATCCGCTGACTAAGCTATACAACTACAAGGCTTTCACAGAAAAGGCAAACGAACGGATTTCAACCATGGAAGAACCGGTTATTCTATCTCTTCTTCTGATTGATGTTGATAACTTTAGTAATCTGAACGAAACCTTTGGTTATGTATTTGCGGATGCTGTTCTGATTGATCTTGCGGACCGATTGAAAAAGCTGTTTGGAGACAACTGCCTGCTGGGGCGCTTTGGAGCAGATGAATTTGTAGTATTTCTGGATAATGTTCCGTCTATGACCTATGTCATTGATATGGCTCAGCACATCCTTAACTCGTTTCACAATATTTTTTCAAATACCAAGACCGATTATTCACTTTCCTGCTGTGTCGGTATTTCTGTTTATCCGGTAGATGCAACCTCCTATGACGGTTTGTTTGCAAAAGCAGACATTGCATTATATGATGCAAAGCATCGCGGCAAGGGACGATACAGTGTATATAACAACAGCATGGCAGCAATTCCGGAAGCAGAACAGTACACAAAGATCAATAAGCAGAACCAGCAGACCTCCTCTTTGTTCGAAACCCGTACGGTTATTGACAGTACTATCATTGCCAATGCAATTGATATACTGTTTGATTCCCGCGATATCAATGTATCAATCAACATGATGCTGTCGTTGATCGGCATTTACTACAATCTGGATCACATTTTTATTATGGAATATGAAAAGGATTCCGATTCCTCCACTGTTTCCCATGAATGGAGTTCTGACAGTGCATTTTCCTTTACGAAACAGCAGAAATCAGTCACTCATCCAAAGAGTACTCTGTTTTGCGGATTTGAATCAAATCAACAGGGAACTTACCGTTGTGACGATACCTCCGCCTGTCTTCAGACTCTGGAAATTAAGCAGGATGAATATCTGGAAAATGTACGTTCACTGATTCAGTGCGGAATTCATTATCAGGATTCGTTTATTGGGCATATTAATATCTGTACTGTAGAAAATACCCGTGTATGGTCAGAAAGTGAAATAGATTCTCTTACTCTGTTGTCCAAACTGATTGGAAGCTACCTTCTTCATCTTCATTCGCAGGAAAGAATCGACTATGTCTCACAAATGGATGTACTTACCAACACATATAATTTTAATGCTTTTCTCAATAAGGCAAACGAATTGATTTCTACAAATACCAATAAAAAATATGCTGCAATTTATTCCGATGTATACCAGTTCAAGCTGATTAACGATAACTACGGATACCGCGCCGGCGATTACATTCTGACGACAATTGCCGGAATCCTTCAACAGATTGGCGGAGCAGATTCCCTGATTGCCCGTATTACAGGTGATAAATTTGTCGCTCTTTACCCTTATACGACGATTGATGAGCTGACTGAGCTTGTTAAAACAATCGTATACGAATCGAAACGAATCAAACAGCCGAACGGAGACTTTTACCGTCTTGTACTTATGATTGGTATCTATCCTGTAACGGAAGGCGATTCTGCTATTGTTGCGGTTGACCGGGCAAATATCGCCCGCAAAAATGTAATAGACTATCATATCTGTAACTATATGTATTATAACGAAACAATGCACAATAACCTGGTAGAGCAGAAGGAAATTGAGGATTCCATGGAGGAAGCTCTCCGTAATCATGAGTTTGTTGTCTTCTATCAGCCAAAGGTCGATATCGTAACAAAGCAAATAGTCGGATCGGAAGCACTTGTCCGCTGGCAGCGGCCGAATGTCGGCATGATCCCGCCGATCCGTTTCATTCCGCTTTTTGAAGAAAACGGTTTTATTGTTGCCCTTGATTATTATGTACTTGATACTGTGTGCGCTTCCCTGCGTACTCTGATTGATTCCGGCAGAAGAGTATATCCGGTTTCCGTTAATTTTTCACGGATTCACTTCAACAGCAACATGCTCCCCACTGTAATCCGTGCCACACTGGAACGCTACAATATTCCTCCATATCTGATAGAGGTGGAAATTACCGAAAGCGCTCTGGCTGCCAGCGATAACTATCAGCTCAGTATTCTGAACGAAGTTCATTCCATCGGCTGCCGCCTCTCTATGGATGATTTCGGTTCCGGAATGTCCTCGCTGAACATTCTGCGTGACCTACCGTTTGACATTCTGAAAATTGACAAGGATTTTCTGCACTCGAAAGCAACATCGGTACGAGAACGTGTCGTAATTACCAATGTTGTACGTATGGCCTTTGATCTTGATATGGATGTAATCTGTGAGGGAGTCGAAACCGTGGAACAGGAACATTTTCTGAAGCGAATCGGCTGCTTTACTGCACAGGGCTTCCTTTATGCGGAGCCAATGCCGGAGGAACTGTTTGTTAAAAAATACCTGGAGGTTAAAGCATCTGATGAGTCAAACGAAAAGGGCCGCAAATAAAAAATTGTATGCCTTGCTTGCCATTGCTTTCTGGCTTATCCTATGGGAACTCTGCAGTCTTCTGATTCCGGCGAAGATTCTTTTCGCTTCTCCGGATCAGGTTATAAATGTTCTGTTTGGTATGATCCGTACCTCTTCTTTTTGGACCACCATACTATATTCTGCCTCCCGTATTGCTTTTGGATTTATTCTGGCCTTTGTTATGGGTGTTCTCTTTGCCTCATTATCAGCTGCCTGTCAGGCTGTACGAATCCTGCTTCTTCCGTTGATGCGGCTGATGAAAGCTGTTCCCGTTGCTTCATTTATCATCCTTGCTCTTCTCTGGATCAGGTCCTCAGGACTATCCGTTTTGATTTCTTTTGTCATGGTTCTTCCGGTGATATACACCAATGTCCTGCAGGGAATCGACGGTACCGACAAAAAGCTGCTTGAAATGGCAGATGTTTTTCGAATTCCTGTTCTTCGAAGAATACGATATATTTATCTTCCGTCTGTCATGCCGGCTCTGGTATCCGCCTGTTCGGTTGCACTCGGATTTTGCTGGAAATCCGGCATTGCTGCCGAGGTCATCGGTCAACCGACCGGTTCCATCGGAGAGCGCCTTTACGAAGCAAAGCTCTACCTAATGACCGGAGAACTTTTTGCCTGGACAGCAGTCATTGTACTAGTCAGCGTTCTCTTTGAAAAAATCGTTATGCTGCTCATCCGAACCATTGCCGGAAAGCTTAGCTGAACATACAGGTACCGCTCGGAGCTCTTTACACGAACCATTTGAAACGGAGGAATCCAATGGACATTTACTTCAGTCACGTATATAAAGCCTTCGGTTTACAACCGGTTCTGAGAGACTTGAATCTGAATCTGCCGGAAGGCAGCACCACCTGCATTATGGGACCCTCGGGAAGCGGCAAGACCACGCTGCTGAATCTTCTGCTCGGACTCCTTTCACCTGATTCCGGCAGTATTTCAGGGTTGGAGAATAAGCGTATTGCCGCCGTGTTTCAGGAAAACCGTCTTTGCGAAACTCTGGATGCTGCAGATAACCTTCGTCTGGTTTGTGGGAAAACACTTTCCGATACATTACTTGCTCAGTCTTTTCAGGAAATCGGGCTCACCGGAGCACTTGGGAAGCCGGTTGCAGAACTGAGCGGCGGTATGAAACGAAGAGTTGCGATTCTACGTGCGCTGCTCGCTGACAGCAATTTCATCCTCCTGGATGAACCTTTTAAAGGACTCGATGATACACTAAAACAGCAGGTAATCAGCTATATCTGCAGAAAAGCAGAAGGGAAAACCCTTCTCCTTGTGACACACGATCCTTCGGAAGCAAAAGCAATGAATGCCGAAATAATCGAGTTGCAAAAATTGCAGGAATGCATTACTATAAGAGAGACGCGCTGATGCAGGAGAGGTCATGTATATTACATTATCGGTGAAACGCGCTGAACGCAGGAGGAAGCTATGCATATTACATTAACAGGAAATCTCGGAAGTGGGAAATCAACCATCTGCCATATTTTGGAGTCGGATTATTCCTATGAGATTTATTCTACAGGAACAATTTTACGGCATTTAGCAGACGAGCTTGGGATCAGCGTCCTGGAAATGAACCATAAGATGTGCTCTGATCCGGCATATGATCACATCCTTGATGATACTGTAGCATCTATCTCCAGAGAACAGAAGAATAAAGATATCGTTTTTGACTCACGTCTCGCCTGGCACTTTGCAGAGGATTCCTTCAAGGTTTTTTTATGTGTCAATCTTGATGAAGCATCCAAACGGGTTTTTAGCGACAAACGTGGTAATGTAGAACAATACAGTTCTCCGGAAGATGCGAAGGAAAAGCTGGACGAACGCGCCAGAACCGAGAATCTGCGTTATAAAGAGATTTATGGACTTGACTACTTCAATTTTTCTAATTATAACCTGGTGCTTGACAGCACCTACTGCACCCCTAAATTTCTCGCAGACCTGATTCAAGAAGAAATGAAGTTATACTGCAGCAAAAGCGGAAGCTATTCACATAATTCTTCAAAGATTCTGATATCTCCAAACCGCCTTCATTATGACGGAGAACCTGCCAGAACGACTGCTGCAGCAACTGCAGCGCTGCCCTATCAGCCCGAGCTTCTCCTGCCATGTACTCCTGACGGCAGTGATTACCGGGTATTATCCGGGTTCAAGGCTTTAGAAGAGCTGATTACGGAGGGTATCCCGTTGGTACAAATCAGCCTTGATTAATTTAACAGTATATTTCATATGAAAACAGCAGATATTAATATGGCATACCGCAGTGTTCTGCGGTATGCCATATTATTCATTGTGAGGTACCCATGTATGCAAAGCGGATGGTTACGTAAATCCTTTCTGCTCCTGATTACCGGTCTTGCTGTCTACTTAAGCTTCCGGTATCTGCTTTCCATGCTGATTCCGTTTCTGCTTGCCTATCTTATTGCAAAATGTCTAAGACGTCCGGTGCGGTTTCTCAAAACAAAACTCCATATTCCCACAATAATCAGCGGCTTTATCGGTATTCTCGCACTGACAGCAGGTCTTTTGACTGGGCTTTTCTGTCTTCTGCGTGGTCTGGTTCGACAGCTGATTGCACTCTTTGGTCAATTTCCTGTCTACCGAACAAATCTTCTTGAACGATATGAGACACTCTGCGGTGGCTGTGACCGGATTCTTAAGCTGGAAGCCGGAACAGTTCATCTTGCACTGGAATCCCAGCTGGAGGGACTCGTAGAGACTATACAGACTACATTACTGCCACGCCTTACAGAGCACACCCTTCGAGCCGCACTCGGAACCGCTGAGCTGCTGACACTCTTTATCATCATTGTTGTGGCAGCGCTCCTTCTGATTAAGGATATGGAGGAATACACCGAGAGGTTCCGTGCTTCCTTCCTGTATCCAATCGTTTCTCCTGTTCTGGAACGTCTGCGCTGCTCGGGTTTCGCCTACCTGCGGACACAAGCAATTATTATTCTTTTTGTCGCCACAATATGCAGCATCGGATTGTTCATTATTAGGAATCCTTACGCGCTGCTTCTCGGTATCTGTATCGCTGTACTGGATGCATTTCCGATTCTTGGGAGCGGTATGATTCTGATTCCCTGGTGCATAGTTCTATGCTTCCGGCGCAGCTTCTTTGAAGCGGCTATTTTGCTGACTGTCTATATCCTGTGTCTTGTTCTACGTGAAGTCCTTGAGCCGAAACTTTTCGGAAAGGGAATCGGTATCCGCCCTCTCTATACCCTTGCTGCCATGTATCTCGGCATCCGGTTGTTCGGTATTGCTGGTTTTCTGCTTGGACCGCTTGGTCTTGTCATCATCAAATCAGTCTGGGATATGAATGTGTCCGAACCACCGGCCGGTTAGCTGTTCTCTTCTTCTGTACAGAACGCTTTCATGTCAAAGACAAACCGGTAATTCTGGTTTGGCAGACAGAATTCCGGATGAACCGGCGCTCCCCAGCTGTCGTCCCCTCCGACACCCATACGTGCAAGTGCCGGGCGTACCACGGTATGATGAATCGGCGGCAGCTCATAGGCATGGGAAGCCTGTTCAATCTCGTACGGAGTCCAGGGAAGTGCTGAGAATTCCATCAGCGGATTTCCGGTGAATCTCAGTCCGAAGCCGCTATCATCTGTCAACTCCGCATAGCGGACATCCGTTTTATTCCCGCATTCCTGCGGAATTACATAAGCAGAAAGATTATCAATCACTTCATTATAGTAGGTTCCTATTTTGGCACCCTTCTTCCGGTCAGAATAGCTTTCTTCGGGTCCATTGCCATACCATGCAAGATGTGTGAATTCCGCAGGAATCCGTAGCAGCATACCAAACTCCGGAAGATCCGGCATTCCCTTTACCTTCTTATATTCCAGTTTTGTGCGGACAGTTCCGTCAGGAAATACCGTATACGCCAGCGTCACATCAACCTCCGGCACAGAGCAGAGCGTATAGACATAATATATATGTGCTTCTTTTTCGCTCATCTCACAGCTTACCTGCTTTTTCTTCCGGTATTCGCTTGCGAGCTTCCACTGTGCAAGACGGCACGGCATCTGATTGCCTCGGTCATTATCTGTAGAAGCACGCCAGAAATTCGGATATGCGGTATCAGACAACATTTCACGGCCACGATACCGATAAGAGATCATACCATCATTTCTATCCTTAGCAAAAATAATATGAAAATTCCTTCCTCTTACACCGATATTATGCCTGCAGTCCGCTACCTCAAACTGTTCGAGCTCCTCTTTGGTGTATTTTTTCTTGGCTGCTTTCCCTACAGTATACACATATTGTCCAAAGGACATCTCATAGCCCTTTAATGCATATTTTCTGTCCTCCTTCAGACAGAGCGAAACCGTTACGGTATATTCACCCGGTTCAGTCCGTACACTGACAGGAAGCTCAAAGTCCTTTGTTTCTCCCGGCGCCACCGCAGCACTTAAGGTTCCCTTTTCCACACAATATCCGTCCTTATCGACACAGATTCTGCAGAGATATTCGGATGCGTTTGTAAACAACGCATAGTTGGTAATCCTGACGGTTGAAGCGGTCGGAACAATGTCAAAGCTGCTGTAATTAAATTTGATTTCCTGTAGCTTCGGAGAATTTGTACGGTCGCCGTTAACAAATCCGTTGACACAAAAATTCAGATCATTCGGACGATCCGAAAAATCACCGCCGTAAGCAAGAAACTCCTCCCCGTATCGGTTCTTCGTGCGAATCGACTGATCAATATAGTCCCAGATAAATCCGCCCTGATACCGCGGTTCACGTTTAGCCAGATTCGTGTATTTATACATAGCACCGTTTGAATTTCCCATAGCATGCGTATATTCACAGCAGATAAACGGCTTTTCTGTATTCTCGGCAAGAAATGCTTCGATCTCGGGCACCTTTGTATACATCTGGCTTTCCATATCACTGGTATCATTGAAACGCCGTTCGTGTACAACACCTTCGTAGTGTACCAGTCTGGTATCGTCACATTTTCTGAAATGCTCCGACATATCGAAAATATTCTTTCCGCCGGAGGATTCATTCCCACAGGACCAGATTAGTATACTCGGATGATTCTTGTCACGCTGAAGCATTGAATTCGCACGATCAACTACGCAGTCATGCCACTCCGGTTTGTCTTCCGGAATCGCATGTGGATTTAAGTAATTCTCCGCTCTGTAGTCCCATGTTCCATGTGTTTCCAGATTGGTTTCATCAATCACATAAAGTCCGTATTCATCACAGAGGTCATAAAATTCAGTGTTGTTCGGATAATGTGAGGTTCTTACCGCATTGATATTATGGCGTTTCATATTCCAGACATCGGTCACCATTTCATCTGAAGTTACAGCACGTCCGTAATCGCAGCTGAATTCATGCCGGTTGGTTCCACAAAAAACAATTCGTTTCCCGTTGAGGCACATCAGACCGTCTTTCATTTCGAAGGAGCGGAATCCAAGCCGTTGGGAAATGATTTCCGTCAGCCGCCCACTGTCATCATAAACATGCAGTTCCAGAAGATACAGATTGGGATGTTCCGCACTCCAGAGTGCAGGAGCGCTGACTTTTGTTCTCACGGTGAGTGGTTCCACGGAGGGCTGTGCAATCTCAATCAGAAAGCTTTGCAGTACTCCCGGCTTCTTCACGCCCTGATCACAACGGTATAAATCTGCCTTGATTTTTGCTTTTTTTCCGGAGTTCAGCTTTTCTGCCAGCCGACTGCTGATTCCCAGCTGAAGGGTCAAGGAAAGCTCTGCATCCCGGTAGTCGGAATCAAGAATTGTCTTTATGAACAAATCTTCTACATGAAGCTGCGGTCTTGAGTACAGCGAGACATCACGAAAGATGCCAGATAACCGCCAGAAATCCTGATCCTCCATCCAGCTTCCCGAGCTCCATTTAAAGACTTGTACCGCAAGCCGGTTCTCGCCCTTATGCACCAAGTCCGTAATATCAAAATCAGCCGGTGTAAACGAATCCTCGGAATACCCTACAAAGCTTCCGTTCACCCATACGGCAAAAGCACTTTCTACCCCTTGAAACGACAGATACTTCCGTTCCTCCTGCATTAAAACCGGCACACGGAAGTTGGTCACGTAGCTTCCAACCGGATTAAACTTTTGTGGTATTTCCCCTGCGTAAATATTCTCATGTCCATCCCATGGGTACATGACATTCACATACTGCGGTAGATCGAAGCCCTGAAACTGCATATGTCCCGGTACCCGGATGTCTGCCCAGGCCGAGCAGTCATAATCGACTGTATAAAAATCCTTTGGAAGCTGTGTAAAATCCGGAGCATAATGGAACTTCCAGGTTCCGTTCAGAGAACTGAAAAATGTGCTGTTTCCTTCTTTCATTTCCTGTTCTCTCCTAAAATACCTGTGATTTGAGTGCGCAGGTTCACGATTAACGGCAAAATAGGTCGGATCGGAAATCCGATTCCGTTCAAATAAAGACATGGCATCCTCCTGTATCATAAAATCCAGCATAATTATTCTGCTCATTTATTGATTTTATCATACAGGAAGACGCCATAAAATACAATTCATTTCCTTGCTCATTTTTTGTTTTTTTATATTATATTATTTTGTTAAGCCGCGGTTCGGTGCGCTTCAGACTCCTGCAATTTTGTTCTGTACATTACGTTCTGCGGACAGCTTCTTCTGTTCCTTATCCGGACAGGCAGATAAATCACCGCATAAAGCACTGAAGTCATTACAACAGCTCCCGCCACATCAATCACGGAATGCTGTTTGATCAGAACCGTAGAAAGGCAAATCAAAACGGTCAGAACCGTCGATCCAATCCGCAGCCATGCAATATTCTTTGAACATTGTTCCTCTCTCACCGAAATCATCAAAGCCAGTGAATTGAAGCAGTGAATACTAGGAAATACATTAGTTCCCGGATCTGTTTCATACATAAATTCCACCAGCCTCATACAAAAGTTATTCCGTCCAAGCAAAGTCAGCTCCGGTCGGAAATTAATCGCGGTGGGGTACACGGTAAAGGCAATCAGGGAAAGCGTCATTCCGCTGAACAGCATGACGGCCGAACGGCAGAAGGCCTCCTTCGAACGGAAAAAGAAATAAATCATGATGCCAGGAACAAAAGCAAACCAGAGATAATACGGAATGCTGAAAACCTCCAGAAACGGAATATATGCATCCAGCGGACTTTCGATATAGTGCCAGACAACTTCCTCACGATTTGCAAGGAGAAAAAACCATGCGATATAAAAGGGAAAATATAAAAGTGCAGCCGCATGGCGGTATTTATATATAAGTTTTTTCATTGTTTTCTCCATGTTATGCGAACTTAAAAATAGCACGTGAAATACTATAGCCGGTTTTGGCAATCTGACGTCCCATGTAGGAGGATGTCCGCATAAAGCGGTTTACCACTCCTCTGGAAATACACTGATACAGTACTTCATCACGTTCTCTCAGATACTGCCACAGCTGGTCACGCTTCCTCAGACTTTCTTCCGAGCCTTCCTTAATCAGGAGAATTGAAGATACCGTCATCATGATTCCGAGATATGACATCATATATTCACGGCATTTTGGCTCCTCAACCTCCCAAAGCTTCACACTGTCAATCATCAGGCGGTTAACACGGAGCTGCTGGTCAACCCGACCGATCATAACCTTCTGATTCACCGACTGATCCTCCCTGCCTATATAGTACAAGTAGAGATTCACATCACAGTAATACAGCTTTTTTGCATACTGCAGAGGCTGATAAGCATAAATATTATCCACATAGAAGGTCTTCCTCGGAAGAGTTAATCCACATTTTCTTAGCAGTTCCGTTCGATATATCAACGAATGCATCAGCAGATATTGTCCCTGATGAAACCTTTTTGTTTCCTTCCAGGTAAATGGTCTGCCGACGGGGAGTACAGTGTTATAACGAACCACATGACGGGTGTTTTCTTCGGCTTTGTCGTACACATAGTTTGCAATCAGAGCATCTAACATCATTCCCTGCTCCTCCGATTCATTCAGAACCTTCATGACCTTGCTGAGTTCGAGGGAATCCAGACGGTCATCACTGTCCAGCACCTTGAAGAAGGTTCCCTCTGCCGCTGCCATTCCCGCATTTACTGCAGCTCCATGCCCTCCGTTCTCTTGATGTATCGCTCGTACTCTGTCTGGATACAGCATAGCGTATTCATCCGCAATCTCACCGGTATGATCCTTAGATCCATCATTTACAATTATGATTTCAATATCATCCACAGCAAGAACGCTCTCCACTGCGTTTCTCATATATGCTTCCGAATTGTAACAGGGAATTGCTACTGTAAGTCGTTTATTCATCATTGCCTCTCATTCCGGAGTATTTTTGTTTAGTTCATAACTAGAATTTCAGATTCTAACATGCGATCATTCAAACTTGTACTCCATCTCAACCGTGTAATTATCTGTGTCATTTTACGAGTACAGTGTAGTCCGAAATGTATTAAGATAAAAGTAGGCATTTGATTAAGAAACCATTAAGAATCCTTAGAAAAAAAAGAACCTCCGGATCCTGGCATCTGCCAGTTATCCAAAGGTTCTGAATTATTTTTTTGCTTAAATTATAAAGTAACTGTCTGTTTCTTAAGATGCCACAGATCCTGAACATATTCCTCTATCGTCCGGTCACTTGAGAATTTACCGCATTTTGCGGTATTCTGCATCGCCATCCTTGCCCAGTGTTCGCGGTCACGGTATGCTTTTTCAACCTCCTCCTGTGCTGCTGCATAGGAGCGAAAATCCTTCAGGATAAAGAACTGGTCTGCACGGTCAAAGCCATTGGTTTCCAATAGTGAATTGTACAGCTCACGGAACAGATCACGGTCATGCGGCGAATAAGTACCGTCAATCAGCTGTCCAAGAACTGCCTGCAGCTCGGGATCCGCGTTAAATACATCCTTCGGGTTATAGGATTTGTCCTGCTCCATACGGATAACCTCATCCGAACTCAGTCCGAAGATAAATGCGTTCTCTCTTCCGACCTCCTCTACGATTTCCACATTGGCGCCGTCCATGGTTCCAAGTGTAACAGCTCCGTTCAGCATGAACTTCATATTTCCGGTTCCGGAAGCTTCCTTGCTTGCAGTTGATATCTGCTCGGATACATCCGATGCTGCAAAGATCAGTTCTGCATTGGATACACGATAATTCTCAATAAAAATGACTTTGATTTTTCCGTTAATGGAAGGATCATTGTTAACTACATCACCGACGCTGTTTATCAGCTTTATTACAGCCTTTGCGCGTCGGTATCCTGCAGAGGCCTTTGCTCCGAAGATAAACGTCCTCGGATAGAACTCCATCGCAGGATTTTCCTTCAGCTTCCGATAGAGATACATTACGTGCAGAATATTCAGCAGCTGACGTTTGTACTCATGCAGACGCTTCACCTGGACATCAAAGATTGAATCCGGATTAACTTCTACTCCATTATGTTCCTTGATGTAGGCAGCAAGTCGCAGTTTATTATTACGCTTAATTTCCATAAATTCATTCCGGTCTGCTTCCTTTTCAATACATGGAAGAATTCCCTCAATCTGTTTTAGATCTGTAATCCACCCGTCACCGACTTTCTTGGTAACCCATTCGGCAAGAAGCGGATTTCCATGTAAAAGAAACCTTCTCTGTGTAATTCCGTTTGTTTTATTATTAAATTTCTCCGGCCACAGCTCATAAAAATCTTTTAGCTGAACCGTTTTCAAAATCTCTGTATGAAGGCGTGCTACACCATTGACCGAATAGCCGGCTACGATTGCAAGATTAGCCATACGTACCTGTCCGTCGTAGAGAATTGCCATCTTGGCGATTTTATCCTGATTGCCTGGATACTGCTGTTCGATTTTCATCTGAAAGCGTCGGTTAATTTCTTCCACAATCTGATAAATACGGGGAAGAAGCTTCGAAAAGAGGTCAATCGGCCACTTTTCCAGTGCTTCTGACATGATTGTATGATTCGTATAGGCAACGGATTTGGTTGTAACTTCCCATGCTTCGTCCCATGACAGACCGTAGTCGTCCATCAGAATACGCATCAGCTCCGGTACCGCTACGGTCGGATGAGTATCATTCATCTGAAAACAAGCTTTTTCATACAATTTGGTAATGTCTTTATTGTTCTCAAGATACTGCTCCACCGCTCTTTGAAGACTCGCGGAAATGAAGAAATACTGCTGCTTCAGCCGAAGCTCCTTGCCGGCATAATGGTTATCATTCGGGTAAAGTACCTCACATATTGTATTTGCAAGATTCTGTTGTTCAACAGCTTTATAATAGTCTCCTTTGTCAAAAGAATCCAAGCTAAATGTCTGGACTGCTTCCGCATCCCAGATTCGAAGTGTATTGACAATGTTATTACCGTAGCCTACGACAGGAATATCATACGGTACCGCAGTAACCGCCTGATAATCTTCAACGGTAAAGTGTTCTCTTCCCATCTCGTCCTTCAGCATACGGACATAACCGTAGAAACGAATTTCCTTGGAATGCTCTGCTCGCTTCATTTCGAATGGATTTCCATACTTCAGCCAGTTATCCGGAACCTCAACCTGAAAACCGTTTTCAATCTTCTGCTCAAACATTCCGTACTTGTAACGAATTCCACAGCCGTATGCAGGATATCCGAGCGAAGAAAGGGAGTCCAGAAAGCAGGCTGCCAGCCGTCCAAGACCACCATTGCCAAGTGCCGCGTCCGGCTCCTGATCTTCAAGAACATTGAGATCGAGCCCGAGCTCCTCCAGCGCTTCACGGATTTCCTTTTCTGCACAGAGATTGATAATATTATTTCCAAGGGCTCTTCCCATCAGAAATTCCATGGACATGTAATATACACACTTTACATTGGCTTCCTTAAAGCTCTTTGCAGTTGCCAGCCAGGCATCCATAATATAATCACGAACCGTAATTGCAACTGCCTGAAACAGCTGCTGCGGATTTGCCGTCTCTGTATCCTTACGGAACAAAGTAATCAGATTCCCCTGCACCTGCTCCTTAAATTCTTCTTTATCTATCTTCATTTATCATTCCGCCGCACTCCGTACGGCTTCCTCCTTCCGGTTCTTTACTCCGATTCAGCTTAATTATGATACCTATCATACTATGACTGGTCATTGATTTCAAGTTTTTTTTGCAAGCGCTTGTCGTGTCTATGTCATCAGCAAAACTTACTGCTAATAAGTAAAAAGAGAACGGAGTGTAATCCGTTCTCTAATATCAATCCTGCAAGGCATAGTTTGCAGAATAATATTTATTAAGCTATTTATCTATAAGACAGCGTAGAACCTCTTTTGAAACAATCAAGGATGCCTGTTTCTTTGCTTCACCAAACAGCTTTACAGAACCACTTTCTGTTATTTCCACCTCTAGCTCACCCTGTCCGGTATGAATCGTTATCTTCCGATCCACCAGTCCAAGTTCATATGCTGTTGCAATTACAGCTCTGCTGCAGACTCCTTCGGGAAGAGTACAACCGGTTCCCTGTTCAAGTACCTGAACCTTTACATTCTTTTGGTCTGCAATTTTAATTAATTTGACCTGTATCAGATTTAAGCGGCAGTTTCTGTTATTCTCCATACTAATCCCCATTTCTGCGTGGCTTTTTGCGCATAACAGACTTTGTGTCAAGCACCGCGCAGGCACAAATCTGCGTATGAAAGGTTCATTTTTTACACTATCGCTCCTCGCTGTCCTCCGGACGAAGGAAGTTATGTTCATCTTGTAGTTATATTATACACAGTACTTTTTGTTTTTAACATAACAAAATAGTTTATTTATATTGCATAATGTGCTATTGTAATTACATATAATTAATCCTATAAAAAAATACTTAATTATATTAGAGATAGTGTGAAAGATGAACCTTTCACACGTAGAAATGGAGATACTATGATAAACGCTTCTTATCAAAAAACACAGTGTCTACACAATCCCCTTTGTGCAGATGATCAGCACAGTATTGACAGCACTGAAAACCGTGGCTGGCTCGATCGCGATTTTCGTCTTTTTCATCTGAAAGATCAGAAGAACGAGGAATTTCGCTTTCATTACCATGATTTTGATAAAATCATCATTTTTCTCTCAGGACGGGTTACTTATGTAGTGGAAGGTAAATCCTACTATCTAAAGCCATGGGACGTCCTTCTGGTTAACCATCATGCCGTTCACAAGCCGGTCATTGACAGTTCTGTCCCTTACGATCGGATTGTGATATGGATCAACTCGGATTTTCTTAAGAATCACAGCAGTGGGGACAGCGATTTGACAACCTGCTTTCGTCTGGCAGACCAGCGAAGCATCAATATGGTTCGCTTTGATACCGAAATTCAAACCACTGTACGTGTTCTTTTGAACGATTTGGAAAAAGCAGTTTCCTCTGACGAATTTGCAGCACCACTGCTGTCCAACACAATATTTCTTCAGCTTATCATTTATCTGAACCGGGTTCTTCTTTCCGGACGGAATGCGGTACCCTCCTCTGCCTACGGAAGCAACCGTCACGTTGATGAAATTCTGCGCTACATCAATACACATCTGGATCAGGACTTAACGATCGACCGACTTGCAGAGCAGTTTTTTCTAAGCCGTTCCTATCTCATGCATTGCTTTCGCAGTGAGACCGGATATACTGTCCACAATTACATTCTTCAGAAACGGCTTTTGTTTGCTTCTGACCTGATTCGTGGCGGAATTCCCATAACAGAAGCATGCTACCGCTGTGGTTTCAAGGATTACTCAACCTTCTCTCGCGCTTATCGCAAGCTGTTCGGCGCTTCTCCAAGAACAGAAGCAGGTTCAGATAATTGTGAAGCTTCCTCCGTAAAAGCTGATCGTTAACTACACCCTTCGAATAAAATACATTTTGAAAGATAGTTCTACTACTGTGGAATTGTTTGTTGGAAAGGTGCATCGGGTATTTCGTGTTTTCGTACAGATTCGACCAATTCAGCTTGATTGTATGGATAAGAATCAGGGATTAAGCACTTAATAATCAATTTTTATGTGAGATTTTTTGATTTAATTGGTTTTGTTCTTTTACATTTGATATTGTTTTCGTCATAAGAATAAAGAATGTGATAATTATTGTACAACGTTCTTTCCTGCAAATTAAAAAGCCCTGCCTTTTGAGGCAGGGCCATTCTTTAATTAATAATTTCTGATTTCTTCAAGTAGAAGCTTGAATTTGGTTCCGCTCTTCACATAATAGAGGTTGTAACCGGTATCCTCCGCCTCCGTGCTGTAAAATATACTTCCATTAAAACTTGCAAGCCCTGCGACTTCGTCTCCGTTGTCTACTTTCTTTTTCTTTCCGCCGTTCACGCTGTAATACAGAACTCCGTTATCATCGTTGTAGGAGTAATCAACCAGGAAAAACATAGTCCCTTCCTCACGGTCTATCACACTGGAAAAATAAACGTCGTCAGCAATCTTCACGGAATCCTTCGTTCCCTTCTGATAGTACAGAGTCTCGTCATTATCGATATAATATACCGCTGACAGGTCATCTGTAGCAAATATTTTCTTAATATCAGCATCCTCTACCAGCGTTTTCTTCTCTGTTGATTTGCTAATATCCTTTATAAGGTAAAGAACATCATCATTCAGATAAATTATGCCTTTCCCATCGGCAGAAAAGAGATACGTACTATAGCTTGAAAGAATCTTCTCGGTTTCATAATCCTTATTAAGATAATAGAGTCCGCTTCCAAAGCTCAGAACAGAGCCTTCAAAATCCGTTCTAGTCAGACTGTTAACACTGATTGTATATTTGTAAGAGGATGTGAAAAGATTAATAATAGATGAACCGCTGTCTGATACACTTGCGATGTAAGCTTCATAAGCAGCTGATGCTTCCTGATCCGGCATAACCACTGATCTCAAGCTGTTGCTGCTCAGCTTCTGTTTCTCATCGCCCTTCTTTGAAATATAGGTCTTATCATCAAAGCTGTAAAGTATCTGCGAATAATCATCATTCAGATAGATGCTGATTGAACTGGACAAGTCCGTTGCCAGCTTATTGGAATCATTGCCACAGGCTACATACAGATTGTATGAGTAATTCTCGCCTTTCGCATAGTATATGTACTTACCTTTATTGGCTACAGCAATCGGATATACATTCTTTCCAAAGGATTCCGCTTCTTTTCCGTTAACGGAGAGCATTCCCTTAAAGCTGTTGTAGTTCTCGAAATCGCCGATATACGCAACGGTTTTTCCGTCCGGAGACAGGCAAATGCTGCTTGCAAGCGCTCCGCTGCCAATCTTCTGTGAAGACTTCTTTTTTACATTGTAAAGATACAAATCTCCGGTACCGTCCGACTCGACATCAACCAGATATGCAACACTCGCTCCGTCTCTTGAGATAAATGCATACTCAACATCAGAATCAATCTCGGTAAAGCTGTCTATCGTAAGGAGGTAAAGTGTATCATCCCCGTTACGCATAATACGGGAAGCAAAATCTGCGCTTGTGCCTAATTCAGTATAGCTTTCCTCAGACTCTCCAAATTCAAAGACCTTTCCTTTTGCATTGAAACAAACGGCCTTTTCAAGATCCTCCGAATATAATACTTCAAATGCATCTGCACTGATCTTCTGAACTGAGCTCTTGCCTCCACAGCATGCTGCTATAATGATAATAATCAGAGCCACAAGAACCGCTCCGGCCGCAGGCAGTACATATGGCGGCAGTTTTTTTACTTTTTCAATAAGTTCTTTGCCAATTTCCTGTGTTTTCTCAACTGTATTGTTCCCTTTTCCAGCTTCCCCTCCAGCCATCGGTGCTACTTCTGCGGGTGCTTCGCTCTCCGTCTTCACTGCTGCTTCCTCTGTCGGTGCCTCAGTTTCCGTCTCCGCCGCTGTTTCCTCTGCCGGTGCTTCAGTCTCCGTCTTCGCCGCTGTTTCCTCTGCAGATGCCTTAGTTTCCGTCTTCACTGCTGCTTCCTCTGTCGGTGCCTCAGTTTCTGTCTTCGCTTCTGCTTCCTCTGCCGGTGTTTCTGCCTCTACAAGCTTAGTTCCACAATTTTTACAAAACGACAGCTCATCACTGAACTCGCTGACACAGGTCATACACTTTTTCATAGTTCCTCCATTCCTTATCATACAAAATTATCTGATCCAATCTGCTTAGGACTTAATTGGTTCTTTGTAAAAACCAAACATAAGATTACCATAGTTTACAAAATACTGCAAGCTTTGATTCTCAACTGTCCCCCAGTACCCTCCGGATCGCGGGGAGATTTTTTATAAGTGTGACAAGCGAACGGAGAACTGCACGGTCATTGAGCAGGTTCACAAGACACTCCGTAAGCTCCGGTGTTACTACTCCCTCTGACATTCCGCTTAAGGAATGCAGCGGAATCTGTATTGTCCCGTAATACGCCAACTCACTTTCTTCGGATCCGCATTTATCCAGTGTGTTCTTACGAATAATCGTGAGAATCCGTTTTCCCCATTTGGTATGTCTTGCATCCTCCAGACAGTTGTGAATCGTAATCTCTGCCTTCGGATCCAGCTTTGAAGCGGAACGTTTCCGTCCAAGCAGCACTTCAAACTCTTCATCAGTAACGGCTTCCGGTCTGCACTCTTCATAGGAGAGGAGCTTCGGAGGCTCGTATTCCTCCACAGGTGCAACAAATACCCCTCTTACCGAAATTCCACAGGCGGACAGAAGTACCTTCTCCTTCAGCCGGATGTCACGGCTGGACGCTCCGATTCGAATTTCATATTCACCCTCCGGAACCTGCCAGTTCGCTACAGTGGTATCATAGTACGCAAAGGAACGCGCTTTGAGCAGAAAGCGGATTGTCTTTTCCTCACCGACATGCAGAAATACCTTTTCAAAGCCCTTCAGCTCCTGTTCAGCACGGAATATGCGACCTCGCTCCGGTGATACATACAGCTGAAGAATCTCTGCGCCATCGCAGGAACCGGTATTCTTCACCGTACACTGAACCGTCAGCGTACGTTTTTCTTCCCAGACACCGCTGTCGATCTGTAAATCAGAATACGCAAACTCCGTATAGGACAACCCATGTCCAAACGGAAACAGTACCTCTTTTTTAGCGGTATCGTAATAACGATAACCGACATAAATGCTCTCCCGGTATTCTACAGTTTGTTCTTTCCCCGGAAAATACTTCGAGGCAGAACAGTCCTTAAGTACAAGAGGAAACGTCTCTGCAAGCTTCGCAGAGGGATTCACCCTGCCATATAGAAGATCAAGCTCTGCCTCTCCGACTGCCTCACCGCCAAGGTATGCTTCTAATACCCCGGACACCTTTCCTATCCATGGCATTGCTACCGGAGAACCATTATGTAGCACAACAATAACATTTTTCTGTACAGAACAGATTTCATCAATCAGACGATTCTGCGATTTCGGAAGTTCAAGATGCTTCCGGTCATAACCCTCCGATTCAAAGCTGTTCGGCAGCCCGGTAAAAATTACGGCCACCTCCGCCTCCGCCGCTGCTGTTTTTGCTTCAGCAAGCAGTGTCTCCGGGAGAGCCTGATCCGCTCCGTCATATGCCGGAGCATAAAGATACGGATATAGTTCCGGATTCTGCTTTGCTGCCTCCCGCAGTGCTTTGATAAAACCTACTACTCTGTAGGAGTTTACATGTGATGAGCCACCGCCCTGAAAACGCGGAGTCTCAGCCATACGCCCGATGACGGCAATCTTCTGTGTCGGCTTCAGCGGAAGTACTCCTTCATTCTTCAGAAGTACCATACTGTCTGCAGCAAAACGCCGTGCTTTTCTGTGATCCTCCTCCGGATTACAGACTCCGTCCGGTGTATTACCGCCTCCCTGTTTCGTTGCTGTTTCGTTCGAGATTCCCCTATCGTCCTGCTCCGCTGCTGTTTCGTTCGAGATTCCCCTATCGTCCTGCTCCGCTGCTGTTTCGTTCGAGACTTTCATTCTATCCTGTTCCTCTGTCGCCTCGATTCCCTTTTCCGTTTGGTTTGTTTCTGCCAGAAGATACCTGTCATGAACACGAAGCAGACGCTCTATCGCTGTATCCAGTGTTTCTTCCGAGAGAGCTCCTGATTTAATTGCTTCAATAATTTTGCTGTCATTCTGACCACCCGGGAAATACGGCATTTCCAGTTCCAGCCCTGCTTTAATTCCGCTGACACGATTGCAGACAGCACCCCAGTCCGACATTACATAACCGTCAAAGCCCCACTCTTCGCGAAGCACCTGCGTCAAAAGCCAGGGATTCTCGGAGGAATAGGTTCCGTTAATTTTATTATAGGAACACATCAGAGTCCAGGGCTTTGCTTTTTTTACCGGTCCTTCGAAGGCCGCCAAGTATATTTCCCGCAGTGCCCGTTCGTCAATTTCCGCCGATATCAGCATTCGTCTGGATTCCTGATTATTTGCAGCAAAGTGCTTCAGGCTTACACCGATATTTTTACTCTGCACTCCGTTAATATATTCCGTTCCCAGTACGGAGGTTAGGTAAGGATCCTCCGACATATATTCAAAATTACGTCCGCAGAGAGGAGAACGTTTTATATTAACTGCCGGTCCGAGCAGAACCGCTACCTTCTGTGAACGGCATTCCTCACCAAGCGTTTCACCTAGCTCACGAAGAAGCTTCCTATCAAAAGAAGCCGTAGTTCCGACCGAAGACGGGAAACAGACTGACTGCAGAGTCTTGCTTTCTCCGCCTGTCTCTTCGCGAGACAGCTGTATCCGAAGTCCTACCGGTCCGTCGCTTACCCGGATGCTCTTTACTCCTGCGTGTCCGACTGCTTTGGTCAGCCAGAATGTCAGACCGGACATCATTCCGGCTTTCTCTTCCAGCGTCATACTGCTGATCTGTTCACTGTAATCCTGCATATCTCTTCTCCTTTTGAATTATATTGAACCAGACGTTCCCTTCAGAACAGAAAATGAACCATACAGCCGGGTACAACCACCTGCCAAAACACATTCTCTGTAATAAGAAGCCGCAGAGAAACAACGCAATTCCCTGCGGCTTAACAAGCATCTATTTATATAAATCAATATTTTCTCCGGTCAGCCCAACATATGCACCCTGTGAGCTTTCTGCTGCTTCCGGATGAGCAATCAGCCATTTATTGCAGGCAAAGAGCCGCCGGTCTTCCTCATTTGTAATCTGAAGCTTCGGCTTGTCGGTATTGGTTCCCTTCGGAAGCACTACCGCCACACGGAAGGTCGCACCCTTTACAGAGCTACACGGAGCATAATGCAACGATGTTGCATATACTTCAACTGCGGTTCCTGCAGGACATAAAAATGCTTCAACCTTTGAAGTATCAAGCTTCCCGTCCACGATATCCTGCTGTCTTGCGAGCAGCAGAATCATATCATCCGCGGCAATGTTTATTTCACTGTCCCTGTGATATTCCACACAGTTCAGTTTCGAATTGGTTCCGTTACAGAACCCAATCTGGATCGGCATTCCACCGTATATATTGTTCTTAAGTTCTTTATAGCATTGTGTTGCCTCAAGCTGCGGAACAGAAGGCAGATATACAACGTTTTCTGTTGCATCCGTCGTTTTCTTCAGAACCTCGATCAGCTCACTGAAATCATACCCGTCTGCTACTCTTCCATACGGAATAAATGCTGCGTCTCTTACTGATTGAATTTTCATTGTGTTATCTCCGTTATTTTATTTGCTCCGGTTTGAAAATCCCCGGTTAAAGCAGTCTATTCTGTAACTTTTTTTAACCGCTTTTAGTTATTTTATCACATTGCTTCTATGTATTTCAAGAGTCTTTGAAGGATAAACGGTATTTCTTTCCAAAGCGCCGCGCTGTTCCAAGATATTCCGTCAAGGGAACTGCTTACTCACTGACAAAAAGCGTCTGTCCTCCGTAGATCAGATTAATATCAGAAATACCGTTCCATTTTTTCAGCTGCAGAACCGACACTCCATAGTGGGAAGCAATTCTGCTCAGGGTGTCTCCCCACTTAACCGTATAGGTTTTTCTTTGATATACCGCATAGGATTCCAGGTATTCCCGGATAGAGTTTGCTGCTGCCCTTGCGATGTGATCCTGATTTTCCATATATAGAAGATATTCATAATCAGCCGGATAGGACATAAATGCCGTTTCAATCAGTACCGCGGGATTCGTTGTAATCCTTGTCAGTGAAAGACTTTCCCGACGGATTTTACGCTTTAGAAAATCAAGCTCCTTAATTATTTCGTCATTTACTGTCACTGCAGCATCGTTCCCAAGAGTGTAACTATAATAAGTAAGAAAGCTGTAGGACAGATTGTAATTGGCTGCCTGCGGCATGGAATTAGCATGTATGGAGAGTGATATATCCGGCTTCACACTGCGAATAAATGCAACACGAGCTTTCAGTGACAGAGTGGTATCATCGAAATGAGTCAGAAGCACGGTCGCTCCCATTTCTTCAAGATATTTTTTAGTCAGCAGAGTGATACTTAAGTTAATATCCTTCTCCACAGGTCCATACAGCCCCATTGGTCCGACTGCACCGGTCTCCGTTCCGCCGTGTCCCGAATCGAGCACTACTGTCGCTCCGGTAAGCGAACCCTCCTTATTCAGGTGTGGCTGCTTTTTCAGATAAAAATACATTGCACCATCCTTAAATTCGACATCATAGCCGGTAACCGACATTCCTTCATTAATCTTGTAGGTATAGACTACCGTCCGGTTCTTTGAGCGGTATATATTCGCTGCTACACGGTAAACCGTGTCATTGGTTCCAAGTGTTACCTTCGGTGTCGTTATCGTCTCAAACAGCGTCAAAAGGACACGGTTCTCAGTAAATTCCACCTGATACAGCGTATTGACATTCATCACAAGCTTTGTGACAAGAAGATTATTCACCTCATCATCCGTAACCGTAACCGAAGTTACACGGTTATCCGGCAGAGTTCCGCTGTGTTTCGTGACGTTTGCCTTTGCTACAAAGGAACCATCGAAGATTTTATAATAGCTTCCCTGTTCTCCAAGAATCATAAAGGTGGTTCCTGTCGAAAGCGGTTGCAGTGTCACATCCTTGTTGTCAATCTCAGAGCGCGGCATCGCATAGTCTGCAGTTGTTATTCCGTAAAACGGAGTTGTATACTCCACATATGTCACCGGTTCTATAGCTCCGCCTGCAGAGACCTCCTTCCTGATCACAGTAAACACCTTCGTATTCGAGCCGTTCTGAAATGTAAACTGATTGGTTCCGATTTCCAATGAAACATACTGTGTAAAGAACCCATACTCTGTTGTCTCGATTTCGGTTCCGTTCATGGTCAGCGGGTATTCATAATCGCACGCTCCAAGAATGCTGATTTTGGCTGAGGTTGTAGTATAACTGTCTTTCGGAGTCGCTATAATGATCGCATGTGGGTTTTGATATCCCCCCATAAGAGCCGCCTGCACATGAGTCGGCGCGGCAGACAGAATCAAGAGGACAAGCAGCGCTGTCGCTGTAATACAGTTTTTCCACAGACTACGTCTTCCGTCGAGTCTGTCTGCTGTTCTGATTTTATATTCCGAAAAAAACTTCATCCTTTGTACCTCTCCTGTTCTTTCGCCGGATTTCTTCTGTACTCAATGTCTCCTCTTTGCTTTTCGTTCCAGTGCCGCATCCCAGTCCGCCTGTTCTTCTGCAGTCTCAACCTTCAGACGTGGTACGCGGATTGGATGTTCCTTCTCATCCAGGGCAACCATGGTAAAATACGCTGTGTTGACCGGCTTACGTTCACCGTCCAGACTTTCGGTAAATGCATCCACCCGAACCTCCATAGAGGTATTTCCGACATAGGTCACACGTCCGCGAAGTACCATGGTATCATTTACATAAGCAGGCGCCTTAAATTGCAGGTCGTCAATCGCTGCTGTTGTTACGTTCCGGTTCGTATGCCGCCGCGCCACAACCGCTGCCACAACATCCATCCATTCGACAAGCTTCCCGCCAAACAGCCGCTCAAAGCCGTTGATCTGCTCCGGCATGATAATCTGTATCTGTTCAGTTAATGAATCACGAACTGTTTTTATTTGTTCCTCCATTGAAAAATCTCTCCTTTATATAACACATGATATTAGCATAGCTATTATAACATGCTGATGGCGAATATAGTACCGCGTTTTGCTAATTGGAAAAAATTAATCATCTATTCCCGTTTACGGTAAGTTCTTTCTGTCTTTTTCCTTTTATTATGTTAAAATAACCGCATAGGCGAACTTTTAACAGCGCTGTGCCAGCCTTTTTCGCCTAAAGGGGATTGAGGAGTCCGATAAAAAGGCATTGCAGCGTGCACTTACTTTGACGGAATGTGCCCTCTCACTGATGGATCAAAATACAGATACACAGATCAACGAGTGGACCCTTCATAATAATATTGCCGAAATCTATATCAGCCTTGACCAGACCGAAAAGGCCTTGGATGCTCTGGATGCCATGCTGCTCTCCTCCTGTGCAATAGCCTGCGATCTACAGGGAGATACCGAAGCCGCTCTGCGTTACATTTCTGATGCAATACAAACGGCGAAGCGTTTTGACGCCTCGCCGGATTTCAGTTTTATGACTATGAAGTTTATTGAAAATGCAAAACAATTTGTTGGCTTCAGCAGTTTAGGCACAAGCTCGACTGCCAGTATTAAAAAACGGCTGTTAAGCTGTGAGGAGCTTTCCGAAGCTCTTCGCCATTCAGTCGACGAGCTTTAGGCAATGACTACTTTTTGAACTGATCCGTGCAAATAGCTTCCGAATTAGAGGGCTTCGCTTTTTTTAACTGCAGGCTCACAGTTCCAGCACTGCTCATCCCGATACCAATCTGAAGTACAGTTATATTTTTTCATGCTTTCCTCTCCTTGCCGGGTTACAGAAAAATGTGTCATTATTTCCTTTCACCCATGTGCTCTTGCTCTTGATAGCCTAACTTTATCATGCAAGGGAGATGGAAAACAGATACTAATTGTATAGATTGTAAAAATATATTTTTACCAATAGGAAAATTTATAGTATTGGTTCAATATACTTCTGTATAAAATCTACTCTGTCAAACACCCTCGGCTGAAATGTTGCATTTACGGCAATTACTGTCCCGTTCTCCGGATTAACATAGATCACATTCCCGCTATTTCCCAACGCTGCGTATGCCGGTTTCCCGCTCTTTGGTGTCCACCACAGATACCCATATTCCATGCTTCCAAACTGCTCATCACATTGAATTCTCGGTCGAGTGCTTTCAATAATCCAATCGGAAGAAATGATCCGGTCTCCGTTGCAGCATCCTCCGTCCAGACAGAGCTGTCCGATTCTTGCCATGTCCTGCGCCGAAAGGCAAAGTCCGTACCCTGCTGTTCCGATTCCCTGCGGATCGACAAACCAAATGTCTTTTTTGGGCTGCTTTGATATCGTAAACTCCTTGTGTGCTTCTGCTGATTTCGCTTCAAAATTAACATGTGGTGCAACCCCAAGCGGAGCAAAAAGATACCTGTTTGCATATTCTGCCGTTCCCATCCCGCTTTGCTTTGCAATAATTGCAGTCAGAATATGAACTCCCAGTGTTGAATACCGGAATTCTCCCGTGATTCCGGCACGTCCTCCAAGCAAATCGAGTGTTGTGTTTGTCCAGTTTTCAGAAGTGCAGACCTTCGTCCATGGTTCTGAACGGTATTTATACGGAGCCGTCATAGTCAGCAGATTCTCAATTGTAACTGATTGTATCGTCTTTTCCCCACGTTTTATCCGGTATTCCGGAAAGAAATCCAAAACCTTCTGGTGAACCCCTTTGATAAGTCCCTGATCGATTGCAATACCGACCAGAAGTGACACTACACTTTTTGTAACCGACATAACATGTACCGTATCAGTTGTTGTAAAGCCGTTAAAGGCATCAAGATACTGCAGTGTTCCGTTTTTCATTGCTGCAATGCCACAGATGTTGGCTGCATGTTCCAGTATAAAACCGTGAAGTTCTTCTTTATTCATATAAGTCCCTCTTTCTGCGCTGATTTTGCGCATAACAGACTTTGTGTCAAGCACATTTTTTGTCTGTCGTATTAAAGCTTATTCTGTTTATGTGTTCCTCTGAATTGAAGCATATCTTGATTAAAAATTCTTTTCAAGTCCTTTTATTAATAATTAGGTCTTTCCGAGTTTTTTTGTTGATCATTATCAAATCACAATATCGTCAAAGGAAATACACAATTTGTACACAGCCGGTGCTCTGCAGGCAACCGATTTTGCGGATTATGCAGCAGAAAGACCGGAAACCTTGTAATTGATCTAAGAAGTGTAAAAAGAATTCGGTCAAAAATGCCGGATTCTTTTCTTTTTTTGATAAAGTACTACAAAAAACAAATTAATAATATATAATGAGCTTATAGAAACAAATAATTCGGTTTCAGGAAGAGAGAGGTAAGCTTATGGCATCAGTACAGGATCAATATAAGAAACTGTTTACAAAAACAAAAAAGGCTATCAAAGCAGATACAGAACGTGCTATCCTTTTACGGCTGGACAGCGAGCGTGCAGAACAAGCCCAGACTCCGGACAAGCATTACCAGTCAACCGCAGGACTCGATTTATCCGAAATCACCTCAAGCTATGATGTTGACCGTCGAATTGCAATTGCAGAGGCAGAAGCAAGTATTGCTGCTCTTCCCGACGGATACCAGCCGTATGGACGCTTATTCGTTAACCGCATGAAGGAAACCGCAGAGATATTGAATCAAGAAACCTTTGCCGCTACGATTCATTCAACGCTGTTAACCAATCTGGCTGCTCAGGGAATGGAAGGAAGTCCTTTGTATCAGCAGGCAGAACAGGAAAAGGATCTGGCACAGTCACGAGCCGAACTACCAGGAGCTCAGTTTGATGCAATACGACGTGTATTTTCTGTTATGTCCGGACGCGCAGGAGCGTTACGTTACGTACGAAGTGCATGGTACAACGATCCAAGCAGAACGCCGCAGGAGCTCGAAGACAAAGAAAAACTGGGACGACTTTTGGAGCCGGTTATGGATGCTTATCTGACTTCATTCGGAATTCGTCTGGATGATATTCTTGCACTGGATGACATCTCCGTACCGGTAAAAAATGTTACTCTCCGGCTGGCAAAGAACAGCCGGATTAATCCTAAGGCTTTTGGTTTCAACCTGAATTCAGGGACGACCGATCAGATTTCTCTCGAAGAAATCGAGTATGGAGTACAATCGTTTGATCTTGCCTTTGGTCATACCTATGACGATGCCCAAAAAACAGAACTTGCCGAAACCGGTCTGGATCAGTTCGATATGATTACCATTGGCGGAAAGAGTGCAAATGCATTATTTGCCGACAAATACAAGGATCAGACACCGGAACGCCGGGAACAGCTGATGAAATGCGAAATAATTAAAGCTTCTTTGAACGCTCAGCAAAAAATAGCATGTGCACGTATAGAAGGAGGAAAAATCACCGAGATGACTCCGATCCATACCGAATGCCATCTGGAGCAAAAGAAAACCTTCGGACAGAGATTCCGCGCATTTTTCGGGGCAAAGATCCCAACAAAGCAGGACGAAATCAATAAAAGGGAAAAAGAAACGGACACTCCGGAGGAAACCCTGTCAGCCAAGGATCATATGCTGACTCTGAGCGGAAAAATCGCTGCCAAAGTCATTGATATGGACAATAGCTTTGTAAGTCCTAATGCAAAGCTATATACTGTCTCCTATGGTCTTTCAGGCGAGGACGAAAACACCACCTATAATAACTTAGCCGGAAATGGCGTAAAATATAAATCATTAAATCGTGTCTATACCAGAAATTCGTTATTTGCTCTGTATGCTATGACAAAACACGACCTTTCGCTGGAGCGTGCATTTGATCCAACCTATATTGGAAGTAAGCCTTCTTACGGAAGGGAGCTTACTGAGTTTCTGAAAACTGCGACACCCGAACAGGCTGCACAGCTCTATGCGGACATGGGTGCTAAGCTCGCCTCCCTTCCGGTTCCGGATATCGATCCTGATAATCTTTCCGAAATGACAGATAACTATGAAACCTTTCGTCATCTGCGAGGTATGGCAATTGACCTGGATCAGGTTTTTACCGACGAAACAAAGGCGCTGTGCCCTACTCTGCCCGGGATGACAGCCTCTGCCTTCGAAAAGCAGGAGACTGTTCTGAACTTAATGTCGACAGCATGTAATGTTGCTACAAAGTATGTCCTTTCCATGTCGGTTGACCCTGAGGGTAAAGAAGCAGAAACAACATTATATCTTACGGATGCAATTAAAAGCAGAGCACTCTGTGAGTATGCCAGAGAGCATTGTAAGGTTGGAGATTACAGAACCCTCGAGGGCAGTGATATTTTTTCCATGCAGCGGCTTGATGGAATGCTGACAGCTTGCGATATGCAGCTTGCCCCGATTCTTTCATCCGAACAGCGTTCTGAGTATCAAAGTGAATTTATGTCATATATCAGACACGGCAATCCGGAGTTTCTGTATCAAAGTAAAGAGGATCCATTACAGTTTTCTGTAAAAGATCCAAATAGGACAGCAAAACTGAAAGAAACCGACCAAACCGCTTCCATGGCAAGGCAGACTGCAAAAAAAGAAGCTGACCGTGTTGATTTTGCTACAGTGCTAGAGGAAGAAGTCCCGGAGCGGAAAGTGTCTGCCCCATCAAAAACGATGTCTGAATCGCAAAAAGAAGTCAGTCATTCCGCACCTGCAAGAAAAAAATAGTAAAATCGTTAAAATACACCTTCAAAAATATTTTTTGGAGGTGTAACTTTTTTATTTTATATGCGAATAATAGATGTAAACAAAAACAACCCAAAACGGAGGAATGAAATATGAAAAAGATAATGATCCTTTTAGCAGCTCTGACACTTACCTTTGCACTTGTTGCATGTGGAACAAGCAATGACAATACCGTAACCCCGACTACAGCTCCAACCGGAACCACTGCTCCGACTGCAGTTCCGACCGAGGTTCCTACCGAGGCTCCTACCGGAGCTCCTGAAGATAACGCTTCTGCACAGGAAACTCTTGATGCTCTTCGCGAGGATATTGCTGCTGCATACGGAGATAATTATATTCCGAATATGCCTTATGATGAAATTTCACTTTCAGAGCTTTTCGGACTTGACAGTTCATGGTATGATGGAGTAGTAGCAGAGGGACCGATGATCAGCTTTAATGTCGATACTCTCGTTATGGTTCATGCAACCGAAGGCAATCTTGAAAATGTACAGACAGCTTTGAACGCATACCATAATTACCTTGTCAATGACACAATTCAGTATCCGATGAATCTTGCGAAGGTTCAGGCTTCTACTGTTGAAACCGTCGGCGATTATGTATGCTTTGTAATGCTTGGTGTAATTGACGATTCCATGATGGAAACCGCCACCGATGCGGAAATGCTTGCAGCATGGACCGAACAGAATCAGATTGCTTTGAATCTCATTAAAGAACAGCTTCAGTAATTCCGGTTCTGCCGCTGCAGCCGGAGTTCTGAACTGCAGCGGCAGGTACAAATGGACAAGAAACCGATGAAAGCCACAGACAATGAAACACAGAAGCTCGACTGCATGGATTATCAGGCATTTGTCCTAGATGATACTGCAGCCTTTGAGCGCCTTGTTCTTCGCCATAAGAACATTCTTATTTATTATCTGAACCGTCTGGTGCAGTCTATGGATACAGCAGAAGAGCTGGCGCAGGATTGTTTCGTCGATATTTATCTAAAACGCGGTACCTATGACGGACGCGCATCCTTCAAGACATATCTTTTTACGATTGCACACAACAAAGCAGTCGATTATATCCGAAAGAACAAACGGATTGTGTTAACCTGCGAATGGCCGGAAGAGGCAGATTCTGCTGATGGTCCGGAGGAAGAGCTGCTGAAATCCGAACAGAACAAGGAGCTGTATGCCGCAATCCGTCGCCTGAAGCCGGAATATGCTGAGACGATTCTTTTGATTCATTTTGAAAATCTCTCCTATGCTCAGGCTGCTGAAGTAATGCACAAATCAGAAGGGCAGTTAAAGGTTATGGTTCACAGAGCAAGAAAAGCTCTTGCAAGGGAGTATCGGGACGTAGAATGGGGGCCTGAACATGAAAAATGACCGCGAATTTCTGGATGGTATCTACCGGAAAGCGCAACTTATAGAAGAAACAGAACGCGCGAGGCAGACCGAACAAAAAAATAACTGGCTTTACCGGCTCGGAAACCGTCTTGCCGACTGCAGACTTCTCGCAGGAATGACAACCGGGTTCGCCGTACTTGCAGTTCTGACAATTGCATTTGTCGCCAATCCGCCGACTGCGGTAACCACACCGGTGACAACATCCGTCCCTACTGCAGGAATCAGTGCTGCCTCAAGGATATTTGAAATGGCAGAAGCACAAACCGACACTCGGTTTCCCACCAGGGGAGTCCCGGGAGAAACCGTTGTTACCGGTACCATAGCTTCCGTTTCTGCAGAGAATGAAACCGTTACGGTAACGCTAAAGGTCGGACAGTGTCTGCGCGGTACTTCCGGCAATAAATTAACCTTTACCTACCGTCAGAATGAATCTACCTCTTTTTCCGTAAATGAGCAGGTTTTGGTTGCTCTGTCCGGTACATCGGACCGCTCTCTTGAATTGTATTATCCTCCTTACGGAAAATACAGCTATGTGGAAACAGCGGACAATCAGGATGTCTACCTTTCTTATGACGGAATTTATACCACCACAGAAGACATACAGTAATAATGCAAAAAGCACTGATGCAGTGTACGTCATATAAGAAGCATTATATCAGTCAATGCACTAAATAGCCAATAGAATCAGGGAGCAGGCAGCACCGCCGGGTATTATACGGAGCGCTCCGGAACGGAGAATTATGGTATTCAGCAGTTTATTATTTTTATTCCGGTTTCTACCGGCGGTACTGGTTGTATATTATCTGGTTGTACTGATTACCGGACTGGTAACACGGTATCGCAGAAAACGCAGTCCATGGCTTCCGGCAGACTCACTGGAGCAGTATGCGGCAAAGACGACCTGGATCAGAAATCTGGTTTTGTTTTCCGCCAGCCTGATTTTCTATGCCTGGGGCGAACCGGTCTATGTGGTTCTGATGCTGTTCTCCACGGTTGTTGATTATACACATGGTATGCTCTGTCACCATTTCTGTGAACAGGGCAAACGAAAGCAGGCGAAGGCAGTTGTCGCTTCCTCCATGATTATCAATCTCCTGCTGCTTGGTGTATTCAAATACTCCGATTTCCTTCTTCTGAACATCAACAGCCTGCTTGGCACTGAGATTCCTCTTCCTCAGCTGGCACTTCCAATCGGAATTTCCTTTTACACCTTCCAAACCATGTCCTATACAGTTGACATTTACCGCGGACAGACCAAGGTACAGCGTAACATACTCTCTTTCGGTGCTTACGTTGCTCTCTTCCCACAGTTGATTGCAGGACCGATTGTACAGTACAAAACCATCGCCGAAGAACTTTCCTCACGAACAGAATCCTCAGAGCAGTTCTCTTCCGGTGTGATGCGGTTTATGTGTGGTCTTTTCAAAAAGGTTCTGCTCGCTAATAACATCGGACTGCTCTGGGATCTTGCAAAAGGGCTTGCCGACTCGGAACGGTCTGTTCTTATGGCCTGGCTCGGAATCACGGCATATGCCTTCCAGATTTACTTTGATTTTTCCGGTTATTCGGACATGGCAATCGGACTTGGCAAAATGTTCGGCTTTCATTTTCCTGAGAACTTTCGCTACCCATATCAGGCTACCAGCATTACAGACTTTTGGCGCAGATGGCACATTTCTCTCGGAAGCTGGTTCCGTGAATATGTATATATACCACTTGGCGGTAATCGCGGTGGATTCGCAAAAACCATGCGGAATATCGCTATCGTATGGCTTCTGACCGGAATCTGGCACGGCGCTGCCTGGAATTTTCTGCTGTGGGGTGTATTTTACGGAGTTCTTTTAATTATCGAAAAGCTCTTCCTGTATAAGCTCCTTGAAAAGCTTCCTGCATTCTTCCGACATGTCTACGCACTGCTGTTTATCTGGCTTGGCTGGGTCATCTTTGCAATTGAAGACCTTCCCGCACTCGGAGGATATTTTAGCAGTATGTTTGGGCTGGCCGGTAATTCCCTTTGTGACTCGAGGTTCCTGTATTCGCTGCTAAATTACGGAATTCTGCTTATTATTCTTATTGTCGCCTGTACTGAATTCCCGGCAAAGCTTGTCACACGGCTTTTTGCACTCAAGGACAGCATTACCGGACAAGCTGCTGTGTCTGTACGCTCAACAAACAGCAGCCATCAGCAATGCTCTGCCTCTGTTAACTTAACAAGTGACAGTTCGATGCCACCTTCCGGTACGGAGGAAAGAAGACAAAAAATAAAGACTGTGATATTTACAGTCTGTGCCGTTGCTTATACCGTAATTGGATTTGTCGTCAGTGTAGCTTATCTTGTAGACGATTCCTATAATCCGTTCCTTTATCTCAGATTCTGATTCGTACCGGGAGGTGAGTATCAAGTGAAAACCAAATCGTGGGTTCTGGTTACAACATTTATCATTTTGATTTTCGGTTTTACTATCGCCAGTCTGCTTGTACCGGCACGTTCTTTCTCGGATTATGAGAACCGTTATCTGCAGCAGGAGCCGGAGTTTACATTTGACCGGCTGTTTTCCGGTGATTATACCGCAGAATATGAAACCTATATCACAGATCAGTTCGTACTCCGTGATCGTTGGATTGGTGTTAAAACCTACATGGAAATAGCTCTTGGAAAACAGGAGATTAACGGTGTTTACCTGGCAGATGACGGATACCTGATCGGTCGACATGAAGACGAGATAAACGCCGAACAGTTTGCCAAGAATGAAGCCTATCTTCTTCGGTTTGCTGACAAATACAAAGAGCTGCTGGGAGAAGACCATGTAAAGGTCATGATTGTTCCGACAGCGGTTACCGTTCTTGAAGATAAACTGCCGGCCTTTGCTTATGACTTTGACCAGGAAACCTGGCTGACACAGCTTTCCGGACAGATAGGAAGCAGCTTTGTCGAGCTTCTCACACCTCTTCGTGAACATTCATCCGAATATATTTACTATAAAACTGACCATCACTGGACATCGCTCGGCGCATATTATGCTTACTGTGCGTATGCAAAGGCATGCGGCTTCACGCCTCTGTCTCAGGAAAAGTTCACTGTTACGAAATTAAGCGATGATTTTCTGGGAACCCTTTACACCAAGGTTCACTATGCCAAGAGCAGTGATACTATCAGCTTTTATAACAATCTTGCCGCAATCATACTGGAAAATAACATGAGCGGTCAGTTCCTTGACAGCTTTCTTGCAGACGATAAGCTGTCCACAAGAGACCAGTATGCCGTCTTTCTCGGCGGAAATTACGCACTGTCACACATTCAGACAGAAACCGTTAACGGCAAGACTCTCCTGCTAATCAAGGATTCCTATGCCAACTGTTTTCTTCCTATGCTAACGGAGCATTATGAAGAAATCTATGTGGTCGATCTACGATACTTTAACATGGCGCTGTCGCAGTTCGTAAATTACTACGGCGTAACAGATGTCGCTGTACTTTACAGTTTCTCTGCCTTTGCGACTGACCAGTATATCTACTCGCTGGCGCGATAAACGCAGACGAGCGGCAGCTTACCCGTGTATGACACCTTTTTCTTTCAAGTGTCATACACATCCTTAGCGGAACAAATAATCTCTGTTTATAATACCTTTTCAAACAGCTGAAATGTCGGAATATCCGGTTTGTTTCTTCCAAGATCATATTCTCCTGCAAAAACAAAGCCAAAGCGTTCATACAGACGAATTGCAGGAGTATTTCCCGGAACAACATCCAGACGGATTTCCCGATAGCCGTTCCGAACTGCAAAATCAACTGCGTACTGTATCATTGTTGCTCCGATACCATGACCCTGAAGCTTTGGCGCTACGGCAAGCATGTGAATCACCAGATACTCTCCCTTGGCTGCTTCACACTGCCACTGTCCTTTCTCGTATTCCCCATCAGGGTCTTCATTCAGTACAAATGCTCCTGCAAGCTTTTCGTCCTCGCGGCAAAGGAATAGGTTCTGTTCCTCCGTTCGCCTTTTCACATCCTCAATTGACGGATACTGATGGCTGACCCATTTCGGATAATTGATATGCTGTTCCAGAAAAAGGACCGCATCGTCATAAAACTTTGCGGTCTCTTTTATTTCCTGTGTTGTACATTGACTGATTTGAAGCATTTCTTCTATTGTTCCTTTTCTTTTTTTCTTAATTCCGGTACAGCTGTCTACAGCTTTTTTGCCGACATGGTGATTTCGCATAAGAGCTTCGTGATGATCTCCATCGACTGTACACAGGCATATTCATACCGCCCGTGGAAATTGCCTCCGCCGGTGCACAGGTTCGGGCAGAGAAGCCCCTCATAAGACAGTCTGGCGCCGTCTGTGCCTCCTCGAATCGGCATTACCTTCGGAACAATCCCGAGCTTTCGCATAGCGTCTTCAAGCTGTGTTACCAACTGCGGATGCGGTTCTATCATTTCTCTCATATTGTAGTAGGTATCAGTCACCGTCGCCGTTACGGTACCTGCGCCGTATTTTTCATTCATAAAATCTACAACCCGCAGGAAGTATGTCTTTTTTTCTTCAAGCTTTGCACGGTCATGATCCCTTAAGATATAATGCATGGATGCTTCCTCAGTAACACCTGTCATCTTTGTCACATGATAAAAGCCTTCGTATCCTTCCGTATAGGCCGGATTCTGCTCCACCGGAAGCATACCCTGAAATTCCATGGCAAGAAGAACAGCGTTTACCATTTTGTTCTTAGCTGACCCGGGATGTACGCTCTTTCCCCGGAAGGTCAGCTTGCCGCTTGCTGCGTTAAAATTCTCATATTCAATTTCGCCAAGCTCTCCACCGTCAACAGTATAAGCGTAATCCGCTGCGAATCCCGGTACATCAAACAAATCCGCTCCACAGCCAACTTCTTCGTCCGGTGTAAAACCAATCCTGATTGTCCCGTGCTCTGCTTCCGGATGTGTCAGAAAATACTCAGCCATTGCCATAATCTCAGCAACCCCTGCCTTATCATCAGCGCCGAGCAGCGTAGTTCCGTCCGTTACGACCAGATCCTGTCCTGCATATTTCACAAGCTCAGGGAATTCCACCGGAGATATACGATAATTCTGTTCTTTGTTCAAAAGTATCTCTTTTCCGTCGTAATTTCTAATCACAACGGGCTTCACATCCCTGCCGGTCACGGCACACGATGTATCAAGATGAGCAATAAACCCGATTACTGGGTACTTCTCTTCTGCCTTGATATCTGAAGCCGGAATGGTCGCGTAAACATAACAATGTTCATCAAGACGTACATCTGCAGCACCCAGATTATTCAGTTCCTCTATAAGAAGTTTTGCCAGATCCCACTGTCCGGGTGTGCTTGGTATGGACTCACTGTCCTCAGCAGATTCCGTGTTTATCTTCACATAATTTAAAAAACGATCCAATACAGTCATAGCTGCCTCCATATCTTGTAAAATGAATGCTCCGCATGTTCTGTCTATATATTAGTGCGTTGTTATCCTTAGCTGTCCTTTCATCGTTTGACTGCAAGAACAACCTCTTCCCCATTCAGATTCCAGTCTTTTCCATAAGCGTCCGAGGGAATTTCTTCTTTTGTGCAATATATAACTGCATCTGCCAACACGACTCTGCGTATCTCGCTCTCGTTCTTCTGCATGATTTTATTGATGGTATCATTGCCAGCTTCGTAGACAGTGATGTGATCCATTACCTCGAAATCAGCTTCCTTACGCATCGTCTGTACCTTGCTGATTACTTCACGAACATAGCCTTCTTCAATCAGCTCCGGTGTCAGCGTGGTATCGATTACAACCTTGATTCCGTTGTCGCTGTTCGATACAAAACCTTCCGTCTGTGCTGCTTCGATCAACAAATCCTCTTTCTCGATTACCTCCGGAGTTCCATTTACCGTAATAGTCAGATGACCGCTCGCATTAATCTCGTCCATTGCGGTATTTCCGTCAATTTCAGCCAAAATCTGTTTCACTGTACCGATTGCTCCACCGAACCTCTTTCCGAGTGTCTTAAGCTGTGGCTTGAAAGAATAAGAGGTAAAGGCACGGACATCATTCGTGAAACGGACAGATTTAACATTTAACTCGTCTTCAATGATTTCAATATAAAATTCAGGAAGTATTTTGTCGGATTTTACATACATCGTTGCAACCGGCTGGCGCTGCTTTAGGTTCGCAGCATTTCGTCCCGCACGTCCCAGCACGACAACTTCAAGAACCTGTTCCATATTTTTCTCAAGCTCTTCGTCAACCAGTTCTGCATGATAAACCGGAAAATCGCACAAATGAATGCTTTCCGGTGCTGTTTTGTCAATACTGCAGACAAGATTACGATAAATCTGCTCTGTCATAAACGGTATCATCGGAGCTGCTGCCTTGGAAATCGTAACTAGCGCTGTGTAGAGCGTCATATAAGCATTGATTTTATCCTGCTCCATACCCTTTGCCCAGAATCGTTCTCTTCCCCGGCGGACATACCAGTTGCTCATTTCATCAACAAAATCCTGTAATGCACGTGCGGTCTCCGGAATCCGGTAATTTGCCAGATTGTCGTCCACCGCTTTTACAACTGTATTAAGCTTTGACAAAAGCCATTTGTCCATTACGCTCAGCTTTTCATATTCAAGCTGATACTTTGTTGCATCAAAATTATCAATATTGGCATAGAGCACAAAAAATGCATAAGTATTCCAAAGTGTACCCATGAATTTACTCTTGCCTTCACTTACTATCTTGTCATGAAAACGGTTCGGCAGCCACGGAGCACTATTGATATAGAAATACCAGCGGATTGCATCGGCACCAAATTTGTTCAGAGCGTCGAACGGATCAACCGCATTTCCTTTGGATTTGCTCATTTTCTGACCGTTCTCATCCTGAACAAGACCAAGTACAATAACATTTTTATAGGGGGCTTTATCAAAAAGCAGTGTAGATATAGCCAGCAGCGAATAGAACCACCCTCTGGTCTGATCCACAGCTTCCGAAATAAAGTCCGCCGGGAACTGTTTCTCAAACAGCTCCTGATTTTCAAACGGATAGTGATGCTGCGCAAACGGCATTGCTCCGGAGTCGAACCAGCAGTCGATTACCTCCGGTACACGGTGCATTTCTTTCCCGCATTTTTCGCAGCGGAAGGTTACCTCGTCGATATACGGACGGTGCAGCTCGATTTCATCAAATCCGTGCTTTTTGCAAACCTCATCATAATTATCCGATAACTCCTTCAGTTCGGCAATACTTCCGACTGAATGCATATGTCCGCATTCACACTGCCAGATGTTAAGAGGAGTTCCCCAATAACGGTTCCGGCTTAAGCCCCAGTCCTGAACATTTTCCAGCCAGTCACCGAATCGTCCCTTGCCGATACTTTCCGGAATCCAGTTGATTGTGTTATTGTTTTCAATCAGACGGTCTTTGACCTTTGTCATCCGAATGAACCAGGATTCTCTTGCATAGTATATAAGCGGAGTATCGCATCTCCAGCAGAACGGATAGCTGTGTTCAAATTTCAGAACCTTAAAGAGCTGACCCTTCTCCCCGAGCAGCCGCATTACAACCTCATCTGCTTTCTTGCAGAACAGTCCGGCCATGTCAACAGCTTCCGGCTTCATATCACCCTTTTCATCAACAAGCTGAACAAACGGAAGATCGTATTTTCTTCCGACCTTCGCATCGTCCTCACCAAATGCCGGTGCAATGTGAACAACTCCGGTACCGTCGGTCAGCGTAACATAATCATCGCAGACAACAAAGAATGCTTTCTTTCCGCCGATATTGTCACGGTTTGCTTCAGAATTCACGCTTCCGTCCGAATTGTTGAATGCATAGGAAAACAGTGGTTCGTATTGGGTGTATTCGAGGTCTTTGCCCTTGAATTTGCCAACAATCTCGTACGAACCTTCCACAACGGAAAGGAGCTCCTCAGCAAGATAATAATACTCCGTCTTAACAGCGGTGTCCTCTTCCCCCTGCTTTACCACATCACCTTTGGCATTTACCCCTACTCTGATTTTCACATAATCATAGTCTGCATTTACACAAAGTGCAACATTGGAGGGAAGAGTCCACGGAGTCGTGGTCCATGCCAGGATGTATTCGTCAAAATGATCTACAAGACGGAATTTGGCAATGCAGGATTTTTCTTTGACATCCTTATATCCCTGCGCTACCTCGTGAGAGGAGAGCGGAGTTCCGCAACGCGGGCAGTAGGGTACTATTTTATAGCCCTTGTAAAGCAGCCCCTTATTCCAGATTTCTTTGAGTGCCCACCATTCGGACTCAATATAGCTGTTGTGATAGGTAACATACGGATTCTCCATGTCCGCCCAGAAACCGACGGTTCCGGAGAAATTCTCCCACATCCCCTTATACTGCCAGACACTTTCCTTACACTTCTCAATAAAAGGAGCCATTCCGAACTGTTCAATCTGTTCCTTGCCATCCAGTCCAAGCTTCTTCTCCACCTCAATCTCGACAGGAAGTCCGTGTGTGTCCCAGCCCGCCTTACGCGGCACCATATAGCCCTTCATCGTACGGTACCTCGGAATCATATCCTTGATGACACGGGTCAGAACATGACCGATGTGGGGCTTTCCGTTTGCTGTCGGCGGTCCGTCGTAAAACATATAGGTCGGACAGCCCTCACGGATTTTCATACTTTTCTTAAAAATGTCGTTGTCTTCCCAGAACCTTTCGACCGCTTTTTCCCGTTCAATGAAGTTCATGTCTGTCGATACTTTTTCGTACATCGCAATAACCACACCTTTCCTGCAAATTAAAAAGCTCCCATCCCAAACAGGACGAGAGCCAAAGCCTTCATAACCACCTCTTCGTGCACTTTCATCCTTCACCGGATGCCGGTTTATACCGTCTCCTTAGTTAAATGTTCAATGCATCTGCGATATAACGGTCGTTCCCGGAATAACTTACTGCAACGGCAGTCTCAGACTCAGAGACCCTGCTATGGTTCAGTCTTTCAGCTCAGGAGGGATGTTCTTCTCTTCTCTACTCGTACCGGGCTTACACCCTCCCCGGCTCGCTGCTCTTTCGATAAAGGAATACTGTCTCCGTCGGCGCTTCTATATATGATTCATTATCATAGTACATATTTTACAAATTGTCAAATAATTTATTTCACCGTCGCTTCCACCTTACGCAGTCCTCCGTCAATCATATATACCTCATCTGCCTTCTGCATAATGGTGATGTCGTGCGTCACAACGATAACACACTTGCTCTGCTCATGTGCCAGCTGCATCAGCAGAGATATAATATTATCACTGTTCCCGCTGTCCAGGTTTCCAGTCGGCTCATCTGCAAGCATCAGCTTCCGATCCATTGTAAGTGCTCTTGCAATTGCTACCCGCTGCTGTTCTCCGCCGCTGATCCTGCCGGGATAACGATTTGTCAGTTCCTCCGGCAGAGATACAAGTGCAGCCAGACGTTCGGCTTCTTTCCTTTCCTTTTGTTTTTCCACATGGCATAACTCCATCGGATACATAATATTTTCGAGTGCTGTCAGAAGCGGAAACAACGAAAAATCCTGATATACCACCGCTGCATACTGTTTTCTGTACTCATCCAGATCCATTTTAGAGGTTGGTCTGCCTTCATATAGAATCTGCCCCGATTGCGGAAGATCAAGTCCTGCCATCAGTGACAGAAGAGTGCTCTTTCCGCTTCCGGATTTACCGATGATTGCGTAAAATTTTCCTACATCAAAGCTGCAGCTGACATGCTTCAGGACTTCTCTGCTTTCCGCTTTGCTGCTATATCCATAGCTTACATCTCTGATTTCCAGTAATGACATACTCCCTCCAGACAATCGCTTACTCTGATTTTAAGATAGAACGTACCGAGCTCCGATTCAGCTTCCACAGTGACAGTGCCGACCCAAGAAGCCAAAAAACTACAAATGCAAAAACCAGCCATAAGCCTCCGTTTTTAGGTACTCCACCGAGTAGAATACCAAGTATTGCTCCGACCGGTGCTAACATAAGCTGTTCGGTAAACAGGCTGAAAAACGCAGTTCTTTTTGAAGCGCCCTGCGACCGCATAATGGCAAGTTCTCTTCGTCTAAGCTGCAGTAGAATACACGGAACAAGTGCTGCCAGCAGCTCTACCAGCAGATAGATTACCGGGAAAGTATGCTCCATGTACCAGATTCGTTGTGTCATTGCACTCATGGTACTCAGGTAGGACTTATCCTCAATGGTAATAAAATTTCTCAGAATACCGATCCGACTGACCTCCGAGTATCCGCGTTCCGCCAGAAATTCCTTGAAATCCGACAGTACAGAACTGTCCGTGAGCTGAAAGCTGGCGCCGGAGAAGCTTTTTCTCGCTTCTGCGCGGCTTAGTTCTTCCTGTATATAGAAGAACGGTGAAATATAAGATCCAAGCGGACAATAAATATTGTCTGTCGTCCCTTCCTTCACAAAGCTCCCTGCAATGATCAGTTCCGTTATATACACAGAATGCCAGGTATCATCATAGCTGAGAACCGCAATTGTATCTCCGGGCTTCAATCCATTATCCTGAAGAAAGGCTGTCGAGACCATACAAGGAACCTCTTCGCTATATTCCTTCGTAAAGATCTCGGGACCGTAACCGGGAAAATACTCCGTTACAACTCCGGGACTGTAATAAAACTCCTGAACCGTTGACAGCTTATTTGTACAGATTAGATTCGGTCCGGTCAAAATCCGATTGACCAGTGTTTCATAAGCAAAGGAATTGCTTGGCGGAATCACCAGCTGATCCTTGATCTGAAGCTCCCCTGCTTCATCATAAACTCCATAATACTTATAATGTGAATCAATTGACAATCGTATTTCCGATAGGTATCCACTCGAATACAAGTCCTGTACCACTGAGGATTCCACAGAAAGACCTCCCAGCTGCTGACCTCCGATATCGGTAAAGTATCCTTCAATTACCGTATTTTTCTGCAGATTCTCCATCTGTTCCCGATACTCTGTAATGGTATGGGACAGCTGTGTCAGCAAAAGAACTGCGCAGGCACAAACAAGAACAGGGAGAACAGTTCGAAAGGCACCCCGGCTTACAGAAAGCCATGCATATTTCAAGACTCCGCCATTCAGACTTCTCGAACGTGTCCCGTTACGGAAAGTACGTCGCTGTCTCTGCTGATGCCCCTTAAGGCAAAGTAAGGTAAAAAACAGGCAGGATAATACCGCTGCTGCCATGACCGCTGCTCCTGCAGTAAGAAAGACCACGCTGTCCGGCTTTGCGGTAAATGCAATTGTTTTAACCATTGAAAGATTTCCGCTGCTGTAACGGAGCTCTGCCGTCGAATAATTGGAAGCATATTGCTCCAGAAGAGGAACCAGCAGCTCGGAACACCGCAGACTGATTAAAAAACCGGTCACTGCGGCAATCAGCTCAATCAGTGCCGCACCGGACAGATAGTATATAAAAATTCCGCTTTGCTTCACCCCAAGTCTGTGCATAATCCGTGCAGATTCCTTCTGGCGGAACACGAACAGATATCCGAACAACAGCGCAAGCGCCAGTCCGATCAGGATACACACCGCCGTAATGATTCCGGTAATCCGCAGAACATCCTGAAACGGCTGTACCGTTCCGGAATAACCCTGATCATAAATCGTTACACGGACACGTTCCGGAAGCAGCGGTTCGATTTCCGTCAGGAATTCCTCTGCCTTATTATTTTTCAGCGTTGCCTGTCCAAGCGTATAGGAATAACGGTTTTTATTAAACCCCAGATCTTCATTAAGTGAAATGTAGACATTGTTTTTCAATTCCTGCTGTGTATTAAAGATTCCTGTAATAAGATAATCCCCGTCACCGCCAAATCCCGTCCCTGCCCAGTAGCTTTCATTCTCCGTACAGCCTTTTCCCACGGCATAAGCGATGTTGAATGTATCCCCTACGGACACTCCGTAGGAAGCGGCAAGAAATTCGGAAATCAGACACTCGTTCGCATTTTTATTGCCGGTGAAATAAGTCCCTTCCGTAAGGTACAGCGTTCCCTGCTGGAACGGCAGAAGAGCTTCCGGATGTAAAGTTGCACGCAGTGAAACGTGCTGGTTAATAACGCGATAGCTGTCTGCTATCCTGTAAAAATAACTGTCCCTCTCCGGAAGAAGGTATCCACCGTCTTCCGCTGTCACATCAAGAATAAGCTCCGATACACGTCCTTCAAATCCCGTCTGTTGTGCACTGGTATTGGAATAATCACCGGCTGAAAAATATGTATAGGAAGTCTGTCCATTATAAAATTCTCCCGCAATCATGTAGTAGTGTCCCAGTTCAAGCACTGTACCATCCGTATTGATATAGTACCTGCAGCCAACCGTGTCTCTGTATGAATACGGTGCTTCGACTATCGTACTGATATACACTCCGCCTGCTTCATAATAACCGTAAATGTAAACCAGCACAACCCCGCCGTTCTTCTTTGAAGCCAGAGTATTGACATCTGTCCGTCCTTCAATAAATCCCAGTGCAGACTGATTCTCTTCCCAGTATTTCACGTATGGATCAAAGGCCAGGGATGAAAAATCAAACGCATCAAAGCATTCACTGATTCCTGCATCATATACCGCTTCATTCGGGTATTCCACTCCCATATACTCAAAGACCGCAATTGTCGTGTAATTGTTATCACAATCCTTCAGAAAGCTCTGTATCATGACCGTCATTCCCATACTTACACATAAAATAACAACCAGTGCTGTCAGCAGAATATAGAACAACACTGATTTCTTCCATGAGCGAATGAGATTTCTAATACTGTGCAGCACAAACATGTCAGATCCTTTCAGATATTGTCAGGGACATTTTGAATAATTCTTTTATTAATACGAAACAGGAAAAACGAAGATACAATCAGGGACATCACTTCAGCAATCGGAAATGCCCACCACACCAGTGATAGCCCTCCCAGCTTTGCAAGCAGTAATGCTGCCGGAATCAATACAACCAGCTGACGCGCAATTGATACCATCAAACTGTAGACACCGTTTCCGAGTGACTGGAACACTGAGCCACTGATAATGCAGAACCACGCAACAAGGAAGTGGACTCCGATAATACGAAGTGCCGGAACGCCCAGAGTCAAGAGCGTGTCTTCTCCGGTATCAAACAAAAGAAGAAGCCTGTTTGGAATCAGTTCAAATGCAAGAAATCCGATCGCCAGCATACAAAAAGCCACTCCCATGCTGAGCTTGATTGTCTTTATCATCCGGCTTCTTTTTCCTGCTCCGTAATTAAATGCAAGTATCGGAACCATTCCGGTATTCAATCCGAACAGCGGCATAAAAAAAAGACTCTGCAGTTTAAAGTAAACTGTAAATACCGCAACTGCATCAATGTTCAGCTTCGTGAGTATTTTATTCATACAAAAGGTCATAACAGAGCCGATGGACTGCATTACGATAGAGGGAAGCCCGACAGCATAGATTTTTCCGATAATTTTCCAGTCCGGTCGGAATTGTCGGAAGGAAATCCGAACCTCCGGATTCTTATAATGATTCAGTATCATTGCAATAATTCCTGCAACTGTTTGACCGATTATGGTGGCAAGTGCCGCTCCGGCAACCTTCATTTCCGGGAAGCCGAACAGACCGAAAATCAGGATTGGATCCAGAATAATATTGATTACTGCACCGATAATCTGCGTAATCATGGAGTACATGGTTCGGCCGGTAGACTGCAGCAGCCGTTCAAACATAAGCTGCGTATAAACACCGAACGATCCGACACAGACAATCGTAAGATACTGCGTCCCATATATAAGGGACAAGCCTTCACCACCCTGTGAACGAATCAATGTTTCTGACAGAAAGAGTCCGATTAACAAAAACAGCAGATAACTTAACCCCGCCAGAAATACACCGTTATTCGCTGCCTTCTGAACCGTCTTATGGTCACGTTCACCAAGTGCCCGCGACAGGATTGCATTAACACCGACACCGGTTCCGACTCCAAAGGCCATCAAAAGCATCTGGAACGGAAATGCCATTCCGACAGCGACTAGCGCAGAGGTTCCTGCCGAACCGACGGCTTCTGCATCCTCGATTCTTGCCACAAATATACTGTCTACGATATTGTAGCAGGCCTGTACCATCATGGAAAGAATGACCGGAGTCGCAATAGTAAACAATAACTTATTCACGGGCATCGTGCCCATTTTATTTTCTTTTATCTTTTCTGTTGTCTGTTCCACTGATTTCCCCGTTTCTTTATTAGTTACTCTATAGGCTACAGATTATACCGTACTTCATAGGGAAGAACAAGTACTTTATTTCTTTTCGTGAAAATGTTATACTGTATTGCATCAAAACTATAAAAAGGACAGGACATATGAGCAGCAGTATCACCGTCGAACATCTGGTCAAAAATTATAAAACCTACGAACGTGGCAGCAGCTTCGCTGAAACCGTCCGCAGTTTTTTTCATCGTAAAGAAGTTCTTGTAAAGGCAGTCAATGATATTTCCTTCTCGGTAGAGGAGGGCTCCGTAACCGGTATCCTAGGTCCGAACGGAGCCGGCAAATCCACAACGATTAAGATGCTGACCGGCGCACTCTATCCGACCTCTGGGAGGGTTGATGTTATGGGCTTTTGCCCCTCTGAAGACAGGAAGCGCTATGTCCATGAAATCGGCGCAGTCTTCGGACAGAAATCACAGCTGATTTTTGATATTCCGCCGATTGACAGCTTTCGGATGAACAAAGCAATATATGGAATACCAGACGTACAGTACCAAGACCGGCTGGAGGAGCTGACAACACTCTTCTCCGTTCGTGACATCATCGGAAAGCCGACCCGTGTACTTTCTCTCGGTGAACGTATGAAATGTGAGTTTATCATGGCCATGCTGCATCGTCCGAAAATCGTCTTTCTGGATGAACCGACCATCGGTCTGGATGTCATTGCGAAGGCAAAAATCCGCGATTTTATCCGAACAATGAATGCAAACGGAACCACCTTTATACTGACGACCCATGATCTCGATGATGTGGAGCAGCTCGCCGGGCAGGTGATAATTATTAACCACGGAATTAAGGTCTTTGACAATACACTGACCAGCCTTCAACACAGTCTTGGTAACCGAAAGCTGATTGATCTGACACTGTTTCGGCCTGATCAGAATTTTACCGTATCAGGAGCCACCGTAATTGAAAGGAAATCTGACCTTGAGTTGGTTCTGGAGGTTAATGCAGAGCAATCCTCCATCGCCGAATTTCTAAAGGAGCTAAGCACAAACTATGTATTTCGCGACATCTCCATCCGCTCCCTCCCAATGGAGACGATTATTACCAGCATTTATCAGGAATAGATCCGGAGGCTCTTATGCGCTTTTTCAAACATTTACATACCATTGGACAACACCGCCGCCTGGTGCGGAAATACTGCTTCAAACTCGGTTTGTATCGGCAGGGTCTCAGTCACGACCTGTCAAAATACTCTCCGGCAGAGTTTCTTCCCGGTGTAAAGTATTATCTTGGAATGAAAAGTCCGAATGTGGCAGAGCGTGAAGATCTCGGCTACAGTACAGCCTGGATGCACCACAAGGGCAGAAATCGTCATCATTTCGAATACTGGACCGATTACACTCCGGGAGGCGGACCGCTGCGCGGTATCGAAATGCCGCCCCGGTTCCTTGCAGAAATGTTCTGCGACCGCCTTGCTGCAAGCCGTACCTATAACAAAGAAAAGTATAACAGCGGAATGCCGCTGGAATATTTCTGGCACTCTAAGGATCATCTTCTGATGCACCCTGCAACCAGAGAAGCTCTGGTAAAGCTTCTTACCATGCTGCGGGATGACGGAGAAGAGAAAACCTTTACCTACATACGGCGGGAATACCTAAAGTAATCCCGCCGTTCTGCCGTTTCTATACGATTAAAAATTACGGATTTGTTCGTCTTCATCAACCGTTTTTTCAATTTCTTTAATTGTAATATAATAACTGAAGCTGTCGTTAACCTGCACGCAGACACGATCCCCTTTCCGGTGTCCCATAACTGCCTTTCCGATAGGGGATTCCATATTGATTAATCCCTTTAGGGAGTTACCCCGCACGGAGGTTACAAGCTTATATTTTTCTTCGGAACCGTCTTCTTCAAAGATTACAGTTACCGTATTGTTCAGTCCAACCTCATCCACTCCGGAATTGTCCCGAATCACAACCGCGGTTTTTATCATTCTCTCCAGATAACGGATCCGGCTTTCGTTTGCATTCTTGTCCTTCTTCGCCGCATGATATTCAAAGTTTTCACTTAAGTCTCCGTGGGCACGTGCTTCCTTCACAGCCTCAAGCGCTTCCTTTCGAACCACCAGCTTCCTGTACTCAATTTCCTGTTCCATCTTCATGATGTCCTGCTCTGTTAACTGATCATACATGTCCTTCTCTTCCCCCTTCTGAATCTTTTACTGATATCTCAGCCTCCGACACCCTCATACAGCTTCATCATTTGGTGATATACCAAAATCCCTGCTGCAGCAAAAAGCAAACAAGGTATTACTGCCGGAAACATCCAGCCGTCTGCTTTCCCAAGCAGTACTGATGCCGGAAAGTATCCGATCATCGCAACCGGTATGATAAATGAAAAGATTCCCTGCACAGCCTTCGGAAATATCGTCATCGGATATTTTCCAAAGGTCTGCAGACTGTCAAATATCTCCGGAATTCTGGAGTTTGCTACCCATTTGAACGAGGTCGCTGCCATAAGTAGAGCAATCCCGAACAGAACCAGAAGTCCTGCAGCAAAGAGCAGAAGAAATCCGGCAAAACCGGTCAGAGTCAGCCCTCCAAGCTTCACCAGCGACACAGTCAATAGCGCCAGTCCTCCGGCTACCAGTGTCCAGCTTGAAATGTCGAAGGTCGATGCCATCAGATAGAACAACAGGTTCATCGGACGAATCAGGATTACTTCCATTTCTCCGTACTGGACCAGTCGCATGGTCGCCCAGAGCACACCGTTAAAGCACATGGAGGCAACTCCGTTCGCCATGGTAAAAACGGACTGAATCAGCAGCACTTCCCAGACATTCCAGCCCGGAAAGCTTGCGCCCGACTCATAAATGATAACGGTAAGCAGAGGCAAAAACAGGTTACTTACCAACATTATAATGCTGCTTAATACAAAATTAGTCCTGTAAGCTGCCGCAGAAGCAAAAGAAATTCTTATGCATTCGCGATAAACCTGAAAATAACGTTTCATAGAACTCTCCATAATCTGCAGGGAATTTATTCATCCATAGCACCGGCAAACCGCAAGTCTGCGGTACAGCCATAACCGGATTATGCTCCAACGGCGGTGAATCGCCGGATTGCCAGCCGGTAAAAAAGCTCACTGAACGCAATCGTAAGCAGCAACATTCCTGCCTGTACTCCCACAACCGCCGGGATTGACAGCTCAATTCCTGCCAGCCGGTAGGTTCCGGTAAAGACCATCGCCGGTACATAGGCCGTATATTGAAACGGTAGCAGAAACATAAGATACTGAATCCATTTCGGAAAGAAAGTCAGCGGAATTAATACTCCGGAAAAGGCGGATGCAAGCAGACCGAACACCTGACGGATTCCGGAAGACTGAACCAGAAAAAAGGCCGTCATTCCAATATTATAATTGACATAAAAATTCATCAAAAAAGCCAGTGCTACGGAAATCAGAGTCCACAGCGGATATACAGGACGCAGATTGATTCGAAACAGCAGTGTAAAAATCAGCAGGCAGGGTAGAAATTCAAAGAAAAATCCCAGTACACGATGTCCGAACTTCTGTGACAGAGCAAAATAACGGTGGTGAATCGGCCGCAGTGCAAAGGTCAAGAATTTACCGGTACGTACCAGCATCTGAAGATTCCAGTCTGCGAAGTCCATAGTGAGATAACCAATCAATACGGTTACACCGAAATACCGGATCATGCTTTCGAGCTCCATTCCATTGATGGAGGAATGCCCGGAGTATACTGCTGTCCAGATAAAATACTGTACAATAAAGTACACCGGTCCCACAAAGATGGAAACCATCGAGTGAGTCCGGTAAGCACTCCATTCTTTATATGTAACTGCCGCTACCGCTCTGAGTACTTCAAAGCGATGACGGAATTTCTCAAACACGTTCATTCTGACTTCCTTGTATCGGTGATAATTTACATGCATCCCGACAGGATTATATTCTTAACATTCATTAAGCTCTCCGGATACCACTTGGAACCGTCACGATACGGAACATACCAACAGGCTGCCAGCTCCTCGCGCGGTTCGGCCGCTACACAGGCATAGCCCCAGCCCTCATGGAAAAAGAATCGGTCACTTGCTGTAACTGCGATCCCTCTGCGTTTATCCGGTCCAAGTGCATATTCACGGTTTGGGTTATTCGAACCCCAGCAGTAATCGGGAACATTGTGCAGATACATCTGTGTCATCCGCTCGACTGCCATTTTCCCGAGAATTCTTATATCTCCATATCGTCCGCCGCCGCACAACGCCGCTCCGAATCTGGCCATATCGCCGACCGTTGAGTGCAGTCCTCCGGCAGTATGCGGAATCTTATTCCACACTCCTCTGTCTTGCTTCATGGTTCCATTAAGAATTGCATTGATCTGCTTTTCCGTATCATCATCAAATATGATATGCCGTTCTGCCAGATCTCTTCTCGTGCCGATAGCAAAGGTGGAATCCTTCATCCCTAGCGGCTGCAGAATTCTCTGTGTTATGTATTCATCTGCAAATATACCGGTTACCCGCTCAATCAATACTCCGAGCAGGACATATCCGAAGCTGCAGTACATCCACTGTTCCCCCGGTCTGCATTTTACCCCGATTTTTACCGCTTCACGCAACCAGTCGTCTTCCCGTCCCGGTTCAAGCTGGTCAATCATCTCCCATGGGTTCTGTAGCTGGTCAGGAAAGCACCCTCCGTCAGGATACATTCCTGAGGTATGCGATAAAACATCCGCAATCCGGATATCTTTCATCTCTGCGGTTCCCATTTCTGTAATATAACGGCTCATCGGTTCGTCAAGCCGTACCAAACCATCCTCCACCAGCTGAAAGACTGCCGTTGCCGTCAGCAGCTTCGTCATGGATGCGGTACGGAATACCGTGTCCGGCTGTAAGGTACGTGTATCCTCTTCGCGATAACTGAACTTGCCGAGTGCATTGCAGGCAATCACCTTTCCTTGCTTTATTATGCAGTATTCTGCTCCGATCAGTCTTTCGTCATCAATCATATTCTGCATATGACGATTCAGTATCTCAATACGGCTGCTGTCATAAAGAACTTCTTCCGGTGTAATCTCAATCTTCCCATATTGAATCTTTATACTCTCCATTGTAACCCCCGTTTATCATAATTAATTAATTCCCTGCTCCTGATAGGTAATTCCAAGCTGGGTTAATAAATTCTGCACACTCTCATAGGTCTCCATCAGTGCATAGTCGTCCTTCAACGTAACTTTTGCACCCTTATAAGGTCCCGTAAGCTGCAACTGCAAGCCCTCCAGCGTTACTTCGGTATTATTCAGCTTTATCGTTGTTTCATTTACGGAGATAAACGCATCTCCAACTGCAGGAAGCTCTTCTGCGGTCGGTACCGGCGTTGCCTCTGCGGTCGGCGCCACATTCGAAGTATCCTCTCCTGCTCCCGTTGGATCTCCTGACTCCTCCCCAGACTGAACTCCCGGAAGGAAACCGAATCCGTCCCCAAGTCCAAGCTTGTCGCCGTACAAAAGTGTAAGTACTGCTACTGCAATAATTAGCAGAAGAATCAAAAATAAAATAATCTTGCGCTTGATTCTGCTGCGTTTTTTCTTTCTTTTTCTAGGTCTTTCCGGCTCCGGTTTTCTTTTTGGCTCCGGTGCCTGTCCCTGCCTTGCTCTGTTCGGTTCTTCCGTGTTCCTCATGTTAACCTTCCTCCCCTGCTGTCCGTTGATGCTTTTCTTCGTTCTTTCAGTTGATGCTCTTTCTTTGTTCTGCCTTTTTTCCGTGTAAACTGGTTCTGCTTTCTTTATTCTGTCAGTTCGGTGACCTCCTCAAACCAGATGGTCGGCTCCGGCCGCATCTCCTCAGCAAGCGACAGTACTGCGCTGCGAATCCAGTCGGCAGTATAATGAAGCATGGAGTTTTTCACATACACCATCGAAATTATTGCAGTCCCGCGATCATCAGACGCAAGGATATCCTTAAGCTGCACCTTGAACTCTTCCGATGAAGCTGCTTCTGTTCCAACCAAAACAGAAGTCCGGTGAATATCATTTACAAGTATGGTCACCTGACAGGACTGACCCTTTCTGATACAGACAAGCTCTACCCTGGTAACCTTTTCAAGAAAAATCTCATACTGTGTCCGATCAACCACGTTCAGACCGCTGAGTTCTTCCAGCTCTTCAAGGCGCTGCAGTGCCATCTCGGCGGTATTCAGTGAACGCTCTGCTGTCTCCTGAAGCTTTTCGTTCTGAAAGATCAGTGCTTGATTCTCCTGCTGAGCTTTCAGAAACTCGTTCGATGCTTCAGAAAGATTCTGTTCCAGTTCCGCAGCATCAGCCTTCAGCTCCTCTGCCTCCTCTTCAAGGAGCGAGAGCTGTCCGGTCAGTGTCTCATTCTGTGCTGCAAGAGCGTCCATCGCTTCTGCATTCTGCTTTGCGGTGATATTCATGGAACACACCACTAGAAACAGAAGAATCAGAATGACATCAAGCAACGACGTAAAATCCAGAACCATTTCACGTTTTTTCATCTTCCTTACCCTCGCTGTGTGCTTCCGCTGCTGCTTCCTCCACCGCTTCTTTTACAGATTCCGACTGTGCTTCCGCTTTCAGCCGGTCGGTATTTCTCTGCAGATAAACCTCAATGTTTTTCTCATTGTCTTCAATTCTGGAATAGATACAACCGTTCATTGCTTTAAAAATCACAGCAAATATAATTCCCCACATTGTGGAGGTGAGAGCGCTGAAAAACAATCCCGTCGCAACCTCTCCTATTTCTTCCACCATAGGAAGCAGGGAAACTACGGTTCCAAGCAGTCCCATCAATGGAAAAATTGCAGTAAGATTCTCATAGAACACATAATATGTATTGGCTCTGCGGCGAAGCTGTATGATGTCGGTCTCGCTGCTTTTCCGCTGCTGACGCGCGAACTTTCCTTTGATTTCCTTAAGAGAAGCCTCACCGCCCGGAATCCAGCAGTACGGATTCAACGTATCATACAATTTTCTGGAATAATAAGCGGTCCGAATCAGAATGTAACTGTTCAGACCAGCCATCAGGAAAATAATAAAATCAAAGCCAAGAAAATTGTCTGCCAGTACCCGGAATATCGATGTCGAAACCGCCATTTTTCTCCTCCGTACTTTTCTGTTAATACTAACTGTATCTATGTCAGCTATATCCCGTTAAGGAATAAGCTTCCATATATCTTTTAAACTGTTATACGACCGGTTAATCATTCCGTCTTCTTGACAGCAAGATTAGACGCAGAAGCTGAAGAACCGATGCGGCGGCTGCTGCTACATAAGTCATTGCTGCTGCGGATAGCACCTTCCTCGCTCCCTGTAATTCATCAGCTCCAAGAATTCCGCTGGTTTCAAGAATTCCAATCGCACGGCGGGACGCATTGAATTCCACCGGAAGAGTTATCAGCTGGAAAGCTACAACAAATACAAACAAATAAATACCGATACTTACAAGGATCGGAACGCTGAATAAAAATCCGAATAAAATAATCGGCCAGGAAAGATGGGATCCAAAGTTGACCAGCGGAACGATTGCGCTCCGAATTTTAATCGGGGTATATTCCTCCCTGTCCTGAATTGCATGCCCGCACTCATGGGCGGCAACTCCGATTGCTGCTACCGAGGTTGAACCGTACACAGACTGCGACAGGTTCAGTGTATGTTCTTTCGGATTGTAATTATCGGTCAGCGTTCCTTTGATTGCATTAATCGGAACATCATTAATTCCTGCACCGTTCAGAATGACACGTGCTGCTTCCTCTGCCGTAATACCACGTACAGACAGCACCCTGCTGTATTTTGCATAGGCCGACTTTACTCTTGCAGACGCAATCATACTGATAATAGCCGCAAGAATAATCAAACCATATGAAAATAGATAAGAATCACTGTAATACCACATAATCTCCTCCATACCCGGTGAAAAAACTACAGCATTTCTTTCACCCTTTCTCTCTTATAGAATCTTTTATATCACAAAGGCTGTTTCTCTAATTCTGCGTCTCACTGACGGAATTCAGCAGCGACTGTTTCATATCAAAGAGTCTGGATGAAAGATCCACATAAACCTCACTTGGATTAACCAGCCGCCTTGTTTCTACCCAAAGTGTCTCCAGTTCCTTTGCGCAATATCCGCGAATCTCCATCACCGACGGCGATTCATATACACATTCACCACAAAGAAAAACGGGAATCAGCATCTCACGCAGGGTATAACTTCCGGGCTTCATTACCGTGCGTTTCCAGGTTGCCATCGGATCAAATAACAGGAGCGGTTCCGTTTCGTCAAATATTTCCTCTGTCAGTGTAATCAGATCTGCTTTTATCTTTCCTGTTTCTCTTTCATAAACACGGTATATGGATTTATTTCCTGGATTAGTGATTTTCCATGGATTCTCGGAAATTTTTATTTTGGGAATAAATGTATCTCCCTTTTTAACCGCTGCAAGCTTATATACTCCGCCAAATGCAGGACAGTCCTTTGATGTAATCAGGTTGGTCCCGACACCCCAGGAATTAACTGCTGCACCCTGTGTTTTTAAAGAATCAATCAGGTACTCGTCCAGATCACTTGACGCGCAGATGGTGGCAGAACGAAAACCTGCTTCATCCAGCATCTTCCGTGCCTTTTTGGACAGATAGGCAAGATCGCCGCTGTCAAGCCGTATTCCATATCTTGCAGGAAGGCGTCCTGCCGCACGCAGTTCACCGAATACGGTAATCGCATTCGGAACTCCGGAACGAAGCGTATCATAGGTATCCACCAAAAGGGTAACATTCTGTGGATACAGTCTTGCATATTCGCGAAATGAGCTCAGTTCATCTGAAAAACTCATAATCCAGCTGTGTGCATGCGTTCCCAATACCGGAACATGAAAAATCTGTCCGCACAGAACATTGCTTGTTCCGATACATCCTCCAATGACAGCTGCCCGTGCTCCGTAGGTACCGGCATCCGGTCCCTGTGCTCTTCGAAGGCCAAACTCCATGACACCTTCTCCCCGTGCTGCAAAACAGACCCTGGATGCTTTGGTTGCAATCAGACTCTGGTGATTAATCATATTCAGTATTGCTGTTTCGACAAGCTGTGCTTCAATAATTGGCGCTACAACCTTGACAAGCGGCTCCATCGGAAATACCACCGAGCCCTCAGGAATTGCATAAATATCCCCACTAAAACGGAATGCCGCCAAATAATCAAGAAAGTCTCCCTCAAAAATCTGTAAGGAGCGAAGATATTCAATGTCTTCACTGTTAAAACGCAGATTCTTAATATACTCCACTACCTGCTGTAATCCGCAGCAGATTGCATAACCACTCTGGCAGGGGTTCTCCCGATAAAATGCATCAAAGACCACAACTTCCGTCATGTGGTTCTTGTAATAACCCTGCATCATGGTCAGCTCATAAAAATCCGTTAATAACGTCAGATTGCGTTCTGCCATATGCGCTCCGTTCCAAAACAAATATTTTATACAGTGTACCACTTTTATCCGTAAATTACAAGCAAAGCTGACAGCATACCGTTCTGTAAAAAGAAAATTATGGTAATTGTAAAAATATGCAATCAATGCTATAATGTCAGCATTAATTAATCCTTGAATGGAGCCTCCAATGACAAAACAAAAAAAAGTGTTATTAATCATGACCATCATTTCCGCTGTTATCCTGCTTGCAGGAATCAGTATCGGACTTGATTTTTATTTTGTAATCACAAAAGAGATCCACACTGCAAAGGATGTTTTGATTGACGGTGCAGATTTTTCCGCTCTGATCCGTATATTCGGCGAAGTCACTGCGTTTGTTTTTGCTGCGATCTCTATTTCATCTTCGGTAATTCTAATTGCGTTGCAATGGCTCGTATACGGCATTGTCATGCTGATTCGGAACAATAAACGAAATCCGGAAATTTCACATGAAAATCCACCCCTGCCGTAAAAGAATTTCTAAAATAAAGTGAACCGGTCTCCTGGCTGCCAGATTCAGCCAAAATGAGGAGACCGGTTCGTACGTTACCGGTTATAGCCGGATGTTTCAGGGATTAAGTTTAATCCTCTGCATTTTCAATTGCTGCCTTCAAAGAATCGTATGCGTTAAGCATTCCGCCTGTTGCAACCTTTTCATTAAGTGAATCCAGTTTCTCTGCTCCGGAAAGAATCAGTGCTCTTGCTTCCTGTGCCGTCAGATTCCCGCCGTAAGAATAGACCATTGCCGCAACTGCCGTTACCATCGGTGCTGCCATGGAAGTCCCACTCAGATATTCATAACTGTCTTCTGTCGTAGTGCTTAAAATATCCGTTCCCGGCGCTGCAATATCTACGCTTGTCAAACCGTAATTAGTAGAAGAATCCAGAGTTCCGTCGCAAGACAGATTTGCCACCGAAATAATATTGTCAAAATCGTAAGCGGCAGGATACAGCGGTGTAGAATCGGTATCAACTCCGTATCCTCTCGAATCTCCGTTGCCCGCTGCACAGATAAACAGCATGTTCGAATTTTTAATAACTCTGGCAAGCTCTTTATCATTTTCTGTCGTCCCGAAACTTAAGTTGCAGACCGATGCACCCATTGCCTCGGCATATTCGATTGCACTGATAACGTCCGCCGTATCCCCTTCGCCATCCGAACCGCCAAGTGCCTTCAGAAGCATAATTTTCACATTAGCATTGGACGCAAGACCTGCGATACCGATATCGTTCTGTGCCGCGGCAATGATTCCCGCTACATGGGTTCCATGATCATACTCATCGGAGCGTCTGCTGCTGTATACCTTCGCATTGTCATTATAAAAATTCCATCCATAAACATCATCAATATATCCGTTGTTATCATCATCGATTCCGTTATCTGCGATTTCTCCTGTGTTCACCCAGATGCTACCGGCAAGATCCTCGTGCATATAATCTGCACCGGTATCAATGATAGCAACTATCACTTCTTCTCCATCGCCGGAAGCAAGCTCCCAGGCTTTTAGTGCATCGGTGTCGATTCCTTCCACTGCCGCTGTCTGTTCGGTCTGTAAAATCCACTGTCCGTACCGGTTACCGGACATTCCGTATACCCAGCTGCAGCAGTCTCCGAAGTAAGAATTAATCAGACTGCCGATTTCATCCATGCCCGACCCATAGTAACAAGAAGCTCCGTTGTAACCAGAATTACTCCCACTCCAGCCACCGGTCCAGGTAAAGCTTCCGCTCCAGCTGCCGTCTTGATTTCTTGACCAGCTTCCGCTCCAGCCGCCGTTCTGGTTTCTTCCCCCGTTCCATGAACCGTTCATAGGCTGTCGGACAGAATCCATCCAGTCGTTATACCATTTCTCTATATCCGACCATCGGTCGTTTTCATTATACCAGTCATTTTGCGTTTCTCCCGGATTCGTCACAACGTCCGGAATTGTAAATCCACCTCCGTCATACATTCCTCCGTCATTCATGTCATGGCCGGAGTTGTCCGTATCGTTAACCGAAAATGATCCGTCGTTATAGATCGCCCACTGAAGAGATTGATAAGGTTCTCCTTCTTCGGTATCGGCATTCTCTGCGTCATCCTCTGTCTGTGTCTCATTCGTATCCTGTACATGATAATCTGCTCTGCGCGACATTACAGACGATATTCCGACGGTACTGCCGTCTGCTGCCTGAACCGTACGAAAGCCGGTCAGCGTAAGCATCATGCTCATGCATAGCACAACTGCAATTAATTTTCTGATACTTTTCATTCATCGCACCACCTTTCACCTAAACAGTCTTTCGCAACCGTACAATTACCATAAACTGATAATATGATATTATTATGGCAAATCTGTGAAAAAAGCTGAGATTTTATAACTAAACTCCGTTTATCACTCTCCTGCCACTGCCGGCGGATTCATCTCGACCCATTTGTTTTTCACCCTACGAAAAATAATAAGATAGGATACCAGCAATAGCAACATGGCTGAAACCCAGGCCACCGGTCCGGCAAGAATGATTCCGAGATATCCAAGAACCCCCGGGAGTGTAAACGCTACAGCTGCACGCGCTACAAGCTCCAGACCACCGGTCATCAACGGCATCAGGCTGTGCCCGATTCCCTGTAAAACATTCCGGTAAACAAAAATCAGAAATAACGGCGGGTAAAAGAAACAGGTCACACGCAAATACTGTTGTGCAAGCTGAAGAATTTCGAGATTCTCTTCTTCCATGAAAAGCCGTATCATCGGTTCTCCCAGAGTAAAGACCAAAAGAATGGAAATCAACGAGAATGCAACCGTAAGTACAGCACAGCGTCTGACGCCGGTGCTGATCCGATCCAGCCGGCTAGCGCCAAGATTCTGTCCGGCATAATTTGCCATCGTGACACCAAAGGTTCCTGCCGGCGTCGTTACCAGCGCTTCCACCTTGGAAGCTGCAGTATATGCAGCGATTGTCGTTGAACCGAAGACATTCAGTGCGCTCTGCAGAATTACACAGCCGATTGCTGTAATCGAAAACTGCAGCGCCATCGGAAAACCGATAAACAAATGCCGTCGAATCAGTTCCATACGCACAACAAAGTCCGTCCGGTGCAGATGAAGAATCGGATACTTAACCGCTGTGTAAATAAAACATGCCACCCCCGATACTCCCTGTGAAATCACAGTGGCATATGCTGCTCCGGGAATCCCCAGGTTGAATCCCAGAATCAGAATCAGATCCAGCCCGATATTCAGGAAAGAGGAAATAATCAGGAAATACAGAGGGGTACGGCTGTCTCCGAGTGCCCGTAGCACACAGGAAACCATATTATACAGAACCATTGTGATTATTCCTGCATAGATAATCCGTATATATGCTGCAGAATCCGCAATAATATCCTCCGGAGTGTTCATAAGGACTAATAATGGACGGGTCGTTGTTACCGCGAGCACTGTAACCACCACTGTAACTGCAATACAGAGCTGAATTGCAGATCCAAGTGCAGCCCGCAATCCGTTCTCGTCCTTCGCTCCAAATCGCTGTGCTATTGTGACTGCAAACCCGCTGGTCATTCCGTTGACAAATCCAAGTACCAGAAAATTCACTGCTCCGGTCGCACCAACTGCAGCAAGCGCGAGCGGTCCGATACAACGTCCGACAATAATCGTATCGACCAGACTGTAAAACTGCTGAAATAAATTTCCAAGTAAAACCGGGATAGAAAAAAACAAAAGCAGTCTGGTCGGATTTCCCTGTGTCATATCCTTTGTTCTTGTTTGATTCTTCATCGTTCCTCATTTCTGCACATTCTTGTGATATATGCTGCTCATAGCCATGTAAAATGTCATCTTCGTCCGATGGACTGTCTGTCCTGTGTCTGCCGGCAGATTCCTGCTGTCTCACGAATATATCACTGAATTTATTAAAAATCAATGGAAAAAACAAACCATGATTTGGTTTTTCCGCTCCTCGGCAATATGCAGCCCCCGGATTACCGGATTCGTATTTCTTGACTTCATAAACCATTACTGTTATATATAAAGCAGAATATGAAACGGAGGATTCCCATGCACGGATTTGCGCTGCCGGTTACAGAACCGCTCAACTACGTTTTCACCGGGAAGTTTGAAGCTCCTTCAAAAAACTGGAGCCATGAAGCACTTCCATTAGGGGAATTCGAACTGTTTGTTATGACGGAAGGAACTCTTTACCTCACTTATAATAAGGAGTTTTATACGGTTCCCGCCGGTTCCTGCCTTCTTCTTCCACCCGTTCCGGAACCCAATAACCAGCGAAAAGGATTTCAGCCTTCCGACTGTGCTTTTTACTGGCTTCATTTTTCCTGCCGAGGGGAATACTCGGTCATTGCTTCAAGAGCGGCGAATACGCCAGCTTCGGAATACAGTTTGGAAGCCTGCAGCAGTTCCGATAAAGATACCTCCGAAAAAGACGGCTCCGGTGACATTACCGACAACCGCCCTCTGACGGGTTCTGGTCATATTGCACCGGTATACCTTCGGATTCCGGTGCAGGCTGTACTTCCGGAGCCTGAGAAAGTCGTCGTCCTGATGAAGCAGCTGCAGGACGGAATCCGTTCCTCCTGCAGCTGTATCTCCCTCGATTATATGACAACCGTCGTACTCTGTGAAATTGACAGTCAGCTGTCTTCATCACGTAATTCCGGTACAGGGAAGCGCTCTCAGAAGCAAACTTATTTTGATATTTTGGACTATATTCATTTGAATCTCCGGCTCCAGCTTAAAGTTTCCGATATTGCTGCCGAATTCGGATATAACGAAAAATACCTGTCACATCTGTTCAGCACAGCGGCAGGTATCCCTCTCAAACAATATATTCTTACCCAGAAAATTAACATGGCCTCTTTTTTCTTAAGCGATACCAACAAGCCAGTCAGTCAGATTGCTTATGAGCTCGGCTACACCGATACCCATAACTTTTCCACCCTGTACCGTAAAATCGTTGGATTATCGCCTTCCGAATACCGAAATGCCTATGCTAAACGTCTGTTGTACCATAAATAAACATACCAGCCGGCAATTTTCCTTATTTTCTAAACATCCAGATTACCTTCAGCCAAGCATGGTGTATTTCGAGAACAAGCGCTTCGCAACCTTCCGTCTTTTTTACCGTTACGCAAGAAATCCGCGTCCGGTGGCTCCGTCTTCAATGCAGACCTCATTTAGCATGCCCCTACTGTAAGTGAGTCCTGCTGTCAGATGCTGTGTGTTCCGCATCAGAGGTCCCGAAGTATCCTGGTGGGCAACCTCACGAAATGCCTCCAGCAGACGCATCATAATATTCTCTGCTTCCGTGAGTGCTTTGCAATCCCGGGAAAATGATGCTGCAATCAACTCGTGGTTTACATACACATAAAGTCTCCTAAGATCATAGGACAACGCATAATGCAGATTCAATGAGGCCATCAGTTCATTTACAAACCGGCAGGCATGGGACAATTCATGCCGGTATTTACCCATCTGGTCCTGTCCGCTCTCTGTTATTCTCTTTGCTTCTGCAATATCCTCCAGAACGATTTCAAACATGATAACAATCAGTTCGCTTCTGGATGCCTGAGAAATCCGGGCGGCAAATTCCTGTGATTTATCTTTATTCATACATTCCTTTCCTGCTGCCGGCGCAAGTGCAAAAGGTCAAATTCTATTCTTCCGTAAATATATCCTTTGTAATTTTTACAGACAAGCTGTAGTATTGTACCGGTATTGTCAGCTCTGCAGCAGTGACAGTATCGTCTGAGGTCTTGCATTTGCCTGGGAAAGCATCGCAACACCTGCCTGCGACAGAACATTCTTCTGAGTATATTCCGTCATTTCATCCGCCATATCTGTATCTTCAATTCGGGACATTGCCTCGGTAATATTTTCACCGGAAAGATCAAGATTGGCAATCGCATGGTCAAGACGGTTCTGGTACGCACCAAGCTTTGCACGGATAGCGGAGACCTCTTCAATTGCCGTATCGCAGAGAGTAATCGCGTTCTGTGCTCCGGTGTCCGTGCAGACATTGATTCCTTCAATTCCAAGTGTTTTCGGATCAACACGCGGGATTCTCATCGTCATGGTCTGTCCTTCATTTGCTCCTATCTGTAGATCAATCGGTCCTGCTGGAAGAACGGTAATCCCGACCTCGTATTCAACGCTGGCAGGATTCGTGCCGGCTGCTATCCCTCCCAAAGTTGCATCGGTAAAGGCCGTCGCTGCTGATCCGGCATCAATCTGGAACTGCATCTTAAACTGATTGTTGTCAGTTACGGTAATAATATTTCCGTTTGCGGAAACCGTTGCTGTATCATCAAAACCGCCAACAAGTGTTGCTTTTGCATTAACACCAGATGCTTTTGCTCCGTTTTCACTGATTCCAAAGCGCGAACGCAGGTTTTCATTGTCACAATATACTTCCAGTTCTGCTGTAGAACCGTATTCCTTTGTAACAAAGGTTAGATAGCCGCCTTCCTCTGTTGTCTGCTCTGTGTAACCGGCAGAATCGCTCGCTGCGTTATCTACATTATACACTCCATCGCTGAAAAAAGCGTTTACATTAATATTGTCGCAGGCATTTCGGATATTGGTATAAACCTCCTCCATGGTCTGCCCTCCATTTATGGAAATACTAAGCCCATTGATAATCAGCATACCTGCTTCTTCTTCAGTGAAATCTGAGGTGTCCACATTGGTTGTGCCTACAAGTACCGCTTGACGGCCATCCTGCGTCACGTTCAGGGAATAATCCTTTATTTCAACCGTGTCGGAAATGGAGATCAGTTCTACCGCACTGTGACTGGAATATGATTTATTGTCAACACTTCCGTCGAGCAGTGTCTTTGTATTAAACTCCGTTGTTTCAGAGATACGGGTTATCTCCTCTGTAAGCTGGTTAATCTCCGACTGAATTGCAGAACGATCATTGGTTGTATTGGTTCCGTTGGCTGCCTGTACCGAAAGCTCACGGATACGCTGTAGCATTGATTCTACCTCATTCAGTGCACCCTCTGCCGTCTGGATTACGGAAATACCGTCGGACGCATTTTGAGAGGACTGATCAAGTCCTTCAATCTGTGTTCTCATTTTCTGAGTAATTGCAAGTCCTGCGGCATTATCAGCAGCCCGGTTAATTTTATAGCCGGAGGACAGCCGCTCCAGACTTCGGTCAAGAAGTGCATTGGTTCGATTCAGGTTACTGCTTGCTTTGATTGCTGACATGTTGTGATTAATTCTCATATTATTCTCCATTTCTGCGCAGCTTTTTGCGCATAACAGACTTTGTGTCGAGCACCGCGCAGACACAAATCTGCGTGTGAAAGGTTCATCTTTCACACTATTCTCCATTTCTGCGCAGCTTTTTGCGCATAACAGACTTTGTGTCAATCAGCTCTTAATGATTGTTCTGAGGAAGAGAACCGTTTCTTTCGCCGCTCTATAAAGCAGCTCCGTCCCGGTGCTTTCTTCCTCGGAAGATTGCTGACCGCTTGTCCCGTCCCTTTGTTGCTCCGGTATCAGTGGTCCGACCTTATCTGTAAAACCTACAAATACCTGTTCACAGTCGATTCCTTGCTCCTGCAGCCGATTCTTCAGAACCTGCTGTCTGCTGCGTACTGCATCACATACCACGCGGCTGTCGCTCGTAATGAGAAGCTCGGCTGTATTATCCTTCAATCCCGCTTCTGCACGGATTCTGCTTCCTCCTTCTTCTCCGTCCATCAAGACAGAGAACTGTCCGCTGCTGCCGCTGTTATGAATTACCGTCAGTCGAAGTCCGACATCTCCGTCCTCATCACCAATCGGAATTTCATAATATTCCTTTCCTGCAAGCTCCTTATACAGTGAAACTGAACCGGCAATTTCCCGCAAGGTTCCCGCTTCTTCGGCAGTCAGCTCCGCATTCAGGTACAATGCTTCCATCAGCTCCTGCGCTTTCCCTGCGGTCTGTTCACTCAGTGCTGACAGCTTCTCCCGGCTTTCCAGTACTTCGGCTGCTTCTTCTTCCGTTACGGTAAATCCGGCTGCCGTATCCTTACCTGTCCGTGAAGGTACTGTCATGACTGTTTCTGGACTGACTTCTGCATCATCGGCAGTAAGCGTTTCCGATTTATTCTGAACCAGCCGTTCGAGCCTGCGCATCCAGCTTCCGCCCTGCAGCAGCGATCTTGCCGCTGTAAGTGCCTCAACAGAATTCCCGGTACCGAGCCGTTCCAGAAAACGAAGTTCTAAAGAACAGTCCTCCGCAAGTTCCCTGATATGATTTACCTGCTCTGCACTGTATTCCAGATCTCCGTCACCCTCCGGCAACTGTTCAAGCTGTTCCGCTAATCGTTCCAGGCTCATGGTTTCCGGTGCTTCCGTCTTTCTGATTTCCTCCGCACGATCTGGGGTAAAGTGACCTGCAATCCGTTCAAACTGCTTTTGTGCAAGCAATACGGCTTCACTGCTTTCTGCAATTCCGGTTTCGTCTCCGATCAGGGTATCAATTCCCGAACTTTTCATGGTACGTGCTTCCGTCATAAGATTCTGAAGTGTTATTTCCCGTCCACTTTCTGCCAGTGCTCCGATGACGGCTCCGTCGCTTTTCTCTACACGGTAAATTGTCCTGTATACTTGTACATATGCAGCACGCTCCTCTTTTGTCAGCTCTTTGCGGTCATCCAGTTTCACCAGATATTCACTGTATTTTTCCTCCGCTGTGGTGCCTTCTTCACCGACAATTCGGTCAACTTCCGTTTCCAGAGTCGAAAGCTCTGTGGTAAGAGGATTGATTCCTTCACGAATCAGCCCGGTCACAACACTCGGCTGAAGCTTTTCAATCAGTCCGGTCACCTGTGAATCGTAATATTTCATGGAAGTAATATTTTCTTCGGTAAGCGGAATACTGTTGTATCCGAGAATCCGTACTGCCCTGCGGTTAGCTTCGGTTGTCTCAAGGTTCAGGGCTGCAAGACGATCATCTACATTGCGGAATGCTGTATGAATCGAGTCTCCCATATCACTTCGCGGTTTTGTCATCAATGCTTCATAACCCGCTTCAGCAGCTGTAAATCTTGCATTCCGAACCGTTTCACCGTCCATCGTATCTATTGAAGCCATTCTGTTCATCAGTGATTCTGTCTGAACTGCAAGCGTATTTAATGTCTGTGCCGAACGTCCGGAAAATGTCACCGCCAACAGGCTCACCGGGGCTGCTTTTAAGCTCTCCGTTGTCTGCAGTGTCTGTTCCAGCAGTTCTTCCGGTCTGTCACCTACTGTTCCGATCTCCTTCAGCAGGCTTTTATAGTACTCTGCTTCTTCTTTTTTCAGAGCCTCAATCCGATCTTTAATTGCTTTGGTATCAGTTTCCACTCCAAGCTGCTGCATCTTATCGGAAACCTCTTCCGTGAGCTGCAGCCGGATTTCTTCTTTCTGCCGAAGCACTATCAGATTCAACTGTCTGGGATCTTCTTTCCGGCTCAACTGTTCCACTGTACCGTTAAGCAGTGCTTCTTCGCTGAGCGTTCCATCGTTAAGATCATCGGTCAGCTGCTCCAGTTCCTGTTTATACTGTAAGTTATCCGCCGTCAGCGGAAGATTCTTCTCAATCAGCCAGCGGGCATCCTCAACAGCGGCAGTATTTTGCTCCAATCCTGCATTCTCGATTACACTCCCAACCTGTGGCATTAATTCTTCAAATACAGTATCCGAAAGAGGTTCTGTCCGAACAGCACCTGCATGCACCGCTTTATAGCAGGCTTCAAGCGTCGGCTCAAGCTGATTTCCAATCAGATACGAAAAAGAAGCCTCAGTCATATACTGCGCCTCTTCTGCCAAATTCATGGCTTCGGCAATTCGGGCTACATTACTGTCTGTTACCGGAAGATCGACCGCTTCAAGACGTTCCGCAATTAATTCCGTCCTTCCGGTTTGCGACAGCTTCGTAACTGCATTCTTTCTCGCAGTCTTTTCTGTGGCGTCTCTCTTGAGACTGAGACGTTCTTTCTGCCCCTCTTCTCCGGCCCGACGAATCTCTTTCTGTGTCTTCAGACGCTCCAGCACCCGTTCCAGACGCTCCAGGTTATACCTCTCCAGCGTCATTCCCTCACCGTTAAGCTCTTTATAGTCTTCTTCCGTCATTCGGTTTGCTATTTCGTCAAGGCGGTCTTCCTCCTCTTTGGCGTTGCCTTTCTCTTCGCCTTTAAGGCACTCCGACATCACCTGCGGATCGGTCTCAACTGCCGTGAACAATATGCCCTGTCCGCCTGCGGTTTCGTTGGTTCCAATCTCCTTTAGGACGAAGGATGCTCCCGATGCCTCCATGATCTTATATGTTCTTATTTCGCCTTCCCTGGCGTTCTGCACTGCTTCGCTCGGAAAAGTATATTCTTTTCCGCTAAAGTTGACGGATACACGATCCGAGACAGAGGTAATTACTCCCTCAATTATCTCTCCGGTCTGAAATGCCGGCAGCTCCTGCCGGCTGTCCCGTTCCCGAACCGATTGTGTTCCGGAAGCGGTCAGACCGTTCGTATAAATTCCATCCATAAGCTATCCTTTCTGTTCCAGTTGACTTATATTTCGGCTTATTCCGTTAAAATCTTAAGGCACCAATTAGATTTCACAGGCATACTTTTACTTTCCTGCAATAATCTATACTAATCTATTTCCTTCGAGCGTATCCCGCCTTGCCACATACCAACCGCTCCCGCTCTTCTGTTCTGCTGCTCACACTGCTGCTTTCCGGAATTCTGATCTTGTTCGTCACTGTATTTCTGATCAGACATTTTCCACGTACCGATGCCTCTCTCAATGAACAGGCAGAATTTGATTTATTTCTTTCCTCTGTTTTTAGTGAAGAAGCCGCCTCTGGGGTATTTACTCTTCATTTTCTTCTTGAAAATGCTGAGTGTTATGGTATTGATACCTCGCAGCTTCCTCATGGGCTTGGAACTGTTTCCGAGGAAGCACTTCTTGAATACTATCGTTCAGCAGATTCACTACTGGCGGAGCTTACCGCCTTTGACCGCACCCTGCTGGACACCGGACAGCAGCTGACTTATGATGCAATGCTCTGGTACTATGAAGCAGAGACTGGTGAGCGCCCTTTTATTTCTTTGTATGAACCGCTTACCCTGATGAGCGGGATTCAAGCACAGCTCCCTTTCCTGTTGTCACAGTTCCGGTTTGAAAAAAAGGATGATGTCGAGCTGTATCTGAATCTTCTGGATTCGGTTTATTCCTGTTTTGAAAGCATAATTGCATGGGAACTCGAAAAATTTGAAAACGGAACTGGTTTGCCTCCACAGCTTTGCTCTGCGATTGCAGTGCAATGTAAAGAAATTGTGAACCAGCCAAGCGGAACAAATTTTTTGATTACCGGATTTGCAGATCGCCTGACAAAAACAGAATTTCTTACTGAGGTAGAAGCCGCTACCTATATACGTCTTAATGCCTATCAGGTAGAAACCTCTCTGATTCCGGCCTATTCTCTGCTGCTTGAATGCATGTCCGAGCATGCCGACTCCTCGCTTTTGCAAACCTCCTCTGCTGAAAATGCCGGTTTAGGACTTACCTCCTTACCGACCGGGAAAGAATATTATGAGCTTCTTGCACGAAAAGCTTCCTCCTCCGACCTTACCGTCCCGGAAATGAAGGATCTTCTGAACCATTGGCTTACTGTCTCGATTGAACAAATGAAAGCTATGGTTCCGACTGACAGCCACGGTCAGATAACAGAGTCCGATCTTCTTTCTTTCCTGGAAAGCGCCATGGATGCCCAGTATCCTGCTGATACTCCAACAGATACAATCTGCTTTCTTTCAGAAGCAATCGGGTCGGATTTTCCTTCTCTTCCCTGCATTGGATCGTTAAAGCTCTCCCTCTGCGAAGTACCATCCGCTCTGCGTACCACTCTTGGACCTGCACTGTACCTGCTCTCCCCATTGGATTCCTATCTTGAAAATACGGTTTATATCAACCCGGAATATCCAGACAGTGACAGCTTTACCACTCTGGCTCACGAAACCTTTCCCGGACATCTGTATGCCCGGCTGTTTTTCCTTTCCTGCGAACCCCACGCTGTCCGAAGTCTGCTGGATTTTCCGGGTTGGGATGAGGGATGGGCTACCTATGCTGAACATTATGCTTACGGATTCGCAAAAAACACCTTGTCTTCTGAATTCCTGCGTTCATCTTCAATTTCTCTTCTCTGCCTCTATGGTCTGACTGACATCGGAATCCATTACGATGGTATGAATGAATCAGATGTTGCGTCACTCTGGTCCATATATGGACTTTCCAAAGAATCCGTCTCAGAACTGTATCTGATGCTCGCTGGCGAGCCCGCCTATTACCTTCCCTATTCTGTCGGTGTTCTTCAGATGTATGAACTGCTAAATGAAGTGAAAACAAAAACCGGTGATGCTTTTTCACTAAAAGAATTTCATAAACAGCTACTGGAATTAGGTCCTCTTCCATTCAGTATTTGTCGTAATTATCTGCTGTCTGTTTCCGAATAGTCTTTTTGCATCTTTTCTGCATTGCTATATCAAAAATTTAACAATCTTTTTATTGACAGAATTGCTTTCCGACTCTATACTGTTAAGCGGTGGACGTTGAAAAAAATTGTACTATGCTTTCCTCTCCCCGAAGAACGCATTTTCCACCGAACAGCAGCTATTTATTCTTTTGAATTAAATAGACTCAACTATCGATAGGAGGTATTTCCATGTCAACAAAAGCTTATTACAAGCAGGATGAGATCGGAGCCGGCAAAGTCGGATTCTCCAAGACTCGTTCCATCATCGAAGCTGCTTTCTACGGCAACAATGTCGTAAAGGTCAATACCTTAAAGGAAGCATATGAGCTTGCTAAGAATTCACCCGGAACCATCGTAACCGATATGCCTATTTTTCACGGTGAAGAATTCGGCCTTGAAAGAGACGCAAAAGTTCTTCTTTTTAACGATGGCGCTGTTACCGGTCGTTATGCTGCAGCACGTCGTATTAAGGGTGAACCCGGTGTAGACGCTGTCAAGCTTGACAAGGTAGCAATGGATGCCGTTTACGAGACACGTTGGAAAACAATGTATCATGCAGAAGTTTTCGTTGGTCTTGATCCGGAATTCATGGTAAAAGCTCATCTTCTTATCCCCGAGGGAGAAGAGAATCTGCTTTACAACTGGATGCTGAACTTCCAGTATATGTCTGACGATTATGTTAAAATGTATAAGAATTCAAAACCTGTCGGCGACGGCAAAGAACCTGATATCTATATTTTCTCCGATCCGCAGTGGACCCCGGGAGTTCGTCCGGATCTTGATTACAGCTGCTTAAGTGATCCTCTTACTCTCTGCTATTTTGATACCGAACAGAACTGTGCCTGCATCCTCGGCATGAAGTATTTTGGAGAGCACAAGAAGGGTACCCTTACCATGGCATGGGCAATTGCAAACCGTAACGGCTATGCTTCCTGCCACGGCGGACAGAAGGAATACAGTTTAGCTGACGGTTCCAAGTATGTTGCTTCTGTATTCGGTCTTTCGGGTTCCGGAAAGTCGACCCTTACCCATGCAAAGCACGGAGGAAAGTATCCGATCACCGTTCTTCATGATGATGCTTTTATCATCAACAGTGATACCTGTTCTTCCATCGCTCTTGAGCCTACTTACTTTGATAAGACAGCAGATTATCCGACCGGCTGTCCGGACAATAAGTATCTGCTGACCGCTCAGAACTGCTCTGCAACAATGGATGAGGACGGAAAGATTCAACTTGTTACCGAGGATATCCGTAACGGTAACGGACGTGCAATCAAGTCAAAGCTATGGTCTCCGAACCGTGTTGATAAGATCAATGCACCTGTAAATGCAATTTTCTGGATCATGAAGGATCCTACTATTCCGCCGATTGTTAAGTTAAAGGGTGCTGCACTTGCTTCCGTTATGGGAGCAACTCTTGCTACTAAGACTTCAACTGCTGAGCGTGTTGCTGCCGGAACCGATTTGAATGCTCTTCGTTTCGTTCCTTATGCTAACCCATTCAGAACCTATCCTCTTGTTAACGACTATGTAAAATTCAAAAAGCTCGTTGAAGAGAAGAATGTTGACTGCTACATCATCAACACCGGTGACTTCATGGGCAAGAAGATTCCGAAGGAAGTAACCCTTGGTGTTCTCGAAGCAATTGTAGAAGGAAAGACCAACTTTAAGAAGTGGGGCAACTTCTCCGATATCGAAATCTGTGACTGGGAAGGCTTTGTTCCTGATATGAACGATGCAAGCTACAAGGCACAGCTCAAAGCAGGTATGGAGTCCCGAGTTAATCAGGTTGGCAAGTATTCTACCGACAAGGGTGGATATGATGCTCTTCCTGAAGAGGCTCTTGAAGCTCTGAAGAAAGTAGTTTCCGAATTAGCATAATTGTTTATACAGAGAGGGGATCAAGATAATCTTGACCCCCTCTTTTTTATCCTATATATAACCGTCTTTTCTCTGTCTGAATATTTTGAGCACGTTGATGATTAAAGACATCAGGTCACAATGCAATTTTCTTTCTTCTTTTCTTCAGAAGAATAACCGTAATACTTCCGCTGAGTAGCAGACCGGCAATCACGATAACAAGCACTAGCAAATATTTTTGATTCTCTTCATTGCTGGAGTTTCCGGTTTCTTTTGTTGCGCCATCTTCCTGTGCAGCTTCATTCTCGCGATCAGATTCCGTTCCCTGAATCGGATCTTTCTCCTGCTTTGTCTCATCGCTCAGCGTTGGCTTTGGCTCCTGTTCTGCCTCCTGAGTCGGTTTTGCAACATCCGGAATTACGGATTCCGGTTCAAATTCAAATCCTTGTTTTTCTGTCTCCTCCTTATGCGTTAAAAAGCTGACCGGAAGTGTAATTGTATCTGCATTATTGAACTGATAATACTCTTCTTTATCCCCAAGCACCTCGAAAGAAATGATTACATTCTCCGTCGATGCCTGAAGCTTGTCAAAAGAGAACATATAATCCTGCAAATTATGCTCCATTAAGTTTACCGCAGATTCAATCCTGTTTCCCTGTGCGTCGGTTAGCAAAAGGAGCCCTATGACCGGTACTGCACTCTCGTTTTCCACGCGAAGAATCAGATAATATTCTGCTCCGATCTTCATGACGTGACCGGATACCGCAAGCTCTGTTTTTGACAAATCAACCAAAGCTGCGACCGCCGCATCGGAAATCGGACTCAGAACCTCCTTCGTGCCCACTGATGTTTCAATATATCTAAGCGGAATAATTTCTACATAAAGATTGTCCTGTACCGTTTCAGGAAGCTTTGGATAAATGGTATACTCCTGTATGATTCCTGCAGGGAACAGCCCCTCTGCGTCATAAGAATATAATACCTCATGATCCGCCGAATACACAAGAAAACGAAGAGCATCCGCAGCTGCCGTTCCTGTATTCTGCAGTGATAAGGTAATTGAAAGCTCATTGCCCCACGAGACCTCTGTGTAATCAAAGAATGTGTTCAGAAGCGATATCTGTACGTTTTCCGTCACTGAACAGTAATCGATATGATAGACTGTTTCGCTTTCATCTTCATTGTCCTTCGCAAGATAGAGCATCCTCAGCCCCTCTGCAACTGAAACAGAGCGAACTCTGTCTATCCCCTCATATACAGCAACAGGATCAGTATACTCCCCGAGCGGTCCACAGTAAGACATACAATATAAGACCGTAGTCCCTTCTCCCGACAAACTGGTAAAATAAATATCAGAACCGTTGAAATAAAAATCGCCGCTGACACCGGTTTTCTCCGAAAATAAAACTTCATTCCCAAGTTCTTCTTTTTTGCTGCTAAAATCCTCTGTATATAAAGGCAGTTTTCGATAATACCAGGTTGATTTTTCGCACCAGCAAATCACATTCTGTGCAATATCTGCCGGACAGATCCACTTGGCTTCTCTTTCAAGTTCTTTACTTAATATAACGCATCCGGTACTTCCGACTGTATTATAATACTCCGCTTCCAGCCGTCCATCCCCTGTTGTCAGAAAATCGCCGTCTCCGTCAATACAGAGAAAAAGGACATCCTCTCCGGTTGTGACCCCAAGCATGGAATACAATCCGCAGATACCACTACGCAATAAGAGCTGTGGCTGCCAGCCAGTATCATTTTTATAGATACGGTAAAAAACAGACGATGCTGTCTTCACACCAAAGTAATCCGCTGTTTCGTTACTGCACCAAAATACCGCCGGATTTCCGTCTACACAGGCAATCGTTGGCATATAATCATAAATCCCGTTTCCTTTGGTCAGAATAACCGGCTCTGAAAACTTCTCAGCTGATGCTTGGTAAACGCTGACAGATATGTCAAACATCTTAATATATTCTTCAAGAGTTTCCGGCTGACTGCTTAATACCCTGTCGACCTCCTGCCATACAACATAAAGACTTCCGTCTATCTCCTGTACCGCAAAGCTGATATCCGCAGTCTGATTGTCTGCCAGAATCACCGGTTTGGAAAAACAATTCTGATCTTTCTGCCAGACACAGTAGTATAACGCAGTAGCATTGACCTCTGCCCGTGATGAATCGATTCCGATAAAAAATGCAAATACTGTTTCCCCACAGGTTACCAGTTTCGGATTAGCCGCTCCGTATGCATCCTGTATAAGTGTTGTCAGATCTCCATCAAGTGACATTAGGGACAACGTGTCTGCGTCCCCATCAAGTGACATTAGGGACAACGTGTCTGCGTCCTCGTCAAGCAACATTAGGGACAACGTGTCTGCGTCCTCGTCAAGCAACATTAGGGACAACGTGTCTGCGTCCTCGTCAAGCGACATTAGGGATAACGTGTCTGCGTCCCCATCCGAACTAGTAGCTGCACTGTTTGTTGGTTCAGCCGTGTTTTCTCCTGTATCTTCTCCGTCTTCCGCACCACCCGGCGTTACGGTAGAATCTTCCGAATCTCCGTCCTTATTCTCTGAGTTCTCTTCTGTCAATTCAGGATACAGCCTCCATGTATTCTCATAGAACACCTTCTCATATCTCATCCCACCAACATAGCATTCCAGTTCTGCCCGTGCTTTCAGGGTAATAAGGTCAAAGCCTGGTGGAAACGCAGTATCCAGCAGTCGCAGCTTATAGTATAGGGTTCCGGTTCCTCTGACATCTCCGCCAAATTTTTCATTGATTCCGACCCCTATGGCAGGGGAAAGAGTCATTTCCCCTTCTGTCGTCCACTTTCCACACAACGTTCCTTCTGTGATATTATATTCAACTGCGGCCGTTGTACCAAATTCTCCTTGT
>CAZRRN010000002.1:45273-98382 GCA_964602475.1 uncultured Lachnospiraceae bacterium | reverse complement strand
TCTGTGGAGAGAGAACGAACAGGTCTATTCCGATATGCTGTATAAGCATATCGGTCATCATCTGGAACTATTATATAAAGGTTTTCAGAAATAAGCTTAATTAACTAAACAGAAAAGGAGAATTTATGAAATTAAGAGAAAACTGTAAATATGCTATGGTTGTTCCAAGCAGCATGGGTGTGAGAATTACTCCGGCGGAACGCCAGCCGGTTCATATCAGTAACATGTTCCGTATGCAGGCAACCAGTGCAGAGACAAATGTAGCAAGTATATCCGCAGCACTGGGTTTACCGGTAAAGGTATTGACTACATTTGTAGAAGGAAGTCCGATTGCACAGTTTATTAAAAGTGATCTTCATAGTCGCCATATGGAATTTGAAGGTAAGGACATTCCTCAGGGAGGTCCATGGGGGTACCGACATCAGTTCAATATTGCAGACAGTGGTTATGGCATGAGAGCTCCACGTGTGCAAAATGACAGAGCCGGTGAAGTAGGAAGAACACTAAATATAAATGATTTTGATATTGACCGGATTTTTGGTAAAGAAGGAGTTCAGATTCTTCATTTATCCGGGTTGATTGCTGCTTTATCTCATGAAACAAGTATTTTTTGTCTGGAACTCGCCAGAGCAGCTAAAAAATACGGAACTAAAATTTCATTTGATCTTAATTTCCGTGCATCATTTTGGAAGGGTAGAGAAGAAGAACTTTTTAAGATCTTTGATGAAATTGCTGGAGCTTCTGATATTTTGATTGGAAATGAAGAGGATTTCCAGCTTTGTCTCAAGGTTAAGGGACCGGATGCAGGCGGAAAAGAGATCGGAAGTAAAATCGAAAGCTTTCAGGGCATGATTCGAAATGTAAAGGAGCATTATCCTAATGCATCAACCTTTGCTACAACACTTCGTCAGGTAATCAGTGCCAATGAACATCTATGGGGTGCAATTATGCTGGATGGTGATTCATGGACTGTGATTGAACCAAGACAGATTCCGGTACTTGACCGTATCGGAGGCGGCGATGGCTTTGTCGGAGGTCTCCTGTATGGATTCTTGAAAGGAATGGAACCGGAAAAATGTGCTCAGCTTGGCTGGGCGAGCGGAGCATTTGTTACTACATTGCTTGATGACTATGGAATGCCTGCAGATGAAGAACAGCTTTGGAGCATCTGGGAAGGAAACGCAAGAGTAAAGAGATAAAGATATCAGTCACAATGTACATTATGCGCAAAATGCTGCGCGGAAAAGAGGGTAATGTGAAAAAAGCAGATATTGGATTAATTGGACTTGCCGTAATGGGTGAAAATCTTGTTATGAATATGGAGTCAAAGGGTTTTACGGTGGCTGTTTTTAATCGTACAACTTCGAAAGTAAAGGATTTTGTTGAAGGGCGTGCCAAAGGTCTTAATATCATTGGCGCATATTCTCTCGAGGAGCTTGTAGACAAGCTTGCAAAGCCACGTAAGGTAATGCTGATGGTAAAAGCAGGTCAGGCAGTTGATGATTTTATAGACAAACTGCTGCCCTTGCTGGAAGATGGCGATATAATAATTGACGGAGGAAATTCGCATTTTCCTGATACTATTCGGCGGACTGCTTATGTGGAAAACAAAGGTAAACTTTATATTGGAACAGGGGTATCCGGTGGTGAAGAAGGAGCGCTGAAAGGTCCTTCCCTTATGCCGGGAGGATCGCCCGCTGCATGGGATGCTGTCAAACCGATATTTCAATCAATATGTGCCAAGGTAGAGGATGGTTCTCCATGCTGTGACTGGGTTGGAGAAAATGGCGCTGGACATTTTGTTAAAATGGTTCATAATGGAATCGAATATGGTGATATGCAGCTAATTTGTGAAGCATACCAGTTAATGAGAGATGTGCTTGGTATGAGTGCAGATGAAATGCATGATGTATTTAAAACATGGAATGAGACCGAACTTGACAGCTATCTGATTGAGATTACAAGAGATATTCTTGCGGTCAAAGATGAAGACGGAAAGCCACTTGTTGATAAAATTCTTGATACGGCAGGACAAAAGGGAACCGGAAAATGGACAGGTATTGCATCAATGGATGAAGGAGTTCCGCTTACCTTAATCGGAGAAGCGGTTTATTCAAGATGTCTTTCTGCAATGAAAGAGGATCGTGTTCTCGCTGCAAAGACGTTCCATAAAACACCGATATCTTTTAACGGAAACAAAGAAGAGTTTATTGAAAATATTAGAAAAGCTCTATTTGCTGCAAAAATAATTTCCTATGCACAAGGATATACCCTGATGAGATCTGCTGCCAGAACATATCAGTGGAATCTAAATTATGGCGGAATAGCATTAATGTGGAGAGGCGGATGTATTATTCGTTCCGTATTCCTCGGAAAAATCAAAGAAGCTTATGATAAAAATCCTGAGTTATCGAATCTGCTGCTTGACCCGTATTTCCGCGATACGATAGAAAGTCTGACAGACAGTTGGAGACAGGTTATTTCTTCTGCTGTATTAAACGGAATTCCGACACCGGCCATGGCTACCGCATTGAATTATTTTGACGGATATAAATGTGAGTTTCTTCCGGCGAACCTTCTCCAGGCACAAAGGGATTATTTTGGAGCACATACATACGAGCGGCTTGACAGTCCGAGAGGACAGTTCTTCCACACTAATTGGACAGGACACGGTGGAAATACTGCCTCCTCTACATATATAGTATAATATATTCCGGAAGGGGAGTTACATGGAACTGTTTTATTGTGAAAAAGAAAATGAAGGATTAAGCAGTGAAACGATAAAAGAAATCGTTGCTGAATCAATAAAAGGAAAAAACTTAAAAAAAGTACTTCTGATTCCGCCTGATTTTACAAGATTTCATTCAAATGCCGGACTGATTACCAATACCTATTATCATCTCTTAGAGGGCAAAGCGGTAATAGATATTTTACCGGCACTGGGAACACATGCTGCCATGACAAAGGATGAATGTACAGAAATGTATGGAGATATTCCTTTTGAACGGTTTATTTACCATAACTGGCGGGAAGATGTGGTTAAAATCGGTGATGTTCCGGCAGAATATCTATCTGAAATTACAGAAGGCTTATGGAATGATCCAGTCAGTGTTGAGATCAATAAACTGATTATGGATCCTTCCTATGATTTAATTATTTCCATTGGTCAGGTAGTTCCGCATGAAGTGATCGGTATGGCAAATCATTCTAAGAACCTGTTTGTTGGCTGTGGCGGAAGTGATATGATAAATAAATCACATATGGTTGGAGCTGTTTACGGAATGGAACGGATGATGGGAAAGGATCATACTCCTGTCAGAAAAATATTTGATTATGGAATGGAACATTTTCTAAAGGATCGTCCGATTCTATTTGTATTAACGGTGACAACAGCACCTGGAGGAATAATTCATACACATGGATTATTCATCGGCGAAAAAAGAAATACATTGGAAGCAGCAATATTACTTGCGCAGCAGAAGAATATCAACTTTGTTGACAAGGGAATCAAAAAATGCATTGTCTATCTTGAACCGAAAGAGTTCAAAAGTACCTGGCTGGGAAATAAAGCGGTCTATAGAACACGTATGGCGGTTGCAGATGACGGAGATCTGATTGTTCTTGCACCTGGAGTTCATAAATTCGGTGAAGATCCGACAAATGACAAGCTGATAAGAAAATACGGATACTGCGGACGATTAAAAACTCTGGAACTTTTTCAGAAAAATGAGGATTTAAGGCAGAACATGGGAACAGCTGCCCATTTAATTCATGGGTCTTCTGATGGAAGATTTCGAGTTACCTACGCAGTAAAAAATATTACCAAAGAGGAAATTGAGAGTGTGCACTTTATTGCTGCCGATTATGATGAAATGATAAAGCGTTATGATCCTGAAAAGCTTACTCCAGGGTGGAATACAATGGAGGATGGAGAAGAAATTTATTATATTCCAAATCCTGCGCTGGGCTTATGGATTGATAAAAACCGGTTTTAGGATGATAGATAAAGTAAATGAGAAAAGAGAGTCGGAAAGTATTTCCGGTATTAAATCATGGATCTGATTAAACCATATAAAAAAGAATTTTCGTACTCCTATACACTCGGTGCATTTCCGACCATAGAACTTATAGAAAACTGTCCGGAACTTGTAACAGAAGTTATTCTTTCACCGGCATTAGCTGACCGTAAGCTAATCATAGAATTGTGTAAAAATAATAATATAAAGGTGACGGAAAGCCAGAAGCAGATTGAACGACTGAGTGATAAAGAAAATGTTTTTATCATAGGTATATTTCGTAAGAAGGAAGAACCTCTATGTAAAAACTGTTCTCATATTGTTCTTGTCAATCCAAGCAACATGGGCAATCTAGGAACAATTTTTCGGACGGCACTTGGCTTTGGAATCCGTGATGTTGCTTTAATCCAGCCAGCGGCAGATTTCTTTCATCCAAAGGTTGTACGAGCGTCAATGGGAGCCATGTTTCATATGAGGGTTCAGTATTTTGCAAGCTTTGATGAATATAGTAATGTTTATGGAAAGAAACCGGATAGTTGCCGGATAAAGGAGAATCAACAACAGGATGCATATGAAAGGTTGATGTTCCCGTTTATGCTTGGAGAGAAACAGTATCTTTCTCCAAAGCTGTGTCCAAAGGATAAGTTATTTTCGTTGATTTTTGGTAATGAAGCAAGTGGATTAGATGAAAGTTTCTTAAAGGTAGGAACCCCTATTATGATTCCGCAGTCCGAAGACGTAGATTCACTTAATATAACAATTGCCGTGGCTGTGGCAGCATATATATTTACTTATGGAAGCCGGTAATATTCGAATGATCATAAAAATATAGAATATTTTCAGACTGTCAAGAAATTTACTTGACAAATTTTCTTATATCGCTTATACTACCGCCTGTAAAGAAAAAAACTTTACAGGCGGTGCTTTATGATAACAGTAAAAACCGAAGATTCCAGTACAATAAACAGACAGGAAAGCATTCCGTTTGCATATGATACCGATATCTCCAAGGGATTACAGGAGCTTGTAGAATTATCACTTTTATATGACTTTTATAGTGAACTTCTAGGAGATTATAAGAAAGAAATCTTTGGTGAATATGTAATGAATGATATGTCTCTTTCTGAGATTGCAGCTGAGAACGGAATCAGTAGGCAAGGAGTATATGATATTATCAAGCGTTGTTCAAAGCAGCTTAAGGAATATGAAGAGAAGCTTGGTTTGAAAAGCCGGTTTGAAAAGCTGCAGGAAGATGCAAGGAAGATCAAGGATACCGTAATTAGATTAAAAGCTGAAGAAAACAGGGAAGAACAGATTTCTCTTGCCAATACAATCGAACAGCTGACTGAGAACTTGATCAATCGTTTGTAATGCTTTGATGATTTAACTATAGTATGTAATTTTATCTATATTATTAATATGAGGAATAATCAGTATGGCATTTGACAGTTTATCGGATAAGCTTCAAAATATATTTAAAAACTTAAAAGGCAAGGGCAGGCTGTCTGAAGCTGATGTTAAAGCAGCGCTAAAAGAAGTTAAAATGGCTCTCCTCGAAGCAGATGTTAATTTTAAAGTAGTAAAGAAGTTTATTTCTGATGTGCAGGAACGCGCTATCGGACAGGAAGTCATGAACAGTCTGACACCGGGACAGACTGTGATTAAGATAGTAAATGAAGAGCTTGTACGCCTAATGGGAAGCACAACCACAGAAATTGAACTTCGCCCAGCCGGTGAGATTACAATTATAATGATGGTTGGTTTACAGGGAGCAGGTAAAACAACTGCATCAGCTAAGCTTGCTTCAAAATTTAAGGCCAAAGGAAAATCACCTTTGCTTGTAGCATGTGACATTTACAGACCAGCAGCGATTGATCAATTAAGAATCAACGGTGATAAGGTTGGGGTTCCGGTATTTTCCATGGGTACAGGACATAAACCGGTCAATATAGCAAAAGCTGCAATGCAGCATGCGGTGACGAACAACAATAATCTTGTAATAATTGATACTGCAGGACGTCTTCATATTGATGAAGAAATGATGGATGAACTTGTAGAAATAAAAGAAGCTGTTAAGGTTCAAAATATTCTCCTTACCGTAGATGCCATGACTGGACAGGATGCTGTCAATGTTGCAGAAAGCTTTAACGAAAAGCTTAATATAACAGGTGTGATACTAACAAAGCTTGACGGTGATACCAGAGGCGGTGCAGCGCTTTCAATCCGTGCAGTAACCGGTAAACCGATTCTTTATGCAGGAGTTGGTGAAAAATTAAATGATCTGGAGCAATTCTATCCTGATCGTATGGCTTCTAGAATTCTTGGTATGGGTGATATTCTTTCGCTGATTGAAAAAGCGGAAAATGAAATAGATGAAGCAAAGGCAAAAGAACTTTCTAAGAAAATGAAGAAAGCTGAATTTGATTTTAATGATTATCTTGATCAGATTCATCAGATGAAAAAAATGGGCGGTCTTCAGCAGATCATGGGTATGATGCCAGGAATGAGTTCACAGATGAAGGGCTTTGATCTGGATAGTACTGAGGATGCAATGAAGTCTGTGGAAGCTATTATTTTTTCAATGACAAAGAAGGAACGCTCCAATCCGGATATTTTGAATCCATCCAGAAAGAACAGAATTGCAAGAGGTGCAGGTGTTGATATTGCAGAAGTTAACCGTGTTGTAAAGCAGTTTGATCAAATGAAAAAAATGATGAAGCAGATGTCTGGAATGATGAATGGCAAAGGAAAACGCGGACTTGGCGGTATGAAATTCCCATTTGGCTTTTAGTACAATTATTCAAGAATGCAGGTACTACAGTGTAAGGTTCGAAGATCAAATGATCAAAACGAGTCAGCACAAAGTATTTGACATATAAATAATTCAAGGAGGTGAATTACATGTCAGTAAAGATCAGATTAAAGAGAATGGGACAAAAGAAGGCTCCTTTCTATAGAATCATTGTTTCAGATTCCAGATCTCCGAGAGACGGACGTTTCATCGAGGAAATCGGAACGTATGATCCTAATCAGGAACCCAGTGCATTTCGTGTAGATGAAGAGTCTGCTAAGAAATGGCTTTCTAACGGAGCACAGCCGACAGAAACCGTATCCAAACTATTTAAAAAAGCCGGAATCGTGAAATAATTCAGAAGGGATTGCAGCGATTGTTGCTGCATGGCAAGGAGACCAAAGTGAAAGAATTAGTACAAGTCATTGCTATGGCACTCGTTGATCATCCTGAAGAAGTTGTGGTCACGGAAACGGAAACGGACAAGGCAGTTGTTGTTGAGCTTAGAGTTGCGCCGGATGATATGGGAAAGGTGATCGGTAAACAAGGCCGAATTGCCAAATCTATCCGTACCTTGGTAAAAGCAGCTGCAACCAAGGATGACAAAAAAGTAGTGGTCGAGATAATGCAGTAAGACTTAAGTGTCTTGCCACTGATGTGGCAGGACACTGTTTTTGTCTGACAGGACATCGTATAACAGGAGAAGAATGAAACAGGAATTTTTACGTATCGGAGTAATTGCTAGTGCACATGGCATTCGTGGTGAGGTAAAGGTTTACCCTACAACGGATGATATCAAGCGCTTTGAAAATGTAAAATCTGTTCTTATGGATACAGGAAAAGAACATGTTGAGCTGGATATCGAAGAAGTTAAATACTTTAAGAACATGGTAATTTTAAAATTTAAGCAATTTAGTGACCGCAACATTGCTGAAAAATATAAAAACAAGGATTTGCTTGTATCACGGGAAAATGCTATTCCGCTTGGAGAAGACGAATATTTCTTATGTGATATTATCGGCGCTGCTGTCGTTACCGATCTTGACGAAAAACTTGGAATTATTACCGAGGTACTTCAAACAGGCGCAAATGATGTTTATGTTGTAAAAACTCCAGAGGGAAAGGAAGTACTTCTTCCGGTCATCCCGCAATGTGTGCTTGATGTAGATGTTGAAAAAGCTCTGGTAAAAGTCCATATGATGCCCGGATTAATCTGATGGAATTATACAATTATTTTTTTATATAGGAGAACTATGAATTTTTATGTCATGACATTATTTCCGGAACAATTTTTAACGGTTCTTCATTCCAGTATTCTTGGCAGAGCACAGGACGCAGGACTGATTCATGTTGAGCTGATTGATATCCGGCAATTTTCCGAGAACAAGCATAACAGGGTTGATGATTATACGTATGGAGGAGGTGCAGGCATGCTGATGGCCGCTCCGCCCGTTTACAGGACCTATCGTTATATTATGGATACCTATCATCCGATAAATCCCAAAGTAATTTATCTTACACCACAGGGCTCGTTATTTAAGCAGCAAAAAGCAGAAGAGCTGGCTTGTGAAACTGATATCATTCTGCTGTGCGGACACTATGAAGGAATTGACGAACGCGTGCTTCGATTGATTGTTACAGATTATGTTTCGGTTGGGGATTATGTACTTACCGGAGGTGAACTTCCTGCCATGATAATGATTGACTGTATCTCGAGACTTGTACCCGGTGTACTGAATAATGAAGCCTCGGCAGAGTTTGAGAGCTTTCAGGATTCCTTGCTGGAATATCCTCAATATACAAGACCGGAAGAATTTATGGGAGAGCCCGTTCCGCAGGTTCTTCTTTCCGGGCATCATGCCAATATCGAAAAATGGCGTAGAGAGCAGTCATTGATACGAACAGCAGAACGCAGACCTGAACTTCTTATAGATGCTTGTCTTACTGAGAAAGAAAAAGCCTGGTTAATAAATACATTAGATAAATCGCCACGATGAATAAAAGAGATAAACAGAATCAGGTAAACAGATTTAAATAAACAAATTTGCTTATAAAGTTCTTGCATTTGCAAGGCATGCATGCTATAATGTTTCATCGTGAGACGGATGTTCCTCTGTACGAAATAAACCAAAGTAGCTTTAAGGGTTTGCCATAGAAGGACGTAGTAAGAACATCTAGTATAAGGAGGAATAGAATGAACGAAATCATCAAGAACATCGAAGCAGGACAGTTAAAGACTGAAGTTCCTGAGTTCCGTGTAGGCGATACCGTTAAGGTATATGCTAAAGTAAAAGAAGGCAACAAGGAAAGAACACAGGCATTTGAAGGTGTTATCCTTAAGCGTCAGAACAGTGGTGTCAGAGAAACCTTTACAGTAAGAAAGAGTTCCAACGGTGTCGGAGTAGAGAAGACCTGGCCGTTACATTCACCGATTGTTGAAAAGATTGAAGTTATTCGTCATGGTAAAGCAAGACGTGCAAAGTTGTTCTATCTTCGTGACAGAGTCGGCAAACGTGCAAAGTTAAAGGAAGTAATTAGAAAATAATTATAAGAGCAATCGGTTTTATACCGGTTGCTTTTTTTATCATAAAAACGCATGATGACTGTTTTTTATCATATAATACTATGATTAACATCATAAAGGATTTTGCTTTGAATTATGATAAGAAATCAAGACACAAAAAAACCATCAGCGAAAGAAAGCAGGAGCTGAACCATATAAAAAAAGAAGAAGCGAAAATCCGTGCAGAGGAACGTGCCACCTATTTGGAATCAATATCTCTGGCACTTTCTGTTTCACCTGATGTATTTGCCGGTGCACCGATTATGACATTACAGGGCAGAACTTCTTTATTAATTGAAAACTATAAAAAAATCACAGAATATACAGGATATGTAATCAAAATACAGACCAGACAATATACTGTTCAAATCCAAGGAAATGATCTCTGCATTGCATACTACACTAAAGACGAGATGAAAATAACCGGAATCATTCATAGTATCGTGTTTTCGTAAGGAGAACAGAATGAATAATCTTAAGCTTTGGTTCAAAGGCTATGTAACTGCAGAGATAACTAATAAACAGGTAGAGCGGTTTATTAATATCTGTGCAAAAAGAAGTCTGCAAATCTATAATATGACAGCAGCGAACGACGGTTATCGGTTTCAAATCGGAATAAACGAATATAGGGAACTTCTACCTATTGTTCGAAAAACAAAATGTTTTCCGAAAATCATTAAAAAAAATGGGATTCCTTTTTTGATTTATCGCTCTTTTAAACATATTGCGTTAATACCAGGTGTATTAATTGCTGTTCTGCTCATTTATATTCTTTCAACATTTCTATGGGATATACAGTTGGAAGGGAATAGCTTACATACAGAGGAGCAGATGATCCAGTATTTATATGATAATAAAATTGGATTTGGAACCAGATGCTCAAAAATAGATTGCTCTTATCTAGAAGCCTGTATACGAGAAGATTTTCCTGATATCGGTTGGGTTTCCGTTGAACTAAAAGGAAGCAGACTCACACTACGAATAAAAGAAACTGTATTTAAAACGGTTGATATTGCGGCAGAATCTGAATATCGAAATATGGTAGCCGGTCAAAACGGGATTGTAGTTGATATTATTACGCAGAGCGGAACTCCGATGGTAAAAAGCGGGGATGTTGTCTGTACAGGTGATGTTCTGATTATGGGCGTACTGAAAACGGTTGATGAATACGAAACAGTTTTATTAAAAAGACCAACCAAAGCAGAGGGGCAGATAAACATTCGTGCTATTGTTCCCTATGAAGATAAAATGTCAGTCAATTATAAGATAAAAGAATATAGCGGAAAATGTTCTTATGGAATTATGATTGATTCTTTTAATAAAAATATTTTTTCATATCTGTATGGTAATAACTATACTGAGTGTGATATAATAAAAAAAACAACTCAGTGGAAAATTTCAAACAATCTGTATCTTCCGATTTCACATACTACAATATCTTGTATGGAATATAAGGAGTATCCTGCTGTATACAGCTATTCGCAGCTGACTGAAAAAATGTATCAGCAATACATTCAATGGTTGGAACAATGGCAGACAGATGGTTTTTGTTTGGTTTCGGATCAGGTTAAGATAAAAATTAAAGATGAAACATGTTTTATGTCAGGAACAGTCATCATGGAGGGACGCTTTTGGAATTATCAGGAGCTAAATCCGGAAGAATTAATTCAAGAAGTGAACGATCAGAAATAAAGTGAAAGAACGTATAAGGAGATATTCTTTATGAGTATATCGGAACGAATCCTTCCGGTTTCGGTTGAACATCAAAAAAATATATTCGGACAATATGATGTGTATGTGAAAAAAATAGAACGATCCCTAAATGTTACGGTTATTGCTAGAGATGATGAAATTAAGCTGGTAGGAGAACATGAGAAGGTAGATAAAGCGATGGAGGTATTTGGCCAGCTGGTTCGAAGCTCTGAGCACGGGGATACAATCAGTGAACAAAAAGTCAACTATTTATTATCCATGTCATTTGATGAAAAACCCGATGCAATTGAGGAAGTAGACAAGGATCTTGTATGCTATACGATAAGCGGGAAACCGATTCGGCCAAAAACACTTGGACAGAAGACCTATGTTGATATGATACGGAATCATATGATTGTATTCGGAGTAGGTCCTGCAGGTACAGGAAAGACTTATCTTGCTATGGCTGCAGCTGTAAATGCATTTAAAAATGATGAAGTTAACCGTATTATTTTGACAAGACCGGCAATTGAAGCCGGTGAGAAGCTTGGGTTTCTTCCAGGCGATCTGCAAAGCAAAGTGGATCCTTATCTTCGTCCATTATATGATGCATTATACCAAATTATGGGTGCAGACGGATTTGCCAAAAACACTGAAAAAGGACTGATTGAAGTAGCACCACTGGCCTATATGAGAGGACGTACTCTGGATAATGCATTTATTATTCTGGATGAAGCTCAGAATACAACTCCTGCACAGATGAAAATGTTTTTAACAAGAATCGGATTTGGTTCGAAGGTTATTATAACCGGAGATTTAACACAAAAGGATCTTCCAAGCGGACAAGCTTCCGGTCTTGATATCGCATTAGCTGTGTTGGGTAAGATAGAAGACATTGCTGTTGCAAGATTGACTTCAAAGGATGTTGTACGTCATCCTTTGGTACAGAAGATTGTAAATGCATATGAACAGTATGAAAATAGAAATCGAACAGAATCCGAAAAAGATAAGAAATACAGAAAAAAAAGGGGCAATAAATAACGATGAAATTTAGATACGGAAAGTCCGTATTCATTACTTCTATATGGATATTTCTAATTACGATTTCTTTTTCGCTGCTTATTTATTTATTTGATGGAGCAGAGAATAAGACTGTATTTTGTTTTTTTTATGCATTGGCAGGTATTTGTATTTTATTAATATGTAAAACGATTTCGAGCAGACATATGATTGACAGGATACCAATGGCCGCATGGTTTCTGGTCAGCATTTATATGCTATCTCTGATGATGATATGTTTTTCAAACCCTCTTATTATCTGCTTTTCCATGTATTTTCTTGGAGCCGTTCTGCTGGCAGGTCTGTTTGATGGGATTTTTGCTAATGTTTACCTTCTTTCAATGCTTTTTCTTGTTGGAATTTTAAATCATGGAATTACGTATACAGACATAATTCATACAATTTATGGAATACTTGCTATACTCACGATATCGGGAATTAATGACAGAAAAAAATCGGTATATTACTTTTTTTCAAATTTATTTCTGCAGCTTCTTTTATCGCTATTATTCAGTAGGTATACTATATCTGAATACGGAATATTGAATGAAATAATTACTGTTTTTTTAATTAATTTGATGATACCGTTTGCTTTATTAATTAAATACCACATTTGTATTCCAATCAAAGAACTTACTTATAAGGTGTTAGAAACAGATGATTCTGTTATTAAAATCGAAGAACCGGTATCTCAAATAGAATGCTCTTACAGTGCTCCTGATATTGCTATGCTGATCCGCTCGGATTATATACTTCAAAAGAAAATGAAAGAGTGTTCTCAAAAACAGTTTGAACGCTGTGAGGAACTTGCTGTACTTTCCGGAAGAATAGCGAAAAAAGTTGGCGCAAAAGAGGAACTGACCTATGTTGCGGCATTATATTGCGATATGGCAAAAATTCTTCAAAATGATATCACGGTAACTTCAGAAGAGCTGGCTCGTGAAAATGATTTTCCTGAAGAACTTATTAAAATCATTCAAGAGCAGACAGAAAAGGATGCACTTCCGAGCAGTATGGAGTCGGCGATTGTTCTAATAACGAATAATATTATAACAATGTATCATTTTATTATGAAAAATAAAAAAGATGTTTCAATGTCAAAGCTGATAGAAAATACATTTCAAATGCATTTAAAAAAAGGTACAATCCGTTCTGCAGGTATGTCGATGTCTCAATATCATAAGATTCGTCAGGAATTTTATTCTGAATTTAAGGAAACATATCATATCGAATGATGAGGTATTATGCTTAGTATAAATAAGGGGGAAAGTCATGAATATATTTATTGAAAATGAATGGACAGGTTCAATTGATTACGACTATACAGTATTAATCAATAAAGTAATTACAGAAACATTACATTCCGAAGCATGTCCTTATGAAGTTGAGGTTTCTGTATTAATTACCGATGATAATTCCGTTCAGGAAACAAATCGTGAATTTCGAAGGATTGATTCCTCTACAGATGTTTTGTCATTTCCTGCACACGAATATACGTTTCCTGCTTATTATGAAGAGCTGAAGGAGACGGAAGGTGATTTTTCACCGGAATCCGGAGAATTGCTGCTTGGTGACATTATGATATCGTATGAGCATGTAATAAAACAAGCTGCAGAATACGGACATTCCGAACAACGGGAAATTTCTTTTCTAACTGTTCATAGTGTTTTACACCTGCTTGGATATGATCATGTAACGGAAGAAGAACGCAATATAATGGAACAAAAACAAGAAGCCGTTCTTCAAAATCTTGGAATTACCAGAGAATAAGGAAGGAGCTGTCCGTTAAGTAATACGGAATTATTAAATGAAAAGATATCTGATTATTTCCATTTTAATTATTTTTTGCGCTGCTTTTTTTACAAGATGTAAAAATCAGCCGGCGAATAACGAAAATCTACCGACAGCAACGACAGCGCTCAGGGAAATTCCTACCGATCCTCCGACAGCAGCGCCTACTGTAACACCTTCTCCAACCGCAACACCTAATCCTACAGCAACACCGACATTGACACCAACCGATACTCCGATACCGACACCGGAAGAATTACACGAGGGGGAAGTAATCAGTCAACTGACTGGTCTATGGATTTCGGAAGATGCATCGAAGTACCGTCCCTATGCTGTAATGATCAATAATATTAAAGCTGCATCACCGCAAAGCGGACTAGGAGAAGCGGATGTACTTTACGAAGCTCTTGTTGAATATGGGATAACGAGATTTATGGCAATCTTTGAAGCGCAGGATACGCTTACCGAATCAGCAAAAAGAATTGGTTCTGTCAGAAGTGCCAGACATTATTACATCAGCTTTGCAACGGAATATGATGCAATTTTTGTTCATTTTGGAAGAACCCCTTACGCAGAAGACCAGATTGCCGCACAGAAGATCGATGATATCGACGGAATTGAAGGCGGACTCGGCAACAGCGCATTTTTCAGAGATAAATCAATTGAATCACCACATAATGTTTTTTTAAAGCTGTCAACTCTTTTTAATATTCTTGGACAATCTTCTATGAGAATTGAAAAGAAAAGCGGACAGAAGAGTTTTTTTAATTTTTATGAAGAAAACACGATTCCTGAAAACGGAACTCCGGTAAATAAGGTTATATTAAAATTTTCTTCTGATTCAAAGCCGTATTTTACATATGATGATGTATCTCAGGAATATATACGTTACCAGTTTGGTGCACTTCATATTGATTCAAATACCGGTGAAGCACTTACCTTCAAAAATATCCTTGTTCAGTTTGTAAAGGAATGGAATATAGATAATAACGGATACCAGACAATGAAGCTGGCTGACGCTAATGGTACCGGTTACTATATTACAAACGGAACGGTAATTCCGATTACATGGAGTAAAAACGAAAGTAAAAATGAACGACATTTCTATGATCCGAACGGGAATGAGCTTTCAATCAATGCCGGAAAAACATATATCGCTGTTTTTCCTGATAATAATAAATCCGGAATAGTCTTTGAATAATTGTGATATAAAGGGACGGGTAACCTTATGCCAAAGTCAAAAAACAATTATCTTGTACAGGGCAGTATTCTTGCAGCAGCGTCTCTGATTACAAGAATTATTGGTATGTTATATAAGATACCGATGACCTGGATGATTGGGTCCGAGGGAATGGCATATTATGGTGCTGCATACGAGGTATACAGTATTGTATTAATTTTATCTTCATTAAGTATTCCGTTGGCACTTTCAAAGCTTATTTCATCCAGAGATCAGAAAAAAGAATATCGTAATGTGAACCGTATTTTCAGAGTTTCTCTTATTTTTGCATCTGCAACAGGTGGAATTGCAGGAATCGTTTTATTTTTCGGAGCAGAGTATTTTGCTGGTCTGACCGGTTATCCAAGTGCGAAATATCCGTTGAAGGTGCTTGCTCCGACCTTGTTTGTTGTTGCGGTACTAGGTGTGTTCCGGGGATTATTTCAGGGAAAACGCTCTATGCTTCAGACTGCTTTTTCACAGATTATCGAGCAGATTGTAAATGCTGTAATTAGTATTCTCGCCGCTTTTCTGCTGATGAATGCACACAAGGGACTTGTAACAGAGGCAGCATATGGTGCTGCTGGAGGAACGCTTGGTACATTGTGCGGAGCGATTGCAGGACTGTTTTTTCTATTCTTTGCTTATTATATCAACCGTGAATATTTTAAGCGTAAAATTGCACAGGATGTTACAACAAACGATGAATCAAATAAGACAGCATTAAAAGCAGTATGTATGACACTGCTGCCGATTATATTAAGTCAGACAGTTTATCAGGTCAGTGGGCTGATTGACATTTCAATTTTTGGAAATTACATGAAAGCCGCCAACGTATCGGAAACAGAAAGTGCTGTACTTCTTGAGGCATATACTAATAAATACCGTCAGTTAACAAATCTACCCGTGGCGATTGCTACCGCATTAAGTGCGGCTATTGTACCGTCTCTTTCCGCTTCTTATCAGGAGAACAATTTTCTGGACATTCGAAAAAAGATTGCATCCTCCATCAAATTGAATATGTTGATTGCCATTCCAGCTGCTGTAGGAATGGGAATTCTTGGACCACAGATAATTCAGCTGCTTTACCACGATACATCCAAGGTAAGTTCAAATCTTCTGCGAATCGGATCGGTTGCAATTGTTTTCTTTGCATACTCTACAATGACAAACGGAATTCTTCAGGGAATGAATCGCTTAAAAACACCTGTTGTACATTCCGCTATTTCACTGATTATTCATATCGGATTTTTATTTTTTATGCTGAATTTTCTAAAACTTTCAGTATATGCTCTTGTGATCGGTAATTTTTCGTTTGCTTTTATCGTATGTATTTTAAACTGGATTACAATTAAACAGATTGCAGGATACCGTCAGGAAATACTTAAAACATTTCTCCTTCCTACTCTTTCTTCTGCTATCATGGGGATTATCACATATTTCATATACCAGGGGATTTATCAGTTGATTTCAAGTAATACCCTTGCATTGATAATTGCACTGATTGCTGCGGTTGTAGTTTATTTTATATTGATTCTTCTCTTGAGAGTTGTTAATGAAGAAGAATTAAAAAACTATCCAATGGGCGGCAGAATGATAAATATCGGAAGAAAGCTGCATATATATTAAAGAATAAATGCTAAAATTATGTCAATACTTCGAATATCAAACAAATCGGAGATGACATGAAACGTTTTTTATTCTATTCAACAATGATTGTCGGAATCATTGTATTTTACAGTCTCTGTTATTATTTTAGTTTTCGGAATACCTTAAATAAAGCAGAGTTACTAAAAAATAAGCAGGACAGAAATCTGATGCTTCTGCTGCTGGATGAAGAAATTGCCGATGAGTTTCAAAGAAGCAGCTCTGTTCCACCAGAAATAGGGATTGAAGTTACTTCTGATGAAACTCAGATTATCAAGTCAAGCACGGTCTGTATCTATGAAGCCTATGATATGGAAACCGGAGAAATTCTGACGGTTGAATCGTCACCAACTGCGGATCTTGCAGGACTTACACGTGCTGAGGTTATTGTTTATCTGAGAAAATATATGGACAACCTTTCTATATCGGAATATGAAGCAGGATTAATCTCTTATGAACTTGTTTCGTTTTCTTCGGAAAAAGTGGTTTTTCGAAAAAACTATGATAAAAGCACTCATATCTTTAAATATTATATTACAATTCGTAATGATCTGGTTGTTGTATATTACAGTGACAAAAAGACTATATATGAATATACAGGAATTGAAGCAGCTTCTCTAACCAGAGAAGAATGTGTTTTGTTGGAAAATGGCATCATGGTAAAAGATAACGAAGAGCTATACGATATACTTGCCGGTCTTACAAGTTGAGAAGAAGAGGAGAATTAATTCTATGAAATATGACATCATTGTAATCGGTGGAGGTGCCTCCGGCATGATGGCTTCTATATTTGCTTCACAAAATGAACAATCTGTTCTATTAATTGAAAAGAACGGAAAGCTCGGTAAAAAGCTTTCCGTAACAGGTAATGGTAAATGTAATCTGACAAATCGTTTTTTATCTGTAGAGCAGTACGGAAGTACTAGTACTGAATTGAAACAGCTGCTTTTGCAATATAATACAGAGTGCATTCTTGATTTTTTTCAGATGATTGGAATTTGCTGTAAAGAAAAGAACAGTTATTATTATCCAATGTCAGAACAAGCTTCTTCTGTTGTTCAGCTTATGGAGGCTGAACTGATACATAAAGGTGTTGCGATTCATACCGGAGAACGTCTGATTGAACTACATCAATTACCGAATGGGCCATATACATTCCAAGTAATTACTGATCATGATACATATCAGGCTAAGAAAATAATACTGTCTACAGGCGGACTTGCCGCTCCTTGCTACGGAGCAGAAGGTATAGGATATGAACAATTAAGAAAATTCGGACACTCTGTTCATTCCCTATGTCCTGCACTGGTTCAGCTATGTGTGAAAGAAAGTTATGTTAAAAAAATTTCCGGGGTCAGAACAGATGCTGAGATAATACTTTCTACCGGAAAAGAACAATATAAGGATGTCGGTGAAATAATTTTTACAGATCATGGAGTTTCCGGTATTCCGGTATTTCAGATCAGTCGTTATATTTCAAAAGCTGACCCGATTTTACAAAAGAAGTTTACTCTTGAAATTGATCCATTGAGAACAATAACAGAAGAAAAACTGTACCAATCTCTTTATCATATTAAAAGACACAATCCGGATCTGGCAACAGAATACTTATTCAGAGGAATCTGTAATTATAAGCTTGTTTATGCTATACTAACGGAACTGCATATAAAAGCTGAGTCTCCCTGCAGAAATATTGATGATAAGGAGCTTAATGCTCTTGTTTACCATTTTAAGCATATTCGTCTTTCGGTAACCGGAACCATGGGCTTTGAATATGCACAGGTAACCTGCGGTGGGATACCTTTGAATGAGATTAATATGAAGACAATGGAATCCAATCTTGTTTCAGGATTATTTATTACTGGAGAACTTCTTGATGTTGATGGAAAATGTGGCGGTTATAATCTGCATTTTGCATGGGCAAGCGGAATGGCCGCAGGATATGCTGCCGGCAAATGAAGACCGATAGTAATTAACTTTTTTAGTGGAGAATAGTGCGAAAGATGAACTTTTCACACGTAGATTTGTGTCCGCGCGTTGCTTGACACAAATTCTGTTATGAGCAAAACCGCATAGAAATGAGGAAAAATATGTTTAGTATTGAACAGATAAAACTGCCTGTCGGATATCAGGAAGATGATCTTAAACATGCAATCTGCAGAGAGCTTAAAATCGATATCAATGAGATTATTGAATATAAGCTTCTACGCAAATCCCTTGACGCACGTCATAAGGACCATATTTGTTATTTGGTTTCTGTAGCCGTAAGAGTAAAAAATAAAAGCACTATTCAAAAGAATCTCCTCCGATTGAATCATGTCAAAGAATATAACGAATCAATATACCAGATAAAAATCTGTGGCTCCGTCCTGTTAAAGCATTCTCCAGTTGTTGTCGGAGCTGGTCCCGCTGGCCTTTTTTGTACTTATTTTCTGGCAAAACAGGGTTATTGTCCGATTCTGATTGAACGGGGTGATACAATCGAAAACAGAACTCAAAAGATTGAGCATTTCTGGAACAGCGGAGAACTTGACCCTGAATCAAATATACAGTTCGGAGAGGGAGGTGCCGGTACATACTCTGATGGAAAATTAAACACCATGGTAAAAGATACAAATGGAAGAATTAAAGAGGTACTTAGAATATTTACGATGTTTGGTGCACCCTCTGAGATTATGTATCTAAATAAACCGCACATTGGAACAGACCTGCTTCGTGGTGTTATTCATTCCATGACAGAAGAAATCAAACGGCTTGGCGGTACAATTATGTATCGTACAAAATTAACAGGTATGGTTACAGAACATGGTAAAATAAAAGAAATTATACTGAACAAAAAAGAACATATGCCTTGTGATATACTTGTTTTAGCACTTGGACACAGCGCAAGAGATACTGCTTTGATGCTTTATGAAAATGCGGTTATCATGGAGCCTAAAGCATTTGCTGTCGGAGTTCGTATTGAGCATCCACAAAGCATGATTGATCAGCTTCAGTATGGATCTTACAATCAAATGTCACAAAAGTTGCGGGCAAACCTTCCGGCTGCTGATTATAAACTAACCTATACAACAAAAAAAGGGCGTGGCGTTTATTCATTTTGTATGTGTCCGGGCGGCTTTGTTGTTAATGCAGCTTCAGAAGAAGGACATATTTCAACAAATGGAATGAGTAATTATCTTCGTAATGAAACAAATGCAAACAGTGCTCTTATCGTTACGGTAATTCCAGATGATTTCAAATGCTTTGGCGATACTCCTCTTGCTGGGATTGAATTTCAGCGTCACTATGAAAAACTTGCATTCTGCGCCGGCAATGGGAAGGTTCCTGTTCAGATGCTTGGTGATTTCTGCAATGATATGAAAAGTACTTCAATCGGAGCTGTCTGTCCGAATATACAAGGAGGATACACTCTTTCCAACCTAAGAAAATGTCTTCCGGATTTCGTATCTGAGTCTCTTTTTGAAGCTATGGATCGTTTTGGAAGAATATTACCTGGATTTGACCGTGAGGATGCTGTTCTGTCAGGAATTGAGGCTCGTACATCTTCCCCTCTTCGGATTTTACGTTCAGAGAATTTAGAAGCAACGGTTTCAGGAGTTTATCCTTGCGGAGAAGGAGCCGGCTATGCCGGCGGAATTGTCTCCGCTGCAGTTGATGGAATCAAAGTATTTGAAGCAATTATTTCAAAATATAAACAAATAGGATAGGAGTATAAAATGTCAATTACTGATGAACAGATTAAGCGTATCAATGAATTATTTCATAAATCAAAAAACGAAGGACTTACTGAAGAAGAAAAACAGGAACAGCAGAAATTGCGTCATGATTACATTCTTGCAATTCGCGAAAATATGAAAGGATCGCTAAGTAATATTTCGTTATTAAATCCAGATGGTTCGGTTACTGAATTGTCTAAAAAAGATAAACAATAATAATTTTAACGAAAGTGATTACATATGAATATGTCAATGATAAGCAATAATGAATCTGATTTCTCCGGGCAGACGATTCCTGTAAATGAACCGGAACGACAGATGTTTTTTATTGAAAAGCTTCATGCCAGATTAAGTGAAAAAATGAAAAAGTCAGGAACTGTATATACCTATCACATACAGACTTTTGGATGTCAGATGAATGCAAAGGATTCAGAGAAGCTGGCTGGAATTCTTGAAAGCATCGGTTACCGCGAAAAGGAAGATGAGCATGCAGATCTTGTACTGTATAATACCTGTACAGTGCGTGAAAATGCTAATACAAGAGTATATGGAAGAATCGGATATCTCGGAAAGCTGAAAAAAAGCAATCCTAATATGCTGATTATTCTTTGCGGATGTATGATGCAGGAAGCTCAAGTAATTGAAAAAATTAAAAAAAGCTATCGATTTGTTGATATTATTTTTGGTACACATAATATCTATCAGCTTGCTGAGCTTCTAGACAGAAGAAATTCAGAAAAACATGTGATTGATATTGTTGAATCAACAGATAAAATTGTTGAAAAGCTTCCGAGCGAACGTAAATTTTCCTTTAAAGCAGGTGTAAATATTATGTATGGCTGTAACAATTTCTGCAGCTATTGTATTGTTCCCTATGTACGTGGGCGCGAAAGAAGCAGAAAGCCGGAAGATATTCTGACTGAAATTGAACAAATGACAAACGAGGGCGTTTCAGAAATTATGCTTCTTGGACAGAATGTTAATTCATATGGGAAAACACTTGCTAGCCCGGTTACATTTTCAGAACTTCTCCGTATGGTATGTAAAATTGACGGTGTGAAAAGAGTACGTTTTATGACATCACATCCAAAGGACTTATCGGATGAATTGATTCAGGCAATGTCAAAAGAACCAAAGGTTTGCAAACATATGCATTTGCCTCTGCAATCAGGAAGTACAGAAATACTTCGAAAAATGAACCGTAAATATACAAAAGAAGATTATCTTGCGCTTATTGAAAAATTAAGAAAATATAATTCAAATATTTCCATAACAACTGATATTATCGTAGGTTTTCCCGGAGAAACAGAAGAGGATTTTCAGGAAACACTTGATGTTGTTGAAACCGTTAAATTCAACAGCGCATTTACATTTATATACTCAAAAAGAAGCGGAACACCGGCAGCTAATCTTCCGGATCAGGTTCCGGATGACATCGTGCAGGATCGTTTTCATCGACTTCTTGACTGCGTTAACAAAAATTCTGTACTTCAGACAGAAAAAGAACTTGGAACCATACAGGAAGTATTAACGGAGGAAGTCAACCAGCAGCTTGAAGGCTATGTAACAGGAAGACTTTCCAATAACCTTTTGGTACATTTTCGGGGTAATGAACAAGATCTTGGAAGTTATATTACAGTCAGGTTGAAAGAGTCAAAAGGTTTCTATTATATGGGAGAACGAATCTGATATTTAGTAGAATTTTCATGTTTATTGGACTTATTTCTACAAAATGTATAAAAATGAACATCTGTACTTGACAGCGCTATAAAAAAAGTATAAAATTTAACTGTTGTATTATGTACAATGAAAATTGAATAAAGGAGGTGCTCCTGTGGATGAAGTAATAAAGATCGTAATAGCTTGTATTATTACAGCGATCATTGTTGCATTCGTTGCCTGGAAACTGGCAGTTTCTTATAGAATCAAGGTTGTTGAAGCCAAGATGGGAAGTGCTGATGAAAAGGCAAGAGAAATCATAGATGAAGCATTGAAAACTGCGGAAACTAAGAAGAAGGAAGCTTTGCTCGAAGCAAAGGAAGAATCATTAAGAGATCGGAATGATCTTGAACGTGAAACTAAAGAACGCAGAGCAGAATTACAACGTTACGAGAAACGTGTATTACAGAAGGAAGAAACCATTGACAGAAAGACGGAAACGTTAGAACGTAAAGAATTAAAGCTAACGCAGACAGAACAGGAACTTGAGAAAACAAAATCTGAAGTTGATGCGTTTCATCAAAAACAAGTACAGGAACTGGAAAAGATTTCAGGACTAACCTCCGAACAAGCCAAAGAATATCTATTAAAGACGGTTGAAGACGAAGTGAAACACGAAACAGCGGTTCTTGTTAAAAATCTGGAGCAGAAAGCAAAAGATGAAGCAGACAAGAAAGCAAAGGATCTTGTAGTTACCGCAATACAGAAATGTGCTGCAGATCATGTAACAGAGACTACAATATCGGTAGTACAGCTTCCGAATGACGAAATGAAGGGACGTATTATCGGTCGTGAAGGACGAAATATCCGGACACTTGAAACAATGACCGGTGTTGATTTAATTATCGACGATACTCCGGAAGCAGTTATTTTATCTGCATTTGATCCGATTCGAAGAGAGGTAGCTCGAATTGCGCTTGAAAAGCTGATTGTTGACGGAAGAATACATCCGGCAAGAATTGAAGAAATGGTTGAAAAAGCGCAAAAAGAAGTTGAGACCATGATTCGGGAAGAAGGGGAAGCAGCTACGATGGAAGTAGGAGTTCATGGACTCCATCCGGAACTGGTTCGGCTTCTCGGCAAGATGAAATTCCGTACCAGTTACGGACAAAATGCTTTGAAGCATTCTATCGAAGTTTCTTTACTTTCCGGTTTACTTGCAGGAGAGCTTGGCGCTGATGTAAGACTTGCCAAACGTGCCGGTCTTCTTCATGATATCGGTAAATCTGTAGATCATGAAATCGAAGGAACGCATGTTCAGATTGGTGTTGATCTCTGCAAAAAGTATAAGGAATCTTCAATTGTAATTAATGCAGTAGAAGCTCATCATGGAGATGTTGAGTTCCAGTCCATGATTGCCTGTATTGTTCAGGCTGCAGATACAATTTCAGCAGCTCGTCCGGGTGCAAGAAGAGAAACACTAGAGACATACACAAATCGTCTGAAACAATTAGAAGATATTTCCAACAGCTTTAAGGGAGTCGAGAAATCATTTGCCATTCAAGCAGGTCGTGAGGTTCGTGTAATGGTTATTCCGGAACAAATTTCTGATGACGACATGATTTTGCTTGCAAGGGATTTGGCTAAGAAGATAGAATCTGAACTTGAATATCCGGGTCAGATTAAAGTAAATGTAATTCGAGAATCAAGAACGATTGATTATGCCAAATAGTATAAGAGCCGTATTGTATATACGGCTCTTTTCTTATTAAATTACGTAAGCTTAATTAAAGAAAGGAATACATTTTTCCATGAATGAATATAAAAGAATAAGCAGAACATTAATAAAAAAAGGAAGTATAATAAACTACTATCAAGATACCATTTGTCTACCGGACGGGAGAGAAGAGCTTTATGATTTTATAGAACATAATGGCGCTTCCGCTGTTGTTCCGATTCTTCCTGACGGAAGAATCATTATGGTAAGACAACAGAGAAATGCAATAGAAGAAAATTCTCTTGAAATTCCCGCCGGAGGAAGAAATCCCGGAGAAGCTTTTGCTCTTGCTGCAGCAAGAGAACTTGAAGAAGAAACAGGATACAAGTGTGAAAAAGTACAGCATTTATTTGATTTGTTTACTACGGTAGCTTTCTGCAATGAACAAATTGGAATATATCTTGCCAAGGATTTGATTCCATCCAGACAAAAGCTGGATGATGATGAATATCTTTCTCTTGAATATTATGCGCTGGATGAACTGACTGTTATGATTTCAGACGGACGTATACGTGACGCTAAAACAATCGCAGCACTAATGTACTATAAAGCTATAAAGGACAACTAAACTTGTTTCATATGAGACTTATTTTTATTGCTGTTGTTTTATCAGCAATTATTTGTGGATATTATTCTGAAAGAACTATATCAGACCATATGACAGAAGATGAAAAGATTCAGAAAGAAGAGTACCTTGATGAAATTAAGAATACATCTACTGAATATGATCGTTTACTTGTCTTTCAACTAAAAAGAAATGGGTTAGCATTACTTGTACTCTTTGTTTTGGGATTTACTGTAACCGGAATCCCATTTTCGATCATAGGTGTTTTCTCATTTTTATTTCGATATAGTCTTTTTATATCAGCAATGTTTCAACATTTTGGCGGAAGCGGATTGAAAGCAGCGATTATTTATGTTTTATTTCCTGTCTTATTTTTTCTTCCAGTTTTTTATATATGCTTTACACATGCATGGAATGGTCTTATTTATTGCATGAATTATAATAAACGTATTTACCGAATAACAAAAAAGCAGTTGCAAAACATAATAAAAGTAGGTATCATAATAATATTAATAACATTAGTCGGAACAATATCAGAAGTTTATTTTGGTACTTTTTTTATGCATAGCATAATTCACTGATTAATCAGAAAACAACAAGTTTGAACGGTGCCAAACTTACTGTAATCAGTGTCTCTAATAAACCGTCACCGCATGAAGGCAATTATGAAAAAAAACACAGTGGAAAAATTAGTTTTATCATCAATACTTTTAATTTTTACAGGATTATTATTAAATACAAAATCAATCCCTGCAGCAGCATCGGAGATTTACTTTATTAATCATACTACAAATTCTGAGCTTCTATATTCCGGCGCTGAGGTTTGTTATTGTTATAACGGAACACCGGTTTCTCTTGGCTGCAGTATCGGAATACTTGGAGAAAGCGGATCAGCTATGGCGCCGATGTCGGAGCTGATGAAAGATGCATTAAATGTAACCTGTGAGTTTAATCTGTCAGATCAAGCAATAACTTTTAGATATGGAAGCAATACTGTGAAGGTTACTCCCGGAAGCAAACAGGCATATGTGAACGGAAAAAAAACCGAAATGAGTGAAGCACCGGTTATCCTTGAGGATCAGAATAATATTTCGAAGATATATATACCAACCAAATTGATTATTTCAAATCTTGGTTATGAATATGATTGGAACAAATCCTTATCCACTGTTTTTATTACAAAGACATCAACTATATCATATACATCAAGTATCGACAGTAAACCAATAGAAATTCCGCTGGACGAATCTGTTACAATCTCTGATATTCGAACTGAAGATTTATATTATAACAAAGAGTTTGTTGTATATATTAAGGGTGATTATGCTGATGACTATCAGAATAATACAATTATAAACCGTTATTCAGAAATTAAAAATATTGAACTTGGGAATAATCAATCCGGTGAAACAGTTCTCAAATTTTCAACATCAAGAATTCTTGCATGTAAAACAGAAGTTCGTGATCATGTATTATATTTGACATTTGACCGCCCAAAGAATATTTATAATAAGATTGTGGTAATCGACCCTGGACATGGCGGCTATGATTCAGGAGCAATCCGTGATGATTTATACGAAAGTAACTTTAATCTTGCGATTGCCTTTGCTGCTACAAAAAATCTATTCGAAGCATCCGATATTAAGGTATATTATACTCGGGTAAATGATACCTACCCATCCTTAGACAGCAGGGCTGCTTTTGCCGCAAAGGTCGATGCCGATTTTTTTGTAAGTCTTCACCAGAATACAAATTCCGATACTAATGTACATGGAACACAGATATATTACTCTGTTGACAACAATGCAACACTAGCAAGCGGAATATCAAGTAAAACAATGGCTAAGCTATTTCGTGACAATATTACATCGATACTTGGTACAGTAAACTGCGGTGTGTTTGGTGAAAGACCGTTGACTGTAACTACCCTTAATTCTGTTCCTTCTGTTCTTGTCGAATTATTATTTATGTCAAATCCGGACGAGCTTACAAGACTGCAGAATGCAGAATTTCAAAAGGAAGCTGGACAAGTACTGTTTGACACTATTAAGCAGCTATTTGAGCTGTACCCGACCGGAAGATAGCGAAAGGAGACAGAGCATGAAACGATGGTATTTGTTTCTTCCGCTTTTTGCAATTATCACGATCTGTTCTGCCGTTTTATTTGGTCTTAAAATCACACAGAACCAGCTTCTTATTTCTGTAGATAACGACTATAAGAATTCTGCTTGTTTTGATTTTATAATTAAAGCGGAAGACGGAGTTTCCAATAGTGATATCAACCTGATTCTTGATAATGATCAGGTTGATTGTGCTGAAAAATTATATGCTTTTGAATATAAAATACTATACTCAGGTAATTCATATACTGTATGTATTTATTCAGATAATCAAGAATTAACAAGCTTTCGTATTTTTGAGGGACGAAACCCGAAAACCGATTCTGAATGTATGGTAGATCGAATGTTTTCCGAACTGACCGGCTGTGGTATCGGTGATACTATATCTAGAGATATGAATTATGTCTTTGACAATATGCTTCTTACAAAAGATCAGCTTACCATTGTCGGTATCTGTGATTCTGTACTTTATTTGGATTATGACCGATCACTTACTTCAAACAAAAGCGAGTTTACAACCTGCTTTCTTGTTGTAGGGAAAGAATGCTTTCAGGAAAATGCCGGTTTTCTTATGTTACGTCTTAAGAACACATTGATTAGTCCATTTTCGCCGGAATATGAATCAGCCTTGGCTGAATTTGAAAACAATATTATTGCCTTGTTTGATTCCATGCAACAATCAAATTATCTTATTGCTACAGCAGAGATCAGTAAACAGACAGAGTTGACAGAAAACGATCTGAAAGACCAGTATACAAACAAATCAGAGCTTCTTACGGAGCAGAAAAGTGAATTAAACCGCTTATATTCAGAATGGGAAAAAGCAAAGTCTGAAGCTGAAGAAGCAAGAATTAAGATTCAGGAACACAGAGAGCGACTGTACGCTATGGATTATACCGAAGCAGATGCAGATCTGGTTCTTTTGACAGAACAAAAGCAGCTTGAGACTCTTGAAGAAACGATTAAAGAATGCCGTCAGATTTATAATGATTCCGTAGCCTTTTACAAAACTGCAATTCCTGAAGCAGAGGCCGCAATTTCAGAGAAAGAGCGCCAACTGGAAGCTCTAAAAGATAATTATTCTGATATTGAGTGTGGTTATTTTTCTTATATAAAAAGAACAGACTTGACATCCTATCAAAAGATCATTAATCAGTATCAAAGTTCTCAGAAAAAGAGCGAACAAGTATATGATATTATTTCATGGATTTTATATGTAACATCTGGAATATTTATCCTTCTTGCTTTTGCGGGATTTATCAATGAAATAAAACGATGCGCTGTATATGAGAATTTTACACATTGGATTATATCAAAATGTATACTAATGATAGCTGTCGTAATTATAGGCATGATCCTTGGAGGTGTTGCTTCTGCCTCTGTGATACAAAAAATCATACTGGATTTCTTATATCCCGGCTTTTATTATTTATCTTCGGTTTCCAATCTTTGTTTACTTGGCAGTTACGTGCAGGATATGATCAAAACAGCAGCCTTATCACTTGTTCCCGGAATGGTAGTATTCATAATCCTTGGTTTTATCCTTTATTCTATGTATAAAAAGAAGTTTTCAACAATAGATTATACCGATAACAACTCCCGGAGTACGGATAATGCTTAAAAAATGGATTCTTCTGATTCTTTCCGGTATTTTAATTATGTTACAGCTACAAGATGTAAAAGCTGCAACTGCAAATGCAAATGATAATTATCTTTCAGAAGCTTATGTTCTGATGGAAGCTTCCACTGGTACTGTGTTACATGCAAAAAATGAAAACATCAGATTACGGCCTGCCAGTATAACCAAAATTATGACATTGCTTCTGATTTTCGAAGCCTTTGACAGCGGAAGAATTCAAGCAGAAGATATTGTAACGGTCAGTGAGCATGCAGCATCTCTTGGAGGATCACAGGTTTTCCTTGAACCAGGAGAAACACAGTGTGTTAAGGATATGATTAAATGTATCTGTATTTCAAGCGCTAATGATGCTTCGGTTGCAATGGCAGAGCACCTTTCAGGATCTGAAGAAGAATTTGTAAAACGGATGAACGAAAAGGCAGCCGAGCTTGGCATGACAAATACCTGTTTTGTAAATTGTTACGGATTAGATACAGACGGACATTATACATCGGCGATGGATGTTGCACTAATGAGCCGCGAATTGATAACAAAGCATCCCGGAATTTTTGACTTTAGTACTATTTGGATGGACTCCATTACACATGTAACAAAAAAAGGAAGTTCGATATTCGGATTGTCCAATACAAATAAACTGCTAAAAACATATAATGGAATTACCGGATTAAAAACCGGATCCACCGGACTTGCAAAGTATTGTCTTTCTGCCACTGCAAGAAGAAACGAAATGGATATGATTGCTGTTATTATGGCTGCTCCTGATACTAAAACAAGATTTTCAGAAGCAGCAGCATTATTAAATCAAGGGTTTGCAGAAGCAACACTTTACAGGCATAACAAAGAAGAAGTAGAACTTCCAAAGATAACAGTAAGACATGGAAAAACAGAACAGATTACCGCTGTAATTGACGGTTCATTTCGTTATGTATGTCTAAATGAAATTAAACCGGAAAATATCAGCTGGGAGGTTTCACTTGACACAGAAATAGACGCTCCGGTAAAGATTGGAACAAAGCTTGGCTCTGTCATATATAAAAACGGTCTTGAAACAATCGGAACGCTTGATATTATTTCGTCAGAGGATTGTGAGCGTGCAGGATATGGAGATTGTCTTTTACGATGCTTTACCAGATTTTTACGTCCCTAGATTGGAGGAATTGTGATTCTATATATTATCTGCGGAATTATTATAGCAGTTATTCTTTATTCGACAATTGAAAACCGATTCCTTCAGTTATCAGTTTATCATTGTAGACAGACAGCTGATTCCGGGACAGAGAAGAATCCAATCAGAATTATTCATTTATCTGATCTTCATGGCTGTGTATATGGACGAAAAAATACAAGATTGATTAAAAAAATAATTGACACTCACCCAGATATTATCTTATTAACCGGAGATATGATAAACCGAGATAGTAAAGTAAACGAAAATGCTCTGTTCTTTTTTGAATCAATTGCTGCCATATGCCCTTGCTATTACTCTCTTGGGAATCACGAATTAAGAATGAAAACATATGCTCCGGCAGACTATCAGAGGTATATTGACTGTCTGAAGAGTTTTGGAATCTGTTTTCTTGACAATTGTTCACAATCGCTTACTATTAATGATAGGGCTGTTGAAATCTCCGGGTTCAGTGGAGAACTTAAAGGTTATAAAAGAAGCTCAAAACCTGATGATTATAAACCTTTATATTTTCCTGAACCGAAGAATACCGGACAGTCGGAGCTTCGTATTTTACTTGCTCATAATCCCGAATTTGTTTCAATATACAGAAACTCTCCGTATCAGTTTATTTTATGCGGACATTTACATGGAGGAATAGTAAGGCTACCCGGAATCGGTGGTATTATTTCAACAAGATTTCGACTTTTCCCGAAATATACCGGCGGCTGTTATTTGATTATGGATTCTGAAAAGAAGCAGAAAAAGACAATGATTGTTTCAAGAGGTCTTGGCAGTCATACAATAAAGTTCAGATTATTTAATCGTCCCGAGCTGATTTTGATTAATATGGAATAAATGGAGGAAACGATGGGTTCGTTATCCGTTAAGCTTGATGCATTTGAAGGTCCTCTTGACCTGCTTTTGCATCTGATTGAAAAAAACAAAGTTAATATTTATGACATTCCGATTGTAATGATTACTGATCAATATATGGAATACATAACTGAAATGAAGAGTAAAGATCTGGATATCATGAGTGAATTCATGGTAATGGCAGCAACTCTGCTTAACATTAAGTCTAAAATGCTTCTGCCTCCGGAAATTACGGAAGAAGACGGCGAGACAGATCCGAGACAGGAACTGGTAGAACGTCTTTTAGAGTATAAAATGTACAAATACATTTCTTTTGAATTAAAAGATAAACAGCTTGATGCATCTAAGCTGATGTTTAAAGGAAGCTCAATTCCGGAAGAAATATCTGACATTAAAGAGGTTATTGACGTTGGTGAATTATTATCTAATCTTACGCTAAATAAGCTTCATACGGTGTTTGAATCTGTAATGAAAAAACAGGTTGATAAAATTGATCCGATTCGCAGTAAATTTGGAAGAATAGAAAAAGAAGAAATCAACCTTTCTGGGAAAATTATGGAAATCCAGCAGTTTGGACTTAATAAACGAAAATTTAGTTTTCGTAAACTTCTTGAACGTCAAAGTGATAAGATGGAAATAATCGTAACCTTTCTTGGAATTTTGGAACTGATCAAGATGGGACAGATCTTTGTAAGTCAGAATGAGTTATTTGAAGATATTGAGATTGAATATGTTGCCGATGAGATTGTTCCGATTGAACGTTTTTCGGTAGATGAGGGGTGACTTAATGGAAACTACCAATGTAGAATTAAATAACCTGGAGGCGGTTATCGAGGCCATTTTATTTACGATGGGAGAGGCGGTTGAAGTTGAACGTCTGGCAATGGCGGTAGAGCATGATGAAGATACCGTAAGAAGGGTTCTTCGAACTATGATGGATCGCTATAGTGAAGATGATCACGGAGTACAAATCATTGAACTGGATGGTTCTTTTCAGATGTGTACAAAAGCATCCATGTACGAGACACTGATAAAGCTTACCCATATTCCAAAGAAACATATATTAACTGATGTTCTGCTTGAAACATTATCCATCGTCGCATATAAACAACCTGTGACAAGAGCAGGAGTAGAAGCAATCCGAGGTGTTAGCTGTGATCATGCCGTTAATAAACTTCTGGAATATAATCTGATTACAGAACTCGGAAGGCTCGACGCCCCCGGACGTCCTATTTTATTCGGAACAACAGAAGAATTCTTAAGAAATTTCGGTATTAAATCGCTGGATGAACTTCCGTCTATGAATCCCGAAAAAATAGAAGATTTTAAGCTCGAAGCTCAACGTGAATTAGGATATGAAGATGAAGATGAAAATCAACTAAAACTCGATATATAAACTAATTCTATTCTATAAAATATCGAATATGCTGTATAAACAAGATTTGTCGGTGCTTATGAAAGAGAAAGCGATTATAATCAGTTTATGCAGCATTTTATTATTATTGGATTTTATTCTTTGTGATAAATCCGATTATTTTTGTATGATTAAATCAGCACAGGAAACTGCCATAATTGAAATAACAGAACAAGAGTTTTCTCCGGTATCGGAAGATAATATTGAAACAGTATCAAAGCCTTCGCTTTATTCAATGTCTGCTTGTATGATAGATACTTCGAACAAACGTGCTTTATTTTCAAAATCAGCAAATAATATAATGCCTATGGCAAGTACAACAAAAATATTAACCTGTCTGATTGCTCTCGAAAGCTGTAATCTAAATGATATTGTAACTGCTTCTGCATATGCTTCTTCCATGCCGGATGTACAGCTTAATATGACAGAAGGAGAAAAATTTTATCTTAAAGACCTTTTATATTCTTTAATGCTGGAAAGCCATAATGACAGTGCTGTGGCAATTGCTGAGCATATTTCTGGAAGTACATCGGAATTTGCTGTTCTGATGAACGAAAGGGCAAATGAAATCGGATGTCGTTTATCCTGTTTTCTGACACCAAACGGTTTGGATTATAAATTAATAAATGAAGATGGAAGCGAAAAAATTCATAGTACAACAGCAAATGAACTTGCACTTATTATGTCCGAGTGTATTAAGAACAAAAGCTTTGTAGAAATCTGCCAGACTCTCAGTAAAACAATAACAAACGTCGACGGAACAATACAATATTCCCTTTCAAATCATAATACTCTATTAAAAACAATGAAGGGTGTAATTGCAGGAAAGACAGGTTTTACCTGTAATGCAGGATACTGTTATGTAGCAGCTGTGAATCGAGGAGAGACAACAGTAGCAATTGCTTTGCTGGCATGTGGCTGGCCAAACAATAAAAATTATAAATGGTATGATATGAATGTATTAATTGACTTTCTTGAGGACGAATTTAACTATTACGATTATAGAGCAATTGCGAAAATACAGGAACAAGATATCAGCATTCCTGTACTTAATGGCATTCCAACAACAGCTTTTGATACTGACAATACAATTGAAGTAAAATGCTCAGTAAAAATCAGTACAGACAGTGGCTATCCGAAACAGGTTCTTATGAACAAAGAGGAAGTAATCCATGTTATTTATGAAATACCAAAAGCTTTATATGCTCCTGTAAAAATAGGAGACGAGGTCGGAACCATAACTTATTTTATTGACACAACAATGATTGGTTCCGATACTTTAGTCACTGATACTTCAATCGAAAAAATAAGCCTTTTTTATTATCTGAGACGGATATATTATCGCTTCATTATGAACAGTAATCATTGAACATAAAGAAGCAATGTGGCTTTATTTCTCCGCAAGAGTTAAATCAAGGAGTACGTTTTTACCTCATCAGAGCTCTTATTGTTAAGCCAGATTGTTATTATAATATTCTTCTATTACATAATCCAGATAGGAATCATCAATCTCCCCGAACTGTTTGCATATAATATCTTTAACTTCACGTACAAAACGAAGATATTTCATTTCACTGGTGATATCCGGCATAAGCGATGCGAGCTGGTTTTCATAGGAATTCAAGAATTCGGACGTAATATGTGTCATCAGCCAGTCATTTAGCGTTTTCGTCAGTTCTTCTTCCTGTGCAGCCTCAACGAGAGCTTTTTTATAATAGAAAAAAGAATTAATTGCTACAATAATAAAACCGATAAAAACAATCAAAGCAATAAGATAGAATAGTATTCCTTGAAATAAATTGATTACTCCGAATTTATTTAATAAGACAAAAATGATTCCGGCAATCCCAAATATTCCAAAGGTTATTACTGTTGACAATAAATCCTTTGCTTTATCTGACTTTTTTACATAAGCTTCTGAGGCGAACATAATATCATTAATGGTGTCTTCCATGGCATTCTCCATGGTGTTCTCGTCTTCTATAAACTGCTCCGTTTCAATTTGAACTTCCGTTTCGTTTACTTCTGTTTCTGTTCTGTCCCAGCTCAAATCGTCTTTCAATTCAACAGATGATTTTTCAGATGATTCTGTAGTTTCGCGAGATTCTTTCATTTCATTAATTTCTCTGGAAAGAGCATCGGATGCTTCCACTGAATAAAAAGCGGAAAAGTGTTTTCGAGCCTTTTTAATATCTTTTTTTCGAACACATACTACATATTTACCTTCATCATCAGTCTTTTGCTGAGAATCAATCTGAGAGTATTCAAGATAATCCGAAAACTTTTGTGCCATCATTTCGTTCTCAAATGAAAATAGCTCCTGAAATAATTCATCAATATCTTCCAGCGAATCAACCAGTTCGGTGTTGCAATCCGGACAAACTGTTACTCCATTTTTATATTCTTCTTTACAAATCGGACACCAGCTCATATTTTTCCTTTCAAAATAAATTATTCTGCTTTGAATAAGTGATACATTTTTTTACCTTTACGAATAAGAAGTTTTCCGTCGTAATCAAAATCATCCTGAGTGAATTTTCTTGCGAAATCTGTTATTTTAACATCATTTACCGTTACTCCACCTTGCTCAATATTTCTTCGCGCATCGGATCTTGTGGTTGCCATTTTACCGTCAACAAGCATTGTTATTAAATCAATTCCGTTTTCAAATTGTTCCACACTATAAACTGTCGTTGGAATATCTTCGGTATTGGCAGCACCACCAAATAATGCTTTGGAGGCTTCTCTGGCTTTCATAGCTTCTTCTTCACCGTGAACGATTTTTGTAATCTCGTAAGCTAAAATCTCCTTACTGTAATTTATCTCCGAATCCTTTAGGGCTCCTAGACGGCGAACCTCATCCATCGGAAGGAAGGTGAGAAGACCAAGACATTCCTCAACTTTCACATCTTCGATATTTCTCCAGTACTGATAAAATTCATAAGGAGATGTCTTAAGGGGATCAAGCCATAATGCACCCTTCATTGTTTTACCCATCTTTATGCCTTCGCTGGTAGTCAGAAGCTTAAATGTAAGAGCGTAGGCCGGTTTTTGTTCTTTTCTACGAATCAGTTCTACACCACCGAGCATGTTGGACCACTGATCATTTCCACCAAGTTCCAGATTACATCCGTAAATTTTGTTCAGTTTCCAGAAATCATAGGACTGCATCAGCATATAATTAAACTCAAAGAAGGTAAGTCCCCGTTCCATACGTTGTTTATAGCACTCAGCTGTGATCATTTTGTTAACAGAAAAATGAACACCGATTTCACGCAGAAAATCAACATAATTTAAATCAAGAAGCCAGTCTGCATTATTTGCTATAATTGCATTTCCATCGGTAAAGTCGATGTATTTTGATAACTGCTTATGAAAACAATCTGCATTATGCTGAATAGTTTCTTTTGTCATAATGGTACGCATATCTGATTTACCGGTTGGGTCACCAATCATCGTGGTTCCGCCACCAAGAAGTGCAATAGGACGATGACCTGCACGCTGCATATGCATCATTGCCATAACGGTAAGAAAATGACCGGCAGTAAGACTATCTGCTGTTGCATCAAATCCAATATAAAAGGTTACTTTTTCTCTTCCGAGAAGATCCCGGATTTCCTGTTCATTTGTTGTCTGTTCAATAAAGCCTCGTTCCTGCAGTATATCATAAACATTCTGTGACATAATGTCCTCCTAATTGACTGATAAAGCTTTCTGTATTATATAACCTGTATTATTATAAATGATTCTTAACTCTTTTACAATATTTGAAATTCTTTTTTCACAATTTAAGTTGAAAGAAAATACCCCCTATCGATTCAGAACGTCTTGATTATCAAGACATTTTGTGTTATCGTGTAAAAAAGAAACCAATAGGATATTTTGGGGGTATCATATGGGATATCAGAATACAATTTCCGGGAAGGAATTTTGTAAAAAGAACTGTGGATCGGTAGGAAAAGATCTGTTTTATGAAGAATATTATCGAATTTTACATACGTGCTATCTTCGTGCAAAAGATGAGTCCTGTATTGATCTGATACGACAGGAATTTCATCTTACCTTTGGTATTGAACTAGACCGTGAATCAATTTCATATATTTATGCAACAGCGAAATATTTTGTTTATGATGTAGTAATCAGTTCCCTTCTGAATGACGGACGAATTGACAGCAAATACTATTATTCAAAACTGGCAATTGAGATTGGTTTTGATGTATGGCTGATTCGTTGTATGGAACAGCATAAACCGATTAATACAGCAGCTTTTCTGTCGTGGCTTCCTCTCGAAAAAAGTGATAAAACAGAACGTGCTGTAAATGATTTCTGGAACTTTAAGCTTCCCAAAAACAAAGATTTTCAACATATTTATCTGGGACTCGTTGAATATCGCAGCGATATTTTATCCTGCTATCGTAAACTGATTAATAAAAATACCGCCTTTGAAGATGACAGAGAAGCAGTGAATCTAATTTTACATTATCTTGATGAAGAACTTACTGTTGTAAGCTCTGCTGATGCGTCCGAGGAATTGATTATAAAAGAGCCTGTCACACTTGATGAATCGGCAACTATTCCAGGGGAAGAACACAGCACATCCGGTGAATCAGATACTGTTTCAGAAGAAGGAACGGCTTTAAATAAATCGTTTGAATTACCGGATGAAAATAAGCTTCCGAATTCAGAACCATACTATAACACAGACGAAATTCTGTTTGACAGTATCATGGCTGTAGATCATTCTTCAGATCAAAGATATTCTGCGGTGAATCCGAAAAGAGTAACCGTTAACTTCCGCCAAGACGAAAAAGAAAAAACAAATAAAATATTAGAAACAAAAAATTCAAAAGAAAGAACTAAAGGCTTTTGTGATCAGAAATGTAATATATCCAAAGAAACCCTTATCACCGCTGCAAAATGCGTTGCAGTTGCCGGACTGCTTTTGGTTCCGTTAATTGCATATCAGTGCCTAAAGAAAAAAAAGTGAGGAATAAATTTTGAATAAATCTGCGTTAAGCGACGAACTCTTAATGTCCGTTGATAAGCCGGCGAGATATATCGGTAATGAAGTTAATTCCATTGTTAAAGACAAATCAAAAATTGATATTCGTTTCTGTATGTGTTTTCCTGATGTTTATGAAGTAGGAATGTCACATCTTGGTATTCAGATTTTATATGATATGTTCAATCGAAGAGAAGACACCTGGTGTGAACGAGTTTATTCCCCATGGTCTGATATGGATCAACTCTTGCGTGAAAATCACATTCCATTATTTTCCCTGGAATCACAGGAGCCAATCAAAGAATTCGATTTTCTCGGTATTACACTGCAGTATGAGATGTGTTATACAAACATATTGCAAGTTCTTGATCTTTCAGGCATTCCTATTTTCGCATCAGATAGATCAGATGATGATCCGATTGTTATTGGCGGAGGTCCTTGTTCCTATAATCCGGAGCCAATCGCCGATTTTTTTGATCTCTTTTATATCGGAGAAGGAGAGACAGTATATAATGAACTTCTTGACAGCTATAAAGCAAATAAGGCTGTTGGTGGAAACAGAAAAAGATTTCTTGAAGCTGCAGCAGAAATAGAAGGACTATATGTTCCTTCTTTTTATAAAGTTGAATATAAAGAAGACGGAACAATTAATAGTTTTTACAGCATAAATACTCATGCAAAAAATAAAATCAATAAACAAGTGGAATATGATCTGGATCATTCCTATTATCCGGAAAAACCATTAATTCCTTATATTCGAGCAATACAGGACAGAGTCGTTCTGGAAATTCAGCGGGGTTGTATTCGCGGATGCCGTTTTTGTCAGGCAGGAATGCTTTATCGTCCACTTAGAGAACGAAATGTCGAGTATTTAAAAGAACTCGCTGTTAAAATGCTTTCTTCTACCGGATATGATGAAATTTCCTTAAGCTCCTTAAGCTCTAGTGATTATTCCTGTCTTCAGGAACTTGTTTATTATTTAATTGATGAATTTGGAAATAAAGGCGTTAATATTTCACTTCCTTCTCTTCGAATTGATGCATTTGCACTAGATGTCATGAGTAAAGTTCAGGATGTAAGAAAAAGCAGCTTAACCTTTGCTCCGGAAGCAGGAACACAAAGGCTTCGAAATGTAATAAACAAAGGTCTTACTGAAGAAAATATACTTGATGGCGCAATGGATGCTTTTCAGTGCGGATGGAATAAGGTTAAACTTTATTTTATGCTTGGACTTCCAACGGAAAAAGAAGAAGACATTGTCGGAATTGCTGAACTATCAGACAAGATAGCAAGAGAATACTATACAATTCCAAAAGACCAGAGGAACGGAAAAGTTGAAATAACAACCAGTACGTCATTTTTTGTCCCAAAACCATTTACTCCTTTTCAATGGTGCTCTATGGATTCAAATGAACAATTTCTTGAAAAACAGGGGATTCTTCACCGTGCAATCAAATCACAGCTGAATGCGAAAAGTATTCGTTATAACTGGCACGATGCTGACACTACTGTTGTAGAAGGAATCCTTGCACGAGGTGACAGAAAGCTGTCAAGAGTTATTTATGATGTATATAAAAGTGGTGCCATATTTGAAGCCTGGAGTGAATTTTTCAAATATGACCGATGGATTAAAGCCATGGAAAAGAATGGTCTTTCCATTGATTTTTACACAAGCAGAGTTCGATCCAAAGAAGAAATATTTCCGTGGGATTTCATAAATATTTATGTAAAGAAGAGCTTTTTAAGAAATGAATATGAAAAGAGTCTTGATGAAATTATAACACCAAACTGCAGACAATCCTGTTCAGGCTGCGGAGCGTTTGATTTTAAAGACGGTAAAACCTGTCCTGCCAGAGCTGCAGTATCGGAGGTCAAACATGCTGATACGAATTAAATTTTCAAAACTCGGTTCTGTAAAGTTTATTGGGCATTTGGATCTTATGCGTTACTTTCAAAAAGCATTAAGCAGAACCGGACTTCCGGTTAAATATTCTAATGGGTTTCATCCACATCAGATTATGACCTTTGCTTCACCTCTCGGAGTAGGTCTGACAAGTGACGGAGAATATATGGATTTTGAGCTTATATCAAATGAAGAAGCATCAAAATATACCGGCAAAGAGCTTTTATCCATACTTAATAATTCTTTGACAGAAGGAATTCATATTTCGGAAGTTACGATACTGGATCCCAGAGAACCTAACAAAAAAAAAGAATCTGTTATGGCTCTTGTAAACTCCGCTGATTATTTGTTATATTTTAAGGATAACTGTTCCACAGAGCATAAAAAAGATATTTTTCAATTATTACAACAATACTTAGGAAAAAAAGAATTAATTATTTTTAAGAAGACAAAATTAAGTGAAGCAGAGCTTGATATAAAACCGTATATCTACCAATATTCCAGTGATTTTCACACTTTTATTAAAAATCATAATACTCCGGAGGAATACAGGGATAAAACATTTTGCAGCATTTCAGATAAGCCGGAAGATGAGTGCCTGTATCTGCATCTTTCAGCTGGAAGTGCCATGAATCTGAAGCCCGAGCTGATTATTGAATCCTGCTTGTCTCATTATGAACGATTACTTTCTAAAAATGAGCTTTTGATTCACCGAATTGAATTATATCATGACACTGAGAAAGGCAGTATTCCGCTATGGGCGATAAAATAATCATTACCGACTATAAAAACAGTATACTGACCTGTGTAACAGACGGTAAACGTACTCTGCAAATGAATCTGGATCCTAATGATTCCGAACAGATTTTTGGAAATATTTATATCGGTAAAGTGCGAAATATTGTTAAAAATATAAATGCTGCATTCATTGAGATTTCCAACAATAAAATGTGCTATTATTCTCTCGCCGAGGATATTACACCTCATTATATAAAGCATGGTAATTATAAGGAAGTCCGTGTCGGTGATGAATTTCTTGTGCAGGTTTCAAGAGATGAAGTGAAAACAAAAGCTCCAACCGTTACTGCCGAACTAACTCTTACAGGAAAATATATCGTACTTACATCCGGAAGCTGTACTGTTGCGGTATCATCAAAAATAGAAGAAACAAATGAACGGAAAAGGCTCAAAAAGCTTATTTCCGGTTATATTACCGAACAGTTTGGATTTATTATTCGAACGAATGCTGCTTTTGCGTCAGAAGAACTTATATTAAAAGAAATCAATTCTTTATCTGAAAGCTTTCACTCTATTTTAGAAAACAGTGCTTATAAATCTTGTTTTTCTTTAATGTATCAAGCTGTTCCTCCGTTTCTTTGTACAATCAGAGACAGTTATTCTGATAAAATAGACCGTTTTATTACAGATAATCATTATTTTTATGATGCAATAAATCAATACCTGTCGCTGTACCAGAGAGAAGATATTGATAAACTTTCTTTTTATTCAGATGAGGATATATCTTTAGATGCTTCCTATCATTTAACACAAGATATTGAAATGGCACTACGTGAGAAGGTATGGCTAAAAAGCGGCGGAAGCCTTATTATACAGCCAACTGAGGCGCTGACTGCCATTGATGTCAATACAGAAAAAGCAATCCGTTCAAAAAGCGGCATTCAGGAAATGTTTTTCAAGATAAACATGGAAGCAGCAGCAGAAATCTGTTATCAAATGAGACTTCGAAATCTATCCGGAATCATTATAATTGATTTTATTGATATGTTGGATGGTTCTAATAGAAAAAAGCTTTTTGAATACCTTACCGATCTTGTTAAACTAGATCCGATTAAGACGACCGTCGTAGATATGACCGCCTTAAACCTAATTGAGATTACAAGAAAAAAAACAAGAAAACCTCTATTCAATCAGATGAAAAATATTTGACAAAGCATTAGAGGCGTGTTATTATATCCTAGTGTGCCGCACAATGAGGTTTAAGCTCTGATTATATTAATCAGACACCGTAGTTGGCGAGTAAATCTGTTATTGAATCATATAAGCTGATTCGTTTACAGATAGATAAAGGAGGAGCAATATGTACGCAATTATTGCAACAGGCGGTAAACAGTACAAGGTTGCCGAAGGCGATGTCCTGAAGGTTGAAAAGCTTGGCGCTGAAGCCGGAGAAGCAGTTACCTTTGATCAGGTTCTTGTTGTAAATAATGACGGCATCCGCATCGGTAATCCTACCGTAGAAGGAGCAAGCGTTTCTGCAACCATTGTTGAAAACGGAAAGAACCGCAAGGTCATTGTTTATAAGTATAAGAGAAAGAGCGGATACCACAAGAAGAACGGTCACAGACAGTGCTTCACAAAGGTTAAGATCGATAAGATCAACGCTTAATTTAAGGTGCTCCGATGATTAATGTAGTTGTATTCAAAGATGAGAATAATAATATTAATGGATTTCGATGCAGCGGTCATGCCGGTTTTGCAAAGAATGGTCATGATATTGTATGTGCTGCAGTTTCCGTACTGGTACTGAATACAATTAATGCTGTCAGTACATTTACATCAGATACATTTACTTATCACGAAGACGAAAAATCAGGTACTGTTGAATTCAGAATTAAATCCGGTTCTGAGAGTTCCTTTCTTCTTTTGAAGACCTGGAAGTTAGGAATGGACTCTATTCTTGAAGAGTACGGTAAAAAGTATATTAGTATAAAAGACTAATGGTTGATGAATTTATAAGGAGGTGTAACTCATGTTAAAGATGAACCTTCAATTTTTCGCTCATAAAAAGGGTGTCGGATCAACAAAGAACGGTCGTGATTCCGAATCAAAGCGTCTTGGCGCTAAGAAAGCGGATGGACAGGCAGTGGTTGCCGGTAATATCCTCTTCAGACAACGCGGAACTAAGATTCACGCGGGTCTCAATGTAGGACGAGGCGGTGATGATACGCTTTACGCATTGAAAGACGGAGTCTTAAGATTCGAACGTTTGGGTAAAGACAGGAAGCAGGCTTCTGTTTACCCTGTTGAAGCGAAATAATTGCTGTTATCGGAAACCCTGAATATTTCAGGGTTTCTGTTTCTTATTGGAGGAATTATGTTCAGTGATGTAGCAAAAATATATATACGATCAGGAAAAGGCGGTGACGGAAAAGTAAGCTTTCGTCGTGAAATGTTCGTTGCTGCAGGTGGACCTGACGGTGGTGATGGAGGACGCGGCGGTGATGTAATCTTTGAAATTGACACCGGTCTTAATACGCTTGCAGATTATCGCTTTATTCGAAAGTATTCTGCAGGTGATGGTGAAAACGGTGGCGGAAAACGCTGTTCAGGAAAGGACGGATTGGATGTTATCCTAAAGGTTCCTGAAGGCACTGTAATAAAAGATGAAGCTACCGGTAAGGTTATTGCCGATATGTCACATGAAAACCGTCGTATGACGATTTTACGAGGTGGACGGGGCGGTAAAGGAAATCAACATTATGCAACCGCGACCATGCAGGTTCCAAAGTATGCACAGCCCGGTCAGGAATGTCAGGAGCTGAATGTAATTCTTGAGTTAAAAGTGATTGCAGATGTGGGACTTGTAGGATATCCGAACGTCGGAAAATCAACTCTGCTTTCCAGTGTTACTAATGCACGTCCCAAAATTGCAAACTATCATTTTACAACCTTAAATCCGAATCTTGGTGTTGTTGATTTACCAAATGGAGAGGGCTTTGTAATAGCAGATATACCTGGACTGATTGAAGGTGCTTCTGACGGAGTCGGACTTGGACATGAATTTCTGAAGCATATTGAACGTACAAAGGTACTAATTCATATAGTAGATGCAGCTTCTGTTGAGGGACGTGATCCGATAGATGATATCAGAAAAATAAACTATGAATTGAAAAATTATCAAACTGATTTATCCGGAAAACCACAAATTATAGCTGCAAATAAAACAGATGCCATGCTTCCTGAGGAAGCAGAAGCTGTAATTACTGATATCAAAAAAGCATTTTTAAAGGAAAACTATCCGGTTTATGCTATTTCTGCAGTCAGCGGAAAAGGTGTAAAGGAATTAATGTTTGCTGTCAATGATTTATTAAAAACAATTCCGGATGAGCCAACAGTTTATGAACGTGAATTTTTTCCCGAGGATCTTCGTACTTTGGATGAACCGTTTACCGTTACCTATGACGAAGAAGAAGACGAATATGTTGTAGAAGGTCCAAGAATTGAACGAATTCTTGGCTATACGAATATTGATTCAGAAAAAGGATTTGAATTTTTCCAGAAATTTCTTAAGGAAAATGATATCTTGAGGCAGCTTGAAGAACTTGGAATAAAAGACGGTGATACTGTCAGAATGTATGGAAACAGCTTTGATTATTATAAATCATAAAACAAATGAGCGTACGCTCCGGAATGGAGATTAAAATGACAAGTAAACAAAGAGCCTACCTTAAAGGTCTTGCTATGACAATTGATCCAATTTTTCAAATTGGAAAATCATCTGTTACACCGGAATTTACAGAGGGTATTGCAGAAGCACTGGAAGCAAGAGAACTGATTAAAATCTCTGTTCTGAAAAATTGTGATGATGAGATTAATATGCTTGCTCATATGGTTGCCGACCGTACTCATTCCGAGGTCGTACAGGTCATCGGCCGGAAGATTGTTCTTTATCGTCAATCAAAAGAGAACAAAAAGATCGAACTGCCAAGATAAGATTGTATTGGTAATGGAGGTCATATGCAGAAGATCGGTATCATGGGAGGAACCTTCAACCCGGTTCATAACGCACATTTGATGCTTGCAGAGCATGCTATAATGAAATTTTCTCTTGATTCGGTCATTTTTTTACCATCCGGCCGTCCGCCGCATAAATTGTCGTCGCAGATTGTTTTACCGGAACATCGATACGGGATGTTACATGCAGCTCTACAAGGTAGAAAAAATTTCCTTCTTTCCGATTATGAGCTTCGAAAAAACTGTATTACTTATACAGCTGATACCGTAAGGGAACTGCATGACCTTTATCCAAAAGATAAATTCTACTTTATTATCGGCGGAGATTCCCTTATGGAATTTGAACATTGGTATCATCCGGAACAAATTATCCGGTATGTAACGATTCTTGCAAGTGGGAGAAGCGGACAGGACAATCTTGCAATTCAATTACAGCTTCAGAAGCTAAATGATTTATACAATGGTACTTTTTTGTTCTTTGAAACACCGTCGTCTGATCTTTCATCTTATATAATCAGGGAAATGCTTCATAAGGGTGCATCGATTCACGGCATGGTTCCGGAACCGGTGGAAGAGTATATATTAATGAATAACTTATATCATTAAGGTTAATCACAAAATCAAACTTATCACGAAATCTGTTACGCGTAAAGACAGCGCAGAAAATGGTGATTAATGAAATCGCAAGAAGAAATACTTATCGAATTACAGCAGCAGCTGAAACCGGGTCGGTACCGTCATACTCTTGGAGTTGCTTTTACTGCAGCCTCACTTGCCATGAGCTATGGAGTAAAGGAGCAGTGCCCATTCCTTTATGCCGGACTTCTTCATGACTGTGCAAAAGGAATGAACAAAGAAGCTTTATATGAATACTGTGAGAAAAATCAGATTCTTCTGACCGAGATTGAATATGAAAATGAATCTCTTGTGCACGCCAAAGCAGGGGCTTATCTTGCCAAAAAAAAATATGGAGTCAAAGATGAAGAAATTCTTTCAGCAATCCGTTTTCATACGACCGGACGACCAAAGATGAGCTTTCTTGAAAAGTGCATTTTTGCTTCTGATTATATTGAACCGTACCGTGAACATCCGGCAAATCCATCCTTGACAGAAATTCGAAAGATTATATATAATAATATTGATCTGGCAGTATACTATATTCTGGATAATACAGTTCGGTATCTGTCCACAACAAACGAACGGATTGATCCAATGACAGAAGAAACTTTTGAATACTATAAAAAACTGTTATATAAGTAATCAATAATCTTTATTTTAAAAGGAAATGGTGACTAAAAATGATAAAGGACAACTCAAATGATATAGTAAAGATTGCTTATCATGCAATGGATGTAAAGCAGGCGGAAAATATTAAAATAATAAAAATAAGTGATATTTCGATCATCGCAGATTACTTTATTATAGCAAATGGTAACAATGCTCCTCAAGTTGAAGCAATCGTAGACAATGTTCAGTTTGAACTTGCAAAAGCCGGTTATGAGACAAAGAGGGTAGAAGGTACTAAATCCTGCGGTTGGATTCTTATGGATTACGGTGATGTTGTAGTACATGTTTTTTCAAAGGAAGACAGGTTATTCTATAATCTGGAACGAATCTGGACGGATGGAATTCGTATAGATTATTCAGAACTTTAATTAAATAATAATTATTGTAATAAGATTTATGCTTTCGTATTTTTCTTCATTCGTTAACATTGAAGTAAAAATACGAAAGCATTTTTAATAAAGATTTTTAGATAAAAATACAGAATAGAAAATTGCTAATACTAAATTATTAAAGCAATGCTGCTAAATCATAAAACCATAAAATATTCAATGTCTTAAATATTCAGAACATACGAAACAATCCGATTACCTTTCCAAGTATTGCAAGCTCTGTAACAATAATTGGTTCCATTGTATCATTCTCCGGTTGAAGACGGTAATAACCGTTCTCTTTATAGAATGTTTTTACTGTAACAGAATCCTCAATTAATGCAACTACAAAATCTCCGTTATTCGCAGTATTCTGCTTCTGTACAAGAATCTGATCACCGTCAAAAATACCGGCGTTAATCATACTTTCACCCTTCACACGAAGCATAAACGTCTGCTCATTCGGCATATACTCCGTTGGAATCGGAAAATATCCGTCAATATTCTCAACTGCAAGAATCGGCTGACCTGCTGTTACAGTACCAATCATCGGAACATTCACAAGTTCGCGTCTGGTCAGATTAAAGCAGTCATCTACAATTTCAATTGCTCTAGGCTTCGACGGATCTCTTCTTATGTAACCGTTTTTTTCAAGTGATTCAAGATGAGAGTGTACGGAAGAAGTAGATTTTAAATGTACCGCATCGCAAATCTCTCGTACAGCCGGCGGAAATCCACGGTTCAAAATCTGGGCTTTCATGTATTCCAGTATTTCTTTTTGTTTTGCTGTTATTTTACCGTATGATGACATCATATCCCTCCGAATCTGATATTTATAACATATTAATTACTATAAATATAGTATAACATAGTATCATAATAAATGTCAAAACAAATGTTCGATTATTTTTAAAAATCTCTTGACAAAGCGTACGTATGTTCGTATAATATAATCATAAGCAAAACATACGTTCGGAACAATTGTTCTGTTATTGAGAGGAGTAATCTATGGAAACTTATTTATCCTATAGAGAAAGATTTGAAATTAAAAAGAGAGAACACATCGCAGTAATAAAAAGAAGAATTGTATTTATCAGCCTCGCTGTATTTATATTTTTTATGTCAGTTTTCTTTCTAACACAATATGCATCCGCTGGTGAATCTATAAATCGTCATAAAACTTTCACCTCCGTAGAAATACAATCAGGCGATACATTATGGTCAATTGCCACGGCTTTTTATACAGATGATTATAAGAATATCTCCGCATATATTGATGAGATTATGAAAACTAATAAACTTGCAGATGAGAACATTACAGCCGGAGCCTACCTGATTGTTCCATATTATACCGAAAAAACCGAAAGCATGTAATTATCCGATACCCTAGATAAGGCGCACATGAATTTATATAAAATTCATGTGCGCCTTTCTATATTATATGTTATACTAGTGAACGAAATACCGTATGGAGGTACAAATGAAAATTAAGAATCCAAATAAAATTAAAACATCTATAAGTGATCGCATTTTTTTAATATGCCTTCCAATTGCCCTTATCTTATTATTAATTCTTGCTGCATTTGGCAGTACTCTGATTGAAGGATATAAAGAAGGAAGTGAATATGACATTATCATGGAAGAATTGTCTGGAATTCAGGAAACAGCAGCAGAAGAACATCCGGAACTGAATCATAATTATTCAATATGGCAGGATGAGCTGATTCGTGTACGTGACAATCTTCCTCTTAATACTGAGATTTCCATCTATGATTACGTGACAGAGTCTGATTGGATTCAAATTATTAAGACACTTTATGATAAAATCTACTCTGAATATATCTCCGATGAGGATTTTGCTCAGATGATACGTGAGGCTTTTCCAGATGAAATTGAATATTTTGTTTTTAATAATTATTTTAAAATTTTTGATTCTTATCTGACACCAGGTATATTTACCGATTCTTATCATCTGTTTACAGGTAATTAAATTTTGAGAACGTATCTATAAATTCAGATTCCAGGATTTTAGCGGACCTTCTTTTATTGATGCAAAAATCCGTTCCCTTGTCCCAGGATTTTCCCTTTCAAGCTGTTTAATCAATTGCTTTATATATTCTCTCTTAGTATTTCCGTCTTCGGGACAGGTGTTTTTAACAACCGGAAGCTTATACTGATTTTGAAATCCAATAATATCGCACTCCTGAACATAAATCATAGGGCGTATTAATGTCAGATCCGTTCGATCTAGATAAGTAACCGGAGAAAAGCTATAAAAACGACCTTCATAGATCATTGACATCAATACAGTTTCAATTACATCATCATAATGATGAGCATATGCCGCTTTATTGCAATCAAGCTGTTTTGCTTTTTCATTAAATGCTCCTTTTCTCATCTTAGCACACAAGGAACATGGATTATTTTCTTTTCGGATATCAAATACAACTTCTGCAATCTGAGTGTTAATCATCGTATAACGAACATTTAATTCGCTACATAATTCTTCTACAGGAGTAAAATCCATATTAGGAAAACCAACTTTTACAGTAATCGCTTCAATCTCAAATCTTTTAGGATAAAAGCGGCGAAGTCCTGCTAATGCATATAAAAGGGTTAGACTATCCTTGCCGCCAGATATTCCGACAGCAATACGATCCCCCTCTTCAATCATAGAATAAGTATCAATCGCTCTTCTTGTATAGCTCATTAATTTTTGCAGTTTCATTAGGAATCCTCCCGAAGCTTTACCGCATTTCTTGCACTTCGTCTATGTTCATCTTCAATAGCAGCATAATGCTTTTTTGTTGTATTAACATCCTTATGACCAAGAACATCAGCAACCAGATAAATATCTCCTGTTTCCTGATATAATGAAGTGCCATAGGTGCTTCGTAGTTTATGGGGTGTAATGTGTTTACCGGGAGTAACAACTTTAGCATATTTTTTAACCATATATTCTATATTTCTCACCGAAATTCTTGTACTTCTGGAAGAGAGAAATAAAGCATTTTCATTCTCGGAATTCGCAGTTAAATTTTTTCTTTCATCGAGATAGGATAGTAGTGCTTCTGTTACTTCGTCTCCAAAGTATACAAACGCTTCATAACCACCTTTTCTCGTGACTTTGATACGGCTGTTTTTCATATCAATATCCCCTAAATCCAAGCCTACACATTCCGATACACGTATCCCGGTTCCAAGTAACAGTGTCATAATTGCCAGATCCCGAACCATATTTTTATCATGAAATTTTTTCTGTGTCTTAGTTAAGTCTCGCCCAAATTCTACCTGATCAAGAAAACTGGCTGTTTCATCCGGATCAAACTTTATAATTGCCTTCTCATGCAATTTTGGCATATTTACCTGTAAAATTGGGTTTTCCTGTATAATTTGATTTTTATGAAAATAATGATACATACATCTGAGAGAAGATAGCTTTCTTTTAATACCTCTTTCATTATTAGTAACATCGTGCCCATCTTTATCACTATATAATTTTAAGTATTGAATATAATCTTCAAAATCCTCTGCCTTTAATTCAGTAAGAAGTCCAATAGGAAATTCTGTTATATTTAGTGATGAATATTTAGGGAAAGATAATTTTACATATTCGAAAAATGTTTTTAAGTCAATTGCATACGCAAGTCTGGTACGTGGCGCAGTAATCTGATCAATTCCAATGAAAAAAACTTTGAGAAACTTTGGAAGTTCTTCAAGAAGATTTCGTAATTTTTTTGTATAGATTAGATTGCTTTGTTCACTATAAGTACGTTGAGCCATATAAATCCTCATTTCTTCATTAATTCTGTTTTTAGTTCTATTATTTCGTTAAACCTGCGTTTAGCGAAATAATAGAAACCGATAAAAATACTCTTCTGCAGATGCATGTATTACTTTAAACTTCGTTCAGAAATAAGTCTTTGAAGTTCAAGCATCTCAGAAGGGGTAATTTCCTGTACGCGAAGATATTCAGAAAAAAATGTAGCTAACGATCCATTAAATAATTTATCAAGTAATGCACGTGTTTCAATCTTCTGAACTGCGCGCTTTGTTATATTTGCTTTACAGATAAAACCGGGTTCCTGTCTTAAAATGGCTCCTTTATCAATCAAACGATTTATTACAGTATAGGTTGTATTCTTTTCCCAACCGATATATTCTTTAATAATCTTTGCAATATCCTTAGCCGCAAGTGATTTGTTGGACCACAGCAGCTCCATTACATTTAGTTCTCCTTCATGTAATCTGATATCATTCGTTTGTTCCACAATAAAGCCCCCATCCATTTATTGGTACACATTTGTTCTATAATTGTAGTTTTGTCGTGTAATGAGTATTCTACCGTAATAGAACTAAAATGTCAATAGAAAATATACAAAAATCATTATTCTACATTAGTAGGCTCTGCGAATCAATGCAGTAAATTGCATAAAATGGAATGTTTCGTACGCTATTAATTGTTTCAAAATTTTTATCTGAAATTTTTAGTGAATAATTGATATTATATTTATTACGAAAAACGCTTAAGCTTTTGGTTCGTGAATTATCCGTCAGCTTTATTTCTATGGGTATAATTCCTTCTGAATTCTTTATTATAAAATCTATTTTAGATAAAGAACCCGAGTCCCAAAATGTAAAGCTCATATTACGGTCAGAGATAATCTGAATTAAATAATTTTCGATAAGAATACGGTCAATTAAACGATAATCTTGATTCTGCTTCTCTTCTGCCCAGTCGTTATTATTATATCTTGATTCTCCTGGTTCATTGAGCAGCAAAGTATGATCTGATAAGATTTCAGAGCCTAATACTGCAAATTCAGGAGCATATAGGCGGTACTGGTTATCATGAAGAATAAATTCATATCCATGCGATGTTTCACAAATATCAGCTTTCAAAATTTGTTCTACCAAATGCTGCCTCTTTAGCTGTTCTAATGCTGAAGAATAAAAATTATGTGTTGCTCCTTTTCTGATTAAATTATAGCGAAAGTTTTTATTGTCCTTAAGCAATTGCTCTGGAAGGCTATCTAGTATCTGTCGCATTCTGATTTCGGTTCCTTCATCCATTGCATTGATCTGTGAGTAGTTAATATATTTTATATTGCGATGTATATTAGGAATATTTTCTGTTGAATTAGACCGGATATATTCGTTAACTGCTTCTGGCATTCCGCCAACCTGCAAATAATCACGAAATAAATTAAGCATTTCATTATGAACAATCTCCGGGATCTTCTTTTGTGTCTGAAAATGTCCACGTATAATTTCTGTGTACCACTCCGATCCAATAGAAGCAAGAAATTCATCAAATTCCATAGGAGACATTTTTTTATATTCACATATTTCAATCAATTTTTTATTCGGATATTGAGATGATAATAGAATAATTTTTAATGAATCATCTTCTTTTATAAGCTGAATTACTGAATCACAAATGCATTGATATGAAATGAAGTCATCAATAATAAATAAAATATTTGATAGCCATTCTAACGGAATTTTATAATAATCCATTAAAAATTCTTTTATAGAGCATTTCTGATTTTGAAGATAATCAATTATATGAATTCGTAATACACAATCATTTTTCGGATTAATATAAATATAATTTTCATAGAACATAGTAGCAAAGTCAAGAGCAACAAATGTTTTTCCTGTTCCTGGAGCTCCTGTGATTAATAAAGGCTTTCCTGCAGTACTTTTATCCCATTGTATTATTTTGTCCAGTATTTTACGTTTCAAATGTTCTCTCCGTTAATCTGATCATCTATTTATTCTTTATCTTAGTTTTAATAATAAATTATTAAAGTATTCCGGTAGCGGTGCATTAAATTCCATATATTCATTCGTAACAGGATGTATAATTCCAAGTACACTTGCATGCAGAACCTGACCTTCCGTGTTAAACCTTGTGTCATCATATCCGGAATATACACTATCCCCTAGCAACGGATGTCCAATTGAGGTCATATGTACACGAATCTGATGTGTACGTCCAGTATGAAGCTGGCACTCAATATGTGTATAACGCCCCTGAAGCTCTTGCAAAACATGATATTCTGTTATTGCTTCTTTTCCGTTTTTGTAATTTATATCCATCTTTTTGCGATCATATGAACTTCTTCCGATAGGTTCATTGATCCTTCCATTTTCTTCTTTGAATATACCATGAACAATTGCGTTATAAATACGTTTATTACTATGTTGTTTTAATTGTTCAGCAATTTTAATATGTGCTTTGTCATTTTTACATGCAATCATTACCCCAGTTGTATCTTTGTCAATTCGGTGAACAATCCCAGGACGTAATATTCCGTTAATGCCTGAAAGGTTTTCACTGCAATGATACATCAATGCGTTTACCAGTGTCCCAGACGAATGACCTGCTGCAGGATGAACCACCATTCCTTTTTCTTTATTTATAATAATAATGTCGTTATCTTCATAAATGATATCTAACGGAATATTTTCAGGCAGTATATCAATCTTCTGTGGCTCAGGTACGAAAAAGCGGATACATTCACCAGACGACAGGCGATAGCTTCCTTTCACCGTTTTATTGTTAACGGTTACTCTACCGTCAGCTATCAGCTTCTGTATATATGTTCTGGAATGTTCCGCTTCATATTCAGATAAATACTTATCAATACGAAGATTATCGTCATCTTCATCAACGATAAAACATCTTTCATACTCCATCATTTTTTCCATCCTGCTCTTTAGAGCATTCCATATCTTTTTTCTTTCTCTGTAAGAAATTAAAGTCTTCATCTTTGTATACAAAAATCGATAAGAAGATTAATAAGAATGAGGAAATAGTTATATAGCAGTCAGCAATATTAAACACAGGAAAGTTAATCAGTTCAATATATAAAAAATCTGTAACATATCCAAACTTAATACGATCAATCAAATTTCCAATTGCACCGGAAATAATAAAAATAATTATCATATTTATAGCACTATACTTTTTTATATCCGGAATACGAAAATAAAAAAGTATGATCAGCGTAAGTATAATAAATGTGAATATTGTCAAGTAAATAACCGAATTTTCTTTTCCGCTTAAAAAGCCCCAGACTGCACCATCATTTTTATGAAAGGTGATGCAAAAAACATTTTTAATTACAGTGATACTGTCTTTTGAATTATTTGTTATTCCATCTGAATTCAAAAAATAGGAACGAATCCATAGTTTTGATAGCTGATCAATTAATACTAAAACGACAATATAGATAAAATGTCGTAATCTTTTAAGAGTAAAGGCCTTTTCCTGCAATTTCAGTCTTCCTCCTCAAGGTTAATAAATGAAAATTCTTCTTGACCCTCAATATCATTTGAGGAAGGTGCTTTGTTTTCTTCTTCAAGATATCGGTCGATATCCGGAAGAGGCTGGCTCCAAAATTCTTCACTGTTAACACGACTTGTTTCAGTTGATTCTGATTTTGGTACAGATGCTCCTGACAATAAAGAATCTACAGAAGCAACAGTAAGCTTAAAGCTTTCACTTTCCAATAATTCAATCTGAGAAGCAGCTAAGCTTTTAAATTGTGCCTTATACGCTTCGTATTGCTGCATTAACTGCACTGTCTGCTTATGAATTTTATTAAGCTCATTTTTTGCGTCACCTAGTACAATCTGATACTTCACCTGTGCTTCCTGTTCAATACGTTTTGCATTCTTTTGTGCTATTTCTTTCGTATCTTCTGCCGTTTTTTCAGCAAGAACAAGAGCCTTCTGTAATGTTTTCTCTATTGTTTTGTAATACTGCAAGCCCTCTGTCAGAGTAGTTAATTTATCGCGTAATTCAACATTTTCACGGTATACATATTCATAGCTTGTTATTACTTCATTCATAAACCCGTCAACGTCCCGTTTATCATAACCAAGTCCGCCGGATTTGAAAGATTTATTTTGTATTTCGATCGGTGTAATCATTGTTATCCTCCAACGTATAATGATAAATACAGGAGTCCCATAGACGAGACTCCCGTATACTTACTTTCATGTATTAGTCATATGAAGTCGAAAGCAATTAGAAGTCTCTTGATATTGTAGGTGCTTCCACTCCACCCT
>CAZRRN010000002.1:0-45173 GCA_964602475.1 uncultured Lachnospiraceae bacterium | reverse complement strand
GAAGTCGAAAGCAATTAGAAGTCTCTTGATATTGTAGGTGCTTCCACTCCACCCTGAGATACCATATTTAATACATCGCCGGTAATGTTAACCGCTTCCGGAGAAACAATATATATTCTCTTTGAAATCGGATGCAGTTTTCCGCTGATTGCATATACTGTACCTGAAACAAAATCCATAATTCTTTGTGCAATATCATCATCAAATCCTTCAAGATTAATTACAATTGCACTTCCATCTACCAGCATATCGCTAATATCCTGACAATCGCTGAAGGATGTCGGTTTTATAACACACAGACCAAGCTCCTTCGCATTACGAAACTGAACAACTTTTCCTTTTTCCGAGGAGTATCTGGTCTTCTTTTCTTCCTGTTGATAAACTTGTTTTACTGATGGTTCAGATGAAATCGATGTATCATCATGATAAGAATGCGAAACAGGCTTTGTTTTCATCTGTGACGCTTTATCTTCTTTTGTTCGTTCTTTGCTTTCCATCTCTTTTACATAATCATCATAATCATCATCTTCATCGGAAAATTTCATTGCATCCCTTAAAGTGTGAAATATATTTGCCATAATCCTCTCCTACCTCTCACCGTAAATTGCTGTACCGATGCGAACCATTGTAGCACCTTCCTCAATGGCGGGCTCAAAATCACAAGACATACCCATAGAAAGCGTATCCATGCTTATATTATCAATGTTTTTGTTACTGATGTCAATAAATAATTGCTTCATTCGCTTAAAATAAATACGATTATTCTCGTCATTTTCCGTATATGGCGCAATGGTCATTAAGCCTTTAACATGAACATGTTCCAATAATGCAATCTGATTAATCAATGATTTTAATCCTTCTTCAGAAAAGCCAAACTTTGTTCTTTCTCCGGCAATATTTACTTCAAGTAGTATATCGACATTTTTCCCGGCTATTTTAGCTTCTTTGTCTATTTCCTTTGCAAGCTCATAGGTATCAACAGAATGAATCAATGAAGAATATTGTATCGCCTGTTTTATTTTGTTTTTTTGTAAATGTCCGATCAGCTGCCATTTTATATCAGGTAGTTGAAGTTCTTCTGCTTTTAATTTCATTTCCTGTATACGATTCTCGCCAAAATACCGAATCCCACATTGATATGATTCTAAAACAGTTTTTACCGGATGCGTTTTCGTAACTGCAATTAAGATTATATCAGAGCGGCTTCTTCCGGATTTTACACAAGCCTTCTGAATCCTTTCTTCAATTACTCCCAGTCTTTGTGAAAGTAAACTTCTTTCAGTTAAATAAATATCTTCCGACATTTATGTCACTCTCCTCATAATAAGCTTAATAAATAATTCCGGAATCTACTGCATCAGATGCATTCAGTGCGATATGGTCATAAAGCGTTAATCCATATGTTGTTGTCTTACTGATAATACAATATTCATCATTTTGTGTAATTCGTTCAATTCTCCGGAATACAGCATACCCTTTATTAATGTTGTAAGCTCCTTCCAGCGTTTCTGTCAGATTTATGGTATACATTCCCTCATTCGAGTAAACAACGTCTCCTGAAGAGAATTCTGAAGGATCAATATAATAATACATTCCATCATTATGATAAATGGTACATTCGGTAAACTCATACGATGCAGCACCTGTTTTTTGATCAATTATTTCTTTTACAAGACCAAGATGATTCGAATTCCCACCCAACGTAAAAAATTCAATCGGTACAACAAAGAATGTCTTTTCCGTAATTGCTGTTAACGGAATCTTATAGCCGTCAGATACCTGCCACAACAGTTCCACAGATAAAAATCTTTCATTTAAATAGTTCTGAATATAATCTTCCATTTGAAGTAACGCATATCTTTCGGAGTTAATTATAACAATCTCAAATGGAACCTTCAGCTGTAATCCGTCTTCACAGATCGTAATATCAATACTGCTTTTATCCTTCAATGCTTTCAGTTGGCTTTCATTCAGCTGACATAAAATCTGCCAGGAATTATCTGTAATGTATTTTAAAACAGGGTTGCCTTCTTCGACAATATTTTTTCTTTTTTGATATTCCTTATAGCTGTCAGCCAGTTTAAACTCATTTCCAGTTACTGTATTCAAAGTAATCCCACATAAAGCATCTGTGTAATATGAAATAAGTCCACTATCTTCTGAAATATAAAAATGAAATGTATCAGGAATCTCTGAACTAACCATTTGGGATACAATATCAACTGTATAATTATTAGATATCTCGCGAACAGCAGCTTCTGCTGTATTCACAAATTCTGAAGATAATATATAAGAAGATAGAGACGAATGTACTCTGTAATCCGAAATTATTTTCTTCATATAATCGGAATCTTCTTCATTTAGCCCTGCTGCAATACTTGAATTCATCAAAGTATCATAAATGTCTTTTGTTTCATCAATAGAAAAAAGTGAGGAGCCCTTTGCTATTCTGGTACAGTCAGAATGATAATAATTTATATATCCTGAATACTCCGCATTAATTATTTGTTCCTCCCGAATAATCAATCCTGTTACTATATTATTCTGTGCCAATGATGCGGTCTGAACCTCATAGATTGATAAATGTGATTTTGAAAAATAATGGATAATGGTAATTGCCACATAAAGAAGGATAAACAGAAAAATAGCAATACCAATATTAAAGGAAATTCGATGCTTATTCAGTTTTTCGATTTTTTTATTCTTTGACAAAACATCCTCCAAAATCAATGCATAAAAAAATGAATGTTTGAAATACTACTATCATCACTAAAAGAAAGGAACGGGCATCGCTATGAAAATAATTGATTATATTGCACATGTACTGATCATCATAGGAGCAATCAACTGGGGACTGGTAGGTTTTTTTAAATTTGATCTTGTCCAATTTATTTTTGGTGAAATGTCAATCTGGTCCCGAATCATTTTTGCTATTGTTGGAATTGTCGGGCTTTATGCAATCAGTTTTTTCGGCCGTATCAGATCTACAGTAGAATTCTGATCTTCTGTATGAGAAAAGCAAGCATAGCGTATGCATTTTTGCATAGAAATACTTGCTTTTCTTATGTTTAAAACAGCATTATGTAATTCTATAATGCAACAATTACATTCTCTTTGAATTTATCAGGAATTTCATTACCATTAACCGATATACTTATAATAAAATCGGTATGAAATTTGGCAGAAATTAAATCTATTTTTTCCAGAACAGAAGCAATCTCAGAATTGTCTTCAATACATGCAATATTCAAAAAGCTATCAAGATATATTTTCTCAAGATCATGATCTTGAGAAATCAAACCACATAAAAAACCAGTAAATTCTTTTGCGTTATCAATACAATAATCCTTCACATTAATCAGACGTATCTTATTATTTAATTCGTACATATGCTTCGTGTTCTTATCAAGGTAAACTATAGTGCCCTTTGCTTCTTTCATGCTGGTGTTCACTTTATCAAGCAGAATTTTGGTCTTTCCTTTTCCTTTTTCGCCCGCAATAATCTGTATCATTGTGATCCCCTCCTTTGATTGTTCATGAAAATATTATATTACATCGACTATAAAAATACAAGTGAATATACCGTGAATAATCAGGTTTTGTATAATTCACGCCAGTCAAGGTCTCCGCGATCTAATGCTTTTACAAGAAGCTCTGCTGTTGCAAGATTAGTTGCAAGCGGAATGTTATGTGTATCACAAAGCTGTACTACATTATTGACATCCGGTTCATGAGATTTCGGAGTCAGAGGATCTCTTAAGAAAATAACCATATCAATCTGATTATGCTCTATCTGTGCTCCAAGCTGCTGTTCACCGCCAAGATGTCCTGCAAGATACTTATGAATCACAAGATTGGTTACTTCTTCAATTAATCTTCCTGTCGTTCCTGTAGCGTATAAATCATGTTTTGAAAGAATTCCGCGGTATGCAATACAGAAATTTTGCATTAGTTTCTTTTTTGCATCATGTGCAATCAACCCAATATTCATACTGACCTCCATATTTTTATTAGTGTATCAGACCAAAATCTGTTACACCGATTGGTTCCTTCTCTTTTTCCTGCTTTGGCTGTAAGCTGATATTCAATAGTATTCCAAGAATAACCAGATTACTTAATAAAGCAGTTAATCCAGAACTGATAAATGGTAAGGGAATTCCTGTATTGGGTAACAACGAAGTTACAACTCCAATATTTACAAATGCCTGAACCGTAATCAGTGATGTTATCCCGGTAGCGATCATCATTCCAAGATAATCCTTTGCTTTTCTTGCTATTCTTATTCCTAAAAAACCAAACAGACAATATCCTGAAATTGTCATTACCATGCCTACGAACCCAAACTCTTCTCCAATAGCTGAAAAAATAAAATCACTTTCTACTACAGGAACATAATCTGTTGCTCTTTTACTCATATCACCGGTCAGAAGCTTCCCGAAAACTCCACCTTCCTTTATAGCAAGTGCTGCGTTTTGCTGTTGAAACATCTCATCTGCGTATTCCGTTGGATTTAAAATTGCAAGCACTCTTCCCTGCTGATATGGATTTAGTAACCCCTGATAATCCTGCTGTATATACCAGAAGAGAAAAATAGATAGAGGTATACCAATCAGGATAATCGGTATCAAATGTTTGTAGTTTGTACCGGCAGCAAATACCATAATAGCAAAGAAAGAAAACATTACAATGCTTGTTGACAAATCCGGCTGAATTAAAATTAAAAAGGTTGGTACCGCCATAAGTCCTGCTGCAAGAACTAATACATAAAACTTTTTTACCTGTCTGTAAAATACCTGAAAAAGCTTTGCTAAAAAAAGAATCATAATTATTTTGGATAATTCAGAGGGCATAAATTCGATAGATCTCCCACCCACTGATATTTCGATCCATCGTTTTGCAGTGTAATGCTTATCTCCATAAATCGGAAGTCCCATTGAAATATCCGTAAATTTACAGAATAAAAGCATACCAAGATTAAGAATATATAGCGGAATAAAGAATTTACAAATAAAATGATAATCAATCATTGCAACAATTAACATGATTATAATTCCAACTGCATATCCGATTACTTGTTTTTCAAACTGCGATTCGTCTTCATCCTGAAGTCTTTGAATCAGTAGAATACCCACTCCTCCAAATGCCAGTACGAGCGCTACGATTGAAAGACAAAAGCTTTTATAATTATACTCTCTGAATTTAATCATGAAGAATTCCTATTTTTTCTGTTTCATGTTCTTGATCGGGATGCTTGCCCAAAGTGCGTTGCTGCCATCTGATTCATTTTTAAATTTGAAATCAAGTCCTTCCAGATCAACTTCAATGTATTTTGAAATAACCTGAATGATTTCATTTTTCATTTTTTCCATTACTTCCGGAGAACATCCTGCTCTGTCCGAAACAAGAACCAGTTTCAGACGATCCTTTGCAACGTTACCGGATGCTTTTTTCTTAAGACCGAACATATTTAATCCTCCCCCCAGGCTTAGTTCTTTTTGAACAGTTTACTGAAGAAGCCCTGCTTTGCGTTAAGATCCAAAAACGGAACATCTTCCCCGACAATTCTTCTGCAAATATTCATATATGCTTTTCCTGCCATGGAATCATTACCAACAAGCGGTTCTCCCTGATTTGTGGAAATAACAATATTTTCATCATCAGGTACAACACCTAACAAATCAACCGCAAGTATTTCAACGACATCATCTGACGACATCATATCTCCACGTTTCACAAGATCCATTCTGATACGGTTAACTATGAGCTCTGTCTTTCCTATCTCGTTTGCTTCAAGCAGCCCTATAATACGGTCAGCATCACGAACAGCAGAAACCTCCGGCGTAGTAACAACAATTGCTCTGTCAGCACCGGCAATTGCATTTTTAAATCCCTGTTCAATTCCGGCAGGACAATCCATCAGTATGTAATCAAATTCGTTTTTTAATTCCTCACAAAGCTTTCGCATCTGCTCCGGTGTAACTGCGGATTTATCTCTGGTCTGCGCAGAGGGCAAAAGATAAAGATTCGGATAACGTTTATCTTTAATCAATGCTTGCTTGATTCTGCAGCGTGCTTCAATAACATCAACAAGATTATATACGATACGATTTTCAAGCCCCATTACAACGTCCAGATTACGAAGTCCGATATCTGTATCAATTAATACTACTTTCTTGTCCAGTTTGGCCAATCCGGTTCCTACATTGGCAGTTGTTGTTGTCTTGCCAACTCCCCCTTTACCGGAAGTTACTACAATTACTTCTCCCATCATTATTCCTCCTTAAAGTTCTCTTTCGCTTAATACTTTTCTGCTTACCGGTTCAATATAAATATTACTGTCTTCAAGAAATGCAATTTTAGTCTCTTTATTTTCTGATTTTAAAGGGTTATCCGGTGCCCTTGCTATCATATCTGCAATTCTTATCTGAACCGGCGACATATCAAGCGCCAGTACAAATGCTTTCTCATTACCTCCGGAACCGGCAAAGACGGTTCCTTTTAATGAACCAAGAATAACAATATTCCCCTTGGAGGTAACACTTGCTCCGGGATTTACATCCCCAATCACTACGATGCTTGTTTCGAAATCAATCGATTGCCCGGACCGTAAATTGCCTTTATAAAACTGTCCGTTTGTTTTTTCGGAAACTTTTTGATTTTCTTCCAATCGTCTTCGGCATCGCTCGTCCTGTTCCGGATCATTCAGCATTAAACAGATAATGTTTAGTTCACAGTTATCTGTTACTATTCCCAGAAGTTCTATGCATTCATTGTCTGTCAGTAGACGCCCTTCAAAGCTTAACGTCATTTGTGCACGACCAAGGAACTTCGCTGAATCACTGAATTTTTGAGCAATCTTCTCCTTTAATATATCATAATTTAAGTCAGGGTCAAGTACAACAATAATTCCATGCGTGACTCCTTTTATAACGACCGAATTATCCATTGTTTTCTTTCTCCATTCCTAGTCGGATACATTGATCGATGTTACTGTTCCGGCTTTAATATCTCCACTAAGCAGCGCTGCTTTATTTTCATTATTAAAATATAGTCCCAATACTTCACGTGCAATATACGCAGAGTTAGCCGATTTATATCCGTTTGGTAATACAACCGTAACACTTATCTCAGGATTCTCATATGGTGCAAAACATACAAATAATGCATTATTCGGAACCGACTTGCTAATCTGTGCCGTTCCCGTCTTACCGGCAACAGAAACTCCAAGGTTCCCATAGAGAGTATCCAAAGAGTTTGCAGAGGTATTTACAACTTTATACATACCATATTTTACAGCATCCCATTCTGCATCAGTAAACATTGTTATTCTGTTGTATACTGATGCTTCATTTTGTGTAATAATTTCTCCTAGATTATCTCTGATTGAATCAATCAAGGTAAGATTGTATACTATCCCTTCATTCGCAATTGCAGTAATATATCTTGAAATATGAATCGGAGCAAAGGAATGTCCATATCCAATCGCCGTTCTGACAGCATCACTGTTTGAAACAACCGGTGTTATTTCGGAAATCTCCACTCCTGATTTCGTTGTAAGTCCAAACATTGCAGCATATTTTTGTATCTTTGCAATACCGACAGAATCATAATAACGTCCCGTTCCGTCATTCATCAACCTATATCCTACTTCATAAAAGAAATAGTTACAGGAATGCATCAACGCATCCGTAAGATTGATTGTACCATGAGAACGTGGATAACGCCAGCATTTTGGAGAAGGAACAACTGCTTCGAAAATACCTTTGTCTTCAATCTTTGTGCTTGTTGTAATTACTCCTTCACCAAGTCCGATCAGCGATGAAAGAGGCTTAAATGTGGAACCTGTCGTTGTTGTCTGAGTTGTCGGCCGGTTCATAAGCGGATAAGCTGAACTATTAAGCAGCGTTGAATAATACTCATAATTAATTTTATTCGCAAGCATGTTGTTATCGTAGCTTGGATAAGTCACCAATGCCTTTAAATCCCCTGTATTCACATCTGTTATAACAATAGAGCCGCTGCAGGGAGCAAGCCCAATCTGACCTGGTGTTATTTCGAGATTCTCTATCGTATCGTACATAAACTGAAATGCAGAAATCTTACCGTTCTTCAGTTTACTTATATTGCTTTCATTATATTCTATCACATTTTGATCAAATAATAAAAGACATATTTCTTTTCCTGATAAAGTCTTTTGAAAGACCAGTGAGTGATAAATCATATCTTTGAACGTAGCATCTTTTAATAATGCATTAACAAGATAATCTAAAAATAAATCATACCATTCCTCAGTACTATACCACTCCTCTTCATCCCCAAGCAGGGATGTATTAACCCATTGACTGTTGATTGCGTATTGAAAAAATTTGCTCATACTGATCTGATTATCAATGTATTCCCTGTATACAGAATCCGATGTATCAATTTTATCTGAACTCAGTAGTCCAATGCTTAATGCTTTTGAATAAACATAGCTCAAATATTCCTGAAGTTCCTCTGTGACCGTATCAGAGGTCTTTCCGCTGTCTGCTGCAAGTATCTGTCTTATCTGATAAAACAGTGAATTCTGTTTTTCATTGTAATAACCAAGTACCTTCTGCTCAAGTTCAGTTGCATCTTCTTTACTGAAATGGTCTACATTAATAATTCGATTTTCAAGTAAGGCATAATACACCTCATAGATTGGTACTAATATATCGGAAGCTGATTCGCCCTTCGTTCCGTAATCTAAATCATCTACAAGCTTGCTTAACAATACTGCAGCCAGATTTCTTTCAAGAATATAATAACATGCTTTCTGAAGATCTGCATCAATCGTCAGATAAATATCCTGACCGGAAACCGGATCAGTATTGGTTTTCTGGGAAAGAATTTTACTGTTTTGGTTTACCGTAAGAGTCTGAGTCCCTTTTGTTCCGGAAAGTATCAGTTCCATTGATTTTTCAATTCCCGTTTTTCCGATCACATCGGTAGCATTATATAATAGAGAAACTCCTTTTTCAGATTTCTGATCTTCTTGAGTAAAATTATTCTCTTCAATGATCTGTTCATTCATTGTTTCGATTTCATCAGTCGAAATACTACCAGTATATCCGATTATATGAGCAAAAAATACACTTTCATTATATACTCTTGAAGTTACCTGTTTAATTTCTACTCCGGGAATATCTGCACTGTTTTCCTTTATTGCAACAACCACCTCTTCACTTACATTAGAGGCTATTGTAAACTGTGTACCCGAAACGGTAGAAAACAATGTATATCTAACTGCCATTATTTTCAAAGCATCTTCAAGCTCATATTCGTTTGATATCTGAAACATAACCGCACGCTGGCTGCCATAGCGCATAAACGAATAAACATCAAAGGCGCTCGCTGCATATTCTTCCTCAGTCAGATCACTTATGGACTTTCTTCCGTATGCATTTTTCTTAAATCGAAGCTCGGCTGTATCAGAAACATTAAATACAATTTCGCCGTTTTCATCAAGCTCCAAACCAAACGAAAAATCCATTGTAACATGATAACGGTCAAGAAGCTTAACCAGTTTATATATCATCTCGTTTTTCTTGGCGTTACCGGAAAGAAGACCACTCTCTTCCATAACAATTGAATAACTAACTGTATTATAGGCAAGCAGTTTTCCGTTAACATCGTATATATTACCTCGTGTACTTTTCACATCACGCAGCTTCTCAGATTTGTAATCTTCTTCCTCTGCTATACTTGCATCTGCTTGTATTTGAAGAGTAAATACCTGATAAACAAGGCAAATGAACATTACAGTAAAAACCAGTACAATCACCGTCAGTCTGGATGCAGCAGCCTCTTTTATTTTATTTATCATATTTTTTATCATAATAACATCCTTACATTGACTGCTTTTTATGTTTCGACTCCAGTATAAATGTCCAGTAAACACTTAACTGGCATAGTTTGTACAATACAACAGAAGTTAAAATTGTAAAAACAATTCTTGGTATCATAATTTCCGTCAAATAAAAGGAATACTCTTTTCTTCCTCTGACCAAAAATTCAAAAACATAATAAATATTTAGAAAAACGAGTTCTGAAATTCCAGTTAATATAACCGGCGTAACATTGTCATCACGATGATAAATATGATTCAGATATCCGCACAAAAAACCACAAAGCATATATATTGCAGCACAAAAACCAATAGCATCCTGACCCATTATATCAACGATTAGTCCCGCTGTAAAACCTACAAATGCTCCTGTTTTGCTCCCACATAAAAATGCCGAAGAAACAACTACAATCATCATAAGATCAGAGATGATTCCATTGACTGGAAAGTACAGAAAAACAGAACTCTGCAAAATGTAGCAAAGAATCAGTTCTGCTGTAATAATTAATAAACGAATCAGTTTCATCATGAATCACTACTCCGATATATTATCGTTATCACTGCTCTGTACCTTAACCTCAGTTATGATAAGAACAGTATCAAGATGCTCAAAATCAACAGCCGGAATCAGCCTTGCTTTTCTTGTCATATTACTTGCATCTGTAACAATATCAACCGCATATCCAACAAGAATTCCCTGATGGTATTTATCACTGATATGAGAGGTAACAATCTCTGCGTTTTCTTCGACATCGGCATTCAGACTAATCATACTGATATCAATATAGCCTTCACTCATACTTTGAAGATTTCCATTAACGATACAGGTATCAGAAGACTTCAGAAACATTCCGCTTAATGCACTTGTATCATCTATAATTGCTCTAACTTTTGCCGAATATGTGTAAACCTCTGTTACAATTCCAACAAGACCATTACCTGACAAAACATTCTGATCGGTCTTTATTCCGTCTGCACTGCCTTTATCAATAGTAAAGGTACTGTAAAAGCTGTTGGAATCTCTGCTAATAATTCTGGCTGCGACTTTCGGATATGAAATGTATTTCTGGTCCAAAGCATAAAGACTTCGATACATTTCGAGCTCATTGTTATCCTGTTGAAGCATTTTATTCTCATATTTTAACTGCGCCACCTCTTCCTGCAGTTGTGTGTTTTCCTCAATCAGTTCGTTAATTTCCGAGAAATTCTGTATCCGGTTATAAATTGCACGCCCTATTGAATTAATTCCTTTTTGCATTGGTGTTACAAAATCAACTGCTGTGCTTCGTATTGCAACTGTCTTATCAGGATAACGAAATGAAATGAACAGCAGAATAAAGCAAATAAAAGCTAATAAAATAAATAAATACTTTGGACTCAATACCAGTTTTTTCTTAACATGTGTACGACGCATTTACATGCTCCTTTAATTCCCGAAATAAGTCTGCTTTAATGAAAGGGCAAGAGAATTCAGTTTCGGGTCTTCAATAATCCTTCCTAGTCCAAGTGCAACTGTATTTCCCGGGTCGTTGCAAATGTTAATCTTCAAATCCGTTTCTTCTGCAAATAGTTTATCAAGACCATTTATTTTTGCTGTCCCTCCGGTAACATAGATTCCGTTATCAATGATGTCAGAAGAAATTTCAGGCGGAGTTTTTTCAAGAACAATTCTTATTGCATCTACAATAGAAAACAGCAGTTCTGAAATAGTTTCATAAACAAAATCTGCTGTAATTTCACGTTCAATCGGAAGTCCGGTTACAACATCTCTTCCAAATACTTTCATAGTCTTTTCTTCCGGTTCAATTGCCGTCGCAAGCTCTTTTTTAATATTCTCGGCTGTCTTGTTGCCAATTAAAAGATTATGCTTTTTTCGGACATTATTGATAATATATTCATCAAATTTATTACCACCGACAGGGATCATTTTACTGAGTACAATTCCGCCAAGGGAAAGAACTGATACCTCTGTTGTGTCAGCACCGATATCTACAATCATCACACCGTTTGCCGTTGTTACATCAAGCCCTGCTCCAAGAGCATCCGCTACCGGTTTTTCTACGATTCTAATTTTTTTTGTCTTAGCGGCAGAGCTTGCGACAAGATCGAAAAAGGCACGTTTTTCAACTTCGGTAATATCTGTCGGTGAAGCAACAATAAATTCAGCACCGGTAACTTTTCCGTTTGTCCTTTCCAGTTCTGCAAATGCAGTATTAAGAAGAGACAGCATATTAGCAATATCTGCAATAACACCGTTTTTCACAGGAAATGTAACTTCAATATTGGATGGTGTTTTACCAAGCATATCAAACGCTTCATCTCCGACTGCAATGATTTTTTCACCATCGGCAATCGCTATAATATTCTTTGTGTCATAAATAACTCCGGCATTCTTCTTATAAATCTTTAATGTATTTGTACCGAAATCAATTCCATATAATCTGGATGACATTTCTTCCTCCACTTCTGCGGTTTCCTTTTAAATCCGCCTGTAGATTTATCATCTACATATAACCTTCTTCTTTGAAACTAAAATACCTGCCGTCTCCGATGATGATATGATCCATCAAACCGATTCCAAGCAGTTTGCCAACCTCGTATACACGCTTAGTAACATAAACATCCTCTTTACTAGGCGAAGGATCTCCGCTTGGATGATTATGTAACAGGAATATAAAAACAGATTTTTTTTCAAGTGCAGAAAGAAAAATATCTCTTGGGGAAATAAGAGAAGCATTCACCGTTCCTACTGATATCCGCTCTTCTCCGGTAATCCGACATTTTCCGTCTGTGTGAAGGAGATAAACAATTTCCTTTTCAAGATTTTTCATACGTGGTGTGTAGTAATCAGCGATGGTAGATGAATCCTTTGTGTCCAGTCGTTCTTTAAATGAGGCCTCTGACATTCTTCTTCCAAGCTCAGCAGCGCATAATATCTGAATTGCCTTTATTCTGCCTATTCCTTTTATTCTGCAAAGCGATTCGGGGCTTGTTCTTACAAGTTCTGAAAGATTTCCTTCTTTTCCGAAGGAGTGCAGAATTCTGTATGCAAGATCAACAGAACGTTCCTCCTTTGTTCCACTGCGTATAATCACAGCAATTAGTTCTGCATCACTTAATGCTTCTGCCCCAAAACGTTCAAATTTTTCATAAGGACGTTCCGTATCAGGCAGTTCTTTCACCGTTAAATGTTTTTGATTCATTCTGCTCCGTTCTTCCCGGGGAACAAGCATCTACAATCTTGAATAAATCAGTAAACTTATCACAACGCCTAAAATACTGGCAATCGTAATCTTAATTGAAATACCAAAGGTAATAATTATAACCCCGATATTCAGTTGTAACGCTCCCATTCCGTCCGGAGAACCAAGACCGAATTCCTGTCCGTAGTTCAGCCAGGAAAGCCATGATACATCTCTTGATAAGTAACCTAAAAAACCACCGATAACAATTCCTGCCAATAACAATAATATAAGTGCAGCGCCACTCTTTCCAGAACCTCTTGACACAATACTCTTCCTTTCATTCGTTAGATTTATAACATATTATCCGGCGTACTTTACACGCCATAACAAGTTTCAAAGCAGCTTGTCTGAAATCTTTTATGACTTCATTTTATCATAATGAAACACCTTTGTATAGTTTTTTACAAAGAAATAAGACTACTTTCCCATAACTTCTGAAGAGACATCATAATACCAAGCTTTGCATGATACCAGGTAAGTCCCCCTTGAAAATATACTGCATAAGGAGGTTCAATCGGTGCATCCGCGGATAGTTCAATCGAGGATCCCTGAATAAATGCACCGGCGGCCATAATCACTTCCGAATGATATCCGGGCATCGGCCAGGGTTCTGGGGTAACAAAGCTGTCTACCGGTGCCGCAGCCTGTATTCCCTTGCAAAAAGCAATTACGGCTTCTGCTGAACCAAGAGTAACCGCCTGAATAATATCATACCGTTCTTCTGTACCATTCGGTATAACAGGAAATCCGAGTTTTTCATATACATTTGCTGCAAAAATCGCTCCTTTTAATGCACCGGCAGTAACTGTTGGTGCAAGAAACAGTCCTTGAAAGAAATCACGGTTCAGTCCTAGTGTTGCTCCAACCTCCCTGCCGAGTCCGGGTGCGGTCAACCGGAATGCACAAGCTTCAATACATTCATTTGTTCCAACGATATACCCACCGATAGGTGCAAGCCCTCCGCCGGGATTCTTGATTAGTGATCCAACGCACATATCCGCACCAACATCAGTCGGTTCAGTCAGTTCGGTAAACTCACCGTAACAGTTATCAACCATACAGATTACATCCGGTTTTAATTTTTTTATAAAAGCAATTACCTGACCAATTTTTTCAACTGATAACGTTGGTCTTGTCTGGTACCCTTTTGAGCGCTGGATTGTAACCAGTTTTGTTTTACTGTTGATACAGTTTTGAATTTTTTCATAATCAAAATCTCCGTCATCCTTTAAATCTGTCTGACGATAAGTAATTTGAAATTCTTTCAGTGATCCCTTTTGTTCTGTAATCCCGATTACTCCTTCCAGAGTATCATAGGGCTTGCCGACTGGAGAATAAAGCTCATCTCCTGGACGAAGGATAGCAGAAAGAGCTACAGTAAGAGCATGTGTTCCGCAGGTCAGCTGAGGTCTCACAAGTGCTGCTTCCGTATGAAAGATATCAGCATATACGGCTTCTAATGCTTCCCGTCCTCCATCATTATATCCATATCCGGTCGAAGCATTAAAATGGGCTTCGCAGACACGGTTTTTCTGCATTGCCTGAATGACCTTCATTTGATTATACTCGGCAACCTCATCAATCTCTTCAAAACGGTCCCTTAATCCGTTTTCTATTCTTTCACAATAATTGATGATATCACTTGAAAGATTCATTTCTTTATACTTATCAATTATTCTTCTGTTCATACATTCCTCTCTTATTATATTTCGTTTATTTTTCTCAAAGTTAATTCATGTAATAATCTGACTAATATTTTTTCATTATCTACAGTTATTTCACCATTTGGTTGTGTAAGAGAATACTCATCTTTATTCACCCATATTATATCGTGTTCTCTTCTAAACCATGTCAGCTGACGCTTTGCAAAATGTCTTGTATTTTGTTTTATTCTTTCTATGGCTTCCTCAAGTGGTATTATTCCGTTCAGGTACTGCAGAATTTCCTTATATCCAAGTCCCTGCATTGAAATCATATCTGCATTAATTCCGGATTCCAGAAGACTTTTAACTTCCTTAACCAGACCCTTTTCTATCATTAGATCTACTCGTTTATCAATATCATTATACAGACTTTCGCGGTTTTTGGTCAGTACAAAATAGGCGGTCTGATATGCCGGTTCATTCTCATGCTGACGCTTATTGTGCTCTGAAATCGGTTTTCCGGTTATTTTATAATATTCTACAGCCCGAATAACACGTTTTATATTATTCCTATGGATATACTCCGTAGCAGCAGGGTCTATTTTAAGTAAATAATCGTAAAGTTTCTTACCTTGATCAAGAGCAGCCTCCTGTTCAAGTTTTTGTCTCAGTTCAGGATCATTGTCTCCCTCCGTAAAATCAACATCATAAAGAACAGACTGGATGTAGAAACCTGTTCCTCCGACCATAATAGGAATATGTCCATTTTGGATGATTTTTTTGATTGCTCTTTTAGCCTCATTTTGAAATAGAACCACATTAAAATCCTGATCCGGTTCATAGCAGTCTATCAAATAATGAGGAATCCCCTGCATCTCTTCTGCGGTTATTTTCGCCGTACCGATATCCATATGCTTATATACCTGCATAGAATCTGCCGAAATGATTTCTCCGCCAATCTTTTTTGCAAGTAAAATGGATAAATGTGTTTTTCCGACTGCAGTCGGACCGGTTAAAATAATTAAAGGTGTTTTGTCCATTCTTTCTCCTGTAAACAAATCACTTCATAGCAGAGTGATTAAATAATTACGAAACCTTTTACTCATAAAATTCTTTTAAATTTCTTTTCCATCTCCTGTTTTGTTATTTCTATCATAACAGGTCTTCCATGTGGGCAACGGAAAGGATTTTCTAGGTTTAACAGCTGTTCAATCAGACATTCCGCTTCTTCTGCAGAAAGTCTACAGTTGCCTTTTACTGCTGCTTTGCATGACATTGATGCAATCTTTTCGTATAACAGTTCAGATTCACCATGAATTGTATCTCTGCACATTTCATCAATAAATTCCATCAGAAGATTCTGTTTTCCGATTGCTTCAAGCTCCGCAGGTACAGCAGAAACGAGATATTCTCTTCCGCCAAATGGTTCAAATTCATAACCAAGTTCGGAAAGATATTCTTCAGATTGTTTTAGTACTTCAATCTCATGAAGATTCAGCGTCAGCACCATTGGTGGAATGATTCTTTGCGAGGAAGGCTTATGTTCTTTGATTGACTTCATAATTTTCTCATATAAAACACGTTCATGTGCAGCATGCTGATCAATAATATATAGTTTGTCATCATACTCTATCAGCCAGTAGGTTGAAAAAACCTGTCCGATAATTCTGTGATCTTTCATTGCTTCTTCAGTTAAAAAAGATTCCTGTTTAAACTCTTCTTTTATTCGTGCGGTATTATTCTCAGCTTCTTTTTTAGCTGTATCCTTCCTGTTATTAGTTTCTGCTTCAGGTTCATTTATCCTCTCTGTCAGGCTGGTGATTTCTGATATTGGGTTTTCTTCATTTTTTGCATTTGATACTGACTGATACATTGGTGATTCAGCTAACAATAAAGTTTCTTCGTGTAATTTATTATTTTGCACTCTGTTTTGTTCAAATGGTTCCGGAGCAGAAGTGATTTTGACCATCGTTGTCTTTTCTTTCTGTGTTTCGCCGATGGTTACCTCCGGTATATAGTTTTGTTCATGTAATGCCTTTGAAACAGCCTGATAGACAAATTCATAAATCTGTTCCGGATGAGTGAATCTTACTTCAAGCTTTGCCGGATGTACATTGACATCATACATTTGTACCGGAATTAAAAGATTTAATACCGTAAACGGATATTTATTCTGCATCAGATGCGTTCGGTAAGCTTCTTCAATTGCCTTGTTAATTATAGAATTGCGTATATATCGGCCATTTAAAAAGTAGTTTTCAAAATTTCTGTTCCCTCTTGAAATTACAGGTCGTGCAATCATTCCTGTTACTGCCATATCACAAAGGCTGAAGCTTACATCGATTACCTGAGCTGCAATTTCTCGTCCGTATAGGCTATAAATCACTTCTTTTATATTCCCGTTACCTGAGGTGCTGATGATTATTTTGTCATTATTAGTAAATTTTACAGATATATCCGGTCTTGCCAAGGCAATGCGCTCCATTACATCATTAACATAACCCGCTTCAGTCATATCCGATTTCAGAAACTTTCTACGAACAGGAGTATTAAAAAACAAATCACGTACAACAATAGTAGTTCCTTCAGGGCTGCCGATTTCGGATATAATTCCCTTTTCCCCGCCCTCAATACAATAACGGATTCCGTTCAGATCGTTCTTCGTCTTTGTCATTAATTCAACTTTGGCAACTCCCGCAATACTTGATAACGCTTCACCCCGAAATCCAAGCGATTCTACATGATCCAAATCTTCTGCATTCATGATCTTACTGGTAGTATTTTTCAAAAAAGCGATTTCTATATCTTCTCTTGCAATTCCACAGCCGTTATCTGTAATACGAATCAAAGATGTACCACCATGAGAAATTGTAACAGAAATTGCGGTAGCACCTGCATCAATTGAATTCTCAGATAGTTCCTTCACTACAGAGGAAGGTCGTTCAACTACTTCGCCAGCTGCAATTTTATTGATTGTATCCTTATCCAGAATATTGATATGCGGCATAATCCACTCCTTACGATAATTTCATCTGTAGATCATATAGTTTTGTCAGTGCTTCCATCGGTGTCATATGGGAGAGATCAAGCTTTGTGAGCTCAAAAATGACAGTTTCTTCTTTATTTTCTTTTTGGTCATCAAATAAAGAAAGCTGCTGCGGTTCAATGGTTTTTCTAACATTTTCAACTGCCGCTTTTACTCTTCCGGCACGCTCGGCAAGATCATTTTCACTTAACTGATCAGCGATTTCATAAGCACGTTTTAATACGGAATCCGGTACACCGGCAAGCTTTGCAACCTGGATACCGTAACTTTTATCGGCTCCTCCGGGAATAATTTTCCGAAGGAAAATGATATCTTCTCCCTGTTCCTTCACAGCGATACAGTAATTATTAACACTTTCCAGCTTTCCTTCCAGTTCGGTCAGTTCATGATAATGTGTTGCAAATAAGGTTTTCGCACCGAGAAGCTTAGGATTTGCAATATATTCCACAACAGCCCAGGCTATACTTAATCCATCAAAGGTACTTGTTCCGCGTCCGATCTCATCAAGTATCAGCAAGCTGTTTTTTGTGGCATTTTTTAGAATATTTGCCACCTCATTCATCTCTACCATGAAGGTACTTTGTCCTGATGAAAGATCATCCGAAGCTCCGACTCTCGTAAAAATACGGTCGACAATTCCGATATCTGCCTGTTCTGCAGGCACAAAGCATCCGATTTGTGCCATCAGTACAATCAAAGCAGTCTGACGCATATAGGTTGATTTACCGGCCATATTTGGACCTGTTATTATTGCAATTCTCTGTTTTCCGTTATCAAGAAATGTATCATTTTCAACAAACAGCTCGTTGTTCTGTAGCTTCTCGACAACCGGATGTCGTCCGTTTTTTATATTTATAATCCCTTTTTTATTAATAACCGGACGAACATACCGGTTATTTACAGCTACAACACTTAAGGACGCAAACATATCAAGGTGTGCAACTGCTTTAGCTGTTCTCTGAATCCGTTCCACCTGTTCTGCAATTTTTGTTCGTACCTCTGTAAATAAATCGTACTCAAGTGTAAATAGGCGATCCTCCGCATTCAGTATTTTATCCTCTAGTTCCTTCAAATCAGGGGTGGTATATCTTTCCGCATTTGTCAGGGTCTGTTTTCTTGTCCAATCAATCGGAGCAAGCTGTTTGAATGAATTCGTCACTTCAAGATAGTATCCGAAAACCCTGTTATATCGAATGCGGAGATTCTTAATTCCTGTCTTTTCCTTCTCACGTTCTTCCAGTGCTGCAATCCAGTTTTTTCCTTCCGTTTTTGCAGAACGCAGAGTATCAACCTCTTCATTATATCCCTCACGTATAATTCCACCTTCCCGCATCCCCATCGGTGGATCCTCTGCAATTGAATTCTTTATGAGTTCGCATAGATCCTCCAGTGGATCCATGCATTCGTAAATATCTATTAATATTTCAGATTTCATGTTTTTCAGAAGACTTTTGATGTATGGTAGCATCTCAAGAGAAGAACGGAACGCAGTCAAATCTCTTGGATTTGCACTTTGATAGCTTACTCTGCTCATCAGTCGTTCTAAATCATAGATTGTATTTAAATATTCTCTTATTTCTTCTCTTTCAATCATGTTTTCGTTAAATTCTTCTATTGCATCCAAACGCCGTTCAATCTCTTTTTTTTCAATTAATGGCTGTTCAATACAATTTCTTAGATATCTTGCTCCCATTGCTGTTTTGGTTTTATCTAATACCCAGAGCAGTGAACCACGCTTCTGTTTTTCTCTCATTGTTTCAATTAACTCAAGATTTCGTCTGGTCGAATTATCAATCGTCATGTATTTACCGGAAATGTAAGGAACAAGCTTAGTAATATGAATTAATGCGTTTTTCTGCGTTTCTGTCAAATACTGCATTACTGTACCTGCAGCAAATACTCCGGTTCCGTAATCTGTTAATCCAAGCTCATCCATCGATTCAACATGAAAATGATTCTTAAGTGCATCAATGCAATCGCTGCTGTTATACCTTCCATCTGTAAGGACTTTTACTACAATATGATATCGTTCTTTTATCTGATCCATGTCAATACCGCACATTAAAAATACCGGATTACAGATGATTTCTTTTGGTGCAAAACGTATCATTTCATCTTCTACTTTGCTGATTGCATCATGATTTTCATCATCTATCTCAGTAATCATAAAATCACCGGTTGTAACATCAACAACTGAAATTCCATAATTATTTCCTGAATATAAAATGCCCATCAGATAATTGTTTCTTGTCTCATCCATCATCTGAGTATTCATATTGGTACCTGGAGTTACAATTCTGATCACTTCCCGTTTTACAAGCCCTTTTGCAAGCTTTGGATCTTCTGCCTGCTCACAGATTGCAACATTGTAGCCCTTATTAACAAGCTTTGACAGATAACCGTCCACGGCATGATACGGTATCCCACACATCGGTGCACGTTCTGCTTCACCACAATCCTTTCCGGTTAATGTAATTTCCAGTTCTTTTGATGCAACGATAGCATCATCATAAAACATTTCATAAAAATCTCCAAGACGATAAAATAAAATACAGTCTTTATACTGGTTTTTTATTTCAAAATACTGCACCATTAACGGAGTCATTTTGAACTTCCTCTTCTTTCTGTAATTATGAAATTGTCTCCCAAATACCATTTAATTCAAACTGTTCTGCAGCATATGTTGCTTCTTCAATAATCTCTTTTGAATACCCCATAAGTTCAAGTAATCTGATTGCATTTTTTGATACAGCTTTTCCGTTCTTAAGTTTATAATCAAACAGGATATCTCCGTCTGCAATCTGTTCCTGAAAATGATAATCAGAATACTGCTTTTCCAGAATCATTGTAAGCTCAAGATCATGGGTAGCAGCAAAACAAATACAATGATTCATGCTGAAGCTATATAATATTCTTGAAGAAGCGGCAATCCGCTCCAAAGTATTCGTACCACGGAGCACTTCATCAATAAAACAAAGCGTCGGAATCTGATGATTCATACCATCAAGTATCCGTTTTAATGATTTTATCTCGACAATATAATAGCTTTCATTTCCAATCAGGTTATCCTGCAATGCCATGGAAGATGCAATTCTAAAAAAAGAAGCCTGATAGCAGTCACTGACTGATGTATAAATCGTCTGCGACAATATAGCATTGATTGCAACTGTTTTAATAAAGGTTGATTTACCGGATGCATTAGAACCGGTAATAAGAACACATTTCGAAACATTAATCGTATTTTTTACCGGATTTTCAATCATCGGATGGTATACCTCAGTAACATTTAAAAATGGTTTTTTAGAAATGCTCAGTTCCGGAAGGCACCATGTATCAATCATTTTCCGGAAGGAAGCTACCGCAATCATGCTGTCAATAAATCCAAGTGTATTGAATAAGCTGTTAAGCTCCACAATGTTTTTTTGATATACCGAAATCATTCGGTTGAATTTAATCAGATCAATATGTGTCAGTATTCTGACATAATCCATCACAAGATCCATCAGATTCCCATTTCCGCTCATCGCAGTAACAACAAATCCGGCACTATTAAAGCTTTTCATTGCTTTAGCAGAATTATTTATATCGGTAAAATATTTTGTAAGTTCTGGAAAATCTAAATTCTCCATTGCTTTTGAAGCTTTCAGGGTTTTCATAATACAGATTACGACAGAATAATACATTTCAATTTCAGATTTGCATTGAAAATAAGTTATAATGCTGTAAACAACCGTACAAACGAGCAAAATAATACCAATTCCGGATTGTACAAAAATCAAACCTATAGACAACGCCATAACAACAAGCATTAAATAATGCTTTAAATTGCTTTCCTTTTTCACATTATTTAGACGATTCATATACTCATAAAGTGAAATTGTTTTTAATTTCCCGATTCCGGAAAGAATATACTGAAGTTCATAACGTTTTGAATTGTTATCAGAAAGAACCTCTATGACGCGATTCCGTTCAGTAAGCTCTTCATTATTATAGCATGGTTTTCTTAATAGTGAATAAAGACATTCTTCTCCCATGGAAGAAACCGTTTGATTCATAAGCATAAAAATCTGATCCATATCAAGATCATTCCATGTTATATCATCTATATCATTTTCTTTATCTATATTTTTTCTGTAATAATCACTGATTGATTCAAACTTGTCCGAGGAATATTCCTGTTGAGGAACATTTCCCCATTGTTTTTTTAGTTTTGTTAATGTACGGGCTTTACTATTTTTATTATCGTAAAATGATTTTACTAGAAGAAATAGAATAACAGCTACCGTAATACTAATCACAATTTCCATTAAATAAGCCTACTTTCCTATGATATAAATTATTATAGGTTTCCTTTGTTCCGATGTCAACAGCCGAAAAGAACCGGGTATTAGAAATAATTCCAATACCCGGTTACATAATCATGCATTTTTATCAAATGATAATACAGACAAGTCCGCCGGTACTTTCATTTACGATACGCTTCATCGTGTCCTGCAGCTTTGTTCTGCTTTCTTCTGTCATACGATTTATTTTTTCTGTAATTCCTTCCTCCACAAGCTGCTTCATTGTTTTTCCAAATATATTTACATCCCATATGCCCTCTGGCAATTCACCTGTACTTTCCTGCATATATTTAATTAAATCCATCGCCTGTTCTTCGCTCCCTACAATCGGAGCGAGTTCCGTAATAACATCTGTTTTTATCATATGTACTGACGGAGCGTTTGCCCGGATTTTAACGCCAAATTTATTACCCTGTCGTATAATCTCCGGCTCTTCCAGCGTGATTTCTTCTTTTTCAGGCATGACAATCCCGTAACCGGTATACTTAAGCTGTTCATAGGCAGCGCTGACTTTATAGTATTCTTTCTTTTTTTCTGCCAATTCCTTCATAATTCTAAGAAATTGTATTTCGCCATCTACATTTTCACCGATGATATCACTTAAGATTTTATAATAATACGGATCATCAATCTGAAGATCAAGATCAACCATTCCACTATCCAAAGCAAGTTTTACAATACGAAGACTTTTTATATAACTGCTTTCACAGACCAAATTTTCCTTTACAACATCCTTCATTCTGCTCAGACGATTTAGTACCTTTTTTAATTCCGTAATAATTTCGGATTTCATATAATGGTTATTATCCAATACTTCCAGCCACTTCGGAATATAAAATCCAATCTCTGAAATCGGAAAACTTTCAACAAGTGCATCAAGTATCCGTTCGACATCCTCCCGCTTCATTTGTTCACAGTCTACAGGAACTACATTTACTTCGTACTGTTCCTGCATGGACTTCACAAGTTTTCCTGTATTGTCTGAATTAGGACGATTTGTATTCATAATTACTACAAACGGCTTTCCAAGACGTTTTAGTTCATCTATTGTATGTTGTTCCGCTGAAAGATATTGTTCTCTTTTTAATTCTCCAACGGTACCGTCTGTTGTAACGACAACAGCAACTGTAGAATGTTCACTGATTACCTTGTTTGTTCCGATGTCCGCTGCCTGAGTAAACGGAATGTCATAATCGAACCACGGAGTATGTACCATTCTCTCCTTTTCATTTTCAATATGTCCTGTTGCACCGTCTATCATATAGCCTACACAATCAATCAATCGTACAGACAGCATTCCGTCTTCTCCGATTGGAATTGATGCTGCTTCCTTCGGTATAAATTTTGGTTCTGTTGTCATAATCGTTTTTCCGGCAGCAGCCTGCGGCAATTCATCAATCGCTCTTTGCTTTGCATTTTCATCCATCATCTCCGGAAGAACCATAAGCTCCATAAAACGACGTATAAAGGTTGATTTTCCTGTTCTTACAGGTCCGACTACCCCGATATATACTTCTCCTTTTGTTCTTGCTTGTATATCCTTATATACATTATAATATTTCTCCATAAAAATACCCCCTGCAATATGTACAGACTAATGTCTTTAACATTATATGCCGGGGGATGAATTCTATACTAATATTTGAAAAAATACAGGAACTTATTCATGATTATTACCATTCTAAAGAACCACATTCTCTTGTCTTATCCCGTAAAAAGAGATCACTTACTGCTTTAATCGGTGCTTTACCTTCAAAAAGGATTTGATTTACCTGTTCTACAATCGGCATTTCAACTTCGTATTTCTTTGCAAGTGCAAGTGCTGCTTTTGCAGAATACACACCTTCAACAACCTGTGCAACTTTCTCCATCGCCTCCTGCATACTCATTCCCTGCCCAATATAATAACCTGCATTTCTGTTTCTGCTGTGTTTGCTGGAACAGGTAACAATCAGATCTCCTACACCAGATAATCCGGAAAATGTCTCCATCTTTCCGCCCATCTTGATGCCAAGACGACTGATTTCCGCAATTCCTCTAGTCATAAGTGCTGCTTTTGTATTATCTCCGTAACCTAAGCCATCTGCTATTCCTGCAGCAAGAGCAATCACATTTTTAATAGAGCCGCCAAGCTCTATTCCAATAACATCCGGGCTGGTATATACACGGAAATTATCTGACATGAAGGCATCCTGAATCAATACTGCTGTAGCCTGTGTAGATGCTCCTACAACACAGGTCGTCGGTATTCCTCGGCTAACTTCTTCTGCATGACTTGGACCGGATAATACAGCAAAATCAGCATAAGGAATTTCTTCTGATATTATTTCTGTAAGTGTTTCAAGCGTAGTTTCCTCAATTCCTTTTGCCACATTTACAATAATCTGTCCCTTTTTTATCTTTTGTGCAACAAATGCAGCTGTAGATCGTACATAAGGAGATGCAACAGCAAAGACAATAATTTGAGGAGAATCACAGGCAAAATCAAGATCAGAAGTTACGATAATATTTTCAGGCAATCTGGCTTCTGGTAAATTCGGTATATAATTACGATCGTTATTTAATGCATCAACTTCTTTTTGAAGTTTTGACCAAAGAATAACCTCATGTCCGTTATTTGATAATAGAATAGAAAGCGCAGTTCCCCATGTTCCGGCTCCAAAAACGCTGATTTTCATACTCCGTAACCTCCTTTCAATCGTTACAGTGTTTTATTTGACTGTATCGTTGAATTTTCATTATTAATATTTTTATTTCCTTCAATTAAAGGTTCCTGTTTCTGGTTAAACTTATTTTCTGTTCCATGAATCAGCCGAACTACATTCTTCCTGTGACGCCATAAAGCAAGCAGATAAAGCGCCGCTATCACAAGACAATAATGCAGATTCCAGTCAAATCTGGCCATCGTCCAGATACAAACAAATAATAGTGCGAAAATTGATGCAAGAGAAACATAATGGGTAAATAAAACTATCAGAATGAATAATATCGCGGCAAAAATACTTCCGATTGGTTCTGTAATAAAGAAAATTCCGGTCGATACAGCGATTCCTTTTCCGCCTTTGAATTTCAGCCATACCGGATAATTATGACCAAGCGCTGCACCAAGTCCTGTATAAAGAGCAAGAAGCTCCTTGTATTCCAAATCCGGAAAAATCAGATACTTCACAAGAAGAATCGGGATGACAGCTTTCAGGCAATCTCCGATCAGCGTTATAATCCCGGCCTTTTTTCCAAGAGTGCGCATGGAATTAGTTGCTCCGGCATTTCCGCTTCCGTACTGACGAATATCAATATTATTCGCTTTACCAACAAAATAAGAAGTCGAAAAACAGCCGAAAAAATAACCTCCGACAATACAGCATATAATTCTAAAGACCATAGCATACTCCTTGAGTTTTACATTTATTTTGTATCAGAATCAGCACGTTCCCTGATTATAAATTTGAGTGACGTACCTGAAAAACCAAACGCTTCACGAATCTTATTCTCAATATATCTTGTATAAGAAAAATGCATCAGTTCTTTATTATTAACAAAGATAACAAAGGAAGGCGGTTTAACCGATACCTGTGTAATATAGTAAAGACGAAGTCTCTTACCTTTATCGGAAGGCGGCTGCTGTAGTGTAGTAGCTTCCATCAGAATCTCATTTAGTACACCGGTCTTGATTCGTAAATTTTGATTCTGTATTACAATCTCGATAGAATCAAAAAGCTTTGTTATTCTCTGTCCTGTCAGTGCCGAAATATAAATAATTTCCGCATATGGAACAAACGAAAGTATTTCTCTTATTTTCGCAGTATATTTATATATTGTTTTATCATCTTTCTCAATAGAATCCCATTTATTCACAGCAATAATAATTCCCTTGCCGCGGTCATGAGCAACACCTACAATCTTGGCGTCCTGTTCAGTAACGCCCTCTTCGGCATCAATTACAAGAACTACAACATCAGCACGTTCTACTGCTGCAACAGTTCTTACTGTCGTAAAATGCTCAATGTCCTCTTTGATTCTGCTTTTTCTTCTGAGTCCGGCCGTATCAATAAAAACATATTCTTTATCCTGATATTTTACAGTAGTATCAATCGCGTCTCTTGTTGTTCCGGCGATGTCCGAAACAATGACTCGGTTCTCTCCTGTCAGACGGTTAACAATTGATGATTTTCCAACGTTTGGCTTTCCGACAATCGCAATTCTTGGTCGTTCATCCTCTGATGTTTCATCATCTTTCTTATCAAAATACTTGATTACTTCGTCAAGCATATCGCCAAGTCCAAGCATCGATGCAGAAGATATCGGATATGGTTCTCCAATTCCAAGGTTATAGAATTCGTATACGTCTGATTGGAATTTCTTAAAACTGTCAACCTTATTTACAACAAGAATAACCGGTTTTCCTGATTTACGAAGCATATCAGCAACTGTTAAATCATCATCAACAAGACCTTCTTTTACATCTGTCAGGAACATAATAACATCAGCAGCACTAATCGCAAGCTCTGCCTGTTCTCTCATATACGTAAGCATTTTATCTTTGCTTTTCGGTTCAATTCCACCTGTATCAATCAAAGTAAACTGATGATTCAGCCAGGTAATATCGGCATAAATTCTATCTCTTGTAATACCGGGTTCATCTTTTACAATTGAAATACGTTCCCCTGCAAGTGCATTAAACAGAGTTGACTTCCCGACATTTGGTCTTCCGACAATTGCTACTATTGGTTTATTCATACTATTCTCCATACCTACGCTGCTTTTGCGCATAACAGACTTCAAAGAACTCCTTGATGATTGTACAATACGAATCTTCTTTTGTAAAGACCTTTCAGGTTCATTTTTCTTATTGAAAAAATCCAAGATCAAATATAAATAATTAATAAGCTTGATCTTTTATCAAGGTTTCTGTCTGGTTTATTTTTAAAAATGAAGCCATGGTTCCGCGTTTCCCTTTACTTGCTCTATGAGAAAATAAAATATCGGAATTACAAGCAGTACAAAAACCGGAATCAGAAATATTCTCAGGCTTTATTCCTGCTTCTTCCAACGAAAACTGAATCGCAAGTGCCAGATCAACATGATGTTCCATGGCTGTAATTTTATTAAACTGTTCTTCTGTAAAAGCATCCTGAAATTGTTTTTCTACATCATCTCCTACTTCATAGCAGCTTCTACAGATACATGGTCCAGTAACTGCAAGTACATTTTGGGGAGTTGTTCCGTACTCTTCTTCCATTTTATTTAATGTTTTGACAGCAATTTTATTTTTAGTACCCTTCCATCCGGAATGTGCAAGACCGATTGCATGATTAACTGTATCAACCAAAAATACAGGGACACAATCCGCCGTAAATATTACCAGAGTTACCTTTGAGTCATTGGTAATAAGAGCATCTATGTCTTTATAATCACGCTCCTTTGAATACCCTTTTCCGCAGTCCGCAGAACTTACCTTTCTAATGTGATCCGTATGCGTCTGATAAGAAAAGACCATGCTGTCCGCATCAATCCCAATTGAATTGCAGATTCTTTTATAATTCTCCTGTACATTTTCTCTGCTGTCTCCGTTTAAGAAACCAAGATTCATAGAAGCATAAATTCCTTCACTGACTCCTCCAAGTCTCGTTGAAACACCATGCTTGAGCCATGCAATCCTCTCAAGAAGTGGAAATTGAATCACCGGAATTTCATTAAAATAGTTTATTTTTATCATAATAAAAAATCTCCCTAATATTGAAATAAAAAAGCATTCCGTATTATTTCTGTCCGGTTGCCAAGAATCACAACGATATCAAAACGTACCGGCGTATCTGAAGGTAGTTTTTTTATATATATATAATATAGCGCTGTTTTACAAATTCTTTGTATTTTAGTTTTTCCGACTGCTTCTTGTGGATAGCCTGAAGTCAGACTGCTTCGATTTTTCACCTCAATAAAACAAAGATAGCAGCTTTCCTTAGCGATAATATCAATCTCGCCTTGCCTGCTGCGAAAATTTCGTTCTAATATTTGAAAACCGTTTTGTTCAAGAAAAGTCGCAGCACGTTGTTCTCCTTCATTTCCGGTTCTTTTTTTATAACCGGAGCTGCTTTCATTTCGATTTATTTCATTCTCTTTACTGTACAGGCTCTTTGTCATTCAATGCCTTTCCTTTTATGCGGTCCATCCGGTCGACAAAAAGAAGAACCTCAGCAACTACCTGATATAATTCTTTCGGAATATACTCGCCTATTTCTAATCGTGAAAGCGAATTTGCCAGCCGTTCGTCATGATGTATAGGAACCTCGGATTCCTTTGCTTTTTCAATTATTTTATCAGCAAGGTATCCTTTCCCTGTTGCTATAATTTTCGGAGCCTCATCTGAAGGCTCATACTCAATAGCAACCGCTGTTCTGTTAAGCTTTCTTTTTTTTTGTTCTTCCATAATACATCCTCTAAACAATATTCCGGATAAAGCTTCTTCTGTGTATCGGACAAGGACCAAGTTTTCTTATGGCATCCATATGTTCTGCCGAACCATAACCTTTATTCGAAGCAAAACCATATCCGGGATACAATTTATCATAATCACACATCATATGATCTCGTGTAACCTTTGCAATGATACTTGCTGCAGCAATCGATGCACTCTTTGCATCTCCCTTAATAATCGGAACCTGACGTATTTTAACTTCAGGAATTGTTACCGCATCGTTCAGTAGCAGTTTTGGCTGAACCGAAAGATTTGCTATTGCCATCCGCATCGCACGATAAGTAGCTTGAAGAATATTTATTTCATCAATTTCCTCCCATGAAGCACTTCCGATTCCGATTGCAATTGCCTTTTCCGTTATTTCCAGAAATAATTCTTCACGTTTCTTTTCGGATAATTTTTTAGAATCATTAATATATAAAATCTCACAGTTTTTTGGAAGAATAACTGCACCTGCCAGAACCGGACCGGCAAGCGGTCCGCGGCCGACCTCATCAATACCACATATAAGATTAAATTCTGAATATTTATTCTCATACAAATACATATCCGACAGACGACTACGCTCTTTTGCAAGCTTTTGTGACGCTTTTTCTTCAGCCATTTCCGCTTTTATCTGCACTTTTGTTTTTTTTAGTTCATTATTTTTCAAATCTTTCTCCCAATGTATAATGCTTATTTTTCTTCGCAGGTTCTGTCTTCCGGTTTTTCCAATGTAATTCTTGCTATCCTTGAATTCTTAAAATCATCCATTAAAAAAACCGCAACTCGATCGGTATCAGGTTTACCGCCTTTTTGCATACATGAACGTTTTTCTGCAATCCGTAATAGCGTATCTTCTCCGTTGTTGCATTCATCAATTCCGTATTTTGACTGAAGAGCTCCGGGATAATTCTGAAAAAGGTATTCTGAAAGATGAACAGCAAGTTCATAAGGATTAAGAATATCTTCATTAATCGATCCGATCCAAGCAATTCTAAGACCCACAGAGCTGTCTTCAAATTTTGGCCAAAGTACTCCCGGAGTATCCATTAACTCAACATTTTTATTTAGTCGAATCCATTGCTTTCCCTTTGTAACTCCTGGTTTATTCCCTGTCTTTGTACATGCCTTTCCGGCAAAGCTGTTGATAAAAGTTGATTTACCGACATTAGGAATTCCTACAATCATTGCACGGACAGGTCGGTTAAGAATTCCCTTTAATTTATCCTTTGCTATTTTTTCTGCGCACACCTTTAGAATCAGGTCATTTATTTGTTTTACACCTGTGCCCTTTTTTGAATCAATTTCTGCAACCGCAAAACCTTTTTCTTCATAATATGCTTTCCAGCGTTTTGTAATCCTCTCATCGGCCATATCGGCTTTATTCAGCAAAATCATTCTTTTCTTATTAATTGCTAAACTGTCAATGTCCGGATTCTTACTACTGTATGGTATTCTTGCATCAAGGAGCTCAATTACGACATCAATCAGTTTAATGTCTTCCTTCATCTGTCGCAGTGCCTTGGTCATATGTCCCGGGTACCATTGAAAATACATGCTTTTCTCCGTTTCAAAATATTCTTATGGGGTTACTTTTATTTCTGTAATTTCCGGTTCTGTCGTAATCATTTGTGTCGGGGTCGGACGAATATAGCTCTTGTTTGATTTATTAACAAAAGTAAACGGACTAAATCTGATCCATACAACGCCAATAATATCTTCTGCTACAACATTACCAACACTCGCGAAACGACTATCTTCGCTTTCATTTCGGTTATCTCCTAGTACAAAGTATTCGTCTTCCTCCAGAGTAATCGGTGTTTCTGCAAAACCGGGTAATAATGCTTTATCAACCTTTACCGGTTCAATAAGCATTTCACCGTTAATGTAGATTTCACCGTCCAGAATCTGTATTGTTTCCCCCGGAAGACCTATGATACGTTTAATGTTATAAAACTGGTGCCCGCTTCCACTCTTCTTAAATACGATTACATCATATCGTTTCGGAGAATTTTTTATATATGCAAGTTTGTTAATCAGAACCGTGTCACCATCCTGCAGCGTTGTTTCCATTGATGATCCTATCACATCGGTCTGCTCAATTGTAAAGACTACAAGAACATAAGCCAATGCAACTACTGCTGCAAGTTCAAGAATCCAGCGTAAAATACCAAGCAGAATCTTTTTGGCTTTTTTTCTTCGTTCATCCTGTTCAAAGTCATAGTTAAAATCCATCTTCGTCCTCAAAATGAAATTATTTGCAGTTTACTTCTTCTTCGTCTTCAAAATGAATTATTCGCATTTATCTTCTACGTCCTGAAAAACCCTCAATCGTACGATTGAGGGTTTTCGGAATTGTTATTTGAACTTACGCTTGCGAGCAGCCTCAGACTTTTTCTTACGTCTGACGCTCGGCTTCTCATAATGCTCTCTTTTGCGGATTTCCTGCTGGATCCCTGCTTTCGCACAGTTCCGTTTGAATCTGCGGAGGGCACTATCTAATGTTTCGTTCTCTTTCACGATAACATTTGACATAGTCTCACACCTAACCTCCCTCCAGTTGTGTATTGTGCGTAAACAACTGTTTGGGTATATTATTTGAATAGCACTAAAAAGATTATAGCATATAATGCCGATTCGTCAACTGTTTTTTTTAATTTGAACACTTTTTTTACTATAAAAGAAGAAGTCTCTATTCCGGAATAAAAAGTTCCTTAATTCTGTTTAAAAGACATTCACACATCATTTTATGAGCACCTATTCCCGGATGCTGTCTTGCTCCGGTCTGTTCCTCATTCATGTATGGAAAAATCAGGAGTTCAATCATTGTATCCCCGGTATCTGAACGGTACTGTTCAAGCGCTGTCTGAATACTGTCTCCGATTTCGTTTCCAAGAATTCCATATGCCCAGATAATATGTGCTTTTGCATTATTTCGTCGCAGCATCCTTAGAAATTGCACAATCGAATTTTCGACTTTTTTGAGATCTTCGGTATTTCTTGTATCATCCTGCATAGAATGAAGCTTATATTCAATTCCTGTTTCAGGATCTAACCAAGAGGGATTTCGAAATGCACCTCCGTCATTTGTTCCAAGGTTCACAACAATAATATCCGGCTGCCAGTCGTTAAATTTGTTCTTTTCTTTCGAGCCATAGTAGATTCCTTTTTCACTGTTGTTTGTTCCACAGACAGTCTCATATATAGAAGGAATCACGTTTTTTATGTTATTATCCCATGCTGTGTAAACACCCCATCCGCTTTGTGAAACAATACGATAATCTGCATCAAGCTGATCTGCTGTTAAATTTGCATAATGATTTACAGAGTCGAAACAAAGAGATACCCAGTCTTCATCTGATTGTGCTCCAATCAATCCTTCTCCTGATGTAATACTGTCTCCGATGAACTCTATTTTATTTTTTTTATTAATATACGAAGTTAACACCCCGTCTGTCTCAATTGCATGAATCACCATAAAATGTCTGCTGTCCTCCGGCATGGATTGAACGTCTTTGGTGATACGGATTCTTTTTATTGTGTTAGAATTCATTCCATGAAAAAGGCAGATTTTATGTATGCCCTTCTGTGCCATCTGTCTTGAATACCGTACACCGTTTATCAGAACACTGAACCATGGCTCAAACGTATTGTAGTCAGCTTCATATTCCAGATATAGTTCAGAAGCCTTGATATTGAACTCAATGCCGCTTCCGTTCTGAAACATCGGAAAAGAACCGAGCTTAACATTTCCTCGTCCTTTTTTTTGAATCAAATCATTTGCTAACGTAATTCTGTTCATGAATAATCCTCATTTCCACGTAACTTTTTTTTGCATAACAGACATTGTAGTGAACAACGTATAAATATTATTATAACAAATTATGATAATCAGTTCAACCGTTGCTCAAATAAAAATGGTCAACCGGATTTTAGCATTGCTGCTTTTCCGGTTGACCATTTCTAACATTTTATAATATGTTTATCTTTGTATTACTGGTTTACTTTTTTCTTCTTTGAAACAATCACACCGGTAACGATTCCTGCCGCTGCTACAACAACAACTGCAATAATCACAATAATCAATACGGTATTGTTACCTGAGGTGCTGTCGCTGTTAACGTCAGCTGCCGGAGCAGTAGTCGGTGCGGTGGTTGCAGCCGGTGCGGTGGTTGCTGTCGGTGCCGGTGTTGCAGTAGCTTCAGCAACAAGATCAGGATTATCAAATCCAAATCCGGTTACGGTAAAGGACATCTCGATATGGTCACAAGGAAGTGCATATCCAAATAAATCTTTAACATCGGAATTCCAAATGTTCTGTGCTAAGATACAAACAAAATCCTTTGCATCCGGATCAAAAACAGCTTCATCAAATGTATATTTTGTTGATCCGCCAAATTTAACTTTGACATCTGTAAAGGTAAGCTGATCATTGAGCGGAATATCTGTAGATACAAATAATAAGTTCAGAGTATCTTCATCACTAAATTCAGATCCATCTACCGCTACGGTATATGTTCCGTCTCCTTTTATTTCAACATCGGTAAAGGTTCCGGGAAGCGTTGCAACCGTTGAATCTGTATTTACCAAACTCATCTGGTAGAAATATCCGGAATCAATGCCGTACTTGGAATCATGAGCATTATTTCTGAATGCCCATGCAGAAGACTGAATACCAAGATATGCATGATAGGTTGCCGTTGTATCAAGTGCCGGAAGTGCAGGAACATCTGTCGGCTCCGGTATGGTGTCAACGATGGTTCCTTCTCCTGCCGTCCATGTATAATATACAACAATTGTTTCAACAGCAGCAAGATCCTCAATGTTCACAATCGTAGGTGTACAGTCGGTTAAGTCTCCATCCTCTGTACGAGCATCACTCGGAAGCTCTCCAACCCATCCATTATAAATATTTGATCTAGTGCAAACACCGTCATCAGATGAAGTATAATTCTTTCCAAGAGCAACTTCTGTACCGTTTACTTCAATTTTATTGATTTTAATATAGGAATTCGGGAACATCGTTTCTCCGAAATCATACATCATTGCAGTAAATGCACAGCCCGGTGCTGCTCCGTCAGCAGTTTTTGTAAAATCAAGACCAATAATATAATCGCCGGATTTATCCATATATGCATTATAAACGATTACATCATTAGCTGCTGCTCCGCCCCAGTACTGGCAATCTCCCCAGTTCGCATCAGAATATGCAAGATACATCGTTGCAACTTCAGGATCGATATACTGGAAAGTAACTTCGATTGTCTCAACACTTGCTAAATCATCAATGTTAACAATCGTAGGTGTACAGTCTGTAAGATCTCCGCTGATAGAACGAGCATCTTCAGGAAGTTCTCCAACCCAGGCATTATAAACATTTGATCTGGTACAGATTTTATCATCAGAACTGGTATAGTTCTTTCCGATTGTAATTGCTTCTCCGTTAACCTTTATTTCGGTAATATTGATATAGCATCCAGGTTTCGCTATTTCACCGTTTTCAATCATTACAGCGGTAAATGCACATCCGGGTGCAGCTCCGCTAGCAGTACCGGTAAAATCAAGACCAACAGTGTAAGAACCTGTTCCATTGATATCCGCATGAGAAACTTCAACACCGTTTGTTGCAGCTCCGCCCCAGTACTGGCAATCTCCCCAGTTCGCATCAGCATATGCAAGATATGCATTTACAGTCTGTGAATCTCTAAAAGTAAAGGTAACAACAATTGTTTCAACATTAGCAAATACATCATTAGCAACAATCATAGGTGTACAGTCAGTTAAGTCTCCGTCTGCACGGCGTGCATCTTCTGGAAGCTCTCCTACCCAACTGTTGTAAATATTTGATCTGGTACAGATTTTATCATCGGAGCTGGTATAGCATTTTGCCAAATCAGCGACATCCACTCCATTAATCGAAATCCCTGTAATTTCAATTGTTGAGCCAGCCTTTAATATTTCACCATAAGGAATCATAAGCGCAGTAAATGCACAACCTGCTGCAGCTCCACCTGTAATTCCGGTAAAATCAAGACCGACACTATAGGTACCGGTTCCACATAAAACTGCATCAGTGTTAACAACACCTGCAGCAGCAGATCCCCAGTACTGTCCTTCTCCCCAACTTGCATCGGCATAAGCAAGATATGCTGTTAATGCATTCGGATCAATTAATGTAAAGGTAACTTCAACCGTCTCAACGGAAGCAAAAGCATCCGCACTTACGATAACAGCAGAAGCATCTGTCAAATCTCCGTCTGCACGACGTGCATCCTCTGGTAGTTCACTTACCCAAGTATTATAAACATTGCTTCTTGTGGAAATTCCGTCATCTGAGCTTGTGTAATTCTTTGTAAACTCTACTTCAACACCATTAACTTTAATACTGTCAATGTTAATAAAGCATCCCGGAAATACAAGCTCACCATTTGCAATAATCGGTGCTGTAAAAGCAATCCCCGCTGCTGCTCCATCCGCAGTTCCGGTAAAATCAACACCTACTGTATACTGTCCGGCACCTAAAATAACAGCATTGGTTGCAACAACACCGTTCTCTGCGGTTCCTCCCCAGTACTGGCATGCACCCCAGCTGGAATCTGCAAATGCAAGATACGCTTCTGCAGCAGCTGCTTTTGCTTTCGTTGAAGGCATGGCAAACATCGATAATACCATAACAAAAACAAGAAAAGAAGCAAAAATCTTTTTGGTTCTCAGTTTCATAGTTATCCTCCTCTTATTCTGCGGCACGCTATCACCGCTTGTATTACAGCCGGAATCGTCCGGTATCGAGTTCATATTGAGCTCAATGTAATTATTTTAAGATAATCCGGTTTTAAAAGAAACAGCATCTTTTTCACCAGATATACTTTAATTATTTTACATAATTATTGTAATATCTAATAGTGAAGTATTATTTCTTTTTCACGCTCCAAATTCCAACACCGATTATTACTGCGATTAGGAACAACGCAACTGAAATAACAACAGCGATGATAATTCCTTCATTGTTACTGCTTTGCATTTCAGAATTATCTTTATCATTAGTGTCAACCGGAGTAATCGTCATCGATTCCGGAACTTTCTCCTCTTGAGTCGGTTCCGGAATCTCTGTTACTGCAGGCTCTTTCGTTACTGTATCCTCTGGTTTTTGTATTTCAGTAGGAACCGGTACTTCCTGCTCTTCCTTTACGTTTACCGTGAATACGAGTGATTTTCCATTTTCGGAGACAGCCGTTATTTCGGTAATCCCGGCTGAAACAGCATATACAGGAATATAAGCCATTCCGTCACTGTCGGCGGTAATTTTATCTGAATTAACATAAGCAATGGATGCATCTGAAGTCAAGAAGGAAATTTTTGCTCCTGCTTTTTGTTTTCCGACATTAATTCCAATTTGTACACTTTCGCCGACTCCAAAAATTGAATACTCTTTTTCATCTGCTGCGGTAATTGCAGATACCTTAATTGCAGAGCTGTCCGAATCCATAGATGCAAAACGCATATCAGACAAAGTAAAGGTTACAGAAATTTTATTCGGTAATTCCCCATTAAAAGAAGATGTAATATTCAGTACATGATCAACTACTTCAACTTCGCTTACCATTGACCCATCCCAAGAATTAAACGGATCATTTGTGTCAAAAATCCCTGAGCTTTTTATTGCTGATTTTGGTTCTGTCTGAATTATCGTCAGCGGTGTTCCATCAACAGTGATTTCGTTATACATAATGCTGCAAGATGCCAAAGGTGATTTTGATGAATTTCCAAGCGTAACATCATGATCCTTAATATAGATTGCCGTAATATTGTGAAGTCCGGTAACCCCCGCAGCTCTCGCGGCATCTGACAAATCAGTATCGCAGTCAAAATCAAGCGTATAGGTTCCGTCTCCATCGACTGTTATATATCGTTCTGACACTTCATTCAAATAATATCCGGTTTCATTATCATTATAATAGACATTCAAAGCAAGAAGCATTTCAGTTTTATCCGGTTTAGCATATACGGTAACCGGATAATTTGCTGTAGCTCCATTTGAATTAATTATTGTAAGATAAGCGGTTCCCGGGGCGAGTGCCAGAACTTTTCCGATTGCAGACACCGTAAAAACAGTTTCATCCGATGATAGAAACACAAGCTTCTCAAATGTCCTGCCTTCCATATCGAGATAGAAGTACTCACCGGCTTCCGCTTCAATACTGTTTATATTACTGATAAAATAAGTTTCCTTAACAGATTTGGACGACGGAAGAATCGTAATAAGTACCGTATCTTCTGCAGATCCACTCTGTGAATATGCATGAAGGATTACAGTTCCGACGCAGTTTGCATGGATTGTTCCGTTGTAAACCGAAGCAATATCAGCATCCTCCGAACTCCACAGTAAAATATCATTATTATCATCAGGCTGAATTTGAATTTCTTTATTCTTTTCCAGCGTTACAACATCCCCAAGTGTCATAACCATACTATTCACAAGATTAATCTCTGTTATATTTTTTACTGTTGTATCTTTGATAATTTCTTCTACCGGATGTTCACTTGTATAATTATTAAAATACCCACGGATTAACGCATCTGTCAGCGTTTTATCAATTGCTTCTCCTGTTCTTCTGTCAACAAGAGAAAAACAATAATCATAATCCTTTGAATTATCATATTCTCCCTGATCCCAGTAACATCCGACAACACCGTTCTCCCTGCAAAGTTCTGACACACATTCAATATGATATGCCCGGTCAATTGCATTATTTTTATTAATGCAGCCGTATTCTCCAAGAAGTACAGGGATCCCCTTGGAAGTAAAACGGTCAGAAAGCTTTTTGAATTCCTTTTCCAGATTTAAACAATCCGTGTAGGACCAGTCTGTATCTTCAAGACTTTCCTTCATTCCGAAAGTCCAATCATAGTAGTGAACCGATACAAATATTTTATTTTCTGTAGAATCTGTCGGAAGGTCAAATCCATATTTTTCATTTGTTGTATATTCAATATTAGTATATTTTCCACAAACAACAAGCCATCGCTGTGCATTATTTGAACCGGTTGCACGGACTGTATCAACAAATATTTGATTTAATTCCATGATTTTTTCAGTATCTGACAGAATACCTGCTTCCGTACTGTAAGGTCCAGTCACTTCATTCATGGATTCAAATAACAAATGCTCATCATAATTTTTGAAGCGTTCCGCTATAGTATTCCATACCCCCTGATACTTTTCTTTAACCAAATCAAATTCATCTGATGCGATTCGAAGCCAGCCGGTTTGTTCTGCGCCGTCATGATGAATATTAATAATCACATACATATCCTGTGAAATACAATAATCAACAATATCCTGAACTCTGCTGATCCATGATTCCTTGATGGAATAATCCTCATCATTAATCATATTTCCCCATGTGACAGGAACTCGTACTGTATTAAAGCCCATATCATGTATGGATTTGATTAATTTCTTTGACGTTTCTACTGACTGCCAAAGCGTTTCATTTGGTGTAAATCCGGTATGACCATCCATAGTGTTACCAAGATTCCAGCCTGCTCCCATCTCAGCAACCATCTCATCGACAGTTATATTTCGAAAGCTTTGCTGAATTCCTGTATTATTTTCCTGCTCCCCTGCGTTTGCAGGAACCAACGGACTCGCAAAAAGACCAAGGCAAATGCAAAAACATATAAAAGAAGCAATTTCTTTTTTTAAATTAATTCTATTTTTCATCTTTTCCTTTCCAATGCAGTATTCTACATTTGTAGAGAGTATAAATATATTGTTATATACTTATACGTCAATTATTGTTTTTCCTTCTGATAAATAAAAAAGGCTTTCATACTATTTAAGCATGAAGCCTTTCAAAATGATACCTTATAATTCAATCTAAATAATAGTAATTATTTGATTTTTATTTTATAATTAATTATTAAGCTCTGCATATTCCAGCATATTTCTACAAAGAAACAGTGCCACAAGCGCTACCAAAATATTACATACAATCATTGACATAGCAATTGTAATAATTTCACTTACCAGAATTATTTCCGAAACCACCAATATTGCTGCCAAGATTATTCCCGGTAAAGAAAAGATAATCAATAGAAACATATAAAAGAAAAGAATCATCACCTTGGATCCTATAAATCCAAAAATACGCTCTGTTGCAATGTTTCCGACAATAAACAGGAAAGAAAAGGACATACGAAGCAAAATGCAGGCAGCAATTTCAATTGGTGATAATTTCATGATCAATCCAACAGGAACAAAAAGAACCACTGCCTCTACCAGATATCCTGGAATAGCTTCCTTCAGGCAATATAGAAGCTTCTTAAAGGATGTTTCCGGTACTAGATAAATAAACGGTTTTGTAAGTTCTTTCGGAAAACGTCCCATCGCTACGGAAAACATCTGCATATAAGTACCAAAAGCAATTATAGGAATGATTCCGATCTCTTTCATAAAAAAAGAAAAAACAATAATCATTACAACAAACAGATAACATGAAACCGGAAGAAAAACTGATTTTGCTCTTCTATTCTCAATCATATGTTTGTAATAAAACACACTTGCTCCATTTCCTTTTGTTAAGCCTGTTTTTCCTGTCTTTACATTTCTCGGTGCGGCTTCTTGTGTACGTCCCTCTTTCGCAGCAGTTACCGAAGCATAGGTTACTTCTGCGGTCTGCAATACATCTTCATAATAGTCCATCTCAATAACAAACAGCATAATTACTATTACAATAAGAATTGCAGCTGTAAGCAGAATTCCAAGAATCAGCATTTTTGAATCCGCAGCCAGTATTCCTCGTAAAATATCCGTAACCCAGCCTGTAACCGGAAAATATTTCACTCCGAAGCTTTCTCCAAAATCGATAAGCAAGTTCATACTAAAGCCGCCGGCATCAACAGCCTGCAAAACGAAGAAGCTGCAAAGAATAATAACCGGAAGAAATACAATCACCTTTATAGCCTTTTTTATTTTTTCATTTTGATTGGTTACCGAATAGATCAGCATTGCAATAAGCTGTGCCAAAAACATATTCAAAGAATATCCAAGCATTATAAACAGCATATCCAGTACAGTAACACCAAATGAATTTGATATCCAGCCATACTGGAATATCAGAAAAAGACCCGTTATCGCTGTCGTGCCAAGCTGTTGAAATAAACCATACATCAGAACCTGTCTTGGTCTAAATGGAGCAACAAAAATCATATTTACATCCGGAAGCTTAAAAATACTTGCTCCGGTGTTAAACCCCGTATTTACAATTAAATAAAACAATAATGTATACAATGCAAAGATGCCGGCAATCAAAATACGGATATCTTGATACTCCGTAGAAGGCATATCATCTCTTAAGGTAGATGTAACTGCAACTAAAACCAGTACAACAACCATACAGACAGTATAAATCATTTTTACAGGACTCTTTACAAGCTGTTTTAGGTTGTTCTTTAACTTTGTCAGTAATAAATAAACAAATGCCTGCATTCTGTTACTGCCTCCTGCCTTCTGTTATTTCAAAAAACAGTTCTTCCAGCTGCTTCGCATCTTCATTGTCATCATTTATTTTTGTTGCAGCAAATGTTCCATTCATCATAATATGAGCAATATCCCAGTAATCCTCCACGCTGTCCAGCATATGAGTGCTGATCAGAATGGATGCACCCTCCTCTTTCAGTTCCCGAAACATTAGTTTTAATTCTTTTATTGCATGCGGGTCGAGACCGACCATTGGTTCATCAAATATTATGAATTTAGGATGATGAACCAGTGCACAACAGATAGAAAGCTTCTGCTGCATTCCTTTCGAGAGTTCTTTTCCAAGCTTGTCCTTCTTATCTGTCAGTTCAAACCGTTCCAACAGTTTTGCTCCATACCCGTCATCTTCTATACTGTATGCTCTTCGGACAAATTCTAAATGTTCTCCGATAGTAAGAAGATCATAGATTGCCGGCATTTCCGGTATGTATCCGAGAATGCGTTTTGCTTCAAGTGATTTATTATCAAATCCGTTCAGTTTTATTGCTCCCTGAAAACGAAGCAATCCTGCAATACACTTTATTATAGTAGACTTACCTGCACCGTTTGGACCTACAAGAACAGCTATCTGTCCGTCATCTACTTGAAACGAAATATCATTATTAGCAATTGTTTTCCCATATTTCTTTGTTACATGTTCGATTGTTAACATCCCTTTTCTCCCATTCCTTTTTATTTGTTTCATTTTATATACAATATACCATTCACAACAAAAAAGCAGTAGATTATACTGCTTATTGTCTGAATTATTTGATTTGTGTTATGAGTATACCCGATGCTTTTTGCAGTGCCAGTTCTATACCATCCGGATTCTTTCCGCCGGCCTGTGCCATGTTCGGTCTTCCACCACCGCCTCCACCGACAAGAACAGCCAGTTCCTTTACAATATTTCCTGCATGTGCTCCTCTTGCAACTGCATTGTCCGTAGCCATTACAATCAGACTGACCTTACCGTCTTTCGCAGATAAAAGAACAATTACACCATCACCAAGCTTTTCTTTGAGCTGGTCGCCGAGATTACGTAGTCCGTTCATATCAACTTCAGGAACACTGCATGCAAGAAGCTTCACCCCGCTAATCTCTGTTACCTTATCCATTACATTTCCAATGGATTGGTTAGCCATTTTTGCTTTAAGCTTTTCGTTTTCCGAAAGTGCTGCTTTTAATTCATCCTGAAGAGACAAGATCCGGTGAATAAGACCAGCCGGTTCTGTCTTAGCTGCTTTTGCAGCCGAATGAAGTTCCTTTTCCACTTCTTTATAATAATCAAATACAGCTTTTGAGGTAATTGCCTCGATTCTTCTTACTCCTGCTGCAATCCCTGATTCGGATAATATCTTAAATGCAGTAATAACTCCTGTATTGTTTACATGAGTACCACCACAAAGTTCCTTGCTGAAGTCGCCCATGGATACAACACGAACCTTTTCTGTATACTTTTCACCAAATAAAGCCATCGCACCGCTTTTTTTAGCCTCTTCAATCTCCATAACATCAGTAACAACCGGAAGCGCACAATTAATCTCTTTATTTACAATTGTCTCGACCTTCATAAGCTCTTCTTCTGTTAAGGCAGAAAAATGCGTAAAATCAAATCGTAAACGATCCGCTGACACAAATGAACCTGCCTGTTCAACATGCGTACCTAGAACCGTACGTAATGCCTTCTGCAGTAAATGTGTTGCGCTGTGATTTTTACAGGTCTCCATACGAAGCAATTCATTAACCTGCATTGTAACAACGTCACCGACACGGAAGCTTCCCGCCGTTACCGTACCTACATGTCCGATTTTTCCACCTTTTAATTTAACGGTATCCATAACGGTAAATTCTGCATCTTCACACGAAATAATACCGGTGTCAGCAGCTTGTCCGCCCATAGTTGCGTAAAACGGTGTCTGGTCAGTAATAATTGTCGCATTCTGTCCACCCACAATTTCGTCTGTAAGCTCTGTTTCGGTCGTCAGAACCGTAATCATCGCATTCGCATTAAGCTTATCATAACCTATAAACTTTGAAGTAATCTCCGCAGGAATTTCATCATAGACCGTAGCATCTGAACCCATATAATTTGTAACGGCACGGGCATTTCTTGCAGTTTCTTTCTGAATCTTCATGGCATTTTGGAAGCCTTTCTGATCTACACTGCAGCCTTTTTCTTCTAAAATTTCTATTGTTAAATCAATTGGAAAACCATATGTGTCGTAAAGTCGGAATGCGTCCTCACCGCTTAAGCATTTACTGTTCGATCTGATTAGCTTATCTTCCAGCTCTGAAAGTATACTGAGTCCTTGATCAATCGTTTTGTTAAACTTTTCTTCTTCTACTCCGAGAACTTTTAAAATATATTCTTGTTTTGTTTCAAGTTCAGAATAACCATCCTTGGAATCTCTTATTACAACTCTGCACATTTCCTGGATAAACGGATGATTAATTCCGAGAAGTCTTCCGTGACGGCATGCACGTCTTAGCAGTCTTCGAAGGACGTATCCACGACCCTCATTGGATGGAATTACGCCATCAGAAGTCATAAAAGTAATTGATCTTATATGATCTGTAATAATTCGAATTGAAATATCATCTTTTTCATTGATGCCATACTTCTTACCGGAAAGTTCTGTAACCTTTTCTCTGATAGCCTTCATGGTATCAATTTCAAATACGGAATCTACAGACTGAATGACGGTCGCAAGACGTTCCAGCCCCATACCCGTATCAATATTTTTATTGGCAAGTTCGGTATACCCTCCTTTACCATCACCGTCAAACTGTGTAAATACGTTATTCCAGACTTCCATAAACCGATCACATTCGCATCCTACCTTGCAGTCCGGTTTGCCACAGCCGTATTTCACACCACGATCATAATAAATCTCCGAACATGGACCACAGGGACCGGCTCCATGCTCCCAGAAATTATCACAGTCTCCATTCTCATCACGATAAAATCTTGTGATTCGATCAGCCGGAATTCCAATCTCTTTATTCCAAATTTCAAATGCTTCTTCATCCTCGCCATAAATAGATGGATACAGAAGCTTTGGATCCATTTCAAGAACTTTCGTCAGATACTCCCATGACCAAGCAATTGCTTCATGCTTAAAATAATCACCGAAAGAAAAATTCCCAAGCATTTCAAAAAACGTCAAATGGCGTGCTGTCTTACCAACATTATCAATATCACCCGTACGAATACACTTTTGGCAGGTGGTTACTCTTTTTCTCGGTGGAATCTCCTGTCCTGTAAAATACGGCTTTAACGGAGCCATTCCTGCATTAATTAGCAGCAGACTTTTATCATTCTGCGGCACCAGTGAAAAACTGTTCATTTTCAGATGCCCTTTACTTTCAAAAAAATCAAGATAGCTTCTTCTTAATTCATTAACGCCCATAAATTTCATGTTGTTCTGACCTCTCTTTGATCTGTCATTTACTTATGTTGTTTAAAATGACAACATTATACTGTGGCATTATAGCATTGATAAAAAAATTTTTCAACTATGGATTCACGTTAAACGGACAGAATCTCATTATAAGCATTACAGTATTGTTTCCATTCCAACCTTGTATGGTTTCATGCCACAGGCTTCATAAAATTTCCCGGCACCTTTATTACAGCTCCAGACATTCAGCGTTACATTATAAAAACCGTTTTCTTTTGCGTATTTCTTTACATATTCAAAAAGACTTGTTCCAATATGTTGTCCACGATTTTCTTCTCTTACACAAATATCATCAATATATAATGTTTTTCTATCTGTCATAATATTATCATTTTGATAATTTTCCTCAATACAAAATGCATATCCGCTAACTTTTCCATCCATATCATGTTCTACAAAAATCGGTCTTCTATCGTTACTAATCATATTCAGAAGCTGTTCTTCAGTGTATTTTCTTGTATTGGCACGAAATAAATCCGGTCTTCCATTATGATGTACTGTCAGTACCTGCAGCAGAAGGTTGTTAAGCCCTTCAATATCGTTTTGTTCAGCTCGTTTTATCATTTTATCTCTTTTCTGCCTATAGCTTATAATTATTGAATATAAAAAGGATTGTAACTTATCTGATTCATATAGTCAACGAACATCCTAATTGTTCTTACATTATTACACTATATTTATTGTACTGTAGAAATATTTGCAGCTGTACCCTGAATAGGTTTTATGTTATAATAAACTGAAAAATTTCTATTATGAAAGAAAGGCTTGAATATGAAGATATCAGTATTTTATGACCATATATATAACGCTGCCCGAAAGGAAAATAAATCTTTGGAATTCATTTTACAGAGCATCGCTCCTCTCGGGATACAGGCTGTTGACCTTGAACTTTGTCAGTTTGAACAATCAAATAATCTTAAAACAATTCTTAGATCTGCCGGATACTCTGTAGCATCTATCTATCATTGCTTTGATTTTGGTTATACAGAGGATAAAAACGGCATTAAACATTTGATTAACACTGCAATTCAACTTGAAACAAAAAACATCCTTTGTATTCCCGGATTTATTAAACAAGCTGACAGATTAAACACTGTTTCTGTTATGGATCGTATGGCTTCTTCTCTTCAGATGCTTGTCGCACTTGCAGCAGAAGAAAATATCACCGTGTCTTTGGAGGATTATGATAATTCATCTGCCCCATATTCCACAATCGGCGGTCTTCAATGGTTTATCACTCACGTTCCGGGTCTTGGTATAACCTTCGATACCGGAAACTTTACCTATTCTGGTGAAAATGAACTGGATGCATTTAACTGTTTGCAAGAACATATTGTTCATGTTCATCTAAAAGACCGGTCGCTGAAAGAGAATCATTGCAATGCCCTGATAACAAAAGACGGACGTTCACTTTATCCGTCACCGGTCGGTAGTGGGTTTATTCGGATTGATGAATGCATTCATAAGCTTATAGCTTCCGGATATGAGAATTACTTTACCATTGAACACTTTGGCAGCAATTTTGATTATGAATACATCCGTAAATCAGCAGAATTTTTAAGTAAATATCGGAAATAAGCATACAC
>CAZRRN010000001.1:66501-100945 GCA_964602475.1 uncultured Lachnospiraceae bacterium | reverse complement strand
TTCGATGACTATAACAATGATTGGAATAATTATCAAGAAACACTATATACTATATTTAAGAATGATTTTATTGATAATCCGCCCTCATTTGACAGTAAGACTGTCAAAATTCGTTGGCATCCGATTGAATATGATAAGCCAGAAGCATTTTTTCATGTCACCTGTCAAGACTATAGCAAAGATGGAGAACGCTTTCCCGACTTCCGGCGCTGTGAACGTATACGATGGATAAAAGCCTTTATCCAAAATTATAAGTGTGATTCAAGCCTATGTGATGCCTGCGAAGGAATAAAAGTTTGGAATGAACTATATCAAAACAAGAAACGGATACATATGCTGTTAGAGGAAGAACGATATATGGTTGTTGTTGAACCAAGAGAAGCGTATTGCTTGCTTATTACTGCTTTTTATTTTGACCATACCCATGCACTGGAAAAGAAATTAAAGCACTACGAAAAATTCAGAGAACAATAAATCAAATTTTGTCAAGTGTTTTTTGAAAATTCATTGACAGAATTGATAAAATCGGATATACTAATATTAGCTCATCTGCCAAGTGTAGAAGGAGTTCCTGAAGTCGTCTTGTTTTGCAAGGCGATTTTTGCTATCTAAAATTAAAACAATAAAAATGACCATGCTTGAGTATTTCTACTCTTACATGGTCATTTTCGCTTTGCACCCGCTTGAAGGTGTCACTCAAAATTTACTTGTTATTGTAAATCCCTAAGTGAACGCTCTAAATGCCGTCCCCTGTTTTATTTGGAAGAAGAAATTATCTGTTATACCGTAATTGTCCAGCTCTCCTGTACCGTGGAGGTTGATTCACTGGCAACTGCTGCCACTGCCGTACCTGTGCCGGTGCTGCTATCACCGTCTCTCCACTTTTCCATCTTATCAATTGCCGCTGTCAGCGTTTTTTTACAGAGCTCCGGAAGATCATCCCCCCACGACTTGGTAGCTTCTTCAAAGCCCTTCTTCATGGCTTCAATTAAGGTGTCAGCATATGCGGAATCATTTCCTGCAAGTGCCTTTGCAAAAGATACCAGCCGGTCAGAGGTCTGTTCCACTCCCCAGTAGCCGTCTTCTGCAACATCTGCCTGTGCCTGTGCCGCAGTTTCCGAATCCACTTCAAGCTTTCCCGAACGGAGTAGATCCCAGATACTGGTTGCTCCGTCAGCCGCCTGACCCTGCTTTATGAGCATTTTCTCGACTAGGGTACGTAGCTGTGAAGTTCGCTGTTCGGCATCTGCCTTCATCTGCTCAATTGTTGCCGTATCACGCTTGGTAACCTGTGACTTTTCTGTATCTTCACCTTTTTCATAGATAACTGCAGCTGTTGCCGTACTGCTTGATTCTTCCTTTCGGGTGTAAACGACAGAAGAATCGGTGATTTCCAGTGTTTCTTCCAGTTTAGTTGTATTGTTCTGCTCGTAAGCGTATGCGCCGTTGATTGCATTAATACTCATATGATTACCCTCCTTGGTAATAAATTCGATAATATCATAAGCGGTTCCTTCCGTTTCAATTGATTTATCGGACAATCTGTAGAAAATGTTTATAGCAAAATAATATTTGACACGTTTCTTTGTCAATGGTACCTTAATACTTACAGGATTTACTGAAGATTTAGTATTTCACAGCAAAAGATTGGAGCACCTATGATTTCCCGAAAAAGCAGCCGCCTTATACTTGTTAACGAACAGAATGAACTATTTCTTTTTCTTTATGATTTTTCTGCTTTCAACGACTTTCACTTCGGATGGATCACCCCCGGCGGCGGTTCTGAAGACGGAGAAGACGAACAGCAGACGCTGATTCGCGAGATTCATGAGGAACTTGGTCTCTCGGTTCCGGAAGGACTTCCGGTAGTATATAAGCAGGAGCGTACAATCAATCATCCGGTAATTGGAGAAATGCTGTCCGAGGAGACTTATTATCTGATGTACTGTTCCAAAGAAGCCTTTGATTTTCACGAATGGACCAAAGAGGAAAAGAAATATATCAAAGAAGGAAAATGGTGGTCTCTTACCGAACTTCAGCAGTCACAGGATGACTTTTTCACCGAACGGATCGGCGACTGGTTTGAAGCAATTCTGAAACGTGACTGCGGTGGTTGCGGCTACACGCAGGGAGTTAAATTTGCGGAACTGCAGATGGAGCTTGAGTTTTTCCGACTACCGGCACTCCCGGTTCCTTCCGGTGTCAGTTTTCGTTATGCTGTTCCTGCCGACCGTGATGAACTGCTGTCTGCAGTTGCTCAGGTTGATGAACACTGGGTACAGTATTTCACTGATCTTCAAAGTGTTTTTCTTGCAGAATTATCTGGACGGATTGTCGGATTTACGATACTTGACCTGCCAGATCGTTGTATATTGAGCAGGAACAGTAATCGATTCGGCTCGGTCGGTTGCGTCGGAACAATCCCCGATGTCCGCGGACAGGGAATCGGTCTCTGTATGGTTGCACATGCAACATGGGAACTGAAACTCCGCAACTGTACACATGCATCAATCCACTATACCTATCTTTCCGAATGGTATCAAAAGCTGGGTTACAAGAACTACCTGACTTACCGTTTTTTATAAGATAAAATACAGCAAAAGGAGACCCGTTTATGAACTTTCAGCTTTCTTATTTATTTACCGATCACATGATTTTACAGCGCGATAAATGCATCGCAGTCTTCGGAACAGGAACCGATAACACAGAGCTTGACATCAGTTTGCACAATACTGATAATTCCGGCATTTTACCGTTAAATACCTGCCTTTCGCCGGCTTTTGTTGTAAGCTCTGCAGCATCGTCAGTATCAGTAAAAACAACCATTCATAATAATTCCTTTCTTGCCTTTCTTCCCCCATGTCCTGCCGGCGGACCATATATACTCAAAGTATCCGACGGAAGTGACACGGTTTATTTCAAAGATGTTCTGCTTGGGGATCTCTGGCTTGCCGGTGGACAGTCGAATATGGAATTTGAACTCCGCAGAAGTGATGATTACGAAGCTCTGATAAATGAAATAACCGAAGCTTCTTCTCATCCGAAACTGACAACGGACACATCTGAAAAGTTTCCCGATTACGAAAAAATCCGATATTATTTTGTTCCTCATATAGCTTACGAGGACAAGGATTCCGAGAATCGTTATCGTTCCTCCAAATGGCAGCTCTGTACTGCCGCAGCAGTTCCCGACTGGTCCGCAGTCGCGCTTTATTTTGCACGCAGGATTCAGCCGGAAGTAAATGTTCCAATCGGCATAATCGACTGCAACTGGGGCGGGACCTCCGCCTCTGCATGGATGGACAAAGAAACACTTGCTTTGGACAGCGATACTAACCGGTATCTTCAGGATTACAGTAAAACAACGTCAGGGCGTACAGAGGAAGAATACCTTGCTGAACTTGACGATTATATTGCTTATTCAGAGATATGGGAAGCCAAGAAAACAGAATGCTACAGACAGAACCCGGAAACTGACTGGGCGGAGATTCTTCGTCTCTGTGGTCCCTGTCGTTGGCCTGGTCCGATGGGCTTTCGGAATGAATTCCGCCCATCCGGTCTGTACGAAACAATGCTTCAGAAATGTGTTCCCTATACGCTGAAAGGCGTGATCTACTATCAGGGCGAAAGCGATGAACACCATCCGGATATTTATTATAAGCTATTTCGGAGTATGATTGCTGTATGGCGGCGGGATTTTATGGATGAATCTCTTCCGTTCCTATTTGTCCAGCTTCCGATGTTCAAGAACCGGACCGATCCTGATTATGATACCTGGGCGGTTTTAAGAGAAGCACAGCAGAAGGTCTGCGATACCGTAGAAAATACCGGCATGGCTGTCATTCTGGATCTTGGTAAATACAACGATATTCATCCAACCGAGAAGCTGCCGGTCGGTGAACGACTTGCTCTGCTTGCTCTTTACCAGGTCTATAGAAAGATTTCCGATCCCCTGCAGGTTTTCGGACCGATGCTTTCCTCCTGCCGCCCTGATAAAGATCATTTGGACTGCTTTTTTTACAATGCAGAGAACGGGATCTATATCGGATTCCGCGCAGTTCACTATCCGGCACCGGATTCCGGTTATCTCACAGAGCAGCGTCTTTTGGCAGAGGAATCTCCCTCCGAATATATTCACGGGTTCGAAATCGCAGGCGCCGATAAAATCTGGCATCCTGCGGCAGCACAGGGTTTTTACAGAGACGGGGAACATGGTCTTTGCCTGACTTCCTCCGAGGTTCCTGTTCCTCTTCATGCACGTTATGCATGGATAAACTGGGCGCCGGTCACAGTATTTGGTGCAAACGGTCTTCCGCTTGCTCCGTTTAATTGCTGATAAGCCTTCTTCCTTATCTGTTATTCACTTCTATACAATCTTATTAAATTTATTCTTTCAGGGGTCTTCTCAAAAACGGTCAACGGCGTATAATAAATATTGACCGAAGCGGTTAACGGCATTATGGAACATATAATGTACCGGAAAGGAGACCCCATGAACGAAAAATTCTTCTCACTTCCAAAAGAAAAGCAGCAAGCAATAATCAATGCCGGTTATCGTGTTTTTTCTCAGAATTCATACAAGAAAAGTCCTGTCAGCGAAATTGCCGCTGCCGCAGGAATCAGTAAGTCGCTCTTGTTTCATTATTTTCGCAATAAAAAAGAGCTTTACCTTTTTCTCTGGAACCAGTGTATTAGGATTACTCTTCTTGCGCTGCAAAGTTCCGGGTGCTATGAAGAAAGGGATCTTTTCAACACGATGGCTCTTGGCTTGAAGGCAAAGGTTCAGATTATGAGAGAATACCCGGAACTCGGTAATTTCTCGGTCAAAGCCTATTACGAAAAGGATCCCGATGTCAGCAGGGAAATTCAGGAAAGCTGTGAAAAAATCATTCCTTTTCATGTTAATGAAAAAATGCTTAATATACACGCAGAGGATTTTCTTCCCGGAATTGATCTAAAGATGATGTACCAGGATATGTACTGGGCAAGCGAAGGGTATGTCTGGCAAAAGATGCAGCAGGGAACGATTGATGTTGATCAGATGGAAGAGGATTTTTATAAAATGATAGAATTCTGGAAAAGCATTTACCTTAGAAAGGAGTAATCATCATGGATGCAATTAAAACAATCCGGCTTACAAAATCCTATGGCACAGCGAGAGGTATTATTGATCTCGATCTGACCGTAAAAGAAGGGGAATTCTTCGGGTTTATCGGACCAAATGGCGCCGGGAAAAGCACCACAATCCGTACTCTGCTCGGACTGATTCATCCAACCGGAGGTTCCGCTGAAATCTTTGGGAAAAATATTATTTCTGATAAAGAAGAAATTCTTGCAGATCTCGGATATCTTCCTTCCGAAGCAATCTTCTATTCCGGTATGCGGGTACGCGATATTCTGAAGCTTTCTGCGGATCTTCGGAAAATCGACTGCAGTAAATTCTCTGCCGAACTGTGTGAACAGCTGCAGCTGGATGTTTCGAGAAGGGTAGACGAGCTGTCATTCGGTAATCGAAAGAAAGTTGCCATCGTCTGTGCTATTCAGCACCAGCCGAAGCTCTTGATTTTAGATGAACCGACCAGCGGTCTTGATCCGTTGATTCAGCATGCTTTCTTTGATATTCTGCAGAAACAGAATCATGACGGAGCAACAATATTCATGTCCTCCCATGTTCTTTCTGAAATCCAGCATCACTGCGGACGTGCCGCAATCATTCGGGAGGGACGGCTGATCCGGACAGGAAGCGTAGAGGAACTTTCCGAGTCCGCTGCGAAGCGCGTTACGGTTCACGGCAGCTTTTCTGCAGAACAGCTTTCCGGATCAAGAGATATTCAGCCCGGTGAGAACAGTGTCAGCTTTCTGTACAATGGCGACATTAACGAGCTGATTCACGGTCTTGCTGCACACCACATTACCGACCTATCGGTCGCGGAACCCGATCTGGAAGAGATTTTCATGCATTATTATACTGACGGAGGTAAGATAAAATGACACTGATAAAACATGAGTTACGGCAGAACAGAATCTCGTTCTGGATCTGGACTTCTTCGATTGCATTTATGATTGGTATCTGTATCTTTATGTATCCGGAAATGAAAGGTGAGGTGGATGCAGTCAATGATATGTTTTCCTCAATGGGCTCATTTACCGCCGCCTTCGGTATGGACAAGCTTAATTTTGGCACTTTGATTGGCTTTTATGCCGTTGAAGGCGGAAATATGCTGGGACTCGGTGGGGCTTTCTTCGCCGCTTTGATTGCGATTAATTCACTTGCAAAGGAAGAGAAGGATCGTACTGCCGAATTTCTCTTTGCACATCCGGTTAGCCGGACACGTATTATCACAGAAAAACTCCTTGCTGTTCTGTTACAGTTAACTTGCCTAAATGTCATTGTCTGGTTGTTATCTGTTGCATCGGTTGCCGCAATCGGAGAAGAGATTCCCTGGAAGGAAATCAATCTTCTGCATCTGGCTTACTTTCTGATGCAGATTGAAATTGCAGGAATCTGCTTTGGTCTGTCTGCCTTTTTACGCCGCGGCGGTTTAGGAATCGGTCTTGGTCTGGCAACTATTCTGTATTTTCTCAACATTATCGCGAATATTTCCGATAGTGCAAGTTTTCTTAAATATATCACACCGTTTGGGTATACCGAGGGTTCCGAGATTATTGCAAACGGCAGCCTTGACGGCGGCATGCTTGCTGCTGGAGCCCTTCTTACCTTAATCGGGATAGTTGCCGCTTATCTAAAATACACACGAAAGGATCTTCATTAACTTCACTGAGAACTTAGAGATTTTAATTTTGCTCTTGAAGATGCTATATATAACGGAATGGACAAAAGTTGAGCAGCTACGGATACAATAATCAATGCCGTGAGGCTATTGTCATATAGAACACCAAGCAGCCAGCTTCCAAGGAACCAAAATATTCCGAAGAAGCATTCAAAGATTCCATAACCGGTTGCTCTGCTCTGTTTGGGGACTATGTTCGTTACCGCTGCCTTTAGAATGGATTCCTGCGCTCCCATACCGACACCCCAAAGCGCAATACCGACGAGAAGCATCGGTACAGAATTAAACCCAAAAACAAATACAGCAAAGGGCGCTGAAATCAGAGTTGACCAGATAAGCACACGGATTCCCTTTTTATCATAGAAAATCCCGAAAAATAAAGCAGATACCGCGTCAACCAGCATTGCTCCTGCGTAAAGAAGCGGCAGTGTTGCGTTGTTTATCAGCGATTCCGTCATCGTAAGTTCAGATCCGATGCTGCCGTACACCTCTGAGACGTGCATGACAATCAGGGAATAATCAATAAAGCCAAACGCAAACATACTGATACCTGCAATATAAAAGATAAATTCCTTTTTCATTTTGAAAACAATGTACTCCTTCGGCTCCGGTTCGAACTGTTCCGGATTCGGAAACTTCTTCTTTGTTATGAATAAAAGAATCAGAGTAATTGCGCCCGGCACCGCCAGTACCGCAAAGCACACAGAATAAATCTGCAAAGCAGTCCCTTCGGTTTTCAGCAGCATAACGAGATACAGCAGAACCGGACCTAAAAATGCTCCGATCTGATCCAGTACTTCCTGAATTCCAAAGCTCTTCCCTGCACCTTCTATGGATGCTGCAAAGGACATGATGGTATCCTTCGCCGGTTTCTTGATTGCCTTCCCCATACGCTGAATTACAAGAAGAAGGCAGGCGGCAACCCAGCCATGCTCGCCAACCAGTGCAAGTGCCGGCACGGCAATTATATCAAGAACATAACCGGCAATGGTCATCGGCCAATACTTTTTCGTCTTATCGGTCAGCTTTCCGAAGACGAATCTCATGGAGTAACCAATCATCTCCCCAAGACCCGAAACGAAACCGATGGTTCCGGCCGATGCCCCGAGCAGGGAAAGATACGCTCCCCGAATACTGGACGCACCTTCATGAGTCATATCGGAAAACAGGCTGACAATGCCAAACAGTAAAATGAACATCATGGGAATTGATAACTTACTCTTTTTTTTCATATTCTATATACCATACTTTCGTAATAAAAATCGACCCTTTACCCTCTTATGTGTAAAATAAAGATGCAGTATCAGCTACATTAAGTAAATGATACTACATCTTTATTTTGTGTCAACCCTAATCTTTCAACAACGAAAGCTTGAAGTCAAAGAACCTCTTATGATTCTCTTATGAAGCTCTTTGGAACTCTTCTGCTTTTCATTATTGTATTGTTCTCTTTACATAGCTTGTATGAAGAGTCTCATGTGCCTTATGGCTTCCCGGCTGTCCAAGGTATTCTTTGTAAAGCTGTTTAATTGCCGGATTCTCATGTGACTTTCTGACACTCATTGCAGCATCCTGATCGTACAGAGCCTTTGCACGTAAGCCGCGTACATCGGTAAAATTACGAACCATACCGCTGACCTGAGGCTGTCCGCCACCGTTTACACAACCGCCGGGGCATGCCATGATTTCTACAAACTGATAATCAGCTTCGCCGTTCTTAATCTTAGTAAGCAGATCATGTGCATTCTTTAAGCCGGATGCGATTGCTACCTTAACCTTGAGACCTGCGACTTCATAGCTTGCTTCCTTGATGCCTTCGGTTCCGCGAACCTCTTTGAATTCGATCGGACTGTCTGCATTTTCTCCGGTCAGCTTCCATACTGCTGTACGAAGTGCTGCTTCCATAACACCGCCGGTAGCTCCGAAAATAACAGCAGCACCGGTACTGATTCCAAGAGGCTCATCAAACTTCTCTTCCGGAAGTCCAAGGAAGTTGATTCCGAGACGGTCAATCATTCTTGCAAGTTCTCTGGTAGTCAGAGAGTAGTCAACATCCGGAACACCGGCTGCAGACTGATCTTCTCTTCCGATTTCGAACTTCTTTGCAGTACAAGGCATTACGCTGACACTGACGATCTTCTTCGGATCAATATTGTTCTTCTCCGCGTAATAGGTCTTAAGCATTGCGCCAAACATCTGCTGCGGTGACTTGCAGGAAGAAAGGTTGTTCAGCATGTCAGGGAAATAATGCTCACAGTATTTAATCCAGCCCGGAGAGCAGGAGGTAATCAACGGAAGAGTGCCACCATTGGTAATTCTCTCAAGAAGCTCATTTGCTTCTTCCATAATGGTAAGATCCGCACTGAAATCGGTATCAAATACCTTATCAAAACCGATTTTACGAAGTGCAGCAACCATTTTTCCTTCAACATTGGTTCCGATCGGATAACCGAACGCTTCACCAAGGCCTGCACGAACCGCAGGAGCTGTTTGTACAACTACATATTTGTCCGGATCATTGATTGCCTTAAGAACGTCATCAATATAATCCTTTTCTTTTAATGCACCTGTCGGACAGACAGCAATACACTGTCCGCAGCATACACAGGAGGTATCTGCCAGAGGCATTTCAAATGCACAGGAAATGTTTGTCTGGAATCCTCTTTCATTTGCTCCGATTACACCGACTCCTTGTGTTTTTGCACAAACAGCGGTACATCTGCGGCAAAGAATACATTTTCCGTTATCACGAATCATGTGAGCAGCAGAGGAATCAACCTCAGGGATAACATTCTCACCCTCATAATAGTTCTCATCATCTACGCCGAGTTCTTTACACAGAGTCTGTAATTCACACTTTCCGCTTCGTACGCAGGAAAGACATTTCTTATCGTGGTTGGAAAGAATCAGCTGTAATGTCTTCTTTCTGGAATCCAGTACCTTCGGGGTATTGGTCCATACTTCCATTCCTTCGTTAATCGGATATACACAGGAAGCAACAAGGCTTCTTGCACCCTTGACTTCTACCACACACATACGGCAGGCACCGATCTCGTTGATTTCTTTTAAGAAACAGAGTGTCGGAATTTCGATATGTGCAAGTCTGGCTGCCTCAAGAATGGTAGAACCCTTCGGAGCAGCTACTGCTACGCCGTTGATTTTTATATTCACGGTTTCCATATAATTTTCTCCTTTTTTTATTTCTTTGAGATAGCACCCTTCTTACATGCCGCCATACAAGCACCGCACTTCACACACTTTGCAGGATCAATGCTGTGTACCTGTTTCAGGCTGCCGGAAATAGCTCCTGCCGGACATCCCTTCGCACACATTGTACAGCCGATACATTTTACAGGATCAATCGTGTACTGCAGCAGATCCTTGCAGACACCTGCCGGACATCTCTTATCAACAATGTGGGCAACATATTCATCTCTAAAATAACGCAGTGTGGAAAGTACCGGGTTCGGAGCCGTCTGACCAAGACCGCAGAGAGCATTGTCTTTAATATAAAGAGCGAGCTTCTCCAGCTTGTCAAGATCCTCCATTGTTCCCTGTCCCTTGGTAATCTTATCAAGGATTTCATACATACGCTTCGTACCGATACGGCAAGGTGTACATTTACCACAGGACTCTTCAACCGTAAAGCCAAGGAAGAACTTTGCAATATCAACCATACAGTTGTCTTCATCCATAACAATCAGTCCGCCGGAGCCCATCATGGAACCAATGGAAATCAGGTTGTCATAATCAATCGGAATATCAAAATGCTCTGCCGGGATACATCCGCCGGAAGGACCGCCGGTCTGAGCCGCCTTAAATTTCTTGCCGTTCGGGATGCCTCCGCCGATTTCTTCAATAACTTCACGAAGTGTTGTTCCCATCGGGATTTCTACAAGACCGGTATTGCAGATCTTGCCGCCGAGTGCAAATACTTTAGTTCCTTTGGATTTCTCAGTACCCATAGATGCAAACCATTCTGCGCCATTCAGGATAATCTGAGGAATATTAGCCCAGGTCTCAACATTGTTAAGAATGGTAGGACGTTCGAACAGACCCTTTACAGCCGGGAACGGAGGTCTCGGACGAGGCTCACCACGGTTTCCTTCAATAGAAGTCATCAGTGCGGTCTCTTCGCCGCAGACGAATGCTCCGGCACCAAGACGAAGTTCAATATCAAAATTAAAGCCGGTTCCAAAAATGTCTTTACCGAGCAGACCGTACTCTCTTGCCTGTCCGATAGCGATGTTCAGTCGCTGTACCGCAATCGGGTACTCTGCGCGAACGTAGATGTAACCCTGATCAGCACCAATTGCATAGCCTGCAATTGCCATTGCCTCAAGAACAACATGCGGATCACCTTCCAGTACGGAACGATCCATGAATGCACCTGGGTCACCCTCATCGGCGTTACAGCAGACATATTTCTGTCCGCCATCCTGTACGAGGTTTCTTGCCAGCTGCCATTTCTTTCCGGTCGGGAAGCCTGCGCCGCCACGGCCACGGAGTCCGCTCTTCAGGATAAGCTCAATTACATCATCCGGCTTCATCTCAGTCAGAACTTTTCCCAGTGCTTCATATCCTCGTGTTGCAATATATTCTTCGACATTCTCCGGATTGATAACACCACAGTTACGAAGTGCGATTCTGTGCTGTTTACGATAGAAATCAGTCTCTGCAAGCGGCTTAACACTACCAGATTCCGTGTTCTCCGTGTAAAGCAGACGGCTGACAACACGTCCTTTTAATAAATGCTCTGCTACGATTTCCGGTACATCCTCTGCTTTCACCATGGAATAGAAGGTGCCTTCCGGATAAATTAACATAATCGGTCCTTGTGCACAAAGTCCGTGACAGCCTGTCTGTACTACTGCAACTTCATCTTTCAGACCGTTTTTATCGATTTCTGCCTGCAGTACTTCCATAATCTTCTGACTTCCGGAAGAAGTACAACCTGTTCCACCGCAGACCAAAACGTGTGAACGATACATAATGTTACCTCCTCTGGATTAATGTAATGAATTGGAAATAGTGTATTCCGAAATGACCTGACCGCGGATCAGGTGCTTGTCCACAACCTCAAGAGCCTTCTCCGGTGTCATCTTAACGTAGGTTACCTTTTCTTTGCCCGGCTCGATTACTTCAACAATCGGCTCATACTGACACAGACCGATACAGCCTGTCTGTACTACGGCAACATTCTTCAGATTCTTTGTCTGTACGGCATCCGACAGGGTCGTCAGTACCGGACGGGCTCCGCTTGCAATACCGCAGGTAGCCATACCGACAACGACACGCGTCTGATTTGCGTCTTCCGAACGAAGATTAACCTGACTCTGCATCTTATCACGAATGGCTTTTAACTCTGCTAGAGATTTCATTTGATGTCCTCCTTATATTAGTTACAAATTAAGATCATTCTTTCTGTTACGTAGGATTGTATATCGAAAATTCCCGGTTCTGTTGTTTGCCTTTCAGTAGACAGCACCGTCATCTGTCTCCCGTGTATTCTCACTCAGATAATCCTTAATGTAAGAAGCTATCTCCGGAGTATTTAACGGAACATCGCCAAGTATTTCCCGAAACTCCCGCGTATCAAGAGCAAAACTTTTTTTACCATACCGATAGCGGTAAATAAAATCAATCTCACTGTGACAGGTAATCAATGTCTGCATGGTGCTGACCATATCGCCCAGCGGCATACGGTCAATATGAGAAAAACCGAAGGTCGCTGTCACCGTTGTTCCGACACCGGGTGTCGAATCAATCGTCAGCTGTCCGCCGGTGCTTTCTGCTGCATATTTGAAAAAAGGTACTCCGAGTCCGACTTTTCGTGTCTTTCTTGTCGTATAGAACGGATCCGTAACTGCAGCAACCTGCTCGGCTGTCATTCCACAACCGTTATCCTTAATGATGATCGTGAGTAAATCCGCCTCCGGAGCCGCTGTCACACTGATTTCGACCAGGCTGGCACCCGCATGCGTGGAATTTTCTGCAACATCAAGAACATTCAGAGACAGTTCTGTCATCATGATTCATTCTGCTCCTAGTTATACTTTGCAAGAATCGCCGGCAGCTGATCCGGAGTAAGTCTTCCGTATACATCGTCATTCACCATCATGACCGGGGCAAGTCCGCATGCGCCGACACAGCGGCAGGACGAAAGCGAGAATTTACCATCTGCTGTACATTCACCGTCTGCAATTCCTAAAAGCTCCTGAATCTTGTCAAAAATATTACCCGAGCCCTTTACATAGCAGGCTGTTCCAAGACATACCGAAACCTTGTACTGTCCCTTCGGGTATAAGGAAAACTGTGAGTAGAAGGTTACTACTCCATAAACCTTCTCGAGCGGAATATCCATCTCATTTGCTACAATAGTCTCGACTTCAATCGGAAGGTAGCCGTAGATCTCCTGTGCCTTCTGCAGAATCGGCATCAAACCGCCTTTTTCGTTCTTGCTTTCTGCAATCACTTTTCTGAGCTGCGCTTCCTGTTCTTTCGTTCCTGCAAAGGGGACTGTTTTTTTCTTAGAACCCATTACTGAACCTCCTTGATATTTTATTAACAATCTTGCGTACAATACTTCAGCAAAGATTTTAATCGATTATCGACATCCTAACAGCATAAAAAATGCCATTTTGATAATTTCTACATGGCAGTCGCAAGTGTAATGTCGAAAGTAATAGTATTATAGCATAGTGCCTTTGAAAATACCAGTATTTTTTCTACGGTGTTATTCCGCCTTATTCGCAGCCTACATCAGTTTATAAATTGCACTTCTCTTCAACCCAAGCTCGTGCATGGCGGACACCGCAGTATATCGCCCTTTTTTCGCCAATTATATACATCATTTCAGTTTGGCGGAAACCCGGCAGAAGGACGTCCCATATACCACGTCGCCATCTATATCAACGGCGAGTTCCTCGTTGACAGCACGAGCGGTACAACAGCGTTCAGATACGAAAGCAGTGGGGCAAGAACAGCTCTGAATGGCAATGGATCTGCTTCGGCAGACCACCTTCATAATAAATGGAAAGGAACGAAATAAAATGAAGAACTTTACAAAGCTACAGATCACGGCGCTTGCCGTATTGTCCACTATAGTTGTGTCGCTTGCTATCGCCGCGTTCACAACGGAGAACAGCCTTTCAAGTGAGCTTTTGACAGCGAATATTTCCACGGTTCCCACAGCAACATCGAAGATCTTGCAGGCAGTCGATGGATGGGCTGGATAAGCAAGGCTTTACCGCACAACGGTGTATTGATACGAAAAAAGGCTTTTGTGTGCCACTTTTGTGAACTTCGGTGTGTTATTCTTGTAATATCAAAAAGCAACGATGGCTTACAATGGAATAGCAGATTACGAAAGAGAGGGCTTCATCCATGAGCTATTATATTTTGTCACCCAACAAGCAGCTGTGCGGTTATGACAAGCTTCCCTTTGGCATATGCGATATGCGTAACTTGAGAACCGAATTTTTGAGTCGCGAGACGTTCGCGCTGCTGCTGCAATGCGATGGAAACACAGATATTGATATTGAAGCCTTATCCCCCATGGAACGCAGTTTTTTTGAGCACAACCTAAACAACAAGGGCATACTCCCCTGTGAAAAGGGCGCAAAGCTTCTGCCCCATCAGACGTATCGCCATTACGATAACCAGTTCAAGGCAAGCGTGCAGTGGTCCATCACCGGCAACTGCAACTACCGCTGCAAGCACTGCTTTATGTCGGCCAGCGAGGGCAAATTCGGCGAGCCGAGCCTTGAACAGTGCCTGAAGATCATCGGAGAAATGGCTGACTGCGGCATTAAGCAGGTGGGCATCACCGGCGGCGAGCCGTTGATCCGCGAGGATTTCTGGCAGATCATAGACGAACTAATCAAGAAAGGCATTGGCATCACCACCATCTACTCAAACGGCGCGCTGGTGAACAGAAAGCTTTTGGACGGGCTGAATGAGCGTAAAATCCGTCCCTCCTTCCAGATAAGCTATGACGGTTCAGGCTGGCACGACTGGCTGCGCGGCATCAACGGCGCGGAAAAGATGGCGCTGGACGCGTTCAGGCTGCTCAGGGAATATGAGATTCATACCGCATCCTCCATGGTGCTGCACCGCAAAAATATCGATACCATACGCGATTCGGTAAAAATTCTGCATGAGGTCGGCTGCCGCGCTCTGAAGATCAATGTGGCGTCCCCTTCCGGGCAGTGGTGCAACCAACCCGAAAGCTTTCTCTCCAATGAGGAGGGCTTTGAGCAGTATCTTAAATACATCCCGCAGTTTTTTGAGGACGGTGCTCCTATTGACATCATGCTGGACGGCGCGTTCCAGTACAGCCCCGACGAAGGTCACTATAACATTCCCTTCGACAAGGGCGGTATCAAAACCTTTAAAAATGTGCCTGTCTGCGGGTCGCTGCGTGCGAATATGTATTTAAGCCCCGAGGGTGCGGTTATCCCATGTATGTCCATGATCGACGAAGCGGCGGCAAAGCAGTATCCAAACGCCTTTGAAACACCGCTTAAAGACATCCTGACTGAATCCAGCTACACGCGGGCGATGACCTGCCGTGTGAGCGAATACATGGAGCACAACCCCGAATGCGTGACCTGCAAGTATACCTACCAATGCAAAGGCGGCTGTCGCGCAGGCGGCACTTTGGGCGGCGGAGAGTATCTTGCTCCGGACATGAAGGCATGCGTGTATTTTAAAAACGGCTGGTATGAGCGATTTAAGGAAGTCGGCGATAAATACGCACCAAAATCGGAAAAGGAGGGTGAGAACTGCTGAGCATATCAATACTATAAACGTATAGGAGGCTATTATAATGTCTGAACAAGATGCAAAAAAAGAAGAAATATTGGCTCAGGAGCTGGATAATAATGAGCTGGACACTGTCAGCGGCGGATATAACGTCCCTCAGGAGAAGAATGTAAAAGTCGGCGGCTGCACATCCAGTCATTATAGGGAACAATGCGTTGATACGGTTGACAATTACCGTTGCGCATTTAACGATTGGTGCTCTTGGTTGGTAACTGAGTATACTGTAGTTTAAGCGATAAGGAGGAGTTAACAATGGAACAGAAACTTTCGAAGAAAATGATGGAAAAGGTCATTGCGGCAGAATCGGCGGCGGAGCTGACGGCCGTTATGAAGGAAATCGGTTTGGAGTTTAGCGAAAAAGATGCAAACGGTCTTTTTGAGCTGCTTCACACCCACACAGGAGAGATTACAGCGGAGGATCTGCTTAAGAAATTTGAGAGCAGTATGGCAAAAGATCAGATTCTCGGGCAGAAGCTGGACGACGACGAGCTGGATACCATCAGTGGGGGACGTGTCAGGTTTTCGCAAAGAACCTTTGAGCACGAATGTACCACTAGTATAGCTCCGGGCAAAGGGGGATGTACATGGTCGTACATTATTGAGCAATGCTCGGACACCGTTGAGGAGCGCAGCAGCTGCTGGGGTGGTGATTATTGTCCTACGATCGGTACAAGCTATACAGAGAGAGTAATACATTATTATATTGAGCCAGCCTAAGGAAAACTACGCATGATAGAAAATGGTATAAGAGCAGCATCCTCGGTCAGGAGCTGGACGACGACGAACTGGATTCCGTCAGCGGCGGCGGTAAAGCAGCCGATTCCGGAGGCTGTTCATCCAGCTACCTAAACGAACCGTGCTCAGCGACAGTTGAATAGGGTAGCGCATGCTATTCAGACGACGGCTGTATATATTTTAACGTCACATACACTCCGAAGAAGAAGCACACAGAAAACGAGACGCTCACAATGGAACAGAAGCTTCAACGCAAATGATGGCAACGGAATTTGCCGTTTGTGTGGCTACCAGCTTTTTGTAGACATCCGCGAGAAAATCCGGATGCCCGCATCAACGCTTTTATGGAGGTAGAAGTAGTTTAGCTTATGGACGAAATAAAGCAGACTGACTGATGAACCAATATGAGGACAAATTTGAAGATGATGGGTTTGGTGAAGAAGGTTTCTATCTTTTTAATCAACCTTTCGTCTTCTTTTTGTACCAGTCATTGGCTGGTATATTTTTTTTGTTCGCTTGAAAAGAGCAATTTCCTATAAAGTAAAAAAGCCGGTGGCATGACTGCTTTAAGCAGTTATGCCACCGGTCTGATAGGTTTTCCATCTTAATCTTACCGATAAATACTATCTGAAAGCTTTCTTACGGTTAACAACCACCATGCCGCAAAGTGCTGCAATTGCTACGACTGCAATGATTGCAACCGGTGCAGTATCACCCGTAGTCGGAACAGCGTCCGGCTGAACAAGCGTCAGAGTATAGGTGCTGATTCCGTTGTACAGATTAATGTTAATTGCCGTTGCACCCTTTGCAAGAACTGTATCCAGATCAAATTCTGCAGTCAGAGTAGTATCTCTTGTTGCGCCTTCCGGAATCTTAATTTCGAATTCAGAATCAACACTCCAACCGTCAAAGCAAAGTCCACCAATACCCCAGCCAACATCTGCGGATGCTCCGGTCGGCCATGTATATTCAAGAACAAGCTTGCTTCCTTTAGCTGCTGCTGCAAGAACTGCGTTGTCAAGTGTACCATTTGCTGTTGCAAGAACACCGTCAGCCGCTACTGTTGTGTCCGGTGCGGGAGCAATTAAGATCGGATCATCAACTGTCGTTGTGGTTGCTTCCGCTTCGGTAACTGTACAAGAGGTTACATTAATTGAAATAATATTGGTTCCGTATGCAGGACCCTTAAACAAAATCTGATCAACGCCGGAATCCTTTGTAACATCAAGATCAAATACGACATCAAAAGCTCCGTCGGTAACTCCGTAAGCAGATGCATATTGCGGAGTGGAAGCTGTTCCCTGATCCGCACTCTGGCTGAACCATACTCTGAAATCACCTTTACAGGTTCCGGTTACATGAACCTTGTACGTCTTGTCGTTCGTAACTTCCTGAGGAAGATAATAGGAAATGAGTTCGATATCGTTAAACTCTACTGTTCCGTCATCCATCAATTTGTCTGCATACAATACTCCAAGGTATTCGCCTGCTCGTGCTTTTCCATCGTTCAGATTAGCTGCGGTAACATCGACTGTCATATCTTCCACTGCTGCTGCCGGAACTACGAACATGGAAACAAGAAGTGTCATGGTAATGATAAATACCAACGTTTTTTTAAGTGTTTTCATTGTACTCTCCCTTATAATTATACATTTAATAGGAAAAGGGCTACTTTTAACAGCCCCTTTACAACTCTCCTAACTATCTGTAAGCTTTCTTACGATTAACAACTGCCATACCGCAAAGAGCTACAACTGCAGCTGCTGCAATGATTACAACCGGTGCAGTATCGCCTGTGGTCGGAACAACGTCTGCTGCTGCAAATGCAGGATTGGTAATATTGATAACAACACCGCCGTTAGCATCCTTTAATACAATTGCTTTTACAGAAACTTCACCTGTTATATCACTTGTGGTCTGTAAGCAGAAGTTAAAGTAACGATCTCCCGTAGCTGCCTCAGCTGCTGCTGCCGCACCGTCAACACCTGCAATAACGTAAGTAAAATCATTTCCTGCAGATACTTCGATGGTAGCTGCTTCTGTTGCCCAGCCGCCTGCTGCTTTGGTATTTCTTACAACATTGGTTGAAAAAGATCCTTCTCCGGTAAATATGTACTCAATCGAATCAATCTGTGCGAGTACATCAAGATCAAGCTGAATTGTATCTGATTCCGCATTAAACTTAATCCATGCATAATTCTTCCAGGAAGGAGTGGTGGAATTCAGGGTTGTAATTCCATGATACTCATCAGCTGCATAAGCGAATACTTCATCTGTCGTATACTCAATTGCTGCTGCCTTTGCCTTCATTCCCGGCAATGCAATCACTGCAAGAGCAAGAACTAATACGACTGCTAAAACCTTCTTAAATGTCTTCATAATTATAATCCTCCTCATTTTTTGTGCATACAAAAGCACTGTCAGTATTATATCAAAAGCGGCATTTTTTGTATATTGGCATAATGCTCGAAAGGGAACTTGGTTTTTGTGAAATATTACTTATCATTTATTGCTATTGTCGCGCAATTCTTTCAATTTAAAGGTCTTATACCTTCTTTGCAAAGCGTCATATGTATCCCGAGTGGGGCGCTTTGTATCTTACAGGCATATTATCTTTAAAAAAAACCGCTGCCCATCCGGTAACAGCGGTTTCAGTATTTTGTATATTACAGATCTCTTTTCCCCATTTCAAGATCCGATTCAGCAGAGCACCAGCTCCACTTCTTTCGTCAGCACATCCTTATAAGAAAAGGATTTTGTACGGATCGAATCACTGTATGTATCCTTTATCTGAACCAGAAATACGCTAGGGTAAGTATCACAGATAACTCCTTCCTCTTCGTCGAACTTGTTTCTTCCGCGATTGGATCTAACCAATACCTTTCTTCCAACATTCCTGACTACGGTGTTTCTGATTGCACACATATTTGCCGGTTGCCTCATATTGTCCTCCCCATCTGCAGTAATATCCTACTCGGCTTGTTCTAAACCCTGTAAACCACAACATAAGCCGCATTCAACGCAATTAATATACCACATCTAGGGGATATAGTCAAGTAATTTCTGTATATTTATTGAAATACCACCGATTCGTCAATCAACTCGGTCTTTATCACAACGTAGGGATAAGTGATTGTCTGCGCAACCTGCTCCTGTTCCTCCGGACCTAGTAATTCCGAATCAAAGAAGACTGCGTTTTCTGCAAGCCATAGCTCATTCACTGTTACACTGTAGCCGCCGGTTGGCTGTGCGCCGTATCCCTGTGCAATGTACAGTGCTTCCGAATTGGTATAGGTAAGCTTGAACGGATTGGCTTTCTTTTCAATAATTATTGTTCTCAGCTGTTCGGGAAGCTCAGTCTCCTGTACCACTGTAAAATCAAGATCTCTCAGCTTCTCAGGTTCGTCTGTTCCTGACCCGCAGGCAGTTAAAAGCGGCAGCACAAGACATACGGTAAGTATTCTGCAGATCTGTTTGATATTCTTATCAAATAGCATAAAAACTCCGGCATACTGTTTTGTAACAGACTATGCCGGAGGATACGATATTATGAATTTATTGCGTAATTTTCATCTGTCCGGTATTCCGGCGCTGTTTCAGTCTCATCCTGCAGGTACCCGCATCGCCGCTTCAGCCTCGTCCTGTAAGTACCCGTATAACCTATTCAGCCTTTTCGCAAATACCTGCATCACCGCTTCAGCTTATCCCCAAGTACCCGCATTACCGCTTTATCCTCGTCCTGCAAGTACCTGAAGTACTGCTTCTGCAGAACGTTCCTCCACATACAGCTCATGAATCGCTTCATTGATATGTTCAAGATAATGGGCATCCGAGTTACTGATGATCCTGCACCCGTTCAGGTATGGATGCTGCTTCTGCAGTGCATGGAGCTTCGTCAGATCCTTAACCTCCGCAGTAGCAAATTTCGCATCCGGAGGAATCATTCCAAGATTTGAAATCAGGCTGTAGGAGTCCTTGTCAATATGTGCAGGTATCATAACACCATGAAACCGGTTAACCAGTTCATAAACATCATCAAACCGGATTGTTGTCGCATTGATCAGAAGGTTCGGTACTGTTCCGGTTATTTCATCCTGCTCATTGTATATCTGTTGCTTGCCGAATATCTCTTCCTGATTCGGAACTGCCTGCAAATGTCCGTATACATAGCTGTCAAAAGCCAGCGCGTCCGCCAGTTTTACAAACAGGCAGACAACATGAACCTCTTCCTCGGTTGTCAGCTCCATTCCCGGAATGGCAAGTATTCCACATTCCTGCGCTGCCTTTAGAAACGCCGGACAGTTCTTCGCCGAGTTGTGATCCGTCAGCGCAATGACTTCCAACCCTTTCAGCGCAGCCATTCCCACAATATTGGCAGGTGTCATGTCATCGTCCCCGCAGGGGGACAGACAGGAATGCAGATGAAGATCATAATATAGTGCCGGCATATTTCCTCCGTTACAGCAGCTGCTGAACCTTCCATGCCGCTTCAAAAACCGGCAGTTCTGTTGAAAGCATCGTAATGCCCTGCTGCTTCGCCTTTTCTACTGTTGATATATCCGGTCGGACTCCCTCAGCAAAAATAATACATGCACTGTCCGTCAGCGCTGCAACCGCAAGCGTATTCAGGTTCGCCATTACCGTAACCCACGCTGCTCCTGCAGGAGCCTTTCCCATTGCAATACTCAAAAGGTCGCAGCAGAACGGTTTTGTGATTACTGTATCCATACTGTCTCCGAGACAGACGATATTAAAGATAGCTGTGTCAATCAGCTGCTGTGTTGTCATACTCTGTTTATTCCTCTCCTTGTTTGAGCCATTCTGCTCCAAAGTCCGTTTTCTCCGGTCATGACCGATCCAGCTTTGATATCTCATCGGAAAGCTTATGAATGTAATCTCTTAATACATGAATACAGTCATTTTCCTTCGCCACACCTCTGGCAATATCCTCCGCAAGAGCCCGGCAGGTCGGAGCGCCGCACGATCCACAGTCAAGTCCCGGAAATTTCTCCAGAAGCTTATCAATCTGGGACATCTTTGCGATGCTCTCCTTCATATTATTTGCCAATTTAAATACCGGTTCATATTCGACCGGTTCGGTCCAGTACGCATGCTCGGACTGACCCTCCGAGCTGATGTGCGCTCCGGCAACCGTCATGTATTTTTTCAGTCTTTTCAGCTTCACCATGGCAATAAATGGATTTTCTACTGTCAGAACTCCGCCAACGCAGCCTCCATCACAGGCATTCAGCTCGATAAATTCAAGGTTGGTAAATTTCTGATCCTCCAGATCCTCCAGAACCCGGATTACATTTTCAATTCCATCTGCAGCCAGATAATTGTCTGAAAGAAGACCGCCGGCTTCACCGCCGATGCACCCCCAGCCGAGCCCGATTTTTCCTGATACCGCAAGTTCCTCCAGATGATCGACGGCCGCTGTCATACAGCTAAGCATTTCCGGGTAAACATCCTTGATTGCAAGCACTCCGTCAACCTCACTCTTCGCGTAACCAAGCGGAGACCGGATTGCCGTAACCTTGGACGGACATGGTGAAATAAAGAAAATGCCGATTTTCTCAGAGGGCAGCCCGGTTTTACGTATTGCCTTCTCTCTTGCCAGAGAAGCCGCCAGATCAACCGGTGCCTGAATCGGAAGCAGATGATCGATCAGATTCGGAAAACGTACACGGATCAGACGGGTCACAGACGGACAGGCCGTGCTGATGATCGGATACATTTCCTTATGTTCCGCTATGTATTTTCTCGACAGCTCCGATACAAGCTCCGCAGCGGCGCCAACCTCATAAACATCGTCAAAGCCCATCAGCTTCAGTGCCGTCAGAAGAATATTGGCATCATCCAGATTATTGAACTGTCCGAACAGTGCCGGTGCCGGCAGCGCAACGGTATATTCAAAATCCTTCATCATTTCGATGGAATCTCTGCGCGCCCGTTTTGCATGATGCGGGCAGATCCGGATGCAGACTCCGCAGTCAATACAGAATTCTTTGGTAATGACCGCTTTCCCGTTGCGCACGCGAATTGCCTGCGTGGGACAACGTTTGATACAGTTGATACAGCCTTTACATAAATCCTCGTCCAGATAAACTGAATTGATAAATTTGTCCATAGTAACCCCTTATAAACGGAACCTTTGCGTGACGCATGCCTGATCCGTTACATATTCACTGTCATCAGAACGACGGTCCCTTCTCCGATCTTCGTTTTGATATTCATGGTATCAGAGTACTTTTTCATGTTCGGCAGCCCCATACCGGCTCCGAATCCAAGTGTCCGGATATTGTCCGGCGCTGTGGAATACCCTGCCTGCATCGCTTTGTCAACATCGGCAATCCCCGGACCGTGATCGGTCAGAATCATCCGCACTTCCTCCGTTGATATATATACGTCAATCTCCCCGCCACCGGCATGAATCACCATATTGATCTCGCCTTCATACATCGCAATGGCAACCTTTCGGATGGCTTCCGGATCGGCTCCGATCTTCTTCAGCTTACGTTTCACATCCCCGGAAGCTTCTCCGGCCCGAGTAAAATCTGTCCCGGAGACCTGGTAGGTCAGATGAATCATATTCTCCTGCTCACTCATAGGCCTTACCCCCGCGCAGCCCCTTCTCATAAAGAATTCCGCAGGCGGAGAACATTCTGTGACAGGTAGAAAGCAACGGAATCTCACGTTCGTTTGCCAACCTGATCATGTCTTCATCGGGCTTTTTGCCACGAACAAATACAATACAGATGACATCCATCATTTCCGCAGTACGAATCACCTGCGGATTGCACAGACCGGTAAGCAGCACCGCCTGATCCTTCATAAATGCAAGCACATCGCTCATCATATCCGAGCCGCATGCCGTATGCACCTCTCTGTCCAGAAAACTCTCTCCCGAAATCACGCTGGCATTCAATGCTTCCTTAATATCAGCAACTGTCATATACTCCTCGTTTCTGCGCTGCCTTTTGCGCATATTAGTTTTATGTCAAGCACCGGTCATGCCGGAACGCTCCGAGCGCCGCATGCCGTATCTATATCGTATATATTTTATTATTATACTACAAATCTGCACTCTTGACAAATAAAAGTGATAAATAAACATTTTTCGGTTGACTATTTTTCGTAAAAATGTTAGTCTGTCTGTGGTATACAACTGACGGAAGTGGAACTGACCACTGGGAGTATACATAAGAACGTCGACCGTCTGGGCAGATACAAAGGTATTCTGCTCTTTTTTATTTTGGCACGGAGAAAACGTTAAAAAGCGCTGATATGGAGGAAAATATGGAGAAACAATCATTACAGCAGTTACTTCAGAACAATGAATACCCCGGTCGCGGAATTGTAATCGGCCGTTCGGCAGACGGAAAAAAAGCCGTCACCGCATATTTTATTATGGGGCGGAGCGAGAACAGCAGAAACCGTATTTTTGTTGAGGACGGGGAAGGAATCCGTACGCAGGCCTTTGATCCGTCAAAGCTGACTGATCCGAGCCTGATTATCTATGCGCCGGTGCGTGTCCTTGGCAACAAAACTATCGTAACTAACGGCGACCAGACCGATACCATTTATGAAGGAATGGATCACCAGCAGACATTTGAGCAGTCTCTCCGCACACGGGAATTTGAACCTGATGCGCCGAACTACACTCCCAGAATCTCCGGTATTCTGCACGTTGAGAATGGAAACTACAGCTACGCAATGTCAATCCTAAAAAGCAGCAATGGGAATCCTGAGTCCTGTGAACGGTACACCTTTGCATACGAAAACTGTCTTGCAGGGGAAGGCCGTTTTGTCCACACCTATAAAGGTAACGGCAATCCGCTTCCGAGCTTTGAAGGTGAACCTACGCTTGTAGATATCACAGATGGCATTGACCCTTTTACCGAGCTTTTGTGGAATAGTCTGAACCCTGACAATAAGGTATCCCTGTTTGTCCGATTTATCAGCATTGCTGACGGAAGCTGTGAAACAAGAATTGTTAACAAGAACAAATGAAACCCTCAACGGTTTTATTATTAAATTACATAATATCTGTAGCCTAAGGGCTGCAGCTAACGGGAAAGGAATGGTTATCAGTATGAAAGAACTTGCGCTAAAATACGGATGTAATCCGAATCAAAAACCGTCCAGAATCTATCTTGCAAACGGAGACGAGCTTCCGATCGAGGTTCTCTCCGGGAACCCCGGTTATATTAATTTTCTCGATGCCTTCAACGGCTGGCAGCTTGTAAAAGAACTGAAGACCGCAACCGGCTATCCGGCAGCGACCTCCTTTAAACATGTTTCTCCGGCGGGTGCCGCAATCGGGCTTCCGCTTTCGGAAACTCTTGCAAAGATTTACTGGGTTGACGACCTCGGAGAGCTTTCTCCGATTGCCTGCGCTTATGCAAGAGCACGTGGTGCCGACCGTATGTCCTCTTACGGAGATTTTATTGCATTATCTGATGTCTGCGATCTTGATACCGCAACGCTCATCAAACGTGAGGTATCCGACGGTGTGATTGCTCCCGGATATACTGATGAAGCTCTTGAATTGCTGAAAAGCAAACGAAACGGCAAATATAACGTAATCAAAATCAATCCCTCCTATACTCCTGCTCCACTCGAGCACAAGGAAGTTTTCGGAATTACGTTCGAACAGGGACGCAATGAAGTGGCACTCAACAAAGAACTGCTGGACAATGTCGTAACTGAGAACAAAACTATCCCGGAAAGCGCTAAAATCGACCTGATTATTTCACTGATTACGTTAAAATACACCCAGTCTAATTCGGTCTGCTTTGTAAAGGACGGTCAGGCAATCGGTATCGGTGCCGGACAGCAGTCCAGAATTCACTGTACCAGACTGGCCGGCTCCAAAGCAGACAACTGGTATCTTCGTCAGGCTCCCCAGGTACTCGGACTTCCGTTCCGGGATGACATTAAACGTGCCGACCGCGACAATGCCATTGATTATTATATCGGACCGGACTATATGGATGTTCTTGCTGATGGCGCATGGGAAGCAGTATTCACAAAGAAACCTGCTGTCTTTACCGAGGAAGAAAAGCGCAGCTGGTTATCCGGCATGAAGGATGTCGCACTTGGCTCCGATGCATTCTTCCCGTTCGGCGATAACATGGAACGTGCATATAAAAGCGGTGTAAAATACGTGGCACAGCCCGGCGGCTCCATCCGTGATGACAACGTCATCGAAGTATGCAACAAGTACGGAATGGCAATGGCATTTACCGGTATTCGTCTGTTCCATCATTAATCCGATTAGTACCGATGAATCAAAATAACGTTATTCATTTTCATGGCTTTATCAATGCATCCTTTGATAAAGCCGTTTTTTTGTAAAAAATACGGTGAAACCATTTTCAAAGTTACACCGTATCTGGAATGTTCTTCTATATCGTGACTATTTTTAAGTATTCCGTTATGCCTTTTACATCTGCTTTCTATTGATCGATATAATCCGCAGATTACGGAGTCAGACGGTTCGGTCCACGGAACAGGAACATTGCTTCCTTAATATGAAGTCCAAGCAGCAGCATTGTCAGACGGTCAACTCCGAGTCCAAAGCCTCCGTGCGGCGGACAGCCGTATTTGAAGAACTCAAGATAGAACTTTACATCATCTGCAAGCCCCTTCTCCTCAGCCTGCGCTTTCAGGATATCATAGCGGTGCTCTCTCTGTGCGCCGGTTGTAATTTCGGTGCCTCTCCAGATCAGATCATATCCCTGCGGAATACCTTTCTCATCTCTCATATGGTAAAATGCACGCTTTTCTGCGCCGTAATCGGTGATGAACAGGAACTCATGATCGTATTTTTTCTTGACCCAGTCATAGCTCAGATGCTCTGCATCCGTTGTTAAATCTCCGCGCTCGGATTCCGGAATTACATAACCGAATTCCTTCTCAAGCTCTGCATACAGGTCATTTAGTTTGATTACCGGGAACGGAGTCTTCGGAACGATTACCTCCAGTCCGTACGCCTCCTTGATTGCGTCTCCGTAAGCTTCCTTTACTTCCGATAGAGCGTAGGTCAGCAGCTCCTCTTCCATCTTCATGACATCACGGAACGAATCAATGTAGCTGAACTCAAGATCGAATCCGGTAAATTCTGTTGTGTGTTTATTGGTAAATGACTTCTCCGCGCGGAACACCGGACCAACTTCAAAAATCCGTTCTAATCCGCTTGCCATCGCCATTTGTTTATAAAACTGCGGGCTCTGCGCAAGATATGCGCTCCGGTCAAAGTATTTCACTTCAAATACGTCCGCACCGCTTTCGCTTGCAGCACCAATCAGCTTCGGAGTATGAATTTCTAGAAATTTCTTCTCAAGAAGGAATTTTCTCATCGAATTCACAAGTACTGTCTGTACCTTAAACATCAGCTGATTCTCATCGGTACGAAGATCAATCCAGCGGTAATCAATCCTCTGGTCAATGCTGGAACGCTCCACTGCCTTTTTCTTCTTGGTCTCGGGAATCTCTTTGCGTGCAATCGGCAGCGCCTCTGCAATACTTTCCGCAGTAATGCTTTCCGGAATAATCTCAATTCCCGAAAGCTTCACATATTCATTTTCAATAATCTGTCCTGTCACCGTGATAACGGAATCACCGGTCAGCGTGTCGATTACTTCACAAAGCTCCGGACATTTTTCTTTTTCAACCGTAATCTGAACCTTGCCGGTAATATCCTTCAGAACAATAAATGCCATGGATTTGCTGTTACGGATATTATCAATAAAGCCCTGAACCTTAACCGTTCTGCCGATTGCGTTCTTTACGTCGGCAATATAAACTCGTTCCATAGAGTCCCCATTCCTGCGCTTTCCTGCGCATGATTATTTATCGAATCACGCAGGCTACTGCCTTTTCTTCCTGTCGTGTGAATCTTATAACATTATACATAATTCCGACGTAAATGCAAATAAAAAGTATCGTTACAGCTTAGCCAGACGTGCCGTTTCCTCTTCTGCTGTTTTTTTATCAATCCGCTGAAATAAAAGTGGAATCTCCGGCAGCTCATATCCTGCCGGAACGTTCTTCGGTATCCATCCGGTATCAAGCGACAGCAAACGGCAGACCTTTTCCGATGAAAAGGGCAGAAACGGAGCAAGCAGTACCGCAAGACATGCAGTCAGCTGTACACAGTTGTATATTGTATTATTACAGGCTTCCGGCTCCGTAGTTCTCGTTATCCATGGCTGCTCTATGTCATAATACCTGTTTGATGTATGTACCAGATCAAAGATTCCACCGAGCGCCTCACGCAGATTTCCTGCTTCAATCCTCTTTCCAGTTACAGTGAACAGCGCTTCTGTCTGCTCCGACAATTCTTTGTTCTTCGTTCCCTCCGGCACACGGTTATTAAGATACTTTGCAATAAAGACAAGCGTTCGGTTGACGAAATTTCCGTACGCACCGAGCAACTCCCCGTTGTGACTGTTGATATATTCCTTCCAGGAAAAATCGGCATCCTTTTTCTCCGGTCCGTTTGCGAGCAGATAATAACGGATAGAATCGGCATCATAACGGCCAAGCAGGTCTTTGACCCAGATCGCATAATTCTGGCTTGTGGATATTTTTCTGCCCTCCAGAGTCAGGTACTCACTGGAAATAATTTCGTCGGGAAGATGCCAGCCTTCTCCGTTTGCAATCAGAAGTCCCGGCAGAATGATAGTGTGGAACGGGATATTATCCTTCCCATGTACATAGTAGTGCTTCGCTTCCGATCCCCAGAGTGCCGCATATTCCCGATCGGCAGCATTCTCCTGATCCTCGGCATTTCCCTTACCGGCAGCGTTCTCCCGATCCTCGGCATCTCTCTTACCGGCAGCGTTCTCCTGATCCTCGGCATTTCCTGTTTGCCGTTCAACGGCAAGGCGGCTGGCAGACAGATAACCGAGAACGTTTTCCGCCCAGATATAGATCTTTTTATCCTCAAACCCCTTCTTCGGTACTTCTATACCCCAGTCCAGATCCCTTGTCAGCGCACGGTCCCGCAAGCCCTCGTTAAGGTATCTTTTAGAAAAAGCTATGGCATTTTTGCGCCAGTTCGGGTGTTCCCCGATAAAGGCGGCCAGTTTCTCCTGAAGTGCCGACAGCCTGATATACAGATGGTTTGCTTCCCGAAATGTAATACGGCTTCCGCAGACTGCACAGACCGGCTCCTTCAAGCTCTCCGGTTCCAGAACCGTACCGCAGAAATCGCACTGGTCTCCACGGGTGTCGCGTCCGCATTCCGGGCATTTCCCGGTCACAAAACGGTCGGCAAGAAAGGTTCTGCAGGTCTCACAATATGCCTGAGGAACTTTCTTTTCGCAGACGTAAGGGCTTTTGTACAATTTTCTGTGAAATGCCTTTACGAATTCCTTATGCTGCTCCGAGGATGTCTTTGTGTAAACATCGTAGCTGAATCCAAGTTCACGAAAGCATTTTGTAAATTCTTCGTGGTACCTGTCACTGATTTCCTGCGGAGTCCGGTTCTCCTGCTTCGCCCGGATTGCAACCGGAGTTCCGTGGCAATCACTGCCCGATACGAAATAAACCCGGTCTCCGACAGCACGATGATATCTGGCAATCACATCTCCGGGAAGGAGTCCTGCAATGTGTCCTAAATGCAACGATCCGTTAGCGTACGGCCATGCGCCGCCGATTAAAATTCTTCTCATAAAAAAATCTCGTCTCTGAAATATCATTTCAGGGACGAGAGTCAGACTTCGTGGTACCACCCTAATTCACGTATACCTCACGATATACGCCTCTTCAACTACGGACAAAATCTCATCGATAGTCTAGCACTGTAACGGGTGCACCCGTCGTATCCTGATCTTTCGATTCGGTACGCAGCTCCGAGGTCATGTTCAACTGTTCTATAGCTTTCCTCATTTTCACCGGTCTGAGGTCTCTGTAAAAGCGCAAACGGTCTACTCTTCTCTTCCTTGCTTTTGTTTATTTTGCACATTATACTTTGTGTTTCAAAAAAATGCAAGCATTTTTTAAGGTTTTTCGGTTTTCACAGTACTTCTGTCGATTTCGGGCGAACGGTTTTTTCGGTTTTTCATTTTGTACAGTTGAAAAGAATTCTCCCTGCGCTTATAATAATGGTAATTTCTGACAGGAGGCGATCGTATGGGTGAAAAAAGGTATATGATATCGGATGCGGCAAAAAAGGTGAACGTGGAACCTCATGTTCTGCGTTACTGGGAAGACGAAATCGGTATTGAAATTCCAAGAAATGAGATGGGACACCGCTATTATCGAAAAGAAGATATTCTCCTGCTTCGTTCTGTCAGAGACCTGAAGGAAAAAGGATTTCAGCTGAAAGCAATCAAACTTCTGCTGCCGGATCTACCGCGGATTGAATCTCTGGATTCCGAACGTCTGATTGATCTGCGTAATCGTCTCGATCTTGCTCTCGGTACAGAGAATCCTGAGTCTGCTGACAAAGAGGCGTTGACATCCGGAGCATATTCCGAAGAAGCAGACCGTTCCGTGACAGCGAATGAGGATATTTCTGCTGTCAAATCCGCAGAAAACGAAGCTATAAATGCTCCTTCATCAAGCGGACAGGAGGCAGATGCTGAAGCTGCCTGTGCCATGACAGCGGTCATTTCATCAACACAGGAGCTACCAAGCAGCGAAGAGAAGCTGCTACAGTTCCGAAGCATCATGAACGATATCGTTTCCACTGCAGTACAGGGCAATAACCGCCAGCTGATAGAGGAAATGAACCAGTGTCTGACGGAATCCGTAACCCGCGAAGTTGATATGCTTCTTCGTCTCCGGGAGGAACGTGAAGAGGAACGCTTCCGCGGAATCGACCGTATCATCCGGGAACACCAGACCGGACGCAGCCAGTCCGTTACCGTTCACGAAAATTATGGTACAATTTCAAGAAGACGTGACAGTAAGTTTTTCAAAAAGCACAAGGTTCGAATCTGATTATAAGATCAGCTGCTGTGCGGAAAACTTAAGACCGGTGTTGAGGAATCTACTTCGACAGTATAGGTTGCGGGTACTGTACTGCCATCCAGTACGGTTCGAATTAACTGTATTACATGGGTTCCCTTTGTAATTACTGTATTAAGAATCCCGCTTGCGTCGGTCATCCCTGCGTAGACAGAGTCAATCTGTACTACCGAAGCCGGATACCAGATAATCTGTACTGTAACGGATCCCTCCGCATTTGCATCACTTTCCGCGGAACCGTTTCCATCCTCCGCATCGGTATCCTCACCCGTATTGTCTTTGCTCTCTGAGGAATCTGAGCTGTCAGTACCGCCTGTCCCATCATCTGAATTACCTGTCTGATCCGTGGATGCAGGTGTATCATCGGAGGTGCTGTCCGGCAGAGTAGTCTCGCCGCCATCTTCTCCCTCATCAACCAGCCCCGTCGGGGTCGGAGCGGCTGTCGGAGTCGGGGTAGCAGTTACTGTTTCCGCCAGTGCAATGGTAAGTGTCGTCTGCTCGGAAGATATTGTAATGCTTCCTGTCCATGTCGTATAACCTCCAAGCGACACCATAACGGTATGCGTACCGTAGCTCAGCAGAATACGTTCCGTAAAATACTGATAAGTATCGTCGATATACAGCTCTGCGCCTTCCGGACTGATGATAAAGTCTGCCCGTCCGGTCTGTATCTCCTCTGCTCCAAACGGCGCTGCATCAAAAATTGCTGTTCCGCCCCGTGTGATTTCTATGGTCTTTTCCCCATGTAGCTCCCCGAAGCTAATAGCAATTTCATAGGTTCCCTCACGAACTTCCAGTGCCATTCCGGCTGTTATCTGTGCAGCAAATTCGTTGTCAACGTACAGACTTCCTCCGATAAAATCCGTTTCATTCATCAGATACAGCTGTCCATGCCCCTGCAACAGCTCAATCAGAAAGACACGGTCTCCAACTCCGTAGATATTTACAATATCAATTGCCTGTAATTCTTCCGGTGCCAAAAATTCTCCGCCGGACAAAACTACCGTCTTTTGTGAACAGCGGTAGTTGGTTCCTTCTACGGTCAGCATTTCCTTTTTTAAATCAATCTGCAGATTCGTCTTTTTCTCAAGCTTCCAGTAATTACTGCTTAAGGCTATTCGATAAACTCGGCTTGTTTCTTTATCATATGAAACGGCTGCAATGGAACCGACCGCAATCTGTGAAGCAGCAATCACCTGATCAAAGCGATTCCGGATATCCGCCGAGCCGGTATAATAAAGTGAGAATTCATTCCCATTAACCGGCTCCCGGACGCGTAGTACCTTTCCTTCCGTATCCACAGAAAGAATCACCAACTGTTCCTCGGTATCACCCACTGTACGTATACTCGCCAAAGTCGGCGTCGGCACGGTTGTCGGAGTCGGAGCTTTTGTCGGTTCCTTAAGGAAACTAAAATCCCCGCCCGAAACAGCCGTATAGACAGCTAGAGCAATCAGCAGCAGCCCAATGATGATACAGCATATGATGGTTGTTTTTGTACTTTTCACGGATTCTTTCATCTTTGCCTCAATGCGGTAGTCTCAATACACTAACCGCTTCTTTTGTTAATGCTGTGCCATCAGTTCAGTGTTCGCAAAAATTCCTCCTTCAGAGGCTCACGATCATGATTAGCGAACATTTTTTGTATGTTCTTCCTCGGAATCCAGGATTTTCTGTTATTATAATAGTAATTTGTTATTTTCCAGAACTTCTCCGGGAAAATAAGCTGTCCCCTCAAGAGCTGCAGATCGGAGTCCGCATTGTCTTTTTCTGCAAAATACCGGTCAATCATCTTATGTCCAAGCTCGGGAAGCCAGTCGTTTTTCTCCATGGTTTTCCGCAGCAGATAATAAAAATCTGTCACCTGCAGACCAAAGACCGCTTTATCAAAGGAGGTAACAAAGAACAGCGAATTATTTGGTTCCCCTGCTTCCGGCGGACACTCCAGCAGGCTGTGGTAGGTAAAATTCCCGTGGCACAGTCCCTCCGTTCCAATAAGCCGTACCGGTGCTCCTGCAAATACCAGAAGCTTCTGCATATAGTCCATTGCTTCCAGCGCCTGTTCATAGTACCGGTCACAGAGCTTCAGGTAAAGTACCTCAAATTCACTTTTTTGCTTTTTATCTCTTATGTAGCTGCGTACACGCTTCAGTTCACGGGTTCGCTTGATAAACTGTTCCGGAAGAGAGGGCTTTTGATAGATCTGCGTTGTATCCTCTATCGTAAATCCCTTCAATGACTTCTGAAGCATCACCAGTGTATCGACTGCCGTAAGGCAGTGATTTTCCTGCTTCAGACAGCATTCTTCACCATTCTTCCAGTCACGGATACAGAATTTATCCCCGTAGCTGTTCTCCGAAAGAAGCTTTCCTTCTGTAGTTCTGCAGACAGTATCGGTACACGGACCGCCATGCTCCACGATGTATCCCTTCACCGCTGCTTCGAATTCCAGACGTTGTTCTCCGGAGGTGCATGACCGCAGTAGTTTCAGTCCCTCATCTGTCTCGAGCAGAAGCGCCCCTCGCGCACTGTAATGGTGAATCACCGTAAATCCGTATTGCGTCAGTACTTCCAGCCTTCTGTCTTCCACCCTGCGTCCCCCATTTCCCGTTGCACCAATTACTGTCCGGTGCCTTTCGGTTCCTTTCTGTACGGCTCCGCTGATTCTCTGCCAAGCAGCATGATATGCGAAACTTCGTTCATTGAAAGCATATGAGGGGATGTATTAATTTATTCCGTTTTTATCATATGACGAGAGAGTGCGAGAAGAGTCTCCCTGTCATTCAGCTCCGGTTCTTCAAGAACTTTTTCAAGAAGCCGGTTCAGCGTACTTCCAAGCTCAGCTCCCGGCTGTCTGCCGTCTGCAATCAGGTCTGCTCCGGTGACTGCCAGTGTCTGCAGGGAAATACAATAAGGTCCGGACCGGATTCCGGCAACTTTTTCACAGACTTCATCAATCAGATGCTCTGGTACCCTTCGTTTATCCGGAAACCGGTCTCCCCGAAGATACACAAGCCAAAGATCAAACAGCTCCTCCCCCATGTGGTTCATTTGTTTACGAATCACAACAGGATCCGGGGAAATCTGTACGGTACTGTACTCCGAAAGACACCCTGCCTTTTTAATTGTATCGTTGTCAAATTTTAACTGACGCAGCACCCTTCCGGAAAAGCGTTTCCGATCCTGTTCTCCGTTGCAGAATGCCGCCGCATTAAGCAGTACGGTCCATGCAAGAATCAGTGCCGTATGATGCTCATGTCCAAAAACCATTTCAGGAATCCCTTTAAGAATCCGTTCTGCATTTACCTCGTCTGTAAGAAAGAGTTCAAGCTCCGGCAGCAAAAGCCGGATAATTCCTGCTTGCTGAACCTCAATCAAGCGTTCCGGTGACTGTGAAAGAAGAATCTTATTCAGTTCTTCACGAATCCGTTCTGTGCTGATATTTCGAAGCTTAGCGACCTTTTCTTTGATTGCACGGGCTGTATTTTCCTCAACTTCAAAGCCAAGCGTTGCTGAAAAGCGCAATGCACGGAGAATGCGCAGTGCGTCCTCTTCAAACCGTTCCTCAGCCGTTCCTACACAGCAGATCAGTCGGTTTTTCAGATCCTGCTGTCCATGAAACAAATCCACCAGACCGTCACGGTCATTATAAGCCATCGCATTAATCGTAAAATCCCTGCGTTTCAGATCCTCTGCCAGACTTCTTGTAAAAATGACCTCCTTCGGGTGACGGGAATCCTCGTATTCACCGTCCAACCGGTAGGTTGTTACCTCATAGCTGTCTTCTCCAAGGAGCACTGTGACTGTTCCGTGCTTTATTCCGGTATCCACTGTTCTTCGGAACAGCTCCTTAACTTTATATGGATCCGCAGAGGTCGTAATATCCCAGTCTCCCGGCTCTTTTCCAAGCATGCGGTCACGAACACAGCCCCCGACCGCATAGGCTTCCCAGCCTGCGCTCTGCAGCTGTTCAATAAGATAGGATACTTTTTCTGGTAAAGCAATCTTCATATCAACCTTTCTGCTCCGGCCATAAACTCAGTGTTTTCTCTCAATTCGACGATCGAAAAATCAGCGCATCAGCGTGATTTTTCAATCTAACCCCTTGT
>CAZRRN010000001.1:0-66401 GCA_964602475.1 uncultured Lachnospiraceae bacterium | reverse complement strand
GCGTGATTTTTCAATCTAACCCCTTGTAAAATGGCAAATTTTACGGTACAATATGAACCATCATGAAAAGGAGGTAATTTAATCATGGCATATAAAATTAACGATGGTTGCATCAGCTGTGGTGCCTGCGCTGCAGAGTGTCCTGCAGGAGCAATTTCTGAAGGAGCAGAGCATTACGAAATCGATCCTGATGCTTGCCTTGAGTGTGGCGCTTGTGCTGCAACCTGCCCGACAGGATCTATTGAAGAGCCGTAATTCTGTCAGCATCAAACAAGTATAAGGAACGGTTCTCCGTATGGAGAACCGTTTTTCCGTTATTCGCTCTGATAGTTTCCTCCACCGGCCAGATTATTGAATCTTGTATATTCGAGCTGGCTCTGCAAGCGTATCGTACCTGTAGGACCGTTACGCTGTTTTCCAATGATGATCTCGGCAATCCCCTTGTCAGGAGAATCCTTCTCATAGTATTCGTCACGGTAAATAAACATCACCACATCGGCATCCTGCTCAATCGCTCCTGATTCACGAAGATCGGACAGCATCGGCCGCTTGTCATTTCTTTGTTCGACTGCACGGCTCAGCTGGGAACATGCGATTACCGGGCATTTCAGCTCTCTTGCCAGTGATTTTAACGATCTGGAAATCTCGGAAATCTCCTGCTGACGGCTTTCAATCCGCTTTCCGGCAGACATCAGCTGCAAATAATCGATAATGATCATTCCAAGTCCTTTTTCCAGCTTGTATTTTCTGCATTTGGAACGCAGCTCTCCAATTGTTATACCGGGAGTATCATCGATAATCAAGGGTGCTTCTCCAAGCAGGCGTGCACTTTCCATCAGGGTTGCCCAGTCGCTGTCACTCAGCTTTCCGGTTCGAATCAGCTGAGAATCAACCCGGGAGTTCATTGCAAGCATACGGGTTGCCATCTGAGTCTTTGACATTTCCAAGCTGAAAATCGCAGTCGGAACATGCCGCTTAATTGCCGCATGCTCGGCTATATTCAGAACAAATGCAGTCTTTCCCATAGAAGGACGGGCAGCAATAAGAATAAGATCCGACGGCTGCATTCCGGCTGTCTTATAATCAAGATCTATAAAACCGGTCTCGACACCGGTAACACCCCCGTTACTGGAGGCCGCCGCTTCAATTCCCTCCAGAGATGCAATTACAATATCCCGGATGTCAGTGTATTCGGTAATGTTTCTCTTCTGAAGCAGACCAAATACATCCTTTTCAGTCGAGTCCATGATATCTTCTGTCTTCTCTTTGTCAAGGTAGCACTCGTTGGTGATTCCCTCCATCGTCTTAATCATCTGACGAAGCAGCGCCTTGTCCTTTACAACCCCGACATAATGCCGAATATTCGCCGAAGTCGGAACCGCATCTACCAGACTTTTAATAAAATCCAGACTGCACAGCTCCGGCGGAACTTCCTTCTCCTTCAGCTTTCCCTGAAGCATCACAAGATCCGCAGGCTTTCCTTCGTTAAATAATTCAACGATTGCGTCAAAGAGGATTCCATATCTGCTTTGATAGAAATCCTCCGAAGTAATCATTTCCGACGCCGCAATGATTGCATCACGGTCAATGATCATGGAACCAATCACCGACTGCTCTGCTTCTTCACTGTGCGGGGGTATTTTCTTGATAAAAGCCTCTTCCATCGTATGTTACCCCTGTAATCTGTTATTCGCCTTCTACTTTCACCTTAATACTCACTGTAACCTGCGGATGAAGCTTAACCGGTACATCATATTCCCCGACATTTTTTATCGGCTCCGCCAGCTGCAGCTTCTTCTTATCAATCTCAAGATTCTGCTGTTCCAGAAGAACGGCGGTTATTTCTTTCGAGGAAACTGAACCAAATACCTTTCCGTTCTCTCCGACCTTGATTCTCAAGGTCACCGATACGGTTTTCAGTTTTTCTCCAAGCTCTCTTGCTTCATCCAGAAGCTCCTTCTGGTGCTGCGCCTCCGCTGCCTTCTTTGCTTCCAAATCCCGCAGGTTCTTGGCATTTGCTTCAATTCCAAGTCTCTTCGGAAGGATAAAGTTCCGGGCATAGCCATCATTGACTTTTACAATCTGCCCCTTCTTCCCGAGCGCCTTTACATCTTCCATTAATATAACTTCCATTCTAATCTCCATTTCTGCGTGGCTTTTTGCGCATAACAGACTTTGTGTCAAGCACCGCGCAGGCACAAATCTGCGTGTGAAAGGCTCATCTTTCACACTAATCTTCATTCTGTATTAATTATTATACTTGTATCAGAACTCTCCGGCTTCTATCATTTCATCCAGACAATTCTTCACCTTCATAATTGCTTCCTCCAGTGAGCAGTCGGTAAGCTGTGCTCCGGCTACACTCATATGACCACCGCCGCCAAGCTTTTCCATCAAAATCTGTACATTGAATTCATCAATGGAGCGTGCACTGATATAAACCTTCCCGTTAAATTCGGTAAAGACAAATGCTGCCTTAATATTGGCAATGTTCATCAGATCATTGGCAACCTGTGCGCCAAGAACCGTCGGACTCTCCAAACTTCCTTTATTAAGTGAGGCAAATGCATAATTCTCACGGTATACTTCCGTTGAGGAAACCGCTGAAGCTTTTACCATATATTCCTGCAGATCAGAACGGAACATTTTTCGGATTCTTGTTACATCCGCACCGTTCCGGCGCAGAAAAGCAGCCGCTTCAAATGTCCGCACACCTGTCTTTGTAAGAAAGTTGTTCGTATCAATCATTATTCCTGCATACATCGCATCTGCTTCTGCCTGCTTCAGCTTCAGATCGTCACTGGTATATTGAAGAATCTCAGCAACCATTTCGCATGCCGATGAAGCATAGGGTTCAATGTAGGACAGAACCGCGTTGTCCTGAGTCTCTCCCGCCAGACGGTGATGATCAAGAATGACTACACTTTCCGCCAGCTCAGCCAGCTCCGGGCACTCACAGTAGCTGGCACGGTTTACATCAACCAGTACCAGAAGCACGTTTTTATTTAACAGCTCCCGCGCCTGCGGACTGTTGACAAATAAATCTTCTTCATATTCGGTATTGTTGAGAAAACGGTTCATCATCGGTCGAAGCGATGATGTTACCTCGTTAATCACAACATGCGCTTTTTTGTTCAGCGTCTTGGCGATTCGATAAACACCGATTGCTGCGCCGAAGGAATCCACGTCGCCAATGGAATGACCCATAACAATCAGTTCATCCTTGCCTTCCACGAGCTCTCGAAAAGCATGCGCTTTGACACGCGCCTTCACGCGGGTATTCTTCTCCACGGATACGCTTTTTCCACCGTAATAATAGGTGTTCTCACGTTCCCGCAGTACGACCTGATCCCCACCTCTTCCAAGTGCAAGATCAATCGCTGCCCGCGCCTGCTCATAACCCTTTACAAAGGATTCCGCATCAACACTGAGTCCCATACTGATTGTAACGGGAAGCTCGTTTCCTATGTTGACGGCACGTACCTCATCCAATACCGGAAAACGGGTGGAGCGAAGCTGAGCCAGATATTTATTCTGAAAGATACAAATGTATTTATCTTTTTCGAGCTTTTTGATAATGGCATCAATGGACTGCAAACTTTTATTAATTTTTCGATCAACTAACGCTGTCAGAAGAGACCGTCGCACTTCATCAATACTCTCCAGAACCTCTTCGTAATTATCAATATACAAAAGTCCTATAATCAGCTTCTGATCGGAAATGTCTTTCTTCAAAGTCATATTCTCTGTCTCGTCATGAAGATACATCGTAATCAGATAGCTGTGTTTTTCCTGCTCTCCCTGCCTGTTCTCATAGGCCCAGTAAGCATCGTCATCAAAATCAACCGCCATAATACGGCGGAATTGTGCAAAATAGTTCCGATCTCCATGTACAATATGAAGCTCGGTGTCCTGCTCATCCTGTGGCAGAATTCCTGCATCAATTCCTCCAAATATCTGAAAAACCGGCTGTCTTGACGCATGTTCCACCTTGGCAATTTCTGCGAAGCTGTCATTGAACCAGAGCAGTCTTCCATCGACATCCATCACCGCATAAGGTACTTTCATTTCCCGGATGAGTGTTCTCTGGATATGACTGTAATCCGATGCAAAACGCACCAAATCACCAACAATTTTCGGACGCTGTGTAAGAAAAGCAATGCAGACAATCGCTGCGTAGATTAATACGAACACCCCGGTCATCAATCCGGACTTCGCATCAACCAGATAGACGAACACCGCCATACAGACAAGCAGTGGCAACAGAATTAACGGCCAGTACAGATACAGTCTCATGGCCCCTTTTATTTTGAGTTTCCGTTTACTCATTAACACTCCAGTTCTGCTGTCATTCGCATGACAGCCCAGACCCCAACAACTACACGGCATTCTGCCGCTTCCACCCCGTGGCGACAGTACACCAATGTTGGTATTATATCACACACACCGGCGAATTGCAAGATTGGAGCAGGAAGAGCCTCTAAGAGACCCAGCCTCCCATAAAGGAACCACAGTTCTGGCGAATAGGCTGTTTTAATATATAAACAAAAGGAGCCTCGGATTATTACGAAACTCCTTTTGTCTATATAAATAGTCTTTCTGGTGTTAGAATTCACAGTTTATCAGTTTATGTCAACCGAATAAGAATAGGTCATCGTTGCTGTAGTTCCGCGGGTTGCATTAACCGCTACCAGCGTGAGTGCTTTTGTTGTTGCAGAGGTACCGATTCCCGAAATGGTCAGCGTATAGTCCGGCGGATTCGCCCCATCACTCATGGCAAGTACATTGTAGGTTCCGGAATTTGTTTCACGAACCACCTTAAAGGTTCCTATTCCTGATGTCGTATAGTTGACATCAATCTGGCAGCTGCCGGAAGAAATCGTCGGCTCAATACGCGTGTATTCAAATGACATCATCGGAAGCGTCGACCCACTACCGCTGGCATCAGACGTAATGATTGTTCCATAGGCGGCATCATTGAAATCAGCCCAGGAGCTGTCCGCGTAATAATAAAAATAGCTTGGCCGGTAGTTATATGCACACATCCCAGCAAATGTCGTGGTAAGACTGTAGCTGGTATTTGTAACATACAGTCCATAATGTACCGCATACAGCGGATCAATGTAGGTTCGCCACTGGTTTAAGCAGTTCTTTACGGTTGTAATAGAACCCCGTGCCTGCTGAATGTAGAGGGGAAGAAGACAGGAACCATAGCAACAGCTTAACGAAGAACTTCTGATAGAACTAGCCTCTGCACTGATATATGATTCTATGTGACTCGCCACATAAGCTGTAGATGCCGAAGTACTCATCGACTTGATATATGCAATACCTGCCCACATTCCCATGCCTTCTATATACCATCGAGTATTCGTATTAACTGTACAACGATATCCATGAGTTACTGCGTGCATATACTCATGTGCCATTGTACTATACAAATCATAATCAAATGAACTCCAATTAGACATATGTAATATAAGGTATGTTGAACAGGTTGTTGATGTCAGTTGCTCATCAACGGTACATGAATCATTAGTTCCTGCATTAGTAGGAACAATGTAGACATTAACATAACTAGCTCCAGTACTTAGAAGCGGTTGCACAAATCCTTGCCCAGTAAAATAAGAATCAATTGCATCCATTCGGTTTGCCAACGTCTGAGCCTTTGTCTGAGTAAGTGCATATGTTCCATTACCAGATTCATAATAAATCCGATATCTTCCTCCTGCGCTGATTACGTACTGCCGGTTGATATAGGTATAAGTATCTACAGTAGACAATGGATGTGTTACACGAAGCTGTTCGTTCTCACGTTCAGCCAAATTATCAGAAATGATATTACAACACGCAGTTTCAGTTCCGGCTGCCTCTCGGTATTCATTCTCATTTATTAATCCATAACAATATGCCAGTTTATACCTTTGTTCTTCAGACAGAGAACTCAGATTAAAGGTTTTCTGGTCGGTATAATCCTGCCCATTGACCTCTATTGCATACTGTACTGTCATCTCCAAAGCAGTTTCCGTCTGCGCTCTGGTTAGAGTCGTTCCGGTTGCTCTGCAGTTCCCGGAAGAAGCCAGTTTCACATTTCGACTGTCGTAAATTCGAATCGGCAGGTTCTCCGTCTTGAACATTGCCGGTTCTGCAACTTCGCAGCGGTCGATTTCAGCGAGATACCAGACAAACTCGTCCTCTGCACTTTCATACAAATGCGCAATTGATGTCATTGCCGTCCCTTCCGGAAGAGAACTTTCTACGACCTTAATCCTGAAAGGCACTGACGGTATCACAAAGCAAAAATCCCCTTCCGAATCAGGAGATACCGTAAACTCATAGGTATTTTCATATTGCTTTAATCCACTATCTATATCACTATATATGAGTTCTGACGAACTGATTTGTAATTCAATTTCACTTAAATCAAATTTATCGGGATTTAAAATACTTCCACAATACATTACATTCTCTAGTGATCCATCTGATGAGGATTGAATTGCATATGCGTTATTCTTATTTAATCCAAACATTGTTGAAACAATTAGTATTACAGATAAAATTTTTACTTGTGTTTTCAGCTTCATATTCGTTTCTCCTTATCGTAAATGATATAATCCCGGGTGCACTCCGATATCTATTACGACAAGAAATAAACATGTTTTATCAAATCATTCTACAGATTGGAGCAATGACAAAATAATTCTAGACACCTCGTTTTTTATTTTTTCCTCACTATGTGTGTTGTAACAAGTTACAATATAGTTCCAATCGTTCTTTGTCCATATTCCCATAACTCTTTGTAATGTATCTAAATAAAAGAAAGAAATAGTTTGATCCTTATAATTAATTATATCATACTTCTCTCCATAGTATCCCGTTTGCATCGTTTTAGAAATTATTAAGTGTGTTTCATAATTATCTATAAAACTCGCAGCTGATATCCCCATTAACATTTTCGCTTCCCACCACCGTATAGCCCAGCGGCTCAAGCGCGCTCCTTACCTGTGCCACAAATTTCTGTTCTTCCACCTTGCGTTGTATTCTCGGACCCGCAATGATTCCTGCTGCCAGCAATACGATCACTGCTGCGGCGGTTGCGGCAATTCGTATAAGCTTCTTTTTTCTCTTTTTTCGAAGGTCTTTGCGTACGACATCGCTAAGTTGTGAGATTTTTTGATTATATTCTTCGCTGAATTCAAATTCTGTATTCTCCACAATGTCGTTAAGCTCATCACGTTCCATTTGTAAAAATGCATCACGGATTTGTCTTCTTTTTTTCATCAACTAATTCTCCCTTAGCATTTCATTTAACAATTTCTTTCCTCGTCTTAACTGTGCCCGGACGCTGTTCAGCGGTTTCCCGAGTACCTGTGAAATCTCTTCCAACGAATACTCCTGCATTCGCAGCAGCATTACCTCACGGCAGTAATGGTCCAGCTTGTATATTGCACGTTTTATTTCATCCATCTCTTCCTGTATAACAATTTGTTTCTCCGGCGGAATTGTATTTCTGTCAGGAAGCTCTTCCATTATATCCTCCAGGCATCCGCCATAATGTTTGGTTTCGCCGGTGAGGGAAGCGTTGATTATGCTCCGCTTGATCGTATGATACAGATAGCTCTCAATCTGGAATTGATTCATTTTCATTACAGTATCCATATGCATTGCCATCTGCAAAAAGCTCGTCTGTACGTAATCCTCAGCTTCTGCGCGATTTCGTGTATGATAAAAAGCAAATGAAACCATCCTCGTCTGATACATTCGGACAATCAGCTCTAAAGTACGGACTCCATCTTCCTCCATTTTATTTGCTTTCTTCATATACCGCAGCCCCCTGTCCTACTATAAACTTACATTTTAACCGTATTTTTACATTACCAGTTATTGGGCAGGGATGCAAGCATAATTTACTATAATTCGACATATTTTTCTTACTTATATCCGAAGCAAACTGCAGTTAATTCCTATGAAATAAAAAAGCCATGTACTTCACAGAGAATCTGTAATGTCGCATGGCTAATCATTCTAAATGATTGAATGCAGGCAATCCTGGTATGCTTAAGATTGGCGTGCCTTCAAAATCCGCTTCCGGATTATTCGCAGCTGTACGGAAGAAGTGCAAGCTGACGTGCTCTCTTAACTGCAACAGTCAGTGCTCTCTGATGCTTTGCACAGTTACCACTGATTCTTCTAGGAAGAATCTTACCGCGTTCGGAGATAAATCTCTTCAGCTTGTTGGTATCCTTGTAATCAACCCAGATATAGTTCTTCTCAGCACAGAAGATGCAAACTTTCTTTCTTCTGCGAAGCGGTCTTTTCTTAAAGTCGCGATCTGCGCGATCTTCGCGGTTGCCTCTGTCATTTTTATTAAACGGCATTTTCTAATCCTCCTTATCCAATTCTGATTTACGGTTCCATTGAAGCAGTAAGAATCCTCAAAATTCTATACCTCTCGGACAAGATACGTGAAATCCGCTCTTTAGCTGAACGGTAATTCCTCGTCAATTCCGTCCGGAACATTCATAAAACCGTCACCCGCCGGTGCATCCTGACCCTGTGAAGACGGTCTCTGATAACCGCCGTTCTTCGTATCACTGCCTCCGGTACTCTTACTCTCGGCAAATTCCTGTTCGTCCACCATAATCTGAACACTGTAAACCTTCTGTCCGTCACGATTGGTATAATTGTCGTTCTGGATTCTTCCGGTTACCAGTATCTTTGTTCCCTGTTTCAGGTATCTTTCCGCAAATTCTGCCTGACGCCCGAAAGCGGTGCAGTTGAAGAAGTCCGCATCCGGCTCCCCTTCACGCTTAAATCTGCGGTCAACCGCGAGCGAATACTTCGCAATTGCGGTTGATTCTCCTCTGGAATTTGTGCCCTGTGAATATCTGACTTCCGGGTCTCTCGTAAGTCGACCCATTAAAATGACTTTGTTCATAAAGGGAAATCCTCCTTATTACTCTTCGTCGCCAAGTCTTATGCACAAATATCTGATTACGTTGTCCATGATACGAATTCTCTGCTCGATTTCGTTTGGAGTCGTTCCATCAGCATCGAATTGGATGAAATAATAGAAGCCTTCGTTCATCTTCTGAATTTCGTAAGCCAGTCGCTTTTTGCCGCCGTCGATCACGTTGGTGATGTTACCGCCGAAACGGGTAACAAGATCCTTCGCAGATTCCAGAACTGCAGCTCTGGCGTCATCCTCGATTTTTGCACTTACAACTAACGATAATTCATACTTATTCATAGTTGCTTGCACCTCCTTTTGGTCTCTGGCCCTTCCACCCGGGAAGAGCAAGGAATATTCTTTTGCATACCACAGCGATTCATTGTAGCATGGCTAATTTGAAAAAGCAAGCATTATTTTACAAATTGATAGCTCCTACCACAACGGATGAACTGCCGGACAGGAATTCGAGGTAATGGCTGCTCTCAGCTCCACATAGCATCCGCAGACCGCACACATTCCGTCAGTCAGGCGCTCACAGTCTCTGCACTGCTGCAGTCTGTGTTCATACTCCTCCGGAGCCGCTTTGATATCCTTGTCCAGATTATCTATGTACTCATACAGATTATGAAAATATTCACCACGGTCCATATCCCGCAGCAGACATTTCCGGCAAACCCGCGTCGGAACCGTCATGTCTTGCTCTCCGTTCTGGTAATCTTCCGGATACTGTGCTCCACCTGTTTTCTGGGAAGCATAACCTGACGTCCGCAGCCCATACACCGCATCCGAAAATCCATCCCGACACGGAGTAGCTCCCAGTCAAAGCTTCCGCAGGGATGTTCCTTTTTTAGTTTAATTACATCTCCGACCTGTAAATCCATCCTGTCTCCATTTCGTTATCCCGAAAACATTTGTCTGTTCTAACACTTCACGACATTCCGCTCCCCGCCGGACAGAAAGATCCGGATATTCTCCGCTACTTCTCCGGCACAGCGCTGTCTTGCTTCCACCGTTGCCCATGCAATATGCGGGGTAATAATCAGTCGGGTGCTGTCCTGAATCTCAAGCAGCGGATTTCCAACCTCCATCGGCTCTGTCGTGAGCACATCCAAACCGGCTCCTGCAATGATGTTCGTCTTCAATGCTTCTGCCAGTGCATTCTGATTTACGATCGGTCCTCTTCCAAGATTCAGTAAAATGGCCGAGGGCTTCATTTTCGCAAGCTCTGCCGCTCCGATTAGATCCCTTGTATGGTCATTAAGCGGGGCATGAACAGAAATAACATCCGCTTCCTTCAGCAGCTCATTAAGCTCCACTCTCCGATAATCCGGATTATTGTTCTCTCCGCTTGTGGAATAATAAATAATACGGCAGCCGAATAAGCTTGCCACTGCCGCCACCCCACGACCGATTTCGCCCAGTCCGATGATTCCCCAGACCTTCTCTGAAAGCTCGTGAAATCGGACATCAAAATGACTGAAAACATCATTTTTACAGTATTCGCCGGATTTAACAAAGGTGTCATAGTAGGGCAGCTTTTCATATAAATAGAAGAATAGGGCAAAGGTATGCTGAATTACAGACTGCGTTGAATACCCCTTAACATTTGCCACAACAATCTTTCGCCGGTTTGTATATTCAAAATCCACGTTATTGGTACCGGTCGCTGTCAGACAGATCAGTCTGACATGTGCTGCCTTGGAAAGCGTTGTCACATTCATCGGTATCTTGTTAACAATAATAATATCCGCATCCGCCACGCGATCTGCATTTGCTGCCGGATCGGACAGCCCGTACCGGGTCACTGTTCCGAAATGCTCGAACTCTTCGAGAGAAACATCATTGCCGAGTGTGTCGGCTTCCATAAAAACTATGTTCATTTTCCTACCGTTCCTAATTCTTTCTGACCGAGAAACCAAATGAGCCAAGCTTCTGTCCCAGACTGAAATACTCGCCGTGCGAGTAGGTGATCAGCTTTGTGTCGTTCAGGCGGAAACGTCCACCGGGCTCCATATATTCCGCGGATACATTTACCGCTACAATATCTGCAAGAAACATCACGTGTGATCCAAGCGGCAGAACCTCCTTGACCCTGCATTCCAGATTAACCGGACTCTCGGCAATTCCCGGTGCTTTCACAATTCTTGACGGAGACGGAGTCAGTCCGCATTCCGCAAATTTATCCTGATCCCGTCCGGACTTTACTCCACAGTAATCCGTTGCCTTCACCAGATTTTCTGTTGTCAGGTTAACAACAAACTCCCGTGTATCCATGATAATCCCATAGGAATACCGTTCCGGTCTTACAGAAACAGACAGCATCGGCGGATCTGAATTAATCGTTCCTGCCCATGCAAGCGTTACGATGTTCGGTCTTTCTCCCTCTCTCTGACTGCTGACCATAACAACCGGCAGGGGATAGAGCATATTACCCGCTTTAAACTCCAGTTTTTCCATAGAACCTCCTGTTCAAATGCTTATTTAGTTTTCAACTATAATCATAATTAAAAATATTATACTTCCAACAATATCTTTTGTCCAGTCACAGAAGCACTTTATGTATGACTTCACATAAAGCACCGATTGTCTTTCTTTTCAGATTAATTCCGTTTTTCTGTGAAATAAAGGTTGCGCTTATTGTCTTTTACGTATATCTTCCCAATATAAAAGCGGATTTCCGTGTCAGGGAAATCCGCTTTATCTGCATCAATATTTATGGTTTACTCTATTACCGCTGCCTCTTCTTCATCGCGAAGCAGAGACATCGGGTTGACGGTATTTTCCCCGTTTTGTACCTGAAAATACAGGTTATTTCCTTCCAGTGTATAATAGCGGCTGACAGTTCCTACAGTTCCTAGAACCTGTCCGGCAGTAACGGCATCCCCGGGCTTCAGATCAACTGCATTCAGTTGTCCATATACCAGATAATAATCATTCCCGATAGCTGTCGTCAGGGTTGTTCCGGTTCGGATTTCCTGTTCCACCGATACCACGATTCCGTCTGCTGCCGCATGAACCTCTGTACCCTCTTCAGCAGCAATTGCAACCGCCGAATGTGTACGGAACTGGTTCAGTGTTGCATAATAAATCAGATGATCCACACTGTAATTCAGCACTATGTCACCCTTGACCGGCCACAGCAAGCCAAGACTTTCATCATAAGACAGTGCGGCTATTGCCGCCATGGTTTCCTGCGTCAGCTCTCCGTCTGCCTCCTCTACGGTTCCGGGAACCGAAGTCTCAACAGAAGCTTCTCCGACTTCACCCTGTTTCGTTCCGGATCCGTCTGCACTCAGTGCTTCGTCGCCTTTTGTCTCATTCTTCACTGTTCCCGCTGAATTTCCGGTTTCATCCATATATAATGGTTCATCTTCGCCAACCAGCCGGGCAGGTATCGAGCTGTCTCCTTCTGGTTCAAGGGCGTTTTGCTTGCTTCCGTCTGCTGTCAGTTCTCCAGCTGCCGCATTGCTGCTTCCGTCTGCTGTCAGTTCTCCGCCTGCTGCGCTACCGCTTCCGTCTGCTGTCAGTTCTTCGCGTGCTGCGTTCCCGCTTCCGTCCGCTGTCAGTTCTTCGCCTGCTGCGTTCCCGCTTCCGTCCGCTGTCAGTTCTTCGCCTGCCGCATTGCCGCTTCCGTCCGCTGTCAGTTCTTCGCCTGCTGCGTTCCCGCTTCCGTCCGCTGTCACTTCACCGCCTGCCGCATTGCCGCTTCCGTCCGCTGTCTTACTTCCCGCTCCGTCTTCCCCGCCATCCGTTTCCGAAGTCCCTGTTGTATTATTCAGATCAATCGGATTTGGTGTATTTTCTGTCTCTCCACTCCGACCTGTTACCAGCATAACTACAATTGCAATTATCATGATTCCGCTCAGTGTGAGAACCACCACCGAATTCTTTTTCAATAGCTCAGTAAACTTACTGTTCTTCAATGTATTTCCCCGCCTTTCTTCATTTTACTCCACTGTATCAGTTGAAATCTGATCGATTTCCGATATATCATAGTCTGTCCCATGCCGCAGGATTTATACATCGGTCGATTCCTTTTCAGATTGTTTTTCAATAAATCACAATAAATCAGCAATCGTTTGAATGCTTGCGAAAGGCTCTTCCCTGTGATATCATAAATTTGTGTATTTTACTTTGCCGCTTGCCTGAACACATGGATGGTTTTATAGTATCAGGCAGATGAAGCAGAATGCCTTCTGTCAAAATCGGGTATACTTTTATCAGTAAAGAATTTTTATTATAATAAGAGAAACGGAGAATTTTCATGATTTGCAAATATACCTATGGCCGACCGATTCAGACCGATGCAGTTGTCGTCTCACTCTCTCCCGAAGAAAAGGAGCAGACAGTCTTTCAGCTCAGCGAGGATCGACTGGTATTTACTTATTATATGGAGAAAGAGGATCTTGTATACGGTCTCGGTGAAGCAGTCCGCGGAATCAACAAACGCGGATGGCATTACACCTCCTGCTGCTCTGACGATCCGAATCACACCGAAACCAAGCAGTCTCTGTATGGTGCCCATAATTTTCTCATGGTAATCGGAACCGAGACGTTTGGAGTTTTCTTTGATTATCCGGGGATTATATCCTTTGATATCGGCTATACGCAGCCCGATCTGCTGACAGTAACACTTCCTGATGCGAATCTCGATCTTTATATCATTCGTGGACTGTCTCCTCTTAATACCGTACTTTCCTTCCGTAAGCTGACCGGCAGAAGCTATGCTGCACCGCGCTGGGCCTTTGGTTACCTTCAGAGCCGGTGGGGATACCGGAATGCGGAAGATATCCGGGAAATTGTACAGTCCTACCGCCAGAATGAGCTTCCTCTTGATTCAGTCTGTCTGGATATCGACTACATGACCGACTACGAAAGCTTTACTGTCAGTGAAGAACGTTTTCCTGATTTTCCGAAATTTGTTCAGGAAATGCGCGAAGATCACATCCGGCTTGTACCGATTATCGATGCCGGAATAAAGATTGCAGATGGGTATAATATATATGAAGAAGGAAAGGCGAACGATTATTTTTGTAAGCGCGCCGACGGCAGCTGCTTTGTTGCCGGAGTCTGGCCGGGACTGACTCATTTTCCTGATTTTCTGAATTCTAAGGCAAGAGAATGGTTTGGAAACTGTTACCGGCGTCTTCTTGATTCCGGAATCGAAGGCTTCTGGAATGACATGAACGAACCTGCCATTTTCTACTCCGAAGAAAGTCTTGCCGAAGCGAAGCAGGAAATCCTGCGGCTTTTTAACGGGACTCTGGATGTCAATTCATTTTTCCGTCTGATTGAAGTTGTGAACTCCTCCAGTAACAATCCAAAGGATTACCGGCTGTTCTACCACAACATCGACGGGCACACGGTCCGCCATGACAAGGTTCACAATCTGTTCGGTTACAATATGACCCGCGCCGCGGGGGAAGCCTTTGAACGGCTTTATCCAAACCATCGTATGCTGCTGTTCTCCCGTGCTTCCTACATCGGAGCGCACCGATACGGCGGTATCTGGACCGGAGATAACCAGTCCTGGTGGTCGCATCTGCTTCTGAATATTAAAATGATGCCATCTCTTAACATGTGTGGTTTTCTCTATTCCGGTGCCGACCTCGGCGGTTTTGGCAGTGACACGACCGCCGATCTGGTACTGCGCTGGCTGGCATTCGGTATCTTTACCCCACTGATGCGTAATCACTCCGCTCATGATACTCGGCCGCAGGAAGCTTTTCGTTTTGCTCCGCTTTCTTCCTACCGCCGGATTCTTCTGCTTCGTTACCGGCTGATTGCTTACATCTACAGTGAATATATGAAAGCGGTCATAAATGACGGACTGCTGTTCCGCCCGCTTTTATTTGACTATCCTGAGGACATCCACGCTTCACAGGTTGAGGATCAGCTGATACTCGGTGACGGACTGATGCTTACTCCTGTCTATGAACAAAATGCAAACGGCCGTTATGTTTATCTGCCCGAAGATATGCTGTTTCTGAAGTTCATCTCGGAGGAGAGTGTAACAGCCGATACGCTCCGTCTGTCAGACGGGACACCGATTACAACGGAAATGCTGTCAAAGGGGCATCATTACATCGAGGTTGAAATGGATGAGGTTCCGCTGTTCATTCGGCCCGGACACCTTCTTCCGCTGACAAAGCCTGCGCAGGCAGAAGAACTGATTGACTATACCTCTTTTGAAATCATTGCATATGCCGGTGACAGACAGCGCTGCTCCTATGAGCTGTATTCTGACGATGGTTTCTCAAGATCATATGATGCTTCTGAAAATACAATCCGGATTTCGGTGGTTCAAGAGAACGGAACCGGATGGAACGTACAGTCCGACCGCGAAGATATCACGGTTCTCGGGGCTGTGCTCCGATAAAGCAAAGAGTACGCTTGTGCCTCCTTCGCGGAGTGATTTTTCTATAAGAAAGCATCTCCTGCGAAATAAAAAAAGACACCTGCCTTTTATTACACCCCTGCTCTTTCTGACAGGGTAATGTAATTCTGCGACAGGTGTTTTACTTATCGATAGCTGGAAGACGATTTTTTGACGTCTATGTCTTCCTTATGCACATAAAGCTTGACGATTTTCTTGACATCTGTTTCATTCAGCCTGCATTTCGGTCCGATACAGACCTTGACAAGCTCTTCAGGATTGAACATCATTTCAACATATTCAATCAGATCGTTATTTCCGTGAATACGGAATGCATGAGGAAGCTTTGTTGTATTCTTTTTATTTGTGAGCCCATTCTGTTCGCCCAGAATTTCTTCCAGCCGAGTGTCCTCCGAATATATCAGCCGAACCTCCTGTTCCTCCTTAAAGGATCCGTTCTTAAAGACCGCAATCTCCGACAGCAGCTGATTAATAAAGATTTTGTAGGGGTCCTCCTTTTCTGACGGTCTCATCCGGTTAATTGTCGTTGCTGCATGTTCTGCATAATCCAGCCCGTAAATAATAGAAAGATCCTCCTCTGTCAGCCGGTAACGGTAACGGACATCCTTCAGAAGAAGTCCATCGTTCCGCTTTGTTATCTTGTCCAGGTCAAATCCAATCGCAATTCCACGTCCGTCATCTCCGTAAGCACGCCACTGGCTAAGCAGATCTCCTTCTTTGGAAAAGCAGCAGATATAGATATTTTCCTGACCGTTCGTATCCAGAAATCTGGTCGCATCTGCACATTTTTCCTTCATATATTTAACCGTATGGTTGTCCTTAAAAATCTCTTCGTTTTCATCAACTTCATTTAACAAATGAAAGAACCATTTGATTTCTTCGTCATCGTTCATCTTAAGCGGGTCGGAAAGAAATATTGAGTTATTCTTTACGATATTTAAGAATGTAGTAACGGAACAATAATAATAAAATACCTTCTGTTGATTCATGGTGTCCACCTTATCGTAGAATTCTGTACAGCAATTTATTTCAAAAATATTATACTATAAACCGAAACCGGAAACAAGTTGCTGTAAGTAACATTTGCAATACTCAGTCTTTATTCTGAAACGAAACTTAATGCTATAGGACGTCCTTGACGGCAGGTGCGAATGGTAGCAGGTGTCACCACAAATACGTCAGTTTTTCTGATCGCTTGCTTTTTTCTTCGGAATGATGGATAAAAATGCTTTACATCTGACTTTTAACAGACCATAATAATAACAGCTGACACATAACTTAAAGAGAAGCAAACAAAAACAGTTTATCAGGAAACACCATGATGAATGTACATCAGAGGAAGGTACGTACCATGTACAGAGTAAGCCGGAAAGACATATATACACTTGCAGCAGTTATTCTGCTTATTTTATTTGCTGCTCTTTTGCGTCGTATTACATTTCCCGGAAATAAGCAATTGAATGTTATGGTAGGCTTTATGCGTCCGCTGATTTATGTCGTATTATTTACTGCCTGGGGAGTCATGCTTTATCAGCGTATCATACAGACACAGGTACGCTGGTATTTGGTTCTAATCTCGGTCAGTATGGTCTTTTGGATTGTTGTCCGCACATTAAAGTTCCGTGTATTCACTGATCCTTTCGCCGACCGTATGTGCTGGTACTCCTATTACGTTCCGATGCTATTCATACCGGTATTAAGCCTTTTTGCTGCCATATCATTAGGAAAGCCCGAGAATTACCGTACCCCGAAGTTACTGAACCTTCTTTTTGTGCCGACAGTTACCTTGGTTTTACTGGTTCTGACCAATGATTGTCATCAGTTTGTATTTCGCTTTCCTCCGGCTCTTCCGTGGACAGATTCGGATTACGCTTATGCACCCGCATATCTTATTGTGATAATTTGGATAGGTATATGCACTGTTACTGCACTGGCGATTGTTCTGGCAAAATGCAGAATTTCACACAAAAAAAGAATTATCTGGTTACCCTTTGTTCCATTCGGACTTCTCATTGCTTATATCACCGGCTATATCATGCAGCTGAAATTTATCTATGTGGCAATGGGCGATATCACCGTGTCTCTTTGCATTCTCATTGCCGCTATACTGGAAAGCTGTATCCAATGCGGATTCATTACGTCAAACTCTCATTACAATGAATTACTCAATGCTTCCACTATCTCAGCACAGATTACTGACACAAATTATAACATATGCTATTCTGCAGCAAATTCAATTCCCGTTGAAAAAAATATACTAAAAGAAGCCGAATATAATCCGGTTATGCAAAACGCCACGATTCGGTTGTCGCATGCGCCTATCCACAAGGGTCATGTTTTTTGGCAGGATGATATATCTGTGTTATTATCCGTACTCGATGAGCTTGGCAGTACCCGCGAGGAATTGCAAAGCTACGGAACGCTGCTGGAAGAGGAAAACAAACAAAAGCAGCACAGACGGCAGTTAGAAGAACAAAAACGACTGTATCTTGAAGTACGAAGGAAAACCTCAGCGTCACTTAAGCTATTATCAAGTCTTTCATCAACGCTTCAGTGTGCAGCTGACTGTAACGAGGCAAAAAAGACTCTCGGTAAAATAATCGTCATCGGCGCTTACCTGAAACGGCGAAGCAATCTGATCTACCAACCCGCTAAAGAGACCAGTATTTCTTCCGGTGAGCTTCTTCTTTGCCTGAAGGAATCTGCGTTAAATCTTCGTAGATACGGAGTAATCTGTGCAGTTAAGCAAAGATATGGCGGTGAAATGACTTCCGAAACGGCAGGAACTTTATATGATTTCTTCGAAGCTTCTACGGAGCTGTCGCTAGACGGCTTAACGGCACTCACCGCTTTTATTGATGGTGACAGTGACAGTTACGGTATAACCCTTTATCTTCAGTCCGAAGCCGACTTTACACCTGTATTACAGCACTTTCCGACTGCTTCCTTTACACGGGAAAACGATGTATTCTGTGGAAAACTGTTTGTGAAAGGAGGCGTCGCACTGTGAAAGGTACGAGAAAGCTAAGTCGTACAGCAATTAAAGAAAGCTTCGACAACCTTCCTTCCGGTGTATGCTTTGCTAATCAGTCCGGAATTATCATCCTATGCAACAGACAGATGCACCGCCTGTGCCACACCCTAATGGGAAAAGATCTGCAGCAAATCTTTGAACTGCAGGAAGCTCTTGAAGCTCCGCAGACAACGGTGTCACTTCTCAATGCCAAGCCCCGCGTTTACCTGTTCCCTAACGGAACAGCATGGCAATTTAAGGAATGCAGCATAACTACCAAGGACAACGTTATCTATACGCAGATTCAGGCAATCAACGTAACCGAACTTTATAAAAAAATGGCAGAGCTTGAGCGCGAAAATGCTTCACTGGCTGAAGCAAACGCACGTGCCAAATCACTTTATTCGGAGCTTGACCAGCTCATGCGAGAGCGCGAAACACTAAATATGAAGCTGCATGTACATGACGAACTCGGACTGTCGTTAATTGCTGCCGGAAAGCTGCTTGATTGCAGTGAGACTTCTCTATCCGATTATCGTCATGCCGGTGAGCTCTGGGCCGGCATATCCAGGAATCTTGGAATTGCTGAGCGGTCTTCTTTTGCTAACGACAGCCTTCCCGTGCCAGGCACGGCACTGGCAAATCTTTTTGATGCCGCCGCAGGGATCGGGGTAAAAATCATTCTGGACGGTAATATTCCGGAGGATGACAGTACTGCCTATCTTTTAACTGTAGCATTACGTGAATGTGTAACAAACATCGTTTATCATGCCGGCGGTGACACCTTGAAAGCAGTACTCGGAGAAACTCCCGAATCCTTTACGGCGGTAATTGAAAATAACGGAGATCCACCTTCCCACGCAGTAAAGGAAGGCGGCGGACTGAGTGGACTGCGCAGAAAGATAGAAGGTGCCAATGGCGTTATGCTGATAGAGAGTTCGCCCGTATTCCGGCTGAGCCTGTCGTTTCCGAAGAAAGGAGAGACTTAACATATGCTAAATGTACTGCTTGTTGAAGATAAAAAAATGTCACAGGATTCTATTATCGGATATGTGAACTCCAGCAGCCGCTACCGTATGGCAGCGACCATAACAAATGCAGGAATGGCAGAAATCACCTGTATGCAGAAGCCGGTTGACCTCATTCTTATGGATTTTTGTACGGAATTTAACGAGGACGGCATCGCAGCTGCGGCTGTCATTAAGAGACATCTGCCGAGAATCAAGATCATCATTGTGACCAGTATGACAACAATCGACCTGATTGACCGCGCACGTGCAGCAGGAGCTGACAGCTTCTGGTATAAGGAAGCCGGAGACAAGGAGCTTCTGGCTGTGATGGACAAAACAATGGCCGGTGAATCAGTTTATCCCGATCAGCCTATTGCTGTTCATATCGGCTGCGCTTCCTCTACCGAATTCACGCCTTCCGAGCTTGCGGTTATGCAATGTATCGCCAACGGTCTCTCCGATGCCTCAATTGCGGAAGAATTACATATCAGTGTTCCCGCAGTACGATATCATGTGAACCAGTTGTTCGAAAAAACCGGATATAAAAACCGTGTTGCGCTTATGGCCGATCTGATTAATAAGGATTTCATTATCCCCAAGCTATAACTAATCCCTATGCAAACCTCTAGCACCCGTATAAACAGGTGCTTTTTTTGTTACTTTCAAAAAAAACTATCATTTATGATAGGGCGCATACAGGAAAATAATAGTATAAACAGAATAGGCCACGGTATTTTCTTCCGGTATAATACACGGAGATTCAAGCGGCAGACGTAAAGTAAAGAAGCAAACGATATAAAGTAAAATAATTAAAAGGAGATCATAACATGACTACAGTAGTTTTCAACTCCATCCCGGAAAACCTTGACAGCTTCAAGGCGTTACCACAGGCATCGATGACAACACCCTTTGACACAGCCGCCATGGCGATTGTGGCATTCAGTACCTACCCGAAGGATAAGGAACTGTCTCTGCAGATGTTAGAATACCTTCGCGGACCCCGTCCGATGAACGGAATGGACAAACAGTTCATTGCTGACCGTTTCAGAGGGAAGGACTACGTTCCGCGCTCGTATTTCACCGGTGCGGCTCCGGACAATGACTATACTCCGGCAACCCCTTATACCGTAGTAATCAGTGAAAATGCATATTCCTATGAGGTTTCCGGCTGTGCCAAGCTGTTCATTAAGTCCGGCGGTGCCGATGACCCAAGACCAATTTCGCTCCGCCAGGCCAAGGACGGCAAGTGGTATCTATGGGAATACTCCAGTATCCTGCTTGGTATCCGTGCTCCGGAAAGTACGAATCCGTGGGCATAACCAGAAGCAACATAAAACTAAAATCACCGAACGAAGGAGTAACAACATGGTAACGACACAACTTAAATTCAAAGGTCTGCTGTTGACGCTATGCGCGGTATTGATTCTGATTGCTGCGCCCGTAATCACGGCCTCGGCAGACGAAGCCTCGATTCAGCAGCAGATTGATGACGGAGTAACAGACTTCACTGTCACAACCTATAGCGAACTGCAAACGCTATTTCGAAACTGTAACGGCAACTATAACGTCAAGCTCGGCGCTCACCTAAAGGCAGATCTCGACGGTAACGGTTCGACTTACTTTAGCAAAGGAGCAAAAAACGTATCTCTTGACCTCAATGGCTACGCGATCAATGTCACAAAGACCAACAGCATAAGCGGCAATCAGCCTCTGTTTTTGCTTTGGAGCTACAACAACCTGACCATCAAGGACAGTGTCGGAAACGGCGGTCTGTATATGATAGCACTTAGAGACAGCCAGCTGATATTCTGGCTGAGCGGCTTCGCAGCTCTGACAATCGACAGTGGAAGGCTCCGCTATGCGGTCATCGATGGTATCAAAAGCGGCAATGCCATCTATCTAAACAGCGATAACTCAAGCTTCACCATGAACGGTGGTTTGCTGGAAAGTACATTATACGGACGGGACGAACACAATGCGATGATATCAAACGCAGGAGGCAGCGTGGTGATCAACGGCGGAACCCTGACCAGCGCCGGTACCGTTCTCTGGAGTGGCAACTTACTTTTCCACAGTGATTCGAAGGCAAATACGACAATCAACGGCGGTACCTTTAACTCCGGCTACGATGCGCTGAAGGTTAACGATGGTACGCTGAAGGTAAACGGCGGCATTTTCAATATAGTCAACAAATACAGCAGTGCAATATATTACTATTCGGAATATCTTCCTTTGCTTAAGACAACTGACTGGCTCGGGGAGGGTATCAACGTCTTCATAAATGGTGTAAAGACGACCCTTCCGGAACAATGCTATACAGTCAAAGCAGGTGAGGCAGACAGCACGGTGGTGTTCACAACCGAGGCATCACTTCCTACAACAGAGGTCTCCAGCGTAAGCATCACAGACTTTGATATTCCGAATCATAACGGGAAGCTGGATACAGATCTAACCCTCACATCAAAGGGTGTCACGATAACGGATGTCTCTGCCTATCATGGTAAATATGAGGTTGACTCGTTCAGTTTTGGCGATACGATTGATCTCTATATCACAGTGAAGTTTAATGAAGGCTATACCTTTGCTTCCAACATGGTCGCAACACTGGAGCCGCATGGCGGGGAAGACATGACATGCAGCTACTATGTGAAGCTAAACGGCGGGAGTGAAATACGCTTTATTTTTACCGGCATCAGAGTCCAATGTGACAAGGATCAGATTATCACTACAGCAGCACTGACCATAGCTGCGCCAAAGGCCGGAAACACTCCGGCAGTGACCGCAACGGCGCCGAATCTTCGCATCACGGACGTAGTCTGGTCTCCGGCAGACGCTTCATTCAAGGACGGCACAGACTATACCGTAACCGTAACGATCCGGGCTGCCGAGGGGTACCTGCTTCCACAGACAGTTCGTGCGTTATATGAAAAAAGTGCAACTGCAGAGGAACTCGCATTCATTAAAGACGAGTTTGACCGGAATTTCCCACTTTCTGCAACGGTAAACGGAGAGACTGCAGCGATCGATGCAAGCAAAGCAACGCTAAATAAAACCAAAAACGACTCCCTCTATGCAACCGCTGTCGTCTACACCTTCTCCGCTGCAGCTGATCCTAAGGCGCAAAAGCCAAGCATTACTGTTCAGCCAAAGGGTGGCAGCTATACGACCGAAACCACAGCAACCCTTTCCGTTACCGCAAGCACTGCAGACAGTGGGAAATTAAGCTACCAGTGGTACCGGACAAGTGTAAATGATATATCTACCATCAGTGCCATTTACAGCAATACCGATGCGGGCTACGGTGTACAACAAAGCTTCACTCCCCCGCAGGAGGTTGGAACAGCCTATTACTGTGTCATGGTAACAAATACCCTGGGTTCCTCCAGCGAATCTGTTTATTCAACCCTGGTTCCCGTTACCTATCTTCATACACACAAAGCCGAAGATGCCTGGAAGTCTGATGATACAAATCATTGGAAGGAATGCTCCTGCGGAGAGAAGATGGACGTTGCTGCTCATACCTACGGCGAATGGACCACTCTTCTGGCAGCAACAGAAACCAAGGAGGGAGTGCGTCAGCGTACCTGCTCCATATGCGGTTTTAACCAGGCAGAGCTGATTGCAAAGGTTACCGTAACCCCGACTGCTGCTCCGACCAAGGCAGCTACCCCGACCGTTACCCCCACCAAGGCGGCTACCCCGACCGTTACCCCAACCAAGGCAGCTACCCCGACCGCTGCTCCGACCAAGGCGGCTACCCCGACTGCTGCTCCGACCAAGGCGGCTACCCCGACTGCTGCTCCGACCAAGGCGGCTACCCCGACTGTCGCTCCGACTGCCACCGCCACTCCGGTTCCGACCACGACTGCAACGCCTGTCACAGAACCGACCGATGCCGCAGCTCCGACTCTGACAACCGCACCCGATGTAACAGCAACCCCGGAACCGACAGCAGTACCAGAAGCAACGGCAACCCCAGAACCGGAAGCTACTCCCACCACCGCAGCAGCAGTAACAGAAGCGGCGGCAACTGCGACTCCTGCACCGGAAACAACGAAGAGTACAGAACCGACCAAGACACCCGGAACGGTTCTTTCCGAAGTTCCGACCGATGAGACGATTACAGACATCGAGATTCCTGTCTTCCCGACCAAGGTAGAATACGAAGAGGGAGATACTCTGGATCTGGACGGAATGGTGGTCCGTCTGCTGACCGATGAGGGCTACATTGATGTTACAAGCGGATTTAAAGTAACAGAACAGATACTGACGGAAGAAGGCACACAGGCAATCACCGTCAGCTACGGCGAACATACCGCAACCTTCAATGTAACAGTAAAGAAGGCAGAAAGCGGTTCGAATACCCTGCTGATTCTACTGATTATTACCACAGCTCTGGCTGCCGGTATTGTCATTACAATCCTTCTGATTAACAAGAAGAAAAAAGCTGCCGGACAGGAAACAACTCCTCCGCAGCAATAAAGCAGGAATATCGGATAGTCAGAAAAATCAAGCGACTGATTCATAATCGACGTACCCTGACTGGTCAGATAAAATGATAACGATTGTGTACGATAAGGGTTGGAAGTATTCTCCGAAAGCAGTGAAATTATTAATTAAATTTCACTGCTTTTTATTTTAATGAGGGCATGCAGCACTTTATCTATGTCGTCAGATATCGTCTGATTTTGACAAGGGACAAAAAAGTGGTCTCATAACTAGTCTCAAACGGACATCCTGTTATAATTGAAATAAAAATGTCAATATGGTATTATTACAGGTAAAGAAACTAATCTTGATGTAATGCTTGTATGGATGTTACTTCAGGTTTTATTTTACAAAGGAGTAATTTACAATATGAATAGTAAAGAAGTTAAAGAAATATTTTTTTCTCTAGGTGCTGATCTATGTGGGATAGCTAGTATAGATAGATTTGAAGCTGCACCAATTGGATATCATCCATTAGACGTGTTACCATCTTGCAAATCAGTTATTTCCTTTGCATGCAGATTTCCGACAGGAACATTATTCTGTAAAACAGCGGTTCCATATACGCGGGTGAGAAATTCCATTACACCTAAAATGGACGCAATGGCACTTGACTTTTGTATTGAGATGGAAAAGAGAGGTATTCTTTCAATACCAATTCCTACTAATGAAAGTGAATGGGATGAGCGAACGGGAAGATAGCGTTCGATTATTTCACTAAAACACGCTGCTCAAGCAGCTGGCATAGGAACAATCGGAAGACATTCTCTATTAATTACATCTGAGTTTGGAAGCATGGTATGGCTAGGAGCAGTATTGACAGAGGCGGAATTTACACCAGATGATGTAAAAGAGCGTATTTGTAATGATTGCAATTTGTGTGTCCAGGCATGTCCAGCGAACGCATTAAAAAATCGAAATTTAGAACAACAAAGTTGTTGGGATTATGCTTTCGGTGATGATGAGGCCAAAAAGAGTTGGATTATTTCATGTCATAAATGCAGAGATATATGTCCATATAATTTAGGAACTGAAAACAAAAAATTCAAAAAGTGAAAAGATGTCACTTGATGTTGTGACAGATTTTAATTACCATATTTCCAATGATCCTCCGCATCTACACACATCTGTATATTACCATCAAGATAGAGTTGCCATATCACAAAATATATCTATTAGGGCATGGTAAAACCGATGTTATGATGGATGTTTACAATTACATCGCAGCCGGAGCCGGATTGAGAAAGAATTAAGAAAAATGAATGACCGTATTCTGTGAAATTGGTACCTTCACAGAACGGGTGTACGAAAAACATGGTGTAAATGCACATCGTTGCTGAATATTTGCACATGCTTTTGTCTTAAATTAACAGATGCTGTAGAGTCCGGAAATACTGGTTTCTATGGCGTCTGTTGTTTTTATATGGAAGTATCTGATGGCAAAAGAACAGTAAAAAATTAAGAAACATGATATGTGTCATAACTTTGAAAATACAATGTAAAAATAATATGTTATTAATGTTTATATCGGGTTCAATTATATTATATAGTGTTCAAATGATATAATTGAATTAGACTCTGTAAGAGTGCACTTATTAATTAGCTGAAAATGCATTGACAAAACATATAAACGAATCTATACTTAAATTACCCGATAGGTAATCTTGAAAAAGGAGGACACAGGTTAGTATACGGAAATGAAAAAGTTCAACTTCAATGTACAAGTTTGAAAGCTGCACAAAAACTGTTTGGTGGAGATAACATTTTGGCAATGAAGTTGCTGGGACGAATTAACCAATTAGAAAGTGCAGATATTATAAAAGATATTATTCTGACCCCACCACTGAGATTTCATAACCTTGAAGGGAATTTAGAAGGCTACTTTACGATTGATGTAAAAACAAAGAAAGAACCATGGAGGATTATCATCCAGCCATTGGACGAAAATGAAAACCCATATGATCCATGTAACATAGATGAAATATCAAATGTTGTTAGGATTGTGGAAGTGAAGGAGGTAAGCAAACATTATGAGTAATTACATAGAGTATAATGATAAAATAGCTTTTCATCCTGGATATTATATTAAAGAAATTGTTGATGAAAGTGGTTTGACACAAGAAGATTTTGCTAAAAGATTAGATACAACGCCCAAGAACTTAAGTATTATTATTCGTGGTGAACAAAGTTTGTCACGTGAGATGGCAATGAAACTCTCAAGAATGTTAGGAATGAGCGTAGAATATTGGCTTAATATTCAAAAGAAATATGATGCTATGATAGTCGAATTTGAATCAGACAAGGAATTAGTTATTGAACGAGAAGTATTTGATTATATAATGTACCCTTATTTTAGGGATAATTTCAATTTACCAGATTTGCCCAGGAAAGTAAATGAACAAATAAAGGCGGTTAGAGAATTTCTAAATGTAGCAACATTAAAGGTTTTAAAAGATCGTGATTTAGCTGTAAGTTTTAGAGGTTATTCATCAGAACCAAGCATTTCAAATATTATTAATTCGAATACAATGGTTCAAATTGCAATTAATAAAACCATTAATACAGAAGCAGAAAAGTTTAATAAAAAGAAGTTTGAAGAAGCTGTAAAATATGCTCTAACATTAACAACTTCACATGGTGAATTTTTTCCATTAATAAAGAAAAAATTTCTTGAAGCAGGAGTGGTTTTTGTAATACTTCCAAATCTTAAGAGTTCTGGAATAAATGGTGCAACGAAAAAGGTTGGGGATAAGATAATGCTTATGGTTAATGATAGAAGAACTTACTCTGATACATTTTGGTTTACTCTGTTTCATGAAATAGGTCACATAATGAATGGAGATTACGGGTTGACCTTTTCAAATGAAAAGGAAGGAAATGAAGATAATGCCGATTTATATGCACAAAATATGTTGATTCCACAAAATAAGTATGAAGCCTTCTTAGAAAGAAGAGATTATTCAGAAAGTGCAATTAGAAGATTTGCAAAATTGATTAATAGAGATCCAGGGATTGTTTTAGGTAGATTACAAAATGATAAAATAGTTCTATATACCAATGAAATTTTATCAAAGGCACTAAGACGTAAATATAAAGTGGTTACTGGTTGACGACACTACCTTGAATTTCAGTTTATATATCTCTAATCTCATTTTATTGACTTAAATGCTCGAAATTGTAAGAAAATAAAAAGGATAAAGCTGTGAACACTTAATTTTACTGGTGTTCACAAATATTTCACACAAAATTAGCACTCACCTCTTGACATTGCTAACAATCCGTGGTATAACATACTCGTAAACAAGAGATGGCAGCATCTTAAGAACAAAAAGCAAATCAAACGGTGAATCCGTTTTGAATCATTTGAATGGAGGGATTGATATGATGATGGTTCCTAGAAGACGTTATTCAACAGATTTATTTGACGAGATGTTCCGCGATCCGTTCTTCCGCAGAGTTGAGAATGAAACAGTTATGAAGACGGATATTCAGGAAAAGGACGGCGAGTATCAATTTGATATTGATCTGCCGGGTTACAAGAAAGAGGATGTCAGTGCAGAACTGAACGACGGTTATCTGACAATAACCGCGAAGAAAGAATCCTCGAATGATGAAAAGGATGACAAGGGCAATTACATTCACAGAGAACGTTACACCGGTGAGTGCAGCCGAAGCTATTATGTCGGCAAGGATGTTCGTGAAGAGGACATCAAGGCTTCCTTTAATAACGGTACCTTGAAGCTTGCTTTCCCGAAGGAAGTAGAAAAAGTGGAAGACAAGAAGAAACTGATTGCTATTGAATAATTCCATTGAAAAAGGGCTTTCCTGACATAGACTGGCAGGGAAGCCCTTTTATAGTTTAAATTAATAATTGGTGGCTCTTTGCTCAAAATAAGCCTGCGGATGATCACATACCGGACACTTCACCGGTGCTTCCTTACCGACATGAATATGTCCGCAGTTTCTGCAAATCCATACGATTTCTTCGCCCTTCTTGAATACAATATCTTCTTTCAGATTCTGCAGAAGACGCAGATAACGCTCTTCATGCTCACGTTCGATTCTTCCAACCGCTTCAAAGAGATATGCAATTCGTGCAAACCCTTCTTCCTTTGCTTCTTTTGCAAACTTTGCATACATATCTGTCCACTCAAAATGCTCTCCTGCCGCTGCGTCGGTCAAATTAGCTTCCGTATTGGGCATACCATCATGTAAGAGCTTAAACCAGATTTTTGCATGCTCCTTCTCGTTGTCTGCTGTTTCCTGAAACAGCGCTGCTATCTGCTCATAGCCTTCCTTTTTTGCCGCAGATGCATAATAGGTATATTTATTTCTCGCCTGTGATTCACCGGCAAAAGCCGTTAATAGATTCGCTTCTGTCTTGGTTCCCTTTAGATTTTCCATAGTAATCTCCATTTCTGCGCGGCCTTTTGCGCATAACAGACTTTGTGTCAAGCACCGCGCAGGCACAAATCTGCGTGTGAAAGGTGCATCTTTCACACTATTCACTCCTTCTTTAAGAAAGTGTAAATGTATAAAAACGCAAAACTTGTTGTTAGACTATTATATCATGGAAATTTTTATTTTCAATCATACAATGTGTAGATATCTGTCGATTTTACAGAAAAGATCATTCAAAATTTCTGCTGGTAATTCTCCGTTACATCCCGTATACTGGTTGGTGCACTTTACAGGTACAGCAACCGGATACTATAAATTCAGGATGGACACAAATAATGCAAAGTAAATCAAATTATCGGCTTACGATTAAAGCCTCTTTCATCGGCTACATTGTACAGGCAATTATCAATAATTTTCTCCCGTTACTTTTCGTCACCTTTCAAACAAGCTACCATATTCCGTTATCAAAGGTCACTCTTCTTGTCACCCTTAACTTCGCATTTCAGCTTACGATTGATTTTCTCTCCATTCGTTTTATCGACCGGATTGGGTACCGTGCTTCTATGCTTACCGCACATATCTGTGCGACGGTCGGACTTGTATCACTGTCAATTCTGCCTGAGCTGCTGCCCGACCCGTTTGTCGGAATTCTGATTTCCGTCATGATCTATGCTGTCGGTGGCGGTCTGGTAGAGGTTCTGGTCAGCCCGATTGTCGAAGCCTGCCCGACAGACAACAAAGAGGCTGCCATGAGCCTTCTGCATGCATTTTACTGTTGGGGACATGTTGCTGTTGTTCTTATTTCTACGTTATTTTTCCGACTGTTCGGTATTGAAAACTGGCGTATTCTTGCCCGGATCTGGGCACTGGTTCCACTTGCCAATACCGTTCTTTTTGCCGTCGTCCCGATTGCGCCCATGCACCCGGAGGGGGAACACGGACTTACTGTGCGTGAACTGATTCGGATGAAATCCTTCTGGCTTCTGATTCTCATGATGCTCTGTGCAGGTGCAAGTGAACAGTCGGTCAGCCAGTGGGCTTCTGCATTTGCAGAACAGGGTCTGCACATCAGCAAGGTTGCCGGGGATCTTGCCGGTCCGATGATGTTCGCGGTTATGATGGGAACCTCCCGTGCAATTTACGGTAAATTCGGTGCACGTATGAATCTGGATAAATTTATGAGCTTCAGCTCCGCACTCTGTGCTGTCTCTTATCTCCTGATTATATTTTCCCCCTGGCCGGTACTTGGTCTTGTGGGCTGTGCGCTGACCGGTTTTTCTGTCGGAATTCTCTGGCCCGGCACCTTCAGTAAGGCTTCAGCATCCATTCGTAATGGTGGCACTGCAATGTTTGCCTTTCTTGCGCTTGCCGGCGATCTTGGCTGCGGCGGTGGACCGACCTTCACCGGAATGATTGCCGGTGCATTCGGAGACGATCTTCGCATCGGAATTCTGGCCGCTATCATCTTCCCGATAACGATGCTTTTTTTAAGCAGAATCATGCGAAACCGACGCAAACCAGACAATTCCTCCACTTAGTCATCGAACACTTCCAAATTACTCTTTATCTATTTTATGCTTTGATTGTAAACCTTGCATCTTGTCCGTTGTAATTATAAACTTTACATTCTTGTCCGTTGTAATTATAAACCTTACATTCTTGTCCGTTGTAATTATAAACCTTACATTCTTGTCTACTGTGATTATAAAATTAACATCTTTGTTGCTGTGATTGTAAACCCTATAGCCTTGTGAAATTATTGTAAACCTCGCTTCGTTTTATGGTTGACAATCGGAAATACTTGTGGTATTCTTCTTTTGGTATTTATATATCGTTAGGACTCTTTGACGCTGTCTGCAGACAGTCCTGTCTAAAGAAGGATAATCGTGAAGTGAGGAATTCGCATGACGATAAAAGAAAATCTGCTTGTATTATTTGAATCTGAAAGAGGCGTTTACTTCTCCGGAGAAGAAATCGCCAAACGTCTATCTGTCTCAAGAGCAGCCGTATGGAAAGCAGTAAAATCCCTGCAGAATGACGGTTATGTCATTGACGCTGTTCCAAGCAGAGGGTATTGTCTTGCAGGCGATACGGACATTCTTTCCGTTCAGGGAATTCAAAAATATCTACTTCCACAATATGATATTCTTAAGCTTCATACCCTTATCGAGACAACCTCCACTAATACGCTGGTTCGTGAGCAGGCATCCCTTGGAGCTTCAGAAGGGTATATTGTCGTTGCCGGGAAACAAACCGGGGGACGTGGAAGACGTGGAAGGAGCTTTTATTCACCCTCAGGCTCCGGCATCTATCTAAGTCTGTTACTTCGTCCCTGCGGGTATTCCCCGATGCAGGCTGTTAGGCTCACGACAATGGCAGCGGTTGCCATGTGTGAAACCCTCGACACTGAAACAGGAACAGATGCAAAAATCAAGTGGGTTAACGACATTTTTGTGAATGAAAAAAAGGTCTGCGGAATCCTGACAGAAGCTGCGATGGGACTGGAAAACGAATCCCTTGAATATGCTGTACTTGGTGTCGGTCTAAATGTCTATCCTCCGGAGGGCGGATTTCCAAAAGAACTGGAGCAGATCGCCGGTACCGTCTATGATTCCCCCCATCCGGATGCCAAAAACCGGCTTACCGCCGGTTTTTTAAATCACTTTATGGCTTATTATTCCGATCTCGGACAGACTGCCTATTCTGAAAAGTACCGCAGCAAAAGCTTTGTCATCGGACGCGAGGTTAATGTACTGCGTGCAGAGCAGTCGCAACCGGCAACCGTTCTCGGAATTGACGATGAATGCCGCCTGCTGGTTCGATATAAAGACGGACGTGAAGAAGCACTTTCTTCCGGAGAAATCAGCATCCGGTTTTCCTAAATACCCTTGGAGGAATTATCATGAAACGAGATTACATATTAAATATGACCTTATGCGCCATGTTTACTGCTTTGATTATTGCCGGAGCCTTTATTAAAATACCGACCCCTTTTGTCGCAATCACCCTGCAGTTTTTATTTACTACGCTTGCAGGCTTCCTGCTTGGCGGAAGGCTCGGACTGGTATCCGTTCTGATTTACCTTGTCATGGGGCTGATTGGCATTCCTGTCTTTACTCAGGGCGGCGGCTTCTCTTATGTCCTGCAGCCGAGCTTCGGTTACCTCATTGGCTTTGCACTCGGCACGTATGTGACCGGAATTATTGCTAACAAGGGTCACGAGCCCGGCTTTCTACGGCTGTTAGCTGCCGGCTCCGTCGGACTGTTACTTGTATACCTCTGCGGAATGATTTACTACGAGCTCGTGAGCACGCTGTATCTTGGAAATCCCATTGGTTTCCGTACACTTTTTATATATTACTTTCTGATATTTATTCCCGGAGATCTCGTCAGCTGTATTGTCGCTGCTCTGATCGGAAAACGGCTGATTCCGTTACTGAAGAGAATACGCACGCATTCGCAGGAATAGAATCAATATTCTTACTCTATGATGCGGACAAATTTTTTCTTTCCGATTCTTAGAACATCTCCAGGCTTCATAAGCTCATCAAGAATCAAAAGCTCTGCCTTCTCTCCATTTTTCTGCACCCCACCCTGCTTAATCAGCCGGACAAATTCACTTCTGGAAGGGAAGAAGCCCTGTAAAATCAGTTCAGGAATCAGGTCATTCAGAGACTGCGGCTCAGAAAGCTTCAGCTCTGGAATATTGTCCGGAATTGCTTTATTGGAAAATGCAGCGTGATAATACTGTTCTGCAAGCTCTGTTTCTTCACCGGAATGATACAGCTTCGTTATGATTCGCGCCAGCTCAAGCTTTATATCACGCGGATTTCTTCCGTCTGCAAGCTCCTTCCTTTTTAATTCGACTGCATCCGGATGTTCATCCGTGGTTAGTTCGTAATACGTGATAATCAGTTCATCCGGCAATTCCATTACCTTCTTGAACATTACTTTTGCACTCTCACTGATTCCGATGTAGTTGCCAAGACTCTTGCTCATTTTATCGGTACCGTCAAGACCTGTAAGAATCGGAACAAAAATGGCTGCCTGCTGTTCCTGTCCTACATACTTCTGTAATGCTCTCCCCATCAGTACATTAAAGGTCTGATCGGTTCCGCCGAGCTCGATATCGGCGTGCAGCTCCACCGAATCATAGGCCTGCAGCAGCGGATAAAAAAATTCATGCAGACCAATCGGTGTCTGGTTCCGGTATCTGTTCTGAAAATCATCCCGTTCCAGAATTCTCGCTACTGTCGTAGATGCCGCCAAACGGATGACCTCCTCTAGATTTAACTTTGCCAGCCATTCACTGTTGAACCGGATTTCAGTTTTTTCTTTGTCAATGATTTTAAATACCTGCTCGCAATAGGTCATGGCATTTTCATGTACCTTTTCCTCCGTAAGCGCGACCCGACCTTTTGCTTTTCCTGTAGGGTCGCCGATCCGTCCGGTAAAATCGCCGATTACGATTACTGCTTTGTGGCCGAGCTCCTGCATCTGCCGGATTTTTCGAAGCGGAACCGCATGTCCAAGGTGAAGATCCGGAGCAGACGGATCCATTCCGAATTTAATCACCAGCGGCCGGTTCTCTTTTACTGACCGTTCCAGCTTGCTTTGCAGGTCTTCTTCTCCAACGATTGCCTCGGTTCCCTTTCGAATGATTCTTAGTTGTTCGTTTGCTGATAGTATCATAGCTTCCTCCATATCGGATGAAAAAAGCACTTCGTTATCTTCTTCCATCCTTCTTTTTTAAACTGAAAAACCCGTCCTCATACTGTAAAATATAAGGACGGGCAATACCCGTGTTACCACCTTAATTCATATGCAGCTCACACTGCATACCTTAGCAGGTACAGAAGAAAATATACCCTTGCACACGATTACGGGGTGCAGCTCCGTCACAGCCTACTTCATCTTCATGGTTTGGTGTGCAGCTCCGGGAGGTATTCACGAAAACTATCCGCGAGCCTCTCATCAGCCGGCATCTTTCTGTTCGGAATCATTATCGGTACTATTTCCCTTCATAGCCTTTCAAAGGACGATTTTTAGTTTTCATCAGTATATCAGAAATAAAAGAAATGTCAAGACCTGTTCTTTCCCGTCTCCTTTTCCCGTCTCTTTACGGAAGGACTGCGATTCCTTTCTCATAGACAAGTCCGTCACGCTCCCGCAGGATTGCCGGTGCTTCCTGTGCTGCTGTTCCTCGGATAAATGCTTTCTTTTGCAATTCGCCTAATGCACGTTCGTACCATAGTACCTGAATCCCATTCCGGAAAAGTGTTTCTTCTAAGCGGTCAGTCAGGTCTCTGGTCAACCGGTAGCCTGCATCACGAGTCGGCGCAGAACGCAAAGCTGTCCGGTATCCTGCTTCAGCTTCTTCCAAAAGTGGTTTACAGGTCTCCCACAGCGTTCGGAAAAACTGGTTTCCGCTGTCTGCATGCAGCTTCCCGAGCTTTTCTTCATTACGGGCAAGTCTTTCCTGCCAAAAGACCGTTTCTTTCTCTACTGTACCACACTGTTCTTTTGAGTATGCAAGTTGCTGTTCATAGTACTCATCTGCCGTCAAAAACATTGTAAAGGTTGTATTCAACCGGTATTCTCCGTCCGAATACGGTATTTCCTCACTGATTCTTCTGTTCAACGGATCCAGAATATCCTCCAGTACCGCTTTCCGGTAATCCGCCGCGTTAATATGCCGTTCCTCACTGCTGCGCCGGAACGTGAACAGATTCTTAAGAAAGAAAAAAATTCCTTCTTCACAGAAAATACTACGATACTGACGGTAAATGAGCTCCTGCTCCTGGTAATTTCGATAGGATTCGAAGCTTCGTCTTCGGTAGCCTGCCAGCTCTGTGTTTCCGGATTTCACTGCATTCTTCCCGTTGCTGTATGAATGGCTGCCTGCTGTTGTAACATTTCCGGCTGATATGCCTTCTTTCCGTCCTTCCTTCTCCTGCTTGGAATTAATAACAAGCAGCACAATGAAGAGTACCGAAAGTAGTACTACCACCAGAACCAACAGAACGATAAGCGCACTCTTCATGGTTTCTTCCTTTCAATTTAATCGTATTCCACCGCTACAAGACAGAGTCCCTTCGCCGGGGCGGTGAAGCCCGCTTTAGTACGGTCAGCTTCTGTCAGCAGTTCTCCGACGGATTCAACGCTGCGTTTTCCGGTTCCGGCTTCGATTAAAGTTCCGGTCAGGATTCGTACCATGTTATAAAGAAAACCGTTTCCGCAGAAAATAAACCGAATCTCATTTTTATTCTTAATGATGTTAACGGAGTACAGTTCCCGGACGGTTGATTTTCCGGTTTTTTTTGCGGTGAATGCCGCAAAATCATGTGTTCCGGTCAGAAGCTTTGCTGCCGCCTGCATTTTATCCAAATCCGGTTCTCTGTCAAAGCAGTAAATATAATTTCGTTCAAAAACATTCCTGCTGTTACCGATACCAAGACGATACATATAGGTCTTGCGTTTTGCCGAGAGACGGCTGTGAAACCGCTCATCAACGCGGGATAACGCGGTCACCGCAATATCTTCCGGAAGATACCGGTTCAGGTACTCCATCAGTTCCTCGTCGCTTAATGTCGTATGAAGCTTAAAATTTGCAATCTGACCGCTGGCATGTACTCCGGCATCTGTTCTGCCTGCTCCCTGTACTTCGACAGGTGTTCCGGTCAGCTTTGTAAGAATGCCCTCGAACTTCCCCTGTATGGTGTTCTCTGTATTTCCCTGTTTCTGCCAGCCGCGATACCGTGTTCCATCATACTGTACTGTGATCCTGTAATTCATTTTCTCCTCAATTCTGCACCGCATCCGGCGGCAGCTCTTTTATTTATTGGTCTCCTGTAAAGCAGAACTACATGATATCTGATCGGCCAGCGTTGCGTACAGCTTCTCCGATTCAATTGGTTTAGAAAGATGTATATTCATTCCGGCAGCCAAACTATTTCTGACATCCTCATCATAGGCGTTCGCACTCATTGCAATAATCGGGACAACCTTAGCATCCGGTCTGTCCAGCGCACGAATCGCTTTTGCCGCTTCATAACCATCCATCACCGGCATACGGATGTCCATGATAGCTGCTGAATAATACCCTACTGGGCTTTCGGAAAATGCAGCAAGTGCTTCCTCACCGTTCGATGTACAGACAACCTCATATTGTTTTTTTTGCAGAAGGCGGATGATAATTTCCTGATTCAGCTGGTGATCCTCTGCAAGAAGAATCCGAACCAAACCCTTTTCATCTTTTTTTGAGGTCTCTTCGTCCTTTACACCGGCGCTGTGATTCAGCGCTTCCAGGCACTGTTCTTCCGTGGCAATCGGCATCGGAATCTGCAATGTAACAGTGGTGCCCTTGCCGAGTTCACTGTCAATGTGAATGGTGCTATGCATTACGTCGATAATCTGCTTCGTAATACTCAGCCCCAGACCGGTACCGGTATAGGCATTCACATTTTCCGCCCGTTCGAAGGGCATAAAGAGTTTTTTCTGAAATTCCTTACTCATGCCAATCCCGGTGTCCTGAATAATGAAGTCGCAATACAGCACACCGTCTTTTACATGATTGTTTTCAACCTTCAGAAAAACCTCTCCTCCTGCCGGTGTGTATTTGATAGCATTGGAAAGAAGGTTATAGAATATTTGATTAAACCGTATAATATCCACATAGACACTATATTCTGTATTTCCTTTATCCCATCCAAAGCTTACCCCCTGCTGCTCACAGAGCGGTTCTGTAAGACTGTCCATGTAACTGACAAAATCGGCATGCGAATATACCGAGGGCTTGAGCGTCATTTTTCCGCTTTCAATCCTTGACATATCCAGCACATCATTAATCAGACCCATCAGATAATTGCCGGATAATTTGATTTTCATCAAGTCCTCTCTTAAAATCTCCGGCTGATTTATTTCCTCAAGAGCAAGATCCGTTAAATTCAAGATTGCTGTCATAGGCGTGCGAATATCGTGGCTCATATTCGAGAGGAATTCACTTTTTGCCGCATTGGCATTTGCTGCAGCTTCAAGCGCAATGTTCTTTTCCTGCAGTGCCTTTTGCAGTTGTTCATTGCTTTTCTGTAAGGTAAGATTCCCCCTGCGTTTTTGCTTTGACCGAAGCAAAAGCACTATAAATATAACAATGACAGTCGCAAATAACAAGGTAAATACAAATGTTCTGTTTTCATAGATTGTATCCTTAAAATCTCTCTTCGCATGTACTTTAAGAACCCATTGCAGCCGCGTCTGACTGATCCACTCCGGTGAAATATCTGCCAAAGCTTTGTTAATGATGGAGCGCAGAATTTCCATGTCCTCGTTATTAGCTATTCCTATAGCATAGTCTCCGGAGGTCTGGGTCAGTAGAATTGAAGTAAGATTTGCATAGTAAGCATGCCCCAGCAGCACATTTTCTCCCGTTGTGGAGATCAGAGTAATATCAGCTTTGTCGTCATTGACGGCTTTAACACAGGCTGCAAAGCTATCGTATTCAACAATTGAAGTACAACCAAGACTCTTGGCGATCTCCACAAAAACAGGATACCCAGCCTTCACTGCCACCACAGAGTCTGGATTTTCTTCACCCGACCACGAATTTTTACTGATAAGAGAGACCGTGTTGGAGTAGAAGGGATTGCTTACCGTCACATTCAGTGCATCTGCAACCCCCGCGTGAGCTGACAACGAACCGACAAGCTGAATCTTTCCATCAGAAATCTGATTTCTGGTCGTTTCGCTATCGCTGCGTAGTACATAGGAAAAGCGTAATCCCGTCTTTTGCGCAATCAGCTCATATAATTCAATAATAAACCCGGAAAATGCACCTATTTCATCATCATAGAATTCTACAGGAGCCAGATCCTCCGATATAGCAACAACCAGCGGATTTTCTTGATGAGCGCTGACATACGCTGCTTCCTCCGCAGTCAATAATACCGTTGATATATCACACTCCGTTTGAGAATCGGCTGCACGGCAAGGAAGAACAGGCGCAAAAAGAATCATACATGCCAGCAATACAGATATCATTCGTTTCATTGTCAGATCTCCTCGCAGTTTATTTTTGTTGTTTCATAACATCACCACATGCTCTTTTGCACATCCCAAGTTGCAACGCAACTTGTCTGAAACCGTTTCCGGTTTCATATTACCATAAATCCGTGCGCATTGCAGCACATCCCAAGTTGCAACGCAACTTGTCTGAAACCGTTTCCGGTTTCATATTACCACACCACCATGCAAAGTTCCACTATTTTCAAAAAAAGGGGGGATACAGACAAAGTTTAAACCTACCGTTTGGCAAGTTCATCGCTTTATCAGTACCCCCTGCAAATTAATCATTGTTTTCTTTACTTGAGCGTAATTTCCGCTTTCTCGCTCGCTGCATAATTTCCGTTACTTCGGTCCTGTACCACGGCGCTGTCAACCACAAAGCTTCCTTCCACCGCTCCGCGTATGATGTAGCTGACACTTCCGGTAATCGTTATTTTTGAAAGTCCCGAAAGCTGATCGTCATTTGTCCGGAAGATATAAATCCCGCCCTTCATTGTCTGGCCTGACAGGCAATAGATATAAGCTCCGTTGTACCAGTTTCCGTTCCTGCTGCTGTTGTAATTGTCTTCAGCTTCGTAATATCTTGCTCCGGAGGGAATATAGTCCGCCAGCGAATAGAAAGAATCATTCCGGTCTGTTGTTATCGAGTATTCGAGCGTTACACGGTACAGATTCTTCTCTGCATTATATACTGTAACTGTCTTTGTAACCCCGAGCTTTCCGGATTCTGTATTCTCTGACCTTGCTGCATCCGCACTTCCAAGGTAGGTTGCACGGACGCGGACATTTTCGTCTGCGTTTAAGACCGCAAAAACTTCAAAATCAGCTCTGTTCAGGGTCATGCTGTATACGCCGCCGATGTTTAGTTCCACTTTCTCTTCGGTTTCTCCGACCTTCCAGGTGAATGAAGTGTTCTTTGCATTCAACGGATAAAAATACTTCACATATGCTGCCTGCTCAAGCTGATAAAGTTCCACCGTCGAAGTATGGTTCTGCAGATAGCGGTACATTCCTTCCGCATCTGTCTTTCGTATCAAGGCCGCAGACATCAGCGCATACGCTGTATACCGAATGGTTTCTTCGGTCGATACTCCTTCAAAATAAATCTCTCCGTTTTCCGTGCTTCTATATTCTGCTGCCAGAGTATCGTAAATCTCCGCTGCGGAAGAAAAGTCTCCAAGATAAGCATATGCCGCAGTAAGATACAGCTTCGCCGTCAAAGAGAATTCGGCACTGCATGCCGCCGAATAATTCAGATCGTTCAGTACCGGAGCCCCGAGTGCTGCAAGACCAAAGAGACAGGCGGTAAGAGTCTCTGCATCCGCGATTTGTTCTGCGCTTAGGATATCAGTAAATACCTCAAGAAGCTCCGCCTTCTTTGAAGCTGTCAGAGCTTCCGGGGCAAGCGCACAGACCTTCGCAGTGAATGCCGCATTTCCTTCCCCGTATTCAAGAACAGGAAGAAGCCCGTAAGTACCCGACAGCGTCTGCTTTATTCTTTCAAGATCGTCTGACTGACAGCCTTCACTTCCAAACAGCCGGTCAGAGGCTTCTTCTGCTATATAGTATGCTGCAAGGCTGTCGTAACGGGAACTGTAGGAATATAAAAGCTGGTTAACCGCCTGAACATAAGGTTCATATGCTGAATCATAAAAGCTTAAAATGACAGGATACATCATCGGTGAAATGCTGCTCAATTCAGTTACCTTCAGATCCTTGCGGATTGTCATCATAACACCGCTCTCCACAACGGTGAAGGAAAGCTTTACACCGTCCGAAGAGCTGCCGCTCCATGCTTTAATGATAACCTGATAATCTTCACAGCCAAGTTTTCCGAAATTAAACCATACCGCTGTTCCTGCTTTATCTTCTTTATTAAGCGTTTGAAGCAGTCTCCCGCTTTCGTCATAAAGCTCCGCTTGATAGGTAACCGTTTCGCCGGCGGTAAGCTCTGTTCCGAATACGCGCCCCGATGCCACAATGTCATCACCCTCAAGGAAAGTCTCGTTGACCTCTGCACTCAAGAAAAACGGCAGTGTACAGATAATATCTGTCGTCGTTGTGCCAAGCTCTGTCTGAATCATTGCTTCTCGTCCGGAACACTCCTTAAGAGGATTCACTGCAACTGCACTAAGCCGCCATTCCGTAATATTGTCCGGTGTAGTAAAGGAAATAACCGCTGTTCCATCCTCTGAAAGTTCACATAAGGTAAAAAGAGGATTGTCGAGGAAGGTTTCACGGATTGTAACATTCTCTCCACTGCGGGAAGTCAATTCGCCCGTTGCAGCCGAATCGGAAGCCATAAAAGCTTCATTCTCACAATCCGCTTTCATCATAATCTCATCAACGGAACCAAAATAATCTTCATCACCCATACAGCTGAATCGCGCATCACAGGTAATCGAAGTCCAGCCGGTGTTAAAAAACTCCGAAAGCTCAATTGTCTGCTCTCCAAGTGCAAAGCAGGCTTCATCTACCACACTGAGACAGACGAATGCCCCGGTACCGGTAATCCCCTCTGCTTTTACCGTAATCTGTGCGGTTTCACCCGGATAATAGCTGGTTTTGTCGGTTGTTAAATTTAGATTTAACATATTATTATTCTCGTAATCGTACAAAAGACCCATGTTGAGAAGGCTTTGTTTACAGCCGTTTGCTTCGAGCGTCGCAATAAAACGTGCACAGGGTGCAAGCTCGGCGGTATAGGTAAAGTTGTATTTTCCGTCGCGGGAAAGATATGCCCGCTGTACTCCGTCCTCGTAGAGTGTATACAGTACCGGAATACCGTTTACCTCTTCTCCGTCGTAAGTCAGCCTGCACTCAATCAAGTCGCCGATACTGTATGGGCCGTCTGTAAATTCAATTGAGTACCCGGCTCCTGCTTTCTGTGGATTATACCATCGGCTACCTTCGTTTGCATACGAAGTAAAGCAGTAAACTCTTTCTGTATCCGGGTCGATATAATTAATCTCGTATTCATAGTATCCTGAGAAGCCATCTTTTGGAGTAACATGTAAAAGATTGAGCGTTCCGCCGGTGAATTTTGCCGTATAGCTCTTGACAAGAGATTGGACGGTAGAGTAATTGTAAAGCTGTCTGGTGGTCTTTGTGATCGGATCATAGCTTGTTCCTGCAGGTGTTTTTACATATTCGTACTCATATAATCTGACACTTACCGAACCGTCTGCTGCAGCACCATAGCTGTTCTGGGGAAAAACACTGTAGGATAAATCCTCTTTAGTCAGAAGCTTTTCAAAATCCCGGTAATGCAGTTGTAGCTCCGTATAGCTATCGGAACCGTCCTTCGGAACTACACAGCCAACATCAACAATCATATTACTGTGGAAGTAATATGCGCTCTCATACACGTAAAGGTCGGTCAGATCTTCTCCAATCAGACTGCACGAAGCTGATATCGAAACCGGTGAGGTCGAATTTTTTCCCACCTTCCGGCTGTCCGGTACGTAGCTGTAGGTAAAGGTTCCGTCTTCTCCGATTACTGCAGTACAATTCTTTGTAGCATTACCATCCCATATACTAAGATCAAAGGTAAGTCCCGGTGCCGGAGTTCCGTCATAAAATCCTGCGGTAAGGGTAAGCGTAACTGTATCTCCGATTCGGTAGTACGGCTTGTCAAATGAAATGTTCGCAGTATAAAGCGGCTTTTCTTCCTGTGTGATTTCGATGTATTTTCCTGTAACGTAGTTTCCGTCAGAATCGGTCAGGGTCAGATTCAGCCAGGAAGTAATTTCATTATCAATGGTAAAGCTCCCGCGAAAGCTTCCGTCTTCTTCAACGGTAACCGGAATACCATTTACGCTGCCATAAAGCTGAAGACAAAGTGTTTTTGGAAATACAGTGCTGTCATTTCCCGGAAGAACAACACCGAAGAAATTCACTGTATCCTCTGCAAAATAAATCTCTCTGTCAGTATACAGATAGCTGTGATATACCGTATCCCGGTCTTCACTTTCCCCTGTTACGCAGGCATATGCCGTCTTCTCTCCTGATTCTACGAGTACAAAGGCATTGTGATTGCTTCCAAGCTCCACGACAGCCAGCCCGTCTTCATCTGTTTTCTTATTAACCGTAGTGTAGGTAGTATCGGATACCTCCACATTCCAGCCATAACGGTATGTAAAGCAATCGGCTGTGAGCGATGCACCTTTTACTGTTCCGGTTTCGGCATCATTGATCCAAAGCAGCAGGCTGCCGTCTGCGCTTTCCGTATATACTACAAGATCCGTAATCTGAAGCAGAACCTGCGTCGTATATTCAAACGGCTCTTCTCCAAGACTTCCGGAGAACCGCACATTCAGAAGATAGTTTCCGTCAGGAAGTGCAGGAAGAACCAACTCATTCGTCCGGTAATACCACGCGGTCTTTATCGACATTTCTGCCGTATAGTCCATAAGCTTTGAAAGCCCGGTGGTCGAATAAAGATATTCCTCTCCTCCGTACAGATAATCTGCCTTCACCTGCTGGTAATCCTTCATTGCTTCGATGCATTCTGCTGCCCCCGAATACTGCCAGATTTCAACCTGAATATCGTTAAACTCCGTGCTGTACTCATCGTTATACCAACAGGCATAATCGATTGTCGGAGCAGAGCCGTCTGTTATCGTTAATTCCCGTGTATATAGATAAATATTTATATTTTTATCATTATAGCTGGTGTCATTTGCAGTACGGAATTGTGCTGTTACTGCCGTTTGCAGCGTTTTTCCGGAAATCCCGGGCAATCCCTTTTTTATTTCAATAGAATATACGGTATTTTCCGAAAGATATACCGAGGGAATAAACACCACTGTCTTCCCATCCGGATAAAGCCGGTAGGTTCCTTCCACCGACGGACTTACCGTAAAGAAATCTGCTATCACACAATCCGTAGCGATTACTTCGGAAAAGGTCATTTCGATTCCGGTGTTGACCGGAACTCCTGTCGAAAGATCCGCCGGATACAGACCGGATACCAGTGCTTCCGTATCTGTCTGGAAGGCAAAGCTTCCATACGGATTATTGATATCTCCAAGGACAAAACGGTAAAGCGAATTTCCCTGAAGTGTATTCTGTGGAGTAATCCGGTAGGTTGTTTCGGACAGCGTTTCCAACTCATAAGCAATTTCCGTTTTCTGCGCTCCGGCAGTAAAACGAAGGCATTCACGAACCTCCTGCTCCGTCACTTTTGCTGTTGTTGTCAGCAGAAAACTGCTTCCGGTCTTTACTGTTTTATTTTGTGCGGGATCATCTGCTGTAATCCCGGCACCCGACATACCGGCCGGAAGGTTGCCTGCCGTATAATCTGCAGTATAACTTCCTTTGGTAAAGATAATTCCGCCGGAAGTATCTACAAGCGGTTCTATCCCTGTTGTACCGGTCACTGCAGGTGTTCCTGCCGCTCCCGAAGCTTGTGTTCCCATTGTAGGTACCGGTGTCACTGTTGCCGTTATCCCGTCTGTCCCCGCCGGCTGCTTTCCGCATCCTGCCAACAGTCCGGACAGCAGCACTGTCGTAAGAAGCAGTGCAATCCATCGATTTTTTCTGGTATCTGTCATCATAATCCCCCTTCTGAACAAAGAGCACACTTTACATAACCTTAGCAGAGCGCCCATTATCTTATCGGCTAAATTTCCTATAAGACAAAAAACCCGGCTCTATACTACATTAGACGCCGGGTCTCCTGATCTGGTTCCGTTATTTTGAATTTTTTGGTAAATGCCGCATTCACCGTTATGCGTTGAACATGATCCGTTCACTGTTGAATGCTTTGGTAAGCAGTACGGTAAATAGTACACCTGCGAGTATCGTTCCCCCAAAGGAAAGCAGAAACTGCGTTCCGGTCAACTCATTGGTCATCAGATTCTGAATTGCAAGCGCATTTCCGTAAATCGGAATTGCATACTGTCCAAGAGACTTTTCCATTCCTCCGGTAAACATGGTAAGCAGCCCGCATACCATAACCAGAATATAAATCGGAGACACATATGCACCTGCCTCTTTTGCTGTCTTTGCAAGCACAGCCACAAAAGCAACCAGTGCCACATAAAGATAAACCATTGCAAGCATGATGGCAAACAACTCCGCAATCTGCAGTACGCTGAAGCTGATCCCGATTTCGACGGATTCACCGCCCGTAAAGGTTTTGGTAATCATCGGCATGGCAAGCAGCATGGAGATTGCATAGATGGCCGCTGAGATAGCAGACAGAATTGACAGTGATACAAGTTTTCCGACCACAATATCCCGGCGTTTTATCGGAGACAGCAGCATACTGGCCATTGTTCCGCGCTCTTTCTCTCCTGTAATCGCGTCCACACCAAGCGACATTGCTCCGACAAAAAGCATGAAGGTGATAAAATACGGAAGCATCATCGCAATAAACTCGCCGTTTGCCTTGTCCTCGTCAACAATAATTTTTGATTCTGTCTCGAACGCTGTCAGCAGATTCAGGTTACCGAACCGGGCTGCCAGAATGGAACGTTCCAGATTGTCCAGTACCATGACACGGAATACATCCACTGCTGCCGAGGAATAATTACCGGTTGTGTTATAGCAAAGGGTAAGCTTTGGAATCGTATCCTCTGCATTCTTATAAGAATCTGCATTTTCCATAAATTGATCTGCAAAGATTACCAGCAGCTCTGCATCTCCCGCCAGAATATCCGCTTCAATCTGTTCTGTGGAATCCCCTGTGGCAAGATAAGTCAAATTGATTCCTTCTTTATAACCGGTTGCATCAATCAGATTCTTCACCTCCTGTGGGGCGTTCTGGATATAAACCACCGAATGATGCTCCTCAATATCAGAGGTCAGTCCGCTGATCATCTGTCCCATAAGGGAATAAATACCGATAATCAGAACAGCCGGAAGAATAAACAGACTGAATACAAGCTTTTTATCACAGAACACTCTGCGAAGCTCTTTTACTATAATCGTTTTTGTTCCGTTCATGCTTGGTTTCCTCCTTCTTCACTTGCCTTGTAAAGCTCAAAGAAGGCATCCTCCAGCTCGCCGGTACCAGTCTCCTCCAAAATATGCGACAGTGTTCCTTCCATAACCATCTTTCCGTTAATGATAATCCCAATCCGGTCACAGAGCTTCTCTGCTTCTGTCATAATATGTGTGGAAATAATTACTGTCTTTCCTTCGTCCCGCAGACGCTTCAGATAATCGGTCACACTGCGAGCCGTTACAATATCCAGTCCGTTCGTCGGTTCATCAAATATAATGACCGGCGGATTGCTCACCAGACTGACGGCAATTGAAGCCTTCTGCTTCATACCGGTCGAAAGCTCCTCAATTTTCTTGTCTTCAAATTCCGTGATGCCAAAATACTCGAACAGCTCGCTTCTGCGCGTTTCAATCTCTTTCTCACTCATTCCGTGAAGTCTTCCGAAAAATCCGAACATGTATTTTGCAGAGAACTGCGGATCCAGCTTAATTTCATTTGTAAGAAATGCAATCGATCCGCGCACCGCCTCCGGTTCGTTCTCCACATCATGCCCGCATACCGTAATCGTTCCTTCGGTCGGCTTCAAAAGAGTTGCAACACAGCGTAGTGTTGTGGTCTTTCCCGCACCGTTCGGTCCGAGCAATCCATAGATTTCTCCAGGTTCTGCTGTCAGACTGATTCGATTAGCTGCCTTTTTCATGTTTTTCTTGGTTTTTTGTTCTGCCATCTGTTTCTTGGTCAGCTTATAGACCTTTGTGAGTTCACGAATTTCAATCATTCTTTTCTTTCAGGATGCCGGCCGGCGTCCCTTCTCCCATCCATTTTTTTGCTGCTTTACAAATCGCTATATTACATGTCATTTAATGTTCCGGCAGGAATACAATAACCATGATATCCGGTTGGTGTTCCGCAGGAATGTATTAACCATGATATCCGGTTGGTGTTCCGCAGGAATACAATAACCATGATATCCGGTTGGTGTTCGGCAGGAATACAATAACCATGATATCCGGTTGGTGTTCTGCAGGAATGTATTAACCATGATATCCGGTTGGTGTTCCGCAGGAATGCATCAACTATAGCATCCTTTTTTCTATCGTTCCAGCTGTTTGATTCCAATGTCTGCTTTTTTGTATTGAACTGACAGCTCGCCGGTAACGCTTACGGCTTTAGCTTCTCCCACTGTTGTTCATCGATAATAACCTCTGCTGCTGCCTTCCACTCCGTAAAGGTCGTAGAAAACCGTTCCCTCTGCCGCTCCACAATCATTTCTTCTTTTCGTGCCGCGGTCGCATCCTCGTCAAATGCAGTAATGCATTTGAAAATATAAAAACCTTCTTCGGTTTCTATCACAGGGGAGAGTTCTCCGTCCTTCAGTGTCAGAACAATCTTCGAGACAGAATCCGGCAGATCCCCTGCTCCAATGTATTTTTCCACTCCATCAGAGGAATCAGTATTCAGCTTAGCATAGCTTGCAAAATCCTCTTTTGTTATTGCAGTATCTCGCAATGTCTGCATTGTAGTCCGAAGCTTCGAAAGCTCTTCTTCGGTAAGCTCTTCTTCGACTCCGTTCTCCTTTTCGACATCGTTCAGTGTCTTTTCCTTTGTCTTGAAGATATACTGAATCTTCATCTGCCTTGCTTCTTCATCTGAAATATCGGTGTCAACACTCAGCGTAATACTTTCATATACCTTTGTTGCTATAATATTATTGGTATACAGCTGTTTAATCAGTGCTTCTGTAATATTGTATTTCAACAGCGCATCACGTCCGACATTTTCAATAAATTCTGCTGTGAACTCTGCAATGTCCCGGTTCTCCTCTTCATAAACAGCCACGCCCAGCTCCTCCGCATGGGTACAGGCAATCTGAATGTCCAGAAGCTCGTCAAGTACCTGTTCCTTCCGCAGAGTTCCGTAGGTTCTTCCTTCTTCATCCAGCGTATAGTCCCAGATTCCTTCTCCGTATAAAAGTTCGCTTTCTTCCTTCGCTGACAGCAGATACAACAATACCTCGCGGTAGTCCACCTCTCTGCCGTTTACCGTCAGCAAAATATTAGCTGCCCAGCCGTCACTTGGCCGAGGTGTCGGTGTTATCGTCAGCTCCGGCTGCTCATAGGTTATTCCTGTCACACTGCAGGCAGGCAGCGCAGCCACTTCAAGCATTACAAGGAGAAGAAGCAGTATACGGATTCTGTTATATTTTATTGATTTATATTTTTTCATTATCCCCCACCTCGGTCACTGATGCTTCTCAAGCAACTGATTCTTCATATTTGTAAGTACCTCTTCCACCTGGTCGAAGAGTAATTCTACCGGAGTTTTTTTCTTGTTGTCCCCGACCGCTGCTTCACCGGTCTTAAGCTTATAGATAAAAAAGGGAGCTCCGCCCGGCGTGAATTTCATTCGTTTCCCGTATATCTGCATAAAATCCGTTATTTTCTCAACCTGAAGTCTTGCGCGTGGAAACAGGACAAAGCGGATCTCTCCGCCCTTGTGCTCCAAAGAAGTAACAAAAACCTCATGAGCCTCTGCTTTCAATAATGCAATTCGCAAAAGATTTTCCACCGAAGTCGGAATATCTCCGAAACGATCGGTCAGCTCCTCCTGCATATCCGAGTATTCCTCATGATTTGCAATCATTGCAATCCGCTTATAGAGCTCAAGCTTCTGCATTTCGTTCTTAATATACGTCGACGGAATAAAGGCGTCAACATCAATATCGATTTCCGTCTCATAATCCTCAGACGGGTTACCGTCCTCCTTCAGATTTTTCACGGCATCATTCAGCATCTTACAGTACAGGTCATACCCTACCGCTTCCATGTGTCCGCTCTGCTCTGCGCCAAGCAGATTCCCCGCTCCGCGGATTTCCAGATCCCGCATGGCGATTTTAAAGCCTGATCCAAGCTCCGTAAATTCGCGAACCGCGGTCAGTCGCTTCTCGGCAATCTCCTTCAGCATCTTGTCACGCTTATACATCAAAAATGCATAGGCGGTTCGGCTGGAGCGTCCGACACGTCCGCGAAGCTGATACATCTGTGAAAGTCCAAGCCGGTCGGCATCATCAATAATCATGGTATTTACATTGGAAATGTCCAGTCCGGTTTCAATAATCGTCGTCGAAACCAGAACATCAATCTCTCCGTTAATAAAATCATACATGATTTTTTCAAGGGTTCGTTCGTTCATCTGTCCGTGTGCATAGGCAACATTGGCTTCCGGAACCAGCTTCGCCACATGTGCTGCCACCTCGTCAATTCCGTTTACTCTGTTATAGACATAATATACCTGACCATCTCTGGCGAGCTCCCGTGTAATTGCCTCCCGGATAATTTCGTCATTATGCTCCATAACAAAGGTCTGGATTGGCAGGCGGTCTACCGGCGGTTCGTCGAGTACACTCATATCGCGGATTCCGATCAGACTCATATGCAGGGTTCGCGGAATCGGCGTTGCCGTGAGGGTAAGTACATCCACATCCCCTCTCAGCTGTTTGATTTTTTCTTTATGTGATACACCGAAGCGTTGCTCCTCGTCTACCACCAGGAGCCCAAGGTTTTTGAAGGTTATGTCCTTTGACAGAACCCGATGGGTTCCAATCAGGATGTCAACCGCTCCTTTTTTTGTCTGTTCAAGTATCTTTTTCTGTTCTGCTGCACTACGGAACCTGGACAGCATTTCAATCTTCACCGGAAATTCTTTCATCCGCTGCGAAAATGTATTATAATGCTGCTGCGCCAGAATTGTAGTCGGCACCAGCACGACCACCTGCTTTCCCTCATGTACCGCCTTGAAGGCTGCCCGCAGTGCAATCTCGGTCTTTCCGTAACCGACATCGCCGCAGATCAGACGATCCATAATACGTGTGCTTTCCATGTCCCGCTTGGTGTCCTCAATTGCTTTCAGCTGGTCTTCGGTCTCTTCAAACGGAAACAGCTCCTCAAATTCCTTCTGCCATACCGTATCTGCACCAAACCGATAGCCTTCTTTCTTCTGACGGAGAGCATAAAGCTGAATCAGATCCTGTGCCAGCTCCTTTACAGCACCACGCACCCTTGTCTTGGTATTCTTCCATTCAACCGAATTCAGCTTGTTAAGCTTTGGCTTTCTCGCATCACTGCCGGCATATTTTTGAATCTGATCCAGTCCGCTCGCAGGAATATACAGGACTCCGCCATCTCCGTATTCCAGCTTGATATAATCCTTGGTTGCTTTATCAACCTCAAGCTTCTCAATTCCACGGTAGATCCCCATTCCGTGATTCTCATGCACCACATAATCTCCGGCACACAAATCATGAAAGCTGTTGATTTTGCTTCCCTCATAGGTTTGCTGTTTCTTCTTTTTCTTTTTCACGGATGCGCCGAAGATATCTCCGTCGGAAATGACCATAAACTTTAGAAGTGGATATTCAAAGCCCTTATGCACGCTTCCGCAGGTTACAAGAATCTCTCCCGGCAGAAGTGCACGTTCTGCACGTTCCGCAAAGAATGCCGGAAGCTCATAGCTTCGCAGATCCTCCGCAAGCCGTGCCGCCCTTGTTCTTGATGCTGACAGCAGAATAATACGATAGCCGTTCTTTTTCCATTTTTGAAGATCCTTTACCAGAATCTCGAAATTGTTGTTATAGGAGCTGACTCCGCCGACTGTCATGGAGAATTTCATTTTCGGCACGAGCAGCGGCACCTTCTGATCCATTGTAGCAATCATCAGGGTATTCCGGGAACACAGTCCGGACAGAAGTTCCTTGTAATCGAAAATGGAATCTGCCTGTTTGGGCAGAATATATCCTTTTTCCAGACGACCCTGCATGCTTTCGGTAAATTCTCTGAGAACAGCTTCGCCTTTTTCTACAAGTCTTGCGGGCTCATCCAGAAATATTACCGCTTCGTTATCCTTGAAGTAGTCAAAAAACGAGACTGTTTCCGGATAAAAGTACTGAACATAGCTGTCCAGACCTACCGCGCTCTTCAGTACTTCAAGATTTTCTTTGAACTCCGCAACAGTTTTTTTCAGCCGTGCCGCTTCTTCAATCTGTCCGTCTGCGCGAAACCGGCGTTCTGCCGCCGCTTCTCCCTGTTCTATTTTGCGAACTCCTTCTGCTGTCTGTTCTTCTGTAAGAACATATTCTCCCGCAGGGTAGACTGCGAGTGACGGAGTACGCTCAATGGATCGTTGATTCGTTACATCAAAGCTTTTAATCGTATCGACTTCATCACCCCAGAAATCAATGCGAAACGGGGTTTCTTCGGTCAGCGGATAGACGTCCAAAATTCCTCCGCGCACCGCAAATTCGCCCGGAGCTTCAACCTGACCCTGACGTCCGTAACCAAGACGTACCAGTACAGCGGTAAGCTTCTCCATTTCCAGCCGTTCGCCTTCACGTATGACGATAATATTTTCCGTAAAACGCTCCGGCGGAAGAATCCGATCCATTCCCGCATCCAGCGTCGTAACCACGGTGACCGGCTTACGTTCCGCCAGCCGCCGCAGAATTTTTAGCCGTTCCTGTACGATTGCATTTCCGTGAATGTCAGCGCTGTAGAATATTATGTCCTTTGCCTGATAATAAAAGACCTCACGGTCATAGAGTCTGAAATCCTCGCAGATTTCTTTTGCTTTCTGCTCATTATAGGTTATAATCAGCCGGAATGGATATTGCTCTCCAAGTCCGTACATCAGATGGCATTTCTGTGACTCAATACAGCCGCTTATCTGAATCGGCATATGCTTTTTTTCAATTTCGGTTTGTATTCCCGTAAACTCACTGTCTTCACACAACGGTGCGGTAAATGCTGTCATAAGGATTTCCTGCCTGTCTGTAATTCTTTTTTTATCTCTTTTTTTGCATTATACCGGTTCATTGCACCTGCTGTGTCTCCCTCAATTACCAGCTTGCAGGCTCCTACTGCATCGGAAAGAGCTTCCCGCATCAGCGGTTCCTCCTCCTTGGAAAAATGACCCAGCACATAATCGGCAAGATCCCAGTTCTTCGGCTTTTCTCCCACTCCGATACGGATACGCAGAAATTCATCGGTTCCGATATTTGTTATAATATTCTTCAGTCCGTTATGTCCACCCGCACTTCCCTTCTCACGGATTCGAAGCTGCCCCGGCGGCAGGTTAATGTCATCACAGATAACAATGAGCCGTGATGCATCTTCTTTATAGAATTCCAGCAATTCACGAACACTTTCTCCGGAGAGATTCATAAAGGTCTGTGGCTGCGCCAAAAGAACCCGTTCCCCTTCATGAGCACCCTTTCCGCAGACTGCTTTATGCTTCTTCATGTCCAATCCGATCCTCCACGCATCCGAAAGCGCAGTTACAGCGTCAAACCCAATGTTATGACGTGTTCCAGAGTATTCGCCGGTTGGATTTCCAAGTCCTACAATAATATACATATGTTCTCCTGTCGGATGTTATCCTCCGCATATATAAAACCGGGGCATCCTTCTATCTGACATACCGGTAAACCTTTCCGGCTTCCGGGGTAATTCCTTTCATCTCAAAAAGATCAGACACCGTTACCAGCTGAAAACCATCTTCAATCAGTGCCGGTATGACTGCCTTCATCGCTTCAAGTGTACATGTATGAATATCATGCATTAATATAATATCTCCATCCTGCACCTTGCCAACAATCTGCTCATATATTTTATCCGGGTCACGCGATTTCCAGTCTTCGGAATCGATACTCCAGCAAATCATTGCCGATTTGACAGTTTCCCGCATATAATCGCTGACATTTCCGTAAGGAGGACGGAGTATGACGTTTCCCGGAATTCCCAGCGCATTGATCTTTGCATTCATTTCTTCGATTTCCTTCAGTGCTTCTTCATCGGAAATCCGTGTCAGAATTTTATGATTCAATGTATGGTTCCCAATCTCAAATCCTCTTCTGTATGCCTCAGCAACATATGTTCCGTAGACATCCAGCTGATAACCAACCACAAAAAAAGTCGCTCTCGAATGGTACTGTTCAAATAAATCGAGCAGCTGTAATGTATTGTTCTTATCCGGACCGTCATCAAAGGTTAGGGCAATCATCGGCTTTTCCGGGTCAATTTCCGGTTTTGCCGCCTGCTCGATTACATACGGAGTTGGCGTAGGCTCTTCCGTTGCTGTCGGTTCTTCCGTTGCTGCCGGCTCTTCCGTTGCTGTTGGATCTTCCGTTGCTGCCGGCTCTTCCGTTGCTGTCGGTTCTTCCGTTGCTGTCGGTTTTTCCGTTGCTGTCGGTTCTTCCGTTGCTGTCGGTTTTTCCGTTGCTGTCGGACCTTCCGTTGCTGTCGGTTCTTCCGTTGCTGTCGGACCTTCTGTTGCTGTCGGTTTTTCCGTTGCTGTCGGACCTTCTGTTGCTGTCGGTTTTTCCGTTATTTCCTGACGGGGGGCTGTCGGCAGAGTAATCGGATTCAGTACTGACTCTGTGTTTTTTTGTATTCCGCTCGCTGCAGGAAGAACCGGGTCAATTAAGCTTTGTACTCTGTCACTGAAAATAAAAACAAGCAGCATCATAGCTATAACCGTAGCAAAGAACAGCCCCCATAGTTTTCGGGGTTGTTTTTTATTTTTATCTTTATTGTTCAATGTGACTGCCTGCCTTTCATTACACTGCAGTTCAGAGCCCATATCGGATTCTGAATGCAAAAACAGGCGCAAGAACCGCTTTCCTTGGTTCTTCCGCTCATTTATAACCAGCGAATTTAATCGCTGCTTAAATTGCAGATAACCGGACAGGCATTCTGTCCGGTTATCCGCAACGATCCCTTACTAAATTACGTATCTCTCATTCTTTTCTACTACGATTTTCGGCTGTCCCGGTTCTCCTACATATGAGGTATTGGCACATATGGTATCACGACTCTCAATAATGCAATTTTCGATATATACATTATCACCGATATGCACATCATTCAGTACAATTGAATTCTTAATGGTACACTGGTTTCCGACATATACCTTCTTAAATAATATGGAATTTTCCACAACCCCGTTAATAATACATCCGCTTGCAACCAGACTGTTCTTGACTGATGCTCCCGGATTATATTTCGCCGGCGGAAGATCATCCACCTTAGAATAAACATCCGGATGCTGCCGGAAGAAATAATCCCTGATTTCCGGCTTTAGAAAATCCATGTTGGTATTAAAATATGAATCTACCGCAGCAACATTACTCCAATAGCTGTTCATTTCATAACAGAAAATCCTCTTCTGCGCCTTATACCTTATTAATATGTCGGTTACAAAATCATAACGTTCTTCTTCCGCCGACTGTTCAATCAGTTCAATCAGCTGACGTCTGCGGATTACATAAATACCGGTTGATATCATTTCGGAGCAGCGTGTCAGCGGTTTTTCTTCAAAATCTAAAATTCGGCTGTCGCCATCCGTAACAACCATTCCGAACCGGGATACATCCAGGTCATTACCTGCCCGTTTGCATACAACCGTGATATCTGCATTCTTTTCAATATGATATTCCAGAACCTTGTTGTAATCCAGCTTATAAATTCCGTCTCCGGACGCAATTACCACATAAGGTTCATGGCTTTTACGAAGAAAATCAAGATTCTGCGCAATAGCATCCGCAGTACCCCTGTACCAGAAGCCATTATCCATTGTAATTGTCGGTGTGAATACAAACAGACCACCCTGTTTACGTCCGAAATCCCACCATTTTGATGAACTCAGATGTTCGTTCAGTGACCGTGAATTATATTGTGTCAGCACTGCGACCTTCTGAATATGAGAATTGGTCATGGAGCTCAGTACAAAGTCAATCGCACGGTAGCTTCCGGCAATCGGCATTGCCGCGATGGCGCGTTTCATGGAAAGCTTCTGCATCTTATTACTGTTGCCGCCCGCAAGGACTATTCCGATTGCTCTCATTCTTCGTCACCCGCCTTTATCAAGCATTTTCCACTCATTAACCAGCCGTTTTCGTAATCCTCCACAGCTGTAATTCCGGAAATAACGGTATTTTTCCCGACCCGAATCCCCTCCGGAATGCAGGAATCTTCAGCAAGCACAGTCAGTCCGTTCGTGTAGATACCGGGATACAGCTCATTTTGCACCTCATCACCGATTCCCATCTCACAGTAATCGCCAACGGTACTGTTCTCTGCAAGAATCGCTTTATAGATTTTGGAGTTCTTCCCTACATGGCTGCCCTTCAGCAGAATAGAATCATATACCTTGGCACCCTCTTCGATTACAACCTCCGCTCCAATAACAGAATTATGAACCTGTCCGAATATCTCGGCTCCTTCGCCGACGATGCATCGGTCAATCTCAGCATCCGCCGATATGTACTGGGGGCGGATGACTTCACTTCTCGTATAAATCTTCCAGAATTCCTCATATAGATTAAAAACCGGAACCAGATCAATCAGTTCCATATTTGCTTCCCAGTAGGAAATCAAGGTTCCGACATCCTTCCAGTAACCGTTATACTCATATGCAAAGACCCTGTCACCCTTATCATGACAGTATGGGATGATATGTTTTCCGAAATCACAGCCCTTCTGATCGGACAGCTTAATCAATGCATCACGAAGTACCTTCCACGAAAAAATATATATACCCATCGAAGCCAGATTACTTCTCGGATGCTGTGGTTTCTCCTCAAATTCGGAAATTCTTCCCTCTTCATCGGTAATCACAACCCCAAACCGGCTTGCCTCTTCAATCGGAACAGGAATACAGGCAAGTGTAATATCCGCATTGTTCGCTTTATGAAAATCCAGCATTGCTTCATAGTCCATCTTATATACATGGTCTCCGCCAAGGATCAATACATAATCCGGATTATAGTATTCCATGTACTTTAGATTCTGGTAAATTGCATTCGCGGTACCGGTGTACCATTCTGCATTTGTGCTCTTCTCATAAGGGGGCAGAATAGAGACTCCACCAATGTTCCTGTCAAGATCCCACGGAATTCCGATTCCGATATGCGTATTCAGCCGGAGCGGCTGATACTGTGTAAGAACACCCACGGTGTCAACGCCGGAGTTAATACAGTTACTTAACGGAAAATCAATAATACGATATTTCGCACCAAATCCTACCGCCGGTTTTGCAACGGAAGAAGTCAATACTCCCAGCCGGGAACCCTGCCCACCTGCGAGCAGCATAGCTATCATTTCCTTCTTAATCATTGTTTCACCACCTCTGGTTATTTTTATCCATGAATAGAACTTTCGAAAAATGTGCTTCACGTTGCTTAATCGTTACTTCATAAAACCAGTTTTGTTTACGGTTTTATTTTACCATTATCCTGTGCGTGCTTCAGCACATCCCAAGTTGCAACGCAACTTGTCTGAAACCGGTTACGGTTTTATTTTACCATAAATCTAATTGAAATGATAGCTTTTTTGTAATTTTATCATGGAAAATGTGGACAGTTTTCATGATGATTTTCTTTCAGTTCTCATTTTTTCGTCACTATTCCCAAAGAGTCTGCATAACGTAAACGCAGGATTGTTTTTTTTCGCAAATGGGTTTATTATATCAATATTCTTTATAATATGAAACGGAGCGAACCTGTATGTACCAGATTAAAATAGAACAACCGGTACGAATTCATTTTATCGGAATCGGCGGTATCAGCATGAGCGCAATTGCTGAGCTTTTACAACGTAAGGGGTTTACTGTGACCGGCTCTGATGAGCGGCGCAGTCCGGTCACGGAGCACCTGGAATCACTAGGAATTGAAGTGTATTACGGAAACCGTGCTTCCAACATTCACGGGTCAGAAGCAGTCATTGTTTACACTGCAGCCGTCCATCCGGATAACCTTGAATTTCGTGCTGCAGAAGCCTCCGGAATACCGCTTCTTACCCGTGCCGAACTGCTTGGGCAGCTCATGCTGTCTTACAGCGATGCAGTGAGTGTTGCCGGAACTCACGGAAAGACCACTACCACCTCAATGCTTTCACTGGTTGAAATGGAAGCCGGCTTTGACCCTACCGTTTTTGTCGGCGGCGACCTACCCGACATCAAAGGAAATCTGCGCATGGGACAGTCGATGCATCTCGTGATGGAAGCCTGTGAATACACAAACAGCTTTCTTCATTTTAATCCGAAGCACGCAATCATTCTTAATATAGAAGCAGACCACCTTGATTTTTTCAAAGATCTTGACGATATCCGTCACTCCTTCCGCCTTTTTGCCGAGCTGGTTCCTGCCGGCGGACATCTTGTCATCAACGGTGAAATTCCGTCCTGCTGCGAAATCACCGACGGACTCCCCTGTAGCGTTCTGACATTTGGGATTGCCGACACTCCGGAGAACTGCAGCCGTTTTGATTATGCAGCATCCGGCATTTCCTTTGATGAGCTTGGACGTGGTTCCTTTGATCTTTATTTTCATGGTGAAATGCTGACCCGTGTTACACTGTCTGTAAATGGAATCCATAATATAGCAAATGCTCTTGCTGCGTTTGCCATGGCACATTCGCTCGGTGCTGATACTGTTTGCTGTTGCCGGGCGCTTTCAAAATACAAAGGAACGAAGCGTCGTTTTGAACTGAAGGGGTCTCTTGGGGAAATTCTCGTTATGGACGACTATGCGCATCATCCCTCCGAAATAAAAGCCGCTCTGAATTCCGCGCGTACTTACGGAACGCACCGAATCGTCTGTGTTTTCCAGCCGCACACCTATTCCCGAACCCGTTCGCTTCTGCACGAATTCGCAGATGCCCTGACACTGGCCGACATTATCGTTCTTCCGGATATTTATCCGGCACGCGAAGAAGACCCCGGCGATATCTCATCATGTGATATCAAAACACTGCTAGAGCAAAAAGGGAAAGAAGTTTACTATTTTCCGAGCTTTGATGAGATTGAATCGTTTCTTCTTGAAAAATGTTGTCCGGGTGATTTGTTGATAACTATGGGCGCCGGAGACGTTGTAAAAATAGGCGAAGCGCTGTTAGGGAAATAATTATCCACATTATCCACATTCTTAGACTCCGTCTGTAGACTGAAGAAATTCATTTATTTTATAAGGATTTAATGATTTTGTCCACATTATCCACATTGTCCACATTTTTTTACGCTGAAAGAATTAGGAAAAAAGGCTGTTTGTAATTTTATTTTTCTGTGCTATAATGAGCCTTGTTTCAAGGGGTTTGGAACTACAGGAGGCTTGGGGAGAGCAATACTGCCGTCCTGTAAGATGAGACAGCAATCAGGGGGGCTTTATGAGTAATATTTCATTATCCATGAGCAGTGGTGCGAAATCCACTGTGATTTCAAATCAGTTTATTGATAAGTATATGCCCAAAGCAAACGGTTCCTATGTAAAGATTTATGTCTATCTTCTGCGCTGCATTTCCGATGTTTCTTCCGATATGTCACTTTCTTATATTGCGGACAGGCTGGACGAGACAGAGAAGGACATTACCCGCGCGTTAAAGTACTGGGAAGAAGCCGGTGCCATATCAATAAAAAAAGATACGTTTGGGAGAATTACAGACATCACGATTCTCAATCTGGAACGAAGCCGCACTGCAGCAGAGGAACTCTCTCCGGCTGCGCCCGAAACTCCGGTCGTTCCTCTGTTCCAGAACACCGCGGAAAAGGAAGCTCCGTTTGGAATCGAAGAGGTTTCTGCCTATTCCGGCATTCCTGATCAGCGTCCCACTTATTCAGATGCGCAGGTCAGCCAGCTTCTTGAGGCTGATGAAATCAAGTGGCTTCTTCAGATGCTCGAGCACCATACCGGACGTCTTTTTAAAGCTTCTGATATTCAGCTGCTTTTGTATTTTTACGAATGCCTCGGCTTCAGTGCCGATTTGATTGTTTATTTATATGATTATTGTCTTGACCGCGGCAAAAAAAACAATGCCTACATAGAAAAGGTTGCTGTTTCCTGGGCAAGTGAAGGGATTAATACCGTTGAGCTTGCAAAGGAACAATCTGCACTGCGCAACGATAATTTTTCGGCAGTCATGAAAGCCTTTGGTTTTAACCGTGCTCCCGCTCCTGCAGAACAGCAGTTTCTGCAGCGCTGGTTCGAGACGTTCTCGTTCTCTTCTCCCATCGTTGTGGAAGCCTGCAACCGTACTATGTTAAGCATCGGAAAACCGGATTTTAAATACACCGATAAAATTCTTGAAAACTGGTACAAAGAAGGAATCAAGGACTCTGCTGATCTTCAGAATCATGATCGTGAGCACGCAAAATCTGCTTCCTCCGGGCACAGTAATATAACAAGACCGTTTCAGTTTCAGACAGCCAACCCGTTTAACCGTTTTCCTCAGCGTAAATACTCTGAAGAAGATTACTCCGACATGGAGCAGCGTCTGTTAAACAAACAGCAAGGATAACACGGGAGAGAAGGGTGATATTTTCAAGTTCTCACTCGGCGGGTTTGTGCGGTGCCAAACCTGCTGCCATTAGCGGCTCCTGTAAAACAGTCACCGCATGAGGAAATCATGTCGTTAAATAACCGGCAATACAACGAAATACTTCGTATGTACGATCATCGTCTGCTTCAGGACAGGTACGAACTGGACCTCCGTAAAAAAGAGGTCTTTCGGCGTGTTCCGGAACTTCAGGTTCTTGAACAGAGACTTGCTTCTGATTCTGTTCAGTGGGCAAAATCAGCACTGTTCGGCAATGCTGTTCCAAATTCCGAGCTTCAGGAATCTAACCGTGCAATTACAGAACATAAGCTTAGACTTCTTACAGGCGCGGGCTATCCGGCGGATTATCTTTCCATGGTATATCAGTGTCCTGATTGTAAGGATACCGGATATATCGGCACCGGCAAATGCCATTGTTTCCGTCAGGCTGTTGTTGATCTGCTTTATTCACAGAGTAATGTCCGCAACTCAATCCTGACCCAGAATTTCGAGCATTTTTCCTATCAGTATTATTCCGACAGTAAGACAGATCCACAGACCAGACTTACCCCTCTTGCAAATATCCGGAATGTTACCGCTACAGTAAAGAAGTTCATTGAGCAGTTTGACGAATCTTACAGCAACCTTCTGATTTACGGAAATACCGGAGTCGGAAAGACGTTCCTGACAAACTGCATAGCAAAAGAACTGATTGACAGCGCACATTCCGTTATTTATTTCACAGCCTATGAGCTTTTTGAGCTTTTAGAACAACATAAATTCAACCGTGATTCGGAGGAAAGTCCGGAAAAATTTGAATTTATTTTGGATTGCGATCTTCTGATCATCGACGATCTTGGCACGGAGCTGACAAATTCTTTTATCAGTACACAGCTCTATATGTGTATCAACGAGCGGCATCTGAAACAGAAATCCACGATCATATCAACCAATCTGTCCTTTGAACAAATTAAAAACACCTACAGTGAACGTATTTTTTCAAGAATTACCAGCGATTATATACTTTTAAAAATCATCGGAGAGGACATTCGTCTGAAAAAACTATTCTAGGAGGAAGAACATGACAAAGCAGCAGGTACTGTTGGAATCAATTCCGGTAGGAACACTCGGAATCATTGCTTTGGAAAGCAGCAAAAAGCTTGGGCAAAAGGTCAACAATTACATCGCCGAATGGCGGAACGAAAGGGAAAGTGAACATACCACCAATATTGCTTTTGCCGGCTACAAACGTGACTCTTATCTGGTAGATGCGGCCTGCCCCCGGTTCGGTACCGGCGAATCAAAGAGTATTCTGAAGGCTTCTGTCCGCGGAGACGACATTTACCTTCTGGTTGATGTCTGCAATTACAGTCTCACCTACTCGGTCTTCGGATATCCTAACCATATGTCACCGGATGATCATTATCAGGATTTGAAACGTGTCATCTCCGCTCTTGGAGGAAAAGCAAGGCGGATTACCGTCATCATGCCTTACCTTTACGAAAGCCGCCAGCATAAGCGCAGCGCCCGTGAATCCCTTGACTGCGCACTTGCCCTGCAGGAACTGACCAACATGGGAGTTGAAAGCATTATCACCTTTGATGCACACGATCCACGTGTTCAGAATGCGATTCCCCTCAAGACCTTCGAGACAATCCGTCCGACCTATCAGTTTATTAAGGCGTTAATCCGGAATGTTCCCGATCTGCAGATTGATTCACAGAAGATGATGATTATCAGTCCGGATGAAGGAGCCATGGATCGTGCCGTTTATTTTGCAAATGTGCTTGGAGTTGACATGGGCATGTTCTATAAAAGAAGAGATTATACTGTAATTGAAAACGGACGCAATCCGATTGTTGCCCACGAATTTCTAGGTACCGACGTTGAAGGAAAGGATGTTATCGTTATTGACGATATGATTTCCTCCGGTGAAAGCACCTTTGACGTTGCACGTGAACTGAAAAAAAGAAAGGCCGGCAGAATTTTTGTCTGCGCAACCTTCGGATTATTTACCAACGGGCTTCAGAAATTTGATGAAGCATACCAGTCCGGACTGATTTACCGTATCATTACGACAAACCTGATTTATCAGACCGACGAGCTGTTAGCAAGACCATATTATATCAATGCCGATATGAGTAAATACATTGCATTACTGATTGATACCCTGAATCACGACCGTTCAATCAGTGAACTGCTGGATCCGACCGAACGGATCCGAAAGATTATTAACAAATACAAAAAATAAACGAAGCTATTATTTACTGATTTTGTTTTCATTTGGAGAAGCCAATATTATCAAATACGGCTTCTCCTTCTTTTATCTGATCAAAGGTTAATCGTATCTCGGTAATACCGCCAAGCTCAAGTCCTGTAAAATCCTCCAGCGGAATCAAAAGTGTTTGCAGCTGCTTCCGGTAATTTGTCGAATTTACAACATACTCGCCCTTGTTAAGCCTGAGATTAAGCGGCGGAAAAAGCAGTGCATAATCGCCTGCTCTAACGCTGGCAGACGCGCCTGTCCGGTCTTTCAAAGTAATTGTAAAATCCAAAAGGACAAAGTTCTCCACATCGGAAGCCTGAGTGTCGGTAAACATCGCATCCATCTGAAGATATTCCCGTTCCGAACAGTCCGCCGCTTCTTCGAATCTGATTCCATAGTATGCACCTTTTCCTGTCCAGGCAAGGCTTACCGCATGATTCTGCATCGAATAGCTGTAAATACCGCTATAGTCCGTAAGCCTGATTTCTTTCCAGGCTGAGAGTCTTCCGGTTACTGTTGTCCCGTCAATCTGGGAAACAAGATCGCAGTCCTCCTCATAATCCGCTACTGCAGTAAACGATGAATTCTGAAAGCCTGAAATATAGACCGTTTCGGGAAGCAGTTCCCAAAGCTGTTCACTGTCGGCAAAGAAATTCATTGATTCTTCGTCATGCTCAATTGTTGCATTAAGGAACCGTTCGATACAGATACAAAGAAGCTCCTGTTGTTTTTCCTCCTCCATCAGCTCTTTTGTATTTAAGAACCAACGAAGCGGAATGATCTGATCGTATCTTCCCCAGACCGAATTAAATTGTCCGTGGTTTGCCCCTGCCACATACAGATAAGTTTTGAAACAATCCTTCTCTCCTGTAAAGCTGATATTTTGATACTGATCCATTCCCATAAAGACACTGACGTCTCCGTCATTTGCTCCCTGAACCAGCAGATAATTCACATCCTCCAGCGAAAGCATTTGTCCGGCAGGCAGATACTGGTTCCATGTTGGTGCAATTGCTATGACTGATTCGATATCAAAGCCATAATCAAACTCAATCATTCCGTTATCCGGATAACAATCCAGAGAATTAAATACCGCTGCAATTGCTGCTGCCTCTCCACCACGAGAGTGTCCGGCAACCGTCAGGTCTGAAAATTCTGCCAGACCGTACAGCGGCGACTCTGCTGTAGTACACCAGTCGTTCATCCACTTAATATTTTCCAGCAGCAATACTGCCCGTGCATCGTCTTCATTGGAAAGTCCGAAATTGATATATCCATTCAGACAATTCTCATCCACTGAAATCACAACATACCCGCGAGTTGCCAGATATTCCCCAAGATATGCATACCCAAGATGCGACTCCTCCGTCATAATGTGATTTCCGTGTATGATAAACAGAACCGGATACTTCTCGTCTTCCGACCGTTCTGCATTCGGATACCAGACCTGTCCTGCAAGCGGAACCGCATCCATACCAAATCCCCAGTACAGCTCACGGATCCATTTTGAAAATCCGGAACATTTCACATATGCTTCCAGTCCGACAGCCTTTGATTCGTATTCTTCACCGGACAAGCCGTAAGAAAAGGTTCCGACAGAATACAGCTCTGTTGTTTCTGAGGTTTTGTTCTCCGCAGCCAGCCCTGCAAGTGCCCGGTATTCTGTGATTGTCGAACTTGCAAAGCCTTCACCTATCAGGGAAAAAATGAATAAGAGATTGGTCACTGCTGTGACTGTAAGCGTCAGAATTACCGGGAGGGTTCTTCTTTTGTGATGAAAAAGAGCCCAGAAGCTTCTGAAAAAAAAGAGTTCAGTCAGGGCAGCCGCGCAGCCAAAAAGGAACCAGAACGGACGGCAGTAACCGCCTGATGACACCATAACGATTGCAATCAGCCCGACCGCCAGGTTCAGAACTGTCACAATCTCCTTCGCCGGAGCACTGCAAAGCATACAAAGCAGAAGCTTAAGAATCAGCGCCGTAAACAGCCGGATAATAATGAAAAGAAGACTTCCCGCAGCCGCAGCAACAAGAAATGATAACAGCTTCGAACGTCCCGTTTCCATAAAAACAAAACCCGAGAAAACTCCCGTCAGCAGCGTTCCGCCAAGATACACTCCTTTTTCTGTGTTCGCAAATTGCCTCTCCCATGCCGCCCGCACAGCTGCCACAGTTTTATGTAGGCTGCGTATTTGCCGGCGCAGCCTGTATTCTATCCACACGCGAAAGCGTTGCTTCCTGGTTCGTTTTTTCTGATTGTTCCTCATACATTTCTCCGTGTTCCCTTTGGTATATTTTGATTGTACACGTTTCTGTTCCCTGTGACAACTGTATTCAGCTGTCAGATGTTCGCTCTGTGTCGGCTTCTGTTTTTCACAGCTTCCCGCTCTGTTTCAGCTTCTGTTCTTCACAGCTTCCCGCTCTGTTTCAGCTTCTGTTCTTCGCTTTCATCTTCTTGACGAAGGTTTTCTTTCATATTCAGCATCACTCTCCGGTTCAAATTGATATACATCAAGATAGGACTCGAGTTCTTCTTCTGACTGCGGTGCCACAGGAACTGCTCCTGTACAGTCCGTCACGCTGCAGGCATTTACTCTTGGTTCTGTAATACGATAATCAATTTCCGAATCCACGCGCGAAGTGATTTTAGGATCATTTACAATTTGTTTTTTGTTCATAGCTGCATTCCTTTCCTGTGTCTTTGATAAACGAAGAAATAAATTCTTCCTGAAAGAGTGTATCTCTTCCTATAATGTCATGGCTTCACAGGTAGTGTACGGAAATCCTTCTGTTCTTATTCGCTCGAAAACTTTTGCTTGCTTTCCTCTGATGAATTGAGTATGTTATTATTACAGTTTTAAATAATTGAAAGGAATAATGAAATCCTTTTCTGATTCAATGAGATTTCATTCATCAGCCATGAGATATAAGCTGGTCGCCGTCGACGTGGACGGTACTTTACTGAACAGCCAAAAACAGCTGTCAAAGGTTAACAGGGAAGCCATACAAAAGGCCGACTCTCTCGGCACCGTTTTCTGTATTTCAACCGGACGTCCGGTTCATGCGGCTCCGTATTTTACCGGACTGCTCGGAATCGAGGATCTTCCGTTTATCCTTTATAACGGAGCTATGGTTGCTGTAGGTCCCTCTCACAAGATTATTTTCGAGCAAGGTCTGTCAAAAGCAGATGCCTATCGGATTATGACACTTGGTATGGAACTTGGCTCTACGCTGATTGTATGGTCACAAAACCGGCTGTATGTCAGTGAATTCAATCAACGTATCGCAGAATACCGAAAAATATCACAGGTCGAACCGGAGTTGATCAACGATATCAATGCACTTGCCGCCCAGGGTGTCACAAAGGTTATCTGGTATGATGACCTTGAACACATGGCAGATCTGCAGGCAGCTGTCAATTCCGATTCAATCCGGGAACACATTAATTACTTTACCTCCAATCCGCTTTTTCTCGAATTTGTTGATAAGAAATGTTCCAAAGCTCTTGCACTGGAAAGGCTGTCAGAATATTACGGAATCCATCGTGAAGAAATCATTGCAATCGGTGACGGTTATAATGATTTGCCGATGATAGATTATGCCGGACTTGGAATTGCCATGGGCAATGCGCCGGAAGAAATCCGGCAAAAAGCGGATGCTGTGACTCTATCCAACGACGAGGATGGTGTTGCCGCTGCAATTGAACGGTACATCTTATCAAAGGAATAATACGTGTACTTTGAGAAATGGGGATAGTGTGAAAGATGAACCTTTCACACACAGATTTGTGCCTGCGCGGTGCTTGACACAAATTCTGTTATGCACAAAAAGACGCGCAGAAATGAGGATTAAATATGCGAATTGGAGCACTAGAGGCCGGAGGCACCAAAATGGTATGTGCGGTCGGGAACGAAAATGGCTGTATTTATGACCAGATCAGTCTACCGACAGAGACCCCGGAGCAGACTATGCCGGAAATGATTCGGTATTTTCGTGAACAGAACATAGAAGCTCTTGGAGTCGGAAGCTTCGGCCCGGTGGATCTCCATCCGGCTTCGTCTACATACGGGTTTATAACCACAACACCAAAACTCCCCTGGAGGAATTATGATTTACTCGGAACATTAACCCGAGCACTTTCCGTTCCAGCCGGTTTCGATACGGACGTCAACGCAGCGGCTCTTGGTGAAGCCCGTTTTGGCGCCGCAAAGGGGCTTCGTTCCGCAATTTACATTACCATAGGTACCGGGATTGGTGTCGGCGTTCTCTCAGAAGGAAAGCTTTTACATGGTATGCTACATCCGGAAGCCGGCCACATTTATCTGGCAAAATCTGCGCATGATACCTTTGAAGGCTGCTGCCCATACCACAAAGGCTGCTTTGAAGGTCTCGCCGCCGGACCCGCTATTGAAGCACGCTGGGGGCGAAAGGCTTATGAACTTGCTGAGGTTCGGGAGGTCTGGGAAATGGAAAGTGATTATCTTGCACAGGCTTTAGTTAACTATACCCTGACACTTTCCCCGGAACGTATTATTCTCGGCGGAGGTGTAATGAAGCAGACTCAGCTGTTTTCTATGATTCGAAGGCGCTTTCTTGAGCTTCTGAATGGTTACATCCATACCGGAGAGCTGGACGACACCGACTCCTATATAGTACCTGCCGGTTTACAGGGTACTCAGGGAATTGTCGGATGCCTTGTCCTTGGCGCAGAATCCGAATCTTTATAAAATTTTTATAATTTGACCAAAGGAACAGACTCCTTGCCAGCCTTGCATTTCGGTTCTTACTGTAGTAAAATGTTTTTGTACTGATTAATCATTAGGAGATACTTATGGAAACCAAACCCGTTGTTCTCTTCGCTGACAGTCCCTCCGACCTCGGTGATGAGTTGATAGCAAAGTACCACGTTCATATTATTCCTCTTCATGTCCTTTTTGAAGGAAAGGATTATCTTGATTCTGTTGACCTTAAACCAAATGACGTCTACAAGAACTATTATGAGAAGAAAATACTTCCGAAGACGGCTGCAATTAATACTACTGAATATCTTAAGGCCTTTTCTCCATGGATTGAACAGGGCTATGAGGTTCTTTATATTGCAATCGGCGGAGCACTCTCCTGTTCCTATCAGAACAGCTGTATGACCGCATCGGAACTGACAGGCGTATATCCGGTGGATTCCTGTAACCTTTCAACCGGAATCGGTCTGCTGGTCATTAAGGCCGCAGAACTGATTGCAGAAGGAAAGTCTGCCGCTGATATCCAGCTGCAGCTTCGTTCCATGACCTCACAAAGCCACGCAAGCTTTATCCTTGACACTTTGACCTTCATGAGTGCCGGTGGGCGCTGTTCCGCCGTAACTGCATTTGCTGCCAATCTTTTGGGGTTGAAGCCCTGCATTGTAGTGAACAATCATTCCGGTGCTATGTCTGTCGGACGGAAATACCGCGGAAAACTTGACCGTGTCTTAATAAAATACGTAGAAGACGAGCTTGCGTCCTATGATCATGCTACCATTGACACTTCCCGCATTTTCATTACACACGCAGGAATTGATGCTTCGTATGTGGAGCTTGTTCGCAATAAAATAAACGAAATTCTGGCCTTTGACGAGGTTATTGAAACGCGTGCAAGCTGTACTATCTCCAGTCACTGCGGACCCAACACTCTTGGAATTCTGTTCATGACAAAATAATGCTGCCCCGGTTAAGGAGGCACAATGACACTTCAACAGTTAAGATATATTGTAACGATTGCAGAAACAGGCTCCTTCAGTGCAGCAGCAAAGGAGCTTTTTCTTGCGCAGCCCAGCCTGACCAAATCCGTAAGAGAGCTGGAGAAAGAAATGAATCTGGCTGTTTTTGACCGTACCAACCGCGGAATTGTGGTTTCCAAAGACGGAGAGGTTTTTCTTGGCTATGCACGTCAGGTTTTAGAACAGGCTTCTCTTCTGGAGGAGAAGTACAAAACCGGCGCCTCCGTAAAACAGGAGTTCTGTGTTTCCACGCAGCACTATTCTTTTGCTGTAGATGCGCTTGTCGATCTGATCAGAGAATGTGGGGGAGACCGGTATGATTTCAGCCTGCGCGAAACACAAACCTACGAAGTTATTGATGATGTTGCGGGAATGAAAAGCGAGCTTGGAATCTTGTATTACAATGCATTCAACGAGGCTGTTCTGAACAAGGTTCTCCAGGCAAAGGATCTAAGCTTTACGGAGCTTTTCGTTGCAAAGCCTCATATTTTTATCAGCACCGGTAATCCTCTTGCCAAGATGTCTTCCGTTACAATGGAAGAACTTGCGCCCTATCCGTACCTTTCCTTTGAACAGGGAGACCATAATTCGTTTTATTACTCTGAAGAAATCTTCAGCACCGTAACACGTTCCAAGAATATTCGGGTGCGCGACCGTGCTACGCTGTTCAATCTGCTCATCGGATTAAATGGTTGCAACAGGTCGAGGATACGTTGCAGTTCTGTATATTCGCACTTCCCACCACGACT